>JBILGK010000075.1:0-7431 GCA_044351065.1 Cyanobium sp.
ATCAGATCGCCGAGCACAAACAACGTGTCGACCCGCTGGCGGCGCAGCTCGGCCTGCACCGCCGCATAGACCGTCAGATCACCGCGCAAGCCGCTCAGCAGTGCCCACATCGCCATCAGCGCTCACAAACGTGGCTGGCGTCGTCGGCCCGCTCGGCGTACTCAAATCCGTGGCGGAGCCGCCAGGCGAACAGCGGCGGCAGGCCAGCGGCCACGATCGCCTGGCAGGTGCGTTCCACGTCGTAGGGAACCTCGCGGATCTCCACGTTGTCGTCCTGCTCGTGGTGGATCACGTAGGTGGCGCTGGTGCCGCCGTGCCGCGGTTCCCCCACCGAGCCGGCGTTGACGATGCGACGAACGGGGAGATCGACTTCGCGTTCGATGTCGGGCCCAGGGCTGGCAAGGGCCCGGCGCAACCGCAGCTTGATCACCCCCTCACGCAGTTCACGCACATAGGGGCGATGGGTGTGGCCGCAGAAGAGCGTGTCGGCCTGCGCCGCCTCCACCCGCTCAAGGGCGGCGAAGGCATTCATGTCGGGCAGGAGGTATTCGTGCTGGCTGTTGGGGCTGCCGTGCACGAACAGCAGGCGATCGCGCCGCAACGACAACGGCAGGCTGGCGAGGAAGTCCTTGTTCTCCTCGCTGAGCTGGGCCGCTGTCCAGTGATGGGCCTGTTGCCCGCGCCGCTCAGCCAGCTGGGAGGGGTAGCTGCATTCGCAGGAATTGAGGCCTTCGATGATGTCTTCATCCCAACAGCCCTGGCAGCTGGGGATCTGGCGCGCGCGGATCAACTCCACCACCTCATTGGGCTGGGGGCCGTAGCCCACCAGATCACCGAGGCAGGTGATCGTGTCGATGCCGAGCTGATCGATGTCGCTGAGCACCGCTTCGGTGGCGGCGAGGTTGGCGTGCAGGCAGGAGATAACGGCGTGGGCCATGGGGCGGTGGTTGGAGATGGCGACAGTCAGCGGGTGGCGGGGAGCGGAGCGCCGGAGGGGCGTTGTGGGGCCTGCTGCAGCTCCAGCACCGCATCGCTGAGCAGCCCGTCGGCGATCGTGGTCTCGATGCCAGCCGCATCCAGGTGTTTGCCCTGCACCACCAGCCGCGAAAGGCGTTGCGGGCGGCCCTCGGGCGGAGCGACACGCTCCAGCGGCAGGAACTGGGTCCCCTCCTGGCTGACGATCCAGTTGAAGAAGAAGCTGCGGCCATCGGGCAGGTTCATCAGCGCCTTGGCGCGATACACCTCGCCGTAGGCCCCATTCACCAGCTCAAACCAGAAGCTGTTGAGGCTGGGGGGATCCCAGACGCTTCGGGTCAGGTCCAGGCTCCAGGCTTCGAGGGCGTTGAACTGCAAGGTGTCCTGCGGGGGAAGTTCCGGGTCACGGCCGAAGCTCAGATGGCGCTGCGGCAGGAGTTGCAGAGCTTCCAGCTGGGGGAGCAGCCGTGGGTCGATTCCGGAGCTGTCGGCATCGGCACGCGGGTGGAACTGGGGCAGTTCAATCAGGGCCAGCAGATCGCCGCCAGGGGGCGCCAAGGCCTGGGCCGGATCGGCGAGATCGCGCAGACCCGGGCAATGATCCGCCAGCACGGCCTGATCGATGCCGCCATCGAGGGCCTGCGGGCAGCCCTCAGCCGGGAAGCCCACCAGACGCAGGTAACCGCAGGGGCCCTTGTGGGCTTGCAGCTGGCTCAGGATCCAGCTGGTCTTGCCACAACCCGGCGGGCCGGAGATGAGCAGGATCCGGCTCATGGCGCCACCAGGCAGGCCTTGAGCTGCTCCTTGAGGGTGGGCTGATCGAGTTCTTTGCCGATCGCCACCACCCTGGTGTGGCGCGGCGTGCCGGCTGGCCAATCGGAATCATCGATGGTGAAGCGCTTGCCGCAGAGGTGAAACAGGTGCCGGCGCTCGCTCTCGCGGAACCAGAGCACCCCTTTGGCCCGGAACACCGTGTCGGGGAGTTGGTTGTCGAGGAAGTGCTGGAAGCGGCGCAGATCAAACGGCGCGTCTACCGCCAGGGATACGGAGCTGAAACCCTCCAACTCCGGCGTATGGGCGTGGTGATGGGCGTGATCGTGATGCTCGTGGTGGGAACCGTAAGGCGCGTGATTGGGGTGGTCAGGAGCGTGGTGATGCTCGTGGTCGTCCTCGCGGGCGTCCTCGGCGGCCTGCAGCGCCGCCAGGCGATCGGTTTCGAACAGCCCCACGCTCAGCAGCATGGCCAGGGGGACCTCACCATGGCTGGCGCGCAGGATGCGGGCGTCGGTCTTGATCTCCCGCAGGCTGGTTTCCACCGCGGCCAGCCGCTCCTCGGCCACCAGATCGCACTTGTTGAGCAGCAGGATGTCGCCGTACACCACCTGGGCCCGGGCGATCGGACTGTCCAGGGCGGTGGCGTTGAAGTGTTCGGCATCGATCAGGGTGATGATCGAATCCAGCCGCAGCAGGTCACGGAAGTCACCGGCCATGAAGGTCATGGCCACGGGCAGGGGATCGGCCAGGCCAGTGGTTTCCACCACGATGAAGTCGATCGGATCGGGGCGCTCCAGCACCCGATGCACCGCCTCCTGCAGCTCTCCGTTGATCGAGCAGCAGATGCAGCCATTGCTCAGCTCCACCATGGCGTCGCTGGTGGCCACCACCAGTTCGTTGTCGATGCCGATCTCGCCGAACTCATTCACCAGCACGGCGGTGCGCAGCCCCTGCTGGTTGGTGAGGATGTGGTTGAGCAGGGTGGTCTTGCCGGCGCCGAGGAAGCCGGTGAGCACGGTGACGGGGATCTGGGGCATGAGGTGTGGGTGAGCCGTCCAGCCCCAAACATGGCTGAGAACGGTTCTCATTCTGGCCCATCAAGGGCAAGGGGGCCATGGATGGCTCCAGTGCCATGATTGTGTACAAGTGCACAATCATGGTCATGACCCCCGCCCAGCAGCGATGCACGTCCAGCCGTGTGGGCAAGGTGATGCTCTCCTGCTGGATTTCAGAAGATCTGCGCCTGAAGCTCGATCGCGTCTGGGCCGAGCAAGGGCTTCGGCCCCATGGCCGCACCCAACAGGGGATGGAAGGGATGATCCAGGCCTTTCTGGAGCGTCACCACAGTGCTGAAGCTTCAGAGGCTCAGGATCCCGGGACTGTTCCTCGGGGCGATCGCAACAACGAGATCTCCTGATCGGGGAGCCACTCGCCGCTGGTGATCTCCAGCCGTTGCACCAAGCGCTCCCAGCGAGTCTGGCGAAAGAGCAGCACCTGACGGCCGTCGCTCAGCCAACCCTCCTGCGGGGTCAGGGGGTCACGCGGTGGTCGCTGACTCATGCCTCTTTGAGTCGGGCCTCGATCAATCGGCAGCACTCCTGCACATCGCTCGCGCTTTCCACCCCCTTGCTGAGCGAGCAGAAGAAGTCCTGCCACAACGGCGGCACCGCCAGCAGGATCAGCGGCCGGCCGCCGTTGAGCGCATGGGCGGCTTCTGAGGCTGTGCCGGGGCCGCCGCCGCCGCAGATCACCACCACATCGGCGCTGAGCACGTTGATGACGTTGCGGGCCTTGCCCATGCCGGTGAACACGGCCAGATCCAGCTCCGCCGTGCTTTGCCTCTCCTTTCCGTTCCCTTCATCGGGCAGTACCCCCACCACCAGGTGCCCCTCCACCCGCACTGCGCCGCGGCTGGCCGCCGCCATCACCCCCGCCGGGCGGCCACCGGTGAGCAGCACCCATCCCCTGGCGGTGATGCACTCCCCCAGTTCCTCGGCCAGGGCCACCGCCTCAGCGGAAGCGCCCTCTCCAGCCCCCATCACACCCACCACCGCACGCCGGCTGCTCATGCCACCTCCGGGCACCAGCCCCGCTGGCGCGTCATGTCTTCGGTCCAACCCTGGCAGCGGCGAGTGAGGTGCTCCCCATGGGTCAGCAGGCCCTGGTGCAGCTGGCAGGTGAGCACAGGGATGCAGTTCACCCCGGCGTGATGGCGGAAGAAGTGGCAGGTCATGCAGACCTTGCGGCTGCGGCTGGCCACCAGCACCTCCTCATCGAGGTAGGGCCACTCCTCGTAGCCGCCATCGTCCGCCGCTGGGCTGGGGGCCAGCCGTGTGCCTCGGGAGTGGGGTGGGGAAGCAGCCACGACAACACCAGCATGGAGAACACCTGTACTAGCAGAAGTCTTCTGGTTCTGGCCAGCTCGGGCGCGACCCCAGGCGGAGCCCCAGGTGACAACGACGCGTCGGTGGCGGGTTTACCGGTCCGGCGGCGAGGTCCGTATCTGGTTGCTCGAAACCGCTTGCCAGGGTCTACCTGCGCCTTTGGCCAAGCGCTTCTTCTCTGAGAAGAAATCTAGGATTCACTGGGTTTCCGCACCCTTCACTCGGCAGCTGCGACCTTGCTTCACTAGAGCTTGATCACAATGAATCGCACTGTCCTCGTCCTGGCCGTCACAACGAGCGCCCTTGCTCTGAACGGTTGCGTAATCGTCAACCCATCTCCTTCCACCGCAGACAGCGAGTCCACGCGACGACCAGAGCCCGTCCAGAAGACTGCCGCCCCCATGCCTAATTCCACTGGATGCTCTGGCGAGCAGAAGAGCGCCCAGCAGGTCTTCTCGGCGGCCAAGGATGGTGTCGCTGTGGTCGAGACCGGTGATGTCCAAGGCAGTGCCTTCGTGGTGGAGCATCGGGATGGCAACACACTCCTGCTTACCAATTCCCACGTGGTGGAGGGTTACCGGAGCGTGCAGTTGAAGTGGAGCGATGGCAGCTCTGATACGGCCACCGTCGTTACCGATGCCGGCGGCAGCTCCCCCGCCACCGACCTGGCCCTGTTGCAGGTGAGCGGAATTCGGGGCGTCCCTCTACAGATCGCCACCGGTCCCCCTGAGGTCGGCCGGAGTGTCTTTGTGATCGGTGCGCCCAAGGGACTGGAATTCAGCCTCAGCAGCGGGGTGGTGAGTCAGCTGCGCGATGGCGGAGAGATCCTCCAGACTGATGCCGCTATCAACTCCGGCAACTCCGGCGGACCGGTGCTGGATGATCGCAGCTGCGTGGTGGGCATGGCCACCTTCATCCTGCGGGACTCGCAGGGTCTGAATTTTGCCGTGTCCAGCCAACTGATTCAACCTTTCCTTGCCAATCGCCTCACCCCAACATCACCAGCCGATCCCAGGCCAGGGGCTTCCAATGGCCCATCGGTCGCTACCGCTAGCTGCTTTTTTCAGAGCTACAAGAAGCCAAATGGCGAGGAGATCGGCTGCTCCGTCTCTCCCCGTACCAACAGCAATGGCCACACCGTCTATGACGTAGCCTGGTCCGACGGCTACCGCAGCTCCTACGTCTTCTGGAAGGGCGGCACCGTGGAGATCCTCAGCAAGGGCGGGACAGGCGCTCTCGATACCAACAGGGGCAACTTCCGTCGTCGTAGTGAAGGGGTGGAGGTCACAAGCAATGAAGGCAGCCTCACCATTCTGAGGGACCTCAACCCTCAGGAAAACTGACTTGCCAAAGGCATCGAGAAACTTGGAGACGTTCAACATGAACGATCTGGCTTGTCCTATAGCCAACTTCAACCATTCACGCCTGCTTGCGGCCAATAGACTCTGAGATCAGGCAAGTACATCCCGTAAATCAACATGTTCAGCCTCATGTCCCCATGCGGTCACCCCGCGCCTTACAGACTAGAAGGCGCCATTGGTGGCACTCCTGATGTGGGGCTACTCCGCGAGTATGAAAGATGTCGCCGTTCCACGCTTCCACCGTTCTTGGATGGACTTGTCTTTCACTTTGTGCATGTTTCTGATCGTTGTGTCAGTATGCAGAACTTTTACCACTTGGGAGACTTCTTTGTGGTATCCAATTCCATCAAGGAGTTTCTCGAAAGACATGCAGGTTGCATCTTTGAAGCAAGAGTGATACAGACTAAGCATCCTCAAGCCGTTGAGCACGAACAGTATTGGGTCATGAAGGTGGCCACCAGAGTTGATTGCCTCTTGCCCGACCAGTCATTTCGTACACAACCGTCATGGATCTCCGAGCCTCCACCCTCATTCCGTGAACGTTCGCTTGAGATCGAGCTGGCGAGCGATGTTGCCCCATGCTTTGCCAATAAAGGATCCTCTACGTACTTCTCATATCCCGGAAGCGGAGTAGGGAGCGTATCCATGGACTTCTCATCAGTGCCCGAAGGTATCAGGCTTTTTGAGCCACTCCATTGGCCTCATTTCCTTGTGATTGACGCGCTCTTTGCGCGAGAGCTGGAAAGGCAGTGCAAAGGTGGAGCTGACGGATACTATTTCTGGATATTGGGATTTGATGATGTCACTGCCGAATACAACAGCTTATTGCATAGTCTCCGATGACAGCCTATTGAAGGCTCTACATTTTCTCGAGAGCTTTAGACAGCAGTCTGTTTGAAGATGAGTTCGTCACTGTATTCTCGCTCGAAGCGAGCCCGGACTCATATAACTCGTTTGCTCATTCTTGCGGGCCCTTGTCGATACTCCTTGTCGTACCTCAACTCTCCAACGCCCGAGCAAAGGCCGCAGCGGTGCTGCTGCCGCTGGCCCATGGATAGCTGCGCAGGTGCACTTCCAGTGAGTGCCCCATGCTTCGAGCCATACTCCCGGCGTCCACCCCCAGCTGGTGTCCCCGCAGGCTGTAGCCATGGCGGAATGAGTACGGCACCGCGCGTTCTCCTTTTTCCGCCATGCGCTCACGCAGTTCCACCCAGCCCTGCTGGCGCTTGAGGTAGGTGCCGATCGCATCAGCCGCTCCCGGCCCGTTGCCCAGGGGTGGAAGCTCGATGGCGCCGGCGCGCCAGCGCTCCAGCAGGCGCCAGTCCTGCCGCCGCCCGTCCCAGTCGGTGAGCGGCAGCGGATGCACCCAGCGCGGGGTGGTCATCCCGCCGCCGCTGCGCTTGCGGTAGGTGCACCACCACAGCGGTTGGCCACTGCCCGGATCGCTGCGCACCCCCAGGTGCTGCAGCTCGATCGGCCGCAGGCCCAGCTCCGCCAGCAGCCGCAGCGCATCAGCCCAGCGGCGGCCAGGTTGATCGGTGGGCAGGGAATCCAACAGCTGCAACACTTGGAGATCGGTGAACGGATCACCCTTGCGGTAGCCGGCAGCCGTCTCAGCTGCAGGGACACCGATATGCGGCCGCATATCGAGCGGTGGCCGCCAGCTAGGGAAGCTCTGAGCAACAACCCCGTACGAAGCGGCGTCGACTTCGATTTGCTCGAAGTGAGCAGTTTCAGCGTAGATCGAGTGCCATTAGGCCCGGATTCGGGTGATTCCCGGTAAATATTCTTCCATCCCGGGGCGAAATTGCCCCATGTGGGCACACGTCTCCCCAGTTCACGTCTTGCATAGCAACTCATGGCGAGCCATGAACAGGTTCGCGAGGGCCGCCAGCACATTGACCTTGCAGCCATTCTTGAGCATGCCGCGCAGGCGG
>JBILGK010000016.1:0-67242 GCA_044351065.1 Cyanobium sp.
CAGATCTATATGGTGGCCAAGAAGTCTCTCCCCAGCAGCTTTCTGCTACATTTAGACGTGGAGACCTAATAGAAAGGCTGTTCAGAATCGAAGTGTCTGAGAATAAAGATTAGGATTTCTACTTTTAGATCTGCGGCAAGGGCTTTCGTGGGCCTAACGCTGTATGGGCGGGTCCGGTATCCACTTTGCGATGGGTGCGGTTGTCGGCCTAAGCGGCCGATGGGAAACCGGCAACTTGCTCCAAAGGGCCGGCGGTGCAATGGGTCTGGGGGATTGTACGGTAGGAACGTGGGGATTTTATACGGACCCGGTATCGCCGGCTACGCCTTTTGACTTCTCTACAGGAAATCTGGCGGACTGATGTCATCCGTATTCAAATATGCTCACTAAGCATAGAGTACGCCAAATTGCACTTTTAGTAGCTGGCGCGAGTGAATTTTAAGTTTCCTGGGCTTTGCGATGCGGCACATGATTAGTCAACCAATCTTTGCATGATCTATGCAGGCGAACAAGGTCTTTGGCGTAGTTCGATGCAGATTTTCAGCAAGAAGAATAAAAAGGCGGTGAGAAGTGATTTTAAATTAGGCTGGAACACCGCGATCTATCGAACTCTCAGGCTAAGCGGCATGGTGCAGCCGCGTCCGTCCTGAACCTGTTGTTAGCTTTCATCATCACTGCTGTGGAATTCATCGTTGATATCCTTGACCGTGCGGCTATTGAATACCCAATACGGAGAGAGTTGTACCGCATGGTCCTCCGCAAATTCTAGCAGTCTGCAAGTATTCAGCGTAGGGGAGCACACTTCGAACGCGTATTCAACTTTCTTTTCGCCGATTACCTTAACTTCGCTCCCCCCGTCTTTGAACCACAGCACGGAGTCAATAGGTACTCCAATCTCAACAAAGTTCATTTTGGGTCGCATTGACCTCATCCGAGTGGCAGCTGCCTATTTGCCTTCAACGCCAACACCTGCGTCGCTCTGATTCTCAGACTGCGTTATGATTTCGACAACTTCAGCAATTTAAGTACCGCAATCTCGCGCTCCGCCTCCAACTTAAAAAATCACGGTTGGGGTTGATTTGCGTGTTCCCAAACGCGAGATGAAGGGAACGCTAGACCTCCGATGCATCTTTAACCTTGCAAGCAGAGGCACAGTCGAATGGAACAGGTACACCTGTGCCGTATAGCAGCTTCGCTTCATTCATTCCTCAACCTCAAGTTGAACCGTCTTTCCGATTTTCACCAGACCTGGCATTGCTGGTTTGGTCAGGTCGTACACAATCTGACTCTCTGTCATGGTGGACTTCCTGTTCTTATTCAAGGATAGCGAACGCTGGAGAGCGCATTCGCAATATAACCGTCTTTCGACCCTGGCAGCATAAAACCGAACACGCCGTCCGGCAACAAGGCTAGAATCCTGTTATGGCAATGGTTTTAGCAATAGCCTGGGGAGGCTCCTGGCGGCATCTACGGTTCCGCCTATCTCCGTTCACTACGATAAAAAGGCCTGATCCTGAACGTCGATGCCAGACTCTTGTTGTGTGACAGCAAAATCAGAACGTCTTGATTTCAAGAGCAGAGACTATCGAAAGAATCTGCCAACGGCGACATCTTCATGGCCCGTTTTCCTTGACTTGGAGATTGCAGCTTCCGGGAAACAAGTCTGCCCCCGATTGGGCTGCAGAAGCAGCTCATGGTCGAACACGTCGTAGAGGATGCGGAAGTTACTGAGACGCAGCGTGGCGGCTGTGGATTTTCGGCCAGCACGCAGAGGGCGGCGCACTGGAGGCTCGGTGATCGAGCCCCACCGGCGCGAGGGCACGCCTGCTCC
Source organism: Cyanobium sp. (assembly GCA_044351065.1). GTDB lineage: Bacteria > Cyanobacteriota > Cyanobacteriia > PCC-6307 > Cyanobiaceae > Cyanobium. The sequence continues at coordinate 1,832 of JBILGK010000016.1, forward strand.
CTGGCCGGCAGGCCGCCGCCAAGCGCGCCAGCCCGTTGGTCGTCTTCGGCGATAACCACGAGATCCTGATCAGGAAGCTCGCTGCTCAGGGGCAGGGAGCGGGTGAATCAGGGGATCGTGCTGAGCGACGCCCCCGCAGCCGGCAGCCAGCGGTCGTCACACACCCAGCGGTTGACGCAGAACAGGTGAAGATGGCCGTGTTCGCCATCACCGCGCTGGCCAGGCCGTGCCTGATGCGAAACAGGCCCAGGCTGCCAGGCGTGGGAAAGGATCGGGCCGCTCCAGCGATCAAGAATCTTGATCGATTCCGTGTCGACGACCGTTCAGCGTTCTTGAGGCGCTGTTTGCCTCCCCTCGGGCCCGTGATGTGGTCTGAACCACATCACGGGCCCCATCGCCTTCGCTAGCACAACGAAACGCTCTTTTGCTCTCGCCGCGTGACCGCCACCCCCACCCTCCGCTCCGCCGCTGTGGCCGGGGCCCTGCCCGCCTTCGCCGACAACAGCCTCTCGATCGGCCACACCCCCCTGGTGCGCCTCAACCGGGTGGTGGGGCCCGAAGCTGTCGCCACGATGGTCTGGCAGGCGGAAAAGGACGGTCTGCTGGGGCCGGACAAGGAGATCGTGGAGCCCACCAGCGGCAACACGGGCATCGCCCTGGCGTTTGTGGCCGCCGCCCATCGCCGCCTCCGACGCGCAGCGATACGTGTTGCTCCAGCAGTTCGCCAACGCCGCCAACCCCCAGATCCACCACGACACCACCGGACCGGAGATCTGGCAGTCCACGGGGGGCCGGGTGGACGTGCTGGTGGCCGGTGTCGGCACCGGCGGAACGATCAGCGGCGTGAGCCGCTACCTCAAGACCACCCTCGGCCAGCCCCTGGTGTCGGTGGCGGTGGAGCCGGCGGAGAGCCCGGTGATCCGGCAAACCCTGGCAGGCGAGCCGGTAAAGCCGGGGCCGCACAAGATCCAGGGCATCGGCGCCGGCTTCGTGCCCGCGAATCTGGATCTGAAGCTGGTGGACCGGGTCGAGGCGGTGAGCAGCGACGAGGCGGTGGCGATGGCCCGCCGACTGATGCGAGAGGAGGGAATCCTGGCCGGCATCTCCAGCGGCGCGGCGGTGGCGGCGGCGCTGCGCCTGGCTCGGGAGGAGGCCCATGCCGGCCAGACGATCGTGGTGGTGCTGCCGGATTCCGGCGAGAGGTACCTGAGTACGGTGCTGTTTGAAGGCGTTTTTAACGATCAGGGGCTGGCAACGTGAAGGCAGCGGTACTGGATCGGGCGGCCGTGGATCTCACCGGGATCGTGGCCGCCCTGCGCGAACAACGCGCGCGGTTTGTCCCCGGCGATCCCCGCTCGACCCGGCCCCATCCGTTGCCGCAGCGCGAGGCGCTCTGCCAGGTGGTGGAAGCCCTGCGGGAGGCGCTGTATCCCAACCGACCCCACCTGCCCGAGGCCAGCACCGACCTTTACGTGACGCACAGCCTGGAGGCGGCGCTCTCCACGCTGCGGGAGCAGGTGCGGCTCGAGGGAGCGGGCCACGGGGCTGAGGCCGCACTGGAGGAGCGGGCCACGGAGGTTGTGGCGGCATTCGCGCAACAGCTGCCCCACCTGCGCGCCCTTCTGGATTCCGACCTGGAGGCGGCCTATCGGGGTGATCCGGCGGCCCGCAGCCTCGATGAGGTGCTGGTCTGCTACCCGGGAGTGAAGGCGATCACCTTTCACCGCATCGCCCATGCGCTGCATCAGGCCGGAGCGCCGCTGGTGGCGCGGGTGATCGCCGAGATCGCCCATACGGAAACCGGGGTGGACATCCATCCGGGGGCGGTGATCGGGGAGAGCTTCTTCATCGACCACGGGACGGGTGTGGTGATCGGCGGCACGGCGGTGATCGGCAATCGCGTGCGGATTTATCAAGCCGTCACCCTGGGGGCGAAGTCATTCCCCATGGATGAGCGCGGCATGCTGGTGAAAGGGGAAGCCAGACATCCGATCGTCGAAGACGATGTGGTGATCTACGCCGGCGCCACGATCCTGGGTCGCGTCACCATCGGCCACCGCGCCCAGATCGGCGGCAACGTCTGGCTCACCCGCAGCATCGCCGCCGACACAACGATCACCCAGGCGAAGGTGACCTCTGAAACCTTCGGGGAAGGCTCCGGCATCTGACCGACCAGCCCCCAACCCGGACCCATCAGGAAACTGCCAGGCACAAACCAGAAAGAGGCACCAACAGCCGTCGAAGACGGTCAAGCGTTCGCCCACCGGCAGTACCTGAGCGCCTGCGACGCCCACCAATGCCTGGAGGCGGAATTCCGCGTCTGCCGTTGTCCCTGCATCACGCTGGGGGCAGATCGAGCCCTTCCCGTGGTGCTGCCCTCCCCTGAAGCGCTTCCCCCCTGGCGGCCACTGCTGCGGGGGGCCCGGGAGCGGGAGGGGCGAGCCCCCCATGCCCGTTGGTTGCAACTGGCCACCGTTGCCGGCGACGGAACACCCCGGGTGCGCACCTTGGTGTTCCGCGGCTGGGCCGGAGCCACGGCGCTGGATCTGCTCACCGATGGCCGCAGCGCCAAGCCAGCGGAAGTCGCCGGCCAGGCAACGGTGGAACTGTGCTGGTTGCTGCCAAGAGCCCGCGCCCAGTTCCGGCTGCGGGGCACCTGGCAGCCGCTGCCGCCGGAGCAGGAGCGGCGGGAGCGGCAGCGTCACTGGCTGGCCCTGAGCCCCGCCGGTCGGGCCCTGTGGGGCTGGCCCTGCCCCGGCGAGCCCCTCGATCGGGAGGCGGCTTTTCCGCCGGAGCTGCCTGACGGATCGCCCCTGCCGGCCCACTTCCTGCTGCTGCGCATCGCCCTCCACCAGGTGGAGCTGCTGGAGCTCAGCGCCCATCCCCATCGCCGCCGCCGCTGGCGGGCGGAAACAGACTGGCGAGCGGAAGATCTCAATCCCTGAGCGCCAGCCACACAAGAAACGCCCGCAGGCTCGGAGCTTGCCTCTCCGGCTCCCTTGCGATCGCTCACTGGCAATGGCGGCAGGAGTTGCGGGCCTTGTGGCTGCGTCCAACCGGATGACACCGGGCCCTGGCGCCACCACGAAGAGGATGGCAGCAGTTCCTGGCTCGAGATCAAGCAATCCGGCCTCAGCTTGCAACTGATCTGATCGGCTCGCCTGGAGCCGCGACCCCTGCTCGCGATGTGCGGCACGGGCGGGCCGGAACGATGCCCCCCGGCACCTAGGGTCGCCTCAACCCTTCCGCCCTGCCGGTGATCGCTTCCCGTCCTGTCCGCTCCGCTGCCCCCGGGTCCGCGCAGGAAGGCTGGGATGTGATTGTGATCGGCTCGGGCATCGGCGGGCTGGTCACCGCCAGCCAGCTGGCGGCGAAGGGGGCAAAGGTGCTGGTGCTGGAGCGCTATTTGATCCCCGGCGGCAGCGGCGGCAGCTTCCGGCGTGAGGGCTACACGTTTGATGTGGGAGCCTCGATGATCTTCGGCTTCGGCGAGAAGGGTCACACCAACCTGCTCACCCGCGCGCTGGCCGACGTGGGGGAGCATTGCGTCACGGTTCCCGACCCGACCCAGCTCGAGTACCACCTGCCCGGTGGGCTCCACGTGGCCGTCGACCGCGACTACGAGCGCTTCCTTGCCGATCTCACCGCCCTCTTCCCCCACGAGGCGAAGGGAATCCGCGCGTTCTACGACACCTGCTGGAGCGTCTTCCGCTGCCTCGACGCGATGCCGCTGCTCTCGCTGGAGGATCCCGCCTACCTGGCCAAGGTTTTTTTCCGCGCCCCCCGGGCCTGCCTCGGCCTGGCCCGCTGGCTGCCCGTGAATGCAGGCGCCGTGGCCCGGCGCCACATCCGCGATCCTCAGCTGCTCAAGTTCATCGATATGGAGTGCTTCTGCTGGTCGGTGATGCCGGCCGATCGCACGCCGATGATCAACGCCGGCATGGTGTTCTCCGATCGCCACGCCGGGGGCATCAATTACCCCAGGGGCGGCGTGGGCGTGATCGCCGAGAAACTGGTGGCGGGCCTGGAGTCCCATGGCGGCGTGATTCGCTATCGCGCCAGGGTGATTCAGGTCTTGATCGACGGGCAGGGGGGCGACGCCCGGGCGGTGGGTGTGAAGCTCGCCAGTGGCGAAACCATCCGCGCTCGCAAGGTGGTGAGCAATGCCACCCGCTGGGACACCTTCGCTGGCGATGGTTCCTCCGCCACCACCCTGGTGGACGCCGCCCACACCCCACCGGCCGAGGCCACCTGGCGGCGTCGCTACCGCCCCTCCCCCTCCTTCCTGTCTCTGCACCTGGGGGTGAAGGCCGATCTGATCCCTGCGGGCACCCATGTCCACCACCTCCTGCTGGAGCGCTGGGAAGACCTGGAGGCGGAGCAGGGAACGCTCTTCGTGTCGATGCCCACCCTGCTCGATCCCTCCCTCGCCCCGAGCGGCCACCACATCGTGCATACCTTCACCCCGTCGTCGCTGGAGGTCTGGCGGGGTCTCAGCCCGGCGCAATACCAGGCCAAGAAACAGCGCGACGCCGCGCGGCTGATCGCCCGCCTGGAGGCGATCCTGCCGGGCCTGGCGGGGGCGATCAGCCACCGGGAGGTGGGCACCCCCCGCACCCACCGCCGCTTCCTCGGCCGCTTCGCCGGCAGCTACGGCCCGATCCCCGCCCGCACCCTGCCGGGCCTGCTGCCGATGCCCTTCAATCGCACCGGCGTGCGCGGCCTCTACGCGGTCGGCGATTCCTGCTTCCCCGGCCAAGGCCTCAATGCCGTGGCCTTCAGCGGCTTTGCCTGCGCCCACCGCATCGGCGCCGACCTGGGGCTCAACCCCTGGCGCCTGCCGGATTGAGAGGGAAGGTCTGAGGTTTTTGCCCTACCCCCCGGAACGAACTGCCTACTCTGGCCTCCACGCTCTCTTTGCGTTGGCCCATGGCAGGGGTTCTGATCGCTTGCTGATTCAATCCGTTTTCAAGCTTCTCCTTGAGCCATGCACCATCGCCAGCCAAAAGCTCTGCGCGCTCAAGCCGGTTCGTTGGCACAAGTCGCAACTTCTGGCCATGCCAATCACGCAACTCATCCGTGGCGGAAGGCCGTCTGGGTCATCGGCTTCGGCATCGGCAGGACCAGGCTTTCGAACCAGGCCACATCCCGGGCGATGTCCGACAGCAGCTCCTCAGCCAGGGGACGGGTGAAGCCGGCCCGCACGACGAAGCGCAGCACCGACCGCTGCGCCTGATTCGCCGGCAGGCTGTAGGCGGGAACCAGCCAGCCGCGCTCGCGCAACTTGTCGGCGAGGTGGAACACGTTCCAGTGGCGCACTTGCTGATCCAGCTCCACACAGAACACCGGCAATTGGCCGAGGGGATGGTTCACCAGCCGCAAGGGCGCAATCGCAGCGATGCCATCGGCCAGATGGCAGGCAATCGCTTCGAGGGCCTGCATGCGATGCCGGTAGCCGTGCCTTCCGAGGTGAATGAAGTTGTAATACTGCCCCACCACCTGGGCGCCCGGGCGGGAGAAGTTCATGCCGATCGTCGGCGTCACGCCCCCCAGATAGTTCACATCGAAGCGCAGCTCCGCCGGCAGGAGCGCATCGTGACGCCACAACACCCAGCCCACGCCGGGCAGCACACCGCCGTACTTGTGGCCGCTGGCGTTGATCGACCACACCCGCGCCAGCTGGAAATCCCACACCAGATCCGGGGAGTTGAACGGCGCGACGAACCCACCCGAGGCGGCGTCCACATGGATCGGCACATCCAGTCCGGTGGCCCCCTGGAGCGCATCGAGGGCGGCGGCGATCGCCTCCACCGGCTCATAGCTCCCATCCACCACGCTTCCCAGCACCGCCACCACCCCGATCGTGTTGGCGTCGCAGGCGGCGGCGGCCGCCGCCGGCTCCAGATGCAAGGAGTCGTGTGCGAGGGGCACGAAGCGAGGCTCCACATCGAAGTAGGCACAAAACTTGTCCCAACACACCTGACGGTTGGCGCCCATCACCAGGTTGGGCCGGCCGTCGCCGCCCGCGCCCGCCGCCTCGCGCCGCCGTCGCCAGTGCCAGCGCATGACCAAGCCCCCGAGCAGGCAGCCCTCGCTGGAGCCGGTGGTGAAGGTGCCGATCGCATCCGCGGGGTCTGGGGCGTGCCAGAGATCGGCAAGCATGCACAGACAGCGCTGCTCCAGATCGGTGGTCTGCGGGTATTCATCCTTGTCGATGATGTTTTTGTCGCTGCATTCCTCCATCAGTCGCCGGGGTTCGGGCTCCATCCAGGTGCCCACAAACGTGGCCAGATTCAGCCGTGCGTTGCCATCCAGCATCAGGTGGGCATGAATCAGCTCATAGGCCACATCCCCGGCCATACCGTTCTCCCCGAATCGCTCGCCCGGCAGGTCATCCGGCAGGTGGGCGGCGCTGGAGCGGGCCCGCAGCTGGCTGCGCAGTCCCGGGTGGGGCCCCTCCGCACGTCGGGCGGGACCAAAGCCTCGGGTATCCAGAGAGAAGCTGGGTCGCATGGCCATGGCGAGCCCGAACAAGGTTGTCTCCATGATCAACCCGGAACCCCGTCGCCACCGTGGCGACGGAAAACCGACCCGTCAGGCCCGCAAGCGCGGCTGCCAGCCCCATAAGCTTTGACCCCCAGCCGCCTGCGGCCCCTGCCATGCCCGCCGCTCCCCTGCCCAGTTCCCGGGATCTGGCCCGCTACCTCGAAGCGCGAGGAGACCTCGGCAAGCCGTGGATGTGGCAGCTTCTCCGCCTCGCCAAGCTCAAAGAGTCCAAGGACAGCCTTCCCGCGGACGAATACCTGCGCCGGCTGCAGGAGGCCCACGCCGACCTGATGCGACTCGGTGAATTCTGGAAGGGGCGCGAGGCCGAGGTGTTCGGCGGTCGCTACACCCCTGCCACCGTGATTGAACCCTTGCCAGGCTCGCCCGAAGACCGCTGATCCGGCCCCGATGAGCCAAGCCTCGCAGGTCCAGCGCCCCGTCCCCTCCCCCCCGGAGCGGCAGGTCTACCCCATGGCGCCGCTGATTCGCTTCACCCTGCTGGCCCTGTACCTCGCTCTGGTGCTGCCGCTGCCCTTTCTGGCACCCCCGGATCTGCGCTTGCTTCTGGTGGCGGCTCTCCCTCTGGGCCTTCTGCTGGTCACGGCCCTCACCAGCGAACGGGTGGAACTGGACGGTGACGGCCTGCGGGTTTGCTTTCCTCCCTGGTGCGCCTGGCTGCTGCGGCGGGGCTGGAGCCTCCCCTGGCAGCAGGTGCATGGATTGACCCCCGTCGCCACCAGCCAGGGTGGGCGCGTCTGGTATGTGCGTTGCCTGGCCGGCGCAGATGCTGGAGGTGGTCGCGCCCATCTGTTGCCCCAGCGGGTGGCCCGATTCGACGACTTTCTGCAGCGGTTCGCCACCGCCAGCGGGATCGACACCCGGGAGGTGGGGCGCATCTCCCCTCCCTGGACCTACCAACTTCTGGCGGTGCTCTGCGCTGCCTTGCTGATGGGGGAGGGAATCGGGCTGCTGCTTCTTACGCCCCCCTGAACGGGGAGGGGAGACTCCGGCGAGAAGAAGGGCTCAAATCCGACTGGAGCCGTTGCTGGGGACCAGAAGGGAGCCGGCGTTGCCTCCTTGGCTCTCCTCCGCCTCGGGCAGGGTGTCGAGACTGAAGCGATAGCCCTGTTGTCGCATCGTTTCGATGCCGCCCCCCTCACCCAGACCGGCCTGCTCGAGCTTGCGGCGCAGGGTGAGCACCTGGGTGTCGACGGAGCGGGGGCCACCGCTGAAGGGCGGCCAAGCCATCCGCAACAGCTCCTGACGGGTGCGCACCACCCCTGGCGGCATCAGCAGGGCGCAGAGCAGGGCGAATTCCCGGGGGCTGAGCTCGACGGGCTGGTCGCGCAGGGTCACCTGGCGGAGCAGCAGATGAACCTCCAGCGGACCGACGCAAACCCGCTCCTGCAGGCCATTGCCGCTGCGGCGCAACAGGGTGCGGCACCGGGCCGCCAGCTCCTCCAGGCCGAAAGGCTTGCGCAACACGTCGTCGGCGCCGGCATCGAGGAGGGAGACCACGGGCTCGGAGCCGGAACGGGCGGTGAGCACCATCACGGCACAGTGCAACTGGGCTGCGAGGCGGAGCGCCGAGGTCTCCTCCAGCAGCTCCGCGCTCACCAGCAGATCGGGAGACTGCTCCTGACAGATCTCGATCGCCTCGCGGGCAGTGGCGACGGCAGCGGCAAGGTGGCCGTCCTGGCGGAGCCTTTGGGCGAGCACCGTACGCAATGTGGCATGGGGGTCCACCACCAGGACCCGCTTGGGATGACCTCCGGATTCGGACAATGTCGCCTGGGTCATGCGCCTGGGGAGGATGGGGGAGACGGGAGGCGAGCCGGAGTGGAATGGGCGCCACCATGCCACGTTCGATGGGCTGGGGCTGCGTTGCGGTCGGAATCGTGTTCGTACGCTAACGGAATGGTTCGCTCTGGCGCGCCATCGGCGCTGCCTTTTCAACCGTCCCCACCCCTGGCAGCCACCGAAGGCGCGCATGCCGCGGCTCGATTCGTCAGAATGGTGCCAAGACCTGTCTTGCCGTGCTCGAACATCCAGACGCCATCCGCCATTTCCAGTCGCTCTGCGATGCCTGCCAGGAGCTGGCCCACCGGTATCACACTCCGAGCGAGCTTCGGCTTTACGCCGATGGCTATCTGCACGCCCTGCGCCGCACCGGCGTGCTCGATCACAACTCCCAACGCAAGCTGGAGGATCTGATCGATCGCTGGATTCGGGACCCCTCCAGTTTCGTGGGGCCTGATGGCAACCTGCGAACCCTGTTCGAAAGCAGACCCTACTGATCCCCCAAACCCTCAGGAGGCCAGCGCTACGGCCAGCTTCTCGCGCAGTTCGCCACTGTTGTACATCTCGATCAGGATGTCGGAACCTCCGAGGAACTCGCCATTCAGATACACCTGAGGGATGGTCGGCCAGTCGGCGTATTCCTTGATTCCCTGACGGATCTCCATGTCGGAGAGAACGTCGAAGGTTTCGAAGGGAGCCCCGAGGGAATGGAGGATCTGGACCACATTGTTGGAAAAGCCGCATTGGGGCATCAGCTTGTTGCCCTTCATGAACACGAACACAGGGCTGGTGGCGATCAGCTCTTCAATGCGCTGCTGGGTTTGGAGATCCATCGGTTCGGCTTCGCGGAGGAGATGGTCAGGGGGTGGAGGTTTGGAGGGCGAGGGCGTGGATGGCCTCGCTGGCCAGTTCACGGCGCAGGGCGCCATACACGAGCTGGTGCTGGCGCACGCGGTTGAGTCCGGCGAAGGATTCCGATACCACCCGCACTTGCAGGTGGTCGCCACCACCGGTGAGATCCTCCACCTCCACCTGGGCACCGGGGAGGGCGTTGCGGATCGCCGCTTTGACCTGGTCCGGGTTCACCATCGGGCTTCGGGGGAGGGTCGGCTTGGAACGGTTCAAAATCTAGGTGGCGCCGCGCAAAGGCGACGGGAGGCCCTCAGCTGCCCGTGCTGGGCGCGTTGTAAGGCGTCAGCACAAAGCCGATCTCCAGCAGTTGCTGATAGGCCTTGCGGCCCACCTCGGTGGTGGGCGTCATGCTGCTCACCACTTCCACGAGAAGCGGCACCGCCACCTCCGGCTGCCCCTGGCGGCGGAAGAGAGCGGCCAGCCGCATGTTGGCGTCCGCGAGCAGATCGAGCGTCTGACGGCCCTTGTCGTCCATCTCGCGGGGGATGCGAGCGTCGAGGCCGCGGAATGCGCCACTGAGGCTTCGATAAAAGCCGAGGAGCCGGCGGGCGGCGTCGCGGGCCAGGTCGTACTGGCGGCGGGCCTCGGGAAGGTTGCCGGCAGCTACGGCCGCATCACCGCGCTGGAGCAGGGTGCGCACGCTGTTGACATCAAAGGCCCCACCAGCCGGTGCCGCGGCGGGGGCATCGGCCTGGGCCCGGGCGGCAGAAGGGAGGAGCGGACCGAGGGGAAGGGCTGCCAGGAAGGCCAGAGCGACCGTGCTGATGAAGGCGGCGGGAGCCGTGGCCCGGACCGCTGCGGGGTGCCTGAACACGTCGTTGGCTAGGCGTGAAGATCGGACTCTACGCAGGCAGCGCAGGACGCCCCACGGCGCTGCGGGCCGCTTGCTCGGCCGACTGCATGGCGGTGGCCAGTTCGGCGGTGAAGGCCTTCGCCGCCTCCCGGCCGCTGCCCCGAGCCTGCAGAGGCGACCCGAAACAGAGGGCTGCACTGTCACCGGGCCGCGGTCGACCGTGGCTGTAAGCGATGCCCACCGGCACCACCGGAACCGCCACGCCCTGTCCCGCCGCCAGTTGGGCGAGGCGGGCCAGGCCCTGCTGGAGGCGGATCGGCTCGTCATCGCGGTGGATCCGTCCTTCCGGGAAGACCACCAGCTGCTGACCCTTGGCCAGCAGATCCACGGCGTAGCGAAGGCTGGCGGTGGCGGGTCGACCCTGATCCACAGGGAAGCAGCCGAGCCGATGCAGAAACCAGCCCTGCAGACCCTTCATCTCATCGATCGTCACCATGAAGCGGCAGTCGCGGCCGGTGATGCGACGCCCCGCGGCGTGGGGGAGGAGCAGGGCATCCCAGCGGGCACGGTGGGTGGGGGCCAGCAGCACCGGACCGCTCATCGGCAGATGGTGGCGGTCGAACACCAGGAGGCGGCCGAACCAGGCGGGCAGAACCAGATCCTGGGTGGCGACCATCGCCAGGGGCGAGAGCCAGGGGCTGACCCCGTTGCAAAGAGTGCGCTCCCGTGCCAGAGCGAGTGAATCGCCCCGCACACCCTGGCTGCCGTCCCTGGCGTCGCGTTTCTGATCGATCTCCGTGGCCGGCAGATCCCGCGTCGCCAACACTGCGTTCCATCGCGTCCCACGGATTGCAACCTAAAGGGAATCGCCGCGGCCCATCCCGAAGCAGCGGGCAGTTGGAGCGGCGGCCGCCCCCTCTTGCCCTCGGTACGGTGCACAAACCCCCGACCTCCCCATGGCCAGTCTCGGCGTCAACATCGACCACATCGCCAATGTCCGTCAGGCCCGCCGCACCGTGGAGCCCGATCCGGTCAGCTACGCCCTCTTGGCGGAGTTGGGTGGCGCCGACGGCATCACCGTGCATCTGCGGGAAGACCGCCGCCACATCCAGGACCGGGATGTGGAGCTGCTGCGGGCCACGCTGCGCAGCCGCCTCAACCTTGAAATGGCCGCCACCGCCGAGATGGAGGCCATCGCCCTGCGGATCCATCCCGACATGGTGACGCTCGTACCCGAGCGACGGGAGGAGGTGACCACCGAGGGGGGACTGGATGTGGCCGCTCAGCTTTCCGCCCTGGCGGGGCTGGTGGAGCGGCTGCAGGGGGCTGGCATCGGCGTCAGCCTGTTCGTGGATGCCGATCCAGCCCAGCTGGATGCCTGTTGCGCCACCGGGGCTCGCTGGGTGGAATTGCACACCGGTCGCTACGCCGAGGTCGGCTGGCAGGGGCAGGGAGCGGAGCTGGCTCGGCTGCGCCAGGGGACGGCCCTGGCCCGTTCGTTGGGCCTGCGGGTCAATGCAGGCCACGGGCTCACCTATCAGAACGTGGAGCCGATCGCAGCGATTGAGGGCATGGAGGAACTCAACATCGGCCACACGATCGTGGCGCGGGCCCTTGCCGTCGGACTGGAGCGGGCCGTGCAACAAATGAAGGCGCTGATCCAGAATCCACGGCGCGAGCCCTTGTTTGACCCCCAGCCCTGACGTTCCCATGCCCGGATCTGCCGCTGCCGCCACTTACCACTTCGTCGCCGCCAGCGAACGCTTTCTCTGCGAAGAGGAGCCGCTGGAGGAGGTGCTGCGGGAGCGTCTGCGCAACTACGGCGAGCACGACCGCCCCATCGACTTCTGGCTGGTGCGCCGCCCCGCCTTCCTCGCAGCCCCCGAGCTCGCGGCGATCGCCGCCACGGTGCCCCGACCCGCCGCGGCCGTGATCTCCACCGATGCTTCGTTCATCACCTTCCTCAAGCTGAGGCTGGAGTTCGTGGCCCACGGTGTCTTCGAGGCCCCCAGCCCGGCCATTGCCGACCCCCTGGCCAGCGCGGCCTGATCCCCCCGCCCTCAGAACAGACCCGGGAAACGGCGGCGACCCTCCTCGCGCGGCGGCCGCCCCTGCCCGCCATCCTGCTGGTACCGCGGTTTGTCATCGCCGATCGTCAGCACCGCCTCCTTGTTCTTCCACCACACCCAATCGCGGATCGGCGGGGTGTCGCGCAGCTGCTCGCGAGTGAGCCCCAAACCCAGGCGCGCGGAAGCATCCAACAGCACATCGAGCATCGCCTCGCCATCCCGGCAGAGGGCCAGCGCCTCGTTCGTGCGCTTCGCCCCGTTCAGCGCTCTGACCAGCAATTGGATGCGGCGGGTGACCGGCAAGGTCTTCGGATCGATCGGCGGCGGGGTCGGCTCCATCGCGACGGTCTCTCCCGGGGACTGGCACCGTAGCCGTGGCGGGGGCTGACAGATGACCCCGAGCCACGCAAGACTGAGCGCGAAGCCAGGTTCTGATGCCGCCCTCCCCGCTCCCGATGCCGCCCCGTCACTGGATCATCGGGGACGTGCATGGCTGTGCCGATGCCCTGGCCAACCTGGTTCGTCTCCTCCCCCGCGAAGACCGCCTGGTGTTTTGCGGGGATGTGATCAACCGCGGCCCGCGCATTGAGGCGGCCATGCAGATCGCCTGGGATCTGGTGCAGACCGGCCGAGGCGTGTGGCTGATGGGCAACCATGAGCGCGCCTTGCTCGACGGCCTTGCCGGCGGCGAGGAAACGGCCCTGGCCTCCCTGGCGGGTTGCGACACCTATCGCCAGCTCGGGGATCGCAGGGCCAGGCTCTGGCTGGATCGGCTCCGACAGCTCCCCCTGACCTACTGGGGACAGGGCTGGGTGGCCACCCATGCGGGTTTCGATCCGATCACCTGGCAGCCCGACCTGTCCGTGCGCATGGCGTTCTGGCAGGCCTATGACGGCCGCTACGGCGAGGTGATCGTCGGCCACACCCCCGGCCCGGATGTGCGCCACCTCCGCCAGGTCGTGCTGATCGACACCGGCGCCTGTTATGGCGGTCATCTCACCGCCTATTGCGCCGAGACGCGCCAGGTGCGCCGCGTGCCCGGCCTCTCCGCGCTGCCCGGTGCCAGCCCCGTCCTGCCGCTCGCTCCCCGCGGCCTGCTCCCCTGAGCCCCCGCCGCAGCCCCGGCCCCAGCTCCGCCACCACCGGGCCCGCAAGCCCGGAGAGCGGCCTGATCATCTACCGCAGCAACCGGGCGGAGTTTCTGGCCAGCATCCTGGCCACCCAACTGCGTCTTGCCCCCCCGCCCCCGTTCGAAACCGCCGTGGTGGTGGTCAACACCTGGCCCACGGGTCGCTGGCTGGGGGAGCAGCTGGCGGAGCAGCTGGGCGGCGTGGCCGCCAACCTGCGCTTCCCCTTCCCCGCCGCCCGCTTGCACCAGTTGGTGGACGAGGTGTTGGTCGAAGGGGGCGAGCCAGCAGCCCGAGGGGCTGGCGCTGGGGATCCGACGCCCGATCCCTGGCGGGCCAGCCGACTGGTCTGGCCGCTGCTTGAGTTGTTGCCAGCCCTTGCCGCCAGCGCGGAGGGGGAGCCGTTGCGGCGCTGGCTGGAGCCGCGCCGTGATGGCCTCCGCCTCGACCTGGCCAGCTGGCAGATCGGCCGCGCCATCGCCGATGCCTTCGACGACTACGCCCTCTACCGCCCCGAGTTGCTGCGGGCCTGGGGGGAGGGGCGGGGGGTGGACGACCGCGGCGAGGCCTTGGGGCAGATGCTGCTCTGGCAACCGAAGCTGTACGCGGCCCTGCGCGAACGCCTGGGGGAGGAGCCGGCGGGCCTGCGCATGGAGCGGGCGATCGCTCGCTTGCGGCAATGGCGGGGCCCCGCTTTGGCCCGGGAAAGCCAGCAGCCGCTGCGGCTGTTCGGCCTGAGCAGCCTGGCGCCGGTGCAGGTGCGCCTGCTTCAGGCCCTCAGCGGCCAGCGGCGGGTGGAGCTCTATCTGCTCACCCCCTGCGCCGACCTCTGGCAGCGCTGCCAGGACCGCCGTCGCCAGCTGCGCCTGGCCCTGGAACTCCCCCTCGACATCGACTGGCTGCAGGAGGCCCCGGCGCTGGAAGCGCGCTTCGGGCGACTCGGGGCGGAGTTCCAGCAACTCCTGGAGGGAACCGGAGAAGCCCAGCTGGGGGAGGAGCGGATGGAAGAGGTTTTCTTCGCCGCGGCCACCAGCCATCCCGCCGGGCCCCAGAAGGCCCCGCTGCTGGCCCAGCTGCAGGAGCATCTGGTCGTGCCCAGCCGGCTTGCCACCCTGACCCTGTCGAAGGGGGACCATTCGCTGGAGTTTCACCCCTGCCCCGGACCCCTCCGCCAGGTGGAGATCGTGCGGGACCGGCTGCTGCAGCTGATGGCGGCCGATGAGAGCCTGCAGCCCCGCGACATTCTGGTGATGACCCCCCGGGTGGATCGCTTCGCGCCCCTGGTGGCCTCCGTGTTCGGAGACCGGGATGCCACGGGGCTGCAGATCCCCTGGCGGCTCACCGACCGAAGCCAGCAGAGCCAGGCGGGCATCGGTCGCACCCTGCTGGCGCTCCTGCGTCTGGGGGGGGAACGCCTCACCGCCTCTGCCCTGGAGAGCGTGCTGGAGTGCCAGCCGCTGCAGCAGCGCTTCGATCTCTCCTCCCGGGAAGCGGGCGCGCTCACGGGGGTGCTGCAGCGCTGCGGCTTCCGCTGGGGCCTTGATGGAGCCGCCCGGGGCGGCGATCCGGTCCACTCCCTGGCCTGGGCGATCGACCGGCTGCTTCTCGGTCTGGTGCTGCCGGAGCAGCCCGGCCTGGCCTTGGGGTCCGAGGCGGAGGCAGTGGCCCCGGCAGCTGGTGCCGCCGACCTCGCCCTTTGCGGCCGCTGGCTGCATCTGCTGCTGCGGCTGCGCCATTGGTTGGAGCGCCTGGCGGTGGAGGCCGACGCGGCCAGCTGGGCCGCCCGGCTGCGGGAGCTCCTCGCCGATCTGTTCGGCGATGGCGGCGCCTGCGACTGGGAACTGCCGGCGCTGCTGGCGGCGATCGATGCCTGGCAGGAGGTGGCCTCCGAGGGTGCGCTGTGCCTCGAAGCGCCCGTGGTGGCGGCGGTGCTCGACGAAGCCCTGGCGGTCGACAGCGGTCGTTTCGGCCATCGCAGCGGCAGTCTCACGATCAGCGCCCTCGAACCGATGCGCGCCATCCCCCATCGGGTGGTCGTGCTTCTGGGGCTGGATGCCGAGGTCTTCCCGCGCCAGCGCGATCGCGCCGGCTTCCATCTGATGGAGCGCCAGCGACGCCTGGGCGATCCCCATCCCGCGGACCAGGATCGCTACGTTCTGCTGGAAGCCCTGCTCTCGGCCCGCAGCCACCTGCTGATCAGCTGGAGCTGCCGCGACGACCGCAGCGGCGAGCCGCTTCCGCCCGCCGGACCGGTGCGCCAGTGGCTGCAGTGGTTGGAGGGTCAGCTGGGCGCGCCGGCCCTCGCGAGCCTGGTGGCCCAACACCCCGCCGGCCCGCTGGAGCGGCAGAACTTCCAACCCTGCGACGACCGGCCGCCCGCCAGCTGCGACCAACGGCGGCTGGCCGCGCTCCGCCGGCTGGAGGGACCACCGCCGCTGCCGCCGCGGGGTCTCGCCCTGGCGGACGCCCCGGCGGCGGGGAGCGTGGCGAGCGCCGCTGGCGGGGCCACCGACGGAGAGCCCTTCGCCGAGCTGCGGCAATGGCTGCGGGAACCCCAGCGGCACTGGCTGCGGCAGCTCGGGATGCGCCCGCGCGAATGGCTGGAGCCGCTCGACGACCTGGAGGCGCTCGAACTGGACGAACGGCAGCGCTCCGATCTGCTGCGGCCGCTGCTCTCAAGCGACGGCGGCATGGATCCTCGCCAGGCGGGCGACTGGCAGGACCTCTGCCGTGGGATGGGCGTCTTGCCCGCGGGGGCGGCGGGGGAGCTGGAGGCCAGGGCGCTGGCGGAGCGCTGGCGGAGCCTCCAGCAGACCCTGGAGACCCTCGGGGCGCCGTGGCAGGAGTCGCTGGCCTGGCAGCAGTGGCAAGCGGCGCCTTACTGGCGCGGCGAGACGGTGGTGGTGATGCATCCCAGCAAGGCCAAGCCGGCCGAGCGGATCGAGCTCTGGCTGCTGCTCCAGCTGGCTGCCGCCGCCGCCCCGCTCTCCGGCCGCAAGCCTGCGCAGGGGGTGCTGATCGCCCGGGATGGGGATCGCCTGGCGGTGGATCTGCGGTTGCGGGCCCCCGACCCAGCGGACGCTCGCGACCAATTCGTGCGGTTGGAGTCGCTCCGTCAGCGATGGCGGGAGGCCTGCTGGCCCGTTCCGCCCCGAACCGGTTGGGCTTGGCTGAAACGGGAGCACGAGCGGCCCGGCCAGGGCTTTGCGGAGGCTCGCAAGGTGTGGGAAGGGGATGGCCTGCTGCAGGCGGAGCGGGAACGGGAGGAGATGGTGGTGTGCTTCGGCACCGAACTGCCCGCTGCGACGCTGATCGATGGACTGTTCGCCGAGCGGGCCAAGGCCTTCTACGGGCCGGTGCTGGAGGCGGAGATCAGCAAGGAGAAGGGGCGCTCGCGGCGATGAGCGAGATCCAGCCCTTCGACGCCAACCACCTTCCCCTGGAGCCGGGCCTGCGGTTGCTGGAGGCCAGTGCCGGAACAGGCAAGACCTTCGCCCTGGCCCATCTGGTGCTGCGCCTGGTGGGGGAGGAGGGCCATCCCCTCTCCCGCCTTCTGGTGGTCACCTTCACGGACGCAGCGACGGCGGAGCTGCGGGACCGGATCGGAGCGCGTCTGCAGCAGGCCCTCACGAGCTTGGAGGATGCCGGGCGCGATCCCCCCGATGCCGTGCTGGCGACCTGGCTGCAGGAGCGCCGGGGGGGGCACCCGGAGGAGCTCGGCCGGCTGCGGGGTCGGCTGCTGCTGGCCCTGGAGGAACTGGATGCCGCCGACATCACCACGATCCATGGCTTCTGCCGCCGCACCCTGCAGCGCCAGGCCCTGGAGGCGGGCCGATCCCCCGACCTTCAACTCGAGAGCGATGGCGAGACCCGCATCGCCGAGGTGATGCACGACTACATGCAACAGCAGCTGCTGCCCCTTTCCGCAGACCTGCTGGCGGGCCTGCGCTCCGCTGGGGTCCGCCCGCGAACGCTGGAGGGTGTGTTGCGTCAGCTGGAGGGTGACCCGGCGCTGCAGCTGGATCCCCCGCCGGCCCTGCTCGACTGGCAGGAGCCGCTGCCGACCTGGCTGCCGGGGCTGTGGGCGGAGCGCTGGCAGCGGTTCCGGGATCTGTGGGCCCGGGACGGCCGGGCGCTGGAGGAGTGCCTGCGGGAGGAGGCGCGCCGCTGGCGGGAACAGTGGGGCGCCACCAACACCACCCCCTACAGCATCAAGCCCAGCCGGGATCGTTTCGGGGAGCTGGTGGCCTGGATCGACGCCCAGCCCCCCGCGGGCAGCTACGGCGCGGTGTGGCAACAGGAACTGCTGACCCGGCACTATCACCCGGGAGCCTTCAGCCTGGTGGCGCGCCGGATCGAACGACCGCGCGACGGCCGGGTGCGCCTGCCGCAGCCGGAGCTGATGGAGGCGATCGGCGAATTGGTGGAGGGCCCGGCCGAGCTGGTCCTGCTCCATGCCGCCCACCAAGGCCGCGCCGAGCTCCGTCGTCGTCGCGAGCGGAGTGGCGTCACCACGTTCTCCCAGCTGCTGGCCGACCTGGACCCGGGATCAGACGGCTTGGGGGCGAACGCATTGCTGGAGGCCGTAGGGGAGCGCTACGCCGCCGCTCTGGTGGATGAGTTTCAAGACACCGATCCGATCCAGTGGCGGATCCTGCGCCGGGCCTTTGGTGGAGGGCGCCATCCCCTGCTGGTGGTCGGCGATCCGAAACAGGCGATCTACCGCTTCCGCGGCGGCGATCTGGCCACCTACCGGCGAGCGCGAAGCGAAGCCAAGGCCGTGTACGAACTGGGGGAGAACCGCCGCTCCACCGGGGCGCTGATCGGCGGACTCAACGCGCTGATGCAGCCCGGCCTGCCACGCTCCGCGCTGGCGGTTCCTCCCCTGCAAGCCTGCAGCGGCCGAGAGGGTTCCGACCCGGGCCAGCCGCCGATCGAGCTCCTTTGGCTGGGGGAGGCCGGCCCGTCGGTGCCCTCCCGGACGGCGCTGGAGGCCTGGCTGGCGCCCCGTGTGGCCGCCACGGTGGTGGAGCTGCTGGAGCGCGGCCTGACCCTTGCGGATGGGGAGGGGTGCCGTCCGCTGCGGCCCGATGATCTCTGCCTGCTGGTGAATCAGCATCGCCAGGCCGAGGCTTTGCGACTGGCCCTGGAGCGCCGCGGCGTGGCCAGCCGTCTGGTGAGCCGCGCCGATGTCTTCCAAAGCCCGGCGGCGACCGCTCTGCAGCGGCTGCTCGATGCCCTGGCCGATCCGGCCGATGCCAACCGGCTGCGGCTGCTCGCCGCCTCGCCCCTGCTGGGCTGGTCTGCCGAACAGTTGGCCTTGGACCGCCAGGGGCAAGGGCGGCTGGCGGGCCGGCTGGCGCACCTGGCGAAACAAATGGCGGAGCGGGGGGTATTGGGGCTTCTGGCCGACCTGATCGACGCAGAGCGGATGGCTTGCCTGTCCCTGAGCGGCCGGATGCTGGCCGACCTGCAACAGGTGGCCGCCCTGGTGCAGGAGCGCGTCCACGCCGACCAGCTGGGGGCGCATGCCGCGGCCGACTGGCTGCGGCGGCGGCGGCTGGATGCCGACCGCAACGTTCCGGAGGAGCATCAGGCCCACAGCGACCGGGTGGACGGGGCCGTCTCGGTGGTGACGATTCACCGCAGCAAGGGCCTGGAGTACCCGGTGGTGATCTGTCCCACCCTGTGGTGCGCGGCCGGCGCCTCCCGCACCCGCGGGACAGCCCGCATCGGCTGCCGCTGGCAGCCCCCCGACGCCGAGGCGCCCCGCCTGGATCTGCACCTCGATGAGCGCTGGGGGGTGGGATACCGGGCGCAACGCCAGCAGCGGCAGGCGGAGGAGGCGGAGCGGGAGCGCCTGGCCTATGTGGCGGCGACCCGCGCCCGCGATCGGCTTCTGCTCGCCTGGGGTCCCGCGAAGGGGCAGCAGGGCGGTCCCCTCTTTGCCTGGCTGTTCGCCGATGACCCCCTGCCGGAACTCGACAAGGACACGGTGGCGGAGCAACCGCCGGAGCACTGGCGCCAACGCCTGGGTGAACAGCTGCAGAGGCGCGCTCTGCCGATCCTCCTGCGCGACCCCCCCTCCCCCGACGGTCCCCGCTGGCATCCGCCCCGCCGTGAGGAGGAGGGCGCACTTGGCTGCGGTCCCGTGCCGCGCCCGCAGGCGATCGACTGGCTCTGGGGACGCAGCAGCTACAGCAGCTGGACCCAGTCGGCCCACGGGCTCGCCGCTGCCCCTGCCGCCGCGGTGGTGCCGGACGAGGGGCGGGATGTCCTCGATCCCGAGGCCGACCAGGAGGGGGGGATCGCGGCGATGGGGGGGGAGATCCCCGCGGTTGTGGAAGCGGAGAGCGTGGATGGGCCGTTGGCCGGCTTCCCCCGCGGCGCCGCCGCCGGCGATTGCCTGCACCGCATCCTTGAGCGCATCGAACTCACCCTGCCGCTCCACGCAGCCGCCAACCGGGTGGTGGTGGAGCGGGAGCTGCGCCGCGCCGGTCTCGGGGCGGAGTGGGCGACGGCGACACTGGATGGCCTGGAGCGGATGCGCCTCACTCCCTTCGGCGGAGAGCTGGCCGGGCTGCGCCCCGCCGACCTGGCCCCGCAGCGGCGACTGGCGGAGATGGGCTTCGACCTGTGCATGGATCTGGTGCGGGCGGCCGATCTGGCCGGCGTCTTCCGCAACCATCCCGGAGGTGTGTTCGGCGCGGCCTATGCCGACCGCCTCGCCGCCCTTTCGATCGCCAGCCGCGGCTTCCTCACCGGCTCGATCGACCTGGTGTTGCAGGTACCCGACGCGGGCGGCAATGGCCGCTGGTGGGTGGTGGACTGGAAGAGCAACTGGCTCGGCCAACGGGATGCCGCGGGACAACCCCTGGCCTGCGGCCCCCGCCACTACGGTCCCGTGGCGATGACGAATCTGATGGTCGAGCGCCACTACCCCCTGCAGGCGCACCTCTACCTGGTGGCTCTGCACCGCTACCTGGCGGGGCGCCTGCCGGGCTATGCGCCGGATCAGCATCTGGGCGGCTACGCCTATGTGTTTCTGCGGGGCACCCCGGGCCCCCGAAACGAAGGGGAACGCCTGGCGAGCGTGCCCGGCATGGTGGTGGAGCGCCCTCCGCTGGAGCGTCTCCTGGCCCTGGATGCGGCCCTGGGGGGAAGGCCCCCGGCGGCAGGAAGGGCGGAGGCGTCCGGGTGAGCCGCTGGGAGGAAAGCCCCGCCTGGGTGCCGCCCCTGGCCGATGCCCTGGCGGAGGCACTGCCGCGGCTGCAGCAGGAGCCCGCCAACCCGCGGCTGCAGGAGCTGATCCGCGCCCTGGCGGTTGCCCTGGCCCGGGGGGAGCCGGAGATCTCCCTCGCAGCTCCGGCCCCGCCGGGGATCGATCCCCTCCACTGGCCCGAGGGCCATCGCTCCGCCCTGCAGGCTTCGGCTCTCGGCCGCCCGCCCCTGGGACCGCTGGTGCTGGAGTCTGATCGGATCGTCTGGCGCCGCTGGTGGGAGCAGCGGCAGGGGGTCCTGGACGACCTGCTCCGGCGCGCCCGATCCGCTCCCCCCTCCACGCCAACCGCCGCGGCGGAAATTCTGCGCGGCCTCGACCCTGAGCAGCGGCGCGCCGTCGAAGCGGTCGCTCGCCACAGGCTGGTTCTCCTGCAAGGCGGGCCTGGAACCGGCAAGACGAGCACGGTGGCGCGGATGCTGGAGTGGCTCGAACAGCAGCAGAGCGGTTCACGCATCCATCTGGCTGCACCCACCGGCAAAGCGGCGGCGCGACTCCGTACAGCCACCGGCGCCCGCCATCCCTGCACCACCCTGCACCGGCTGCTGGAGAGCCGGGGGGAGAGCTTCGCCCGCAACCGCCACAACCCCCTCGATCTCGACCTGCTCGTCGTGGACGAGGTGTCGATGGTGGATCAGGCACTGATGGCGGCCCTGCTGGCAGCCCTGCCGCAAGCCTGCCAGCTGGTGCTTGTGGGGGATCCAGCCCAGCTACCGCCTGTGGCGCCGGGGGCCCTGCTGCCGGAATTGCAGCGCCCCCGCCTGCGGGAGGCCTTGGGGGAGGCCGCGATCACGTTGCGCACCGTGCACCGCAACGCCGGTGCGATCGCGGAGGTGGCCGACCTGTTGCGCGGCGTCATCGGCGAGGAGGGCACGGATCCGCTGGGGGCGATCCGGGAGCGGCTGGATCGGCTGCGGGCCGCTGACAATCTCGTCTGGCGGGAGTGCCCGGCCGACGGCCTGCCCTCCGAGCTGTTGATGGCCCTGGAGGTGCATCGGCGGCGCCTGGCAGAGCGGGCCCGTGCCTGCCGCTCCGGCGACCGCGAAGCAGAGCGGGCTCTGCTGGCGGAGCGAGACCGGTTGCTGGTGCTCACCCCCCGCCGCCGCGGCCGCTGGGGCGTGGAGGCGATCCACCGAGCCCTGCTCGGCAGCGCCGTGCTGGCGGATCCCCTGCGCTGGCCGCCCGGCACGCCTGCCCTCTGCTGCCGCAATCTGCCGGATCTGGGCCTGGCCAACGGCGACGTGGGGATTGTGCTGGCGGTCGATCCGGAGGATGGCGAGCCCCGGCTGCTGTTCGGACCCTCCGAGGCCAGCGGGGAGGAGCCCGGGATCCGGATTCACCCGGCCCAGATCGCCGGCAGCCTGGAACCGGCCCTCGCCCTGACGGTGCACAAAGCCCAGGGGAGCGAGGCCGAGGCCGTGATCGTGCTGCTGAACGGCGACGAACCCCAAGATCCGCGGCTGCTCTACACCGCCCTGACCCGAGCCCGCGATCGCGCCTTGCTGTTCACCACCTCCACCAACCAGGCCGGAGGATGAAGACCTGCTTAGCCTGGCGGCAGGGCCGGCAAGCCAATTTCCCCCTCTTCGCCAGTCCGGACACCATGTCCACCCCCTCTCCATCGCCGGGATCGTCCCGTTGCGAACGCCCCTGGGGCTGGTTCGAAACCCTCGGCCAGGGGCCTGGCTATCGGGTCAAGCGACTCTGGATTCAATCGGGACGCCGGATCAGCCTGCAGCGCCATCAGCATCGCTGCGAGCATTGGGTGGTGGTCGCCGGCTGCGGCGAACTGGAACTGGAAGGTCAGGCGATGCCCGCCGGCATTGGCTCCACCCTGTTCGTGCCCCTGGGGGCCTGGCACCGCGCCAGCGCGGGGCCGGAGGATCTCCTGATCGTTGAGGTGCAACGCGGAGCGGATCTGCGGGAAGACGACATCGAGCGGATCGCTGATGACTTCGGCCGCGTCCCCTGAAGACTCCCACTGGAGCAAACCAGTCAGGTGATAAAATTTGTTTTCATCCCTTTGATCGGAGCCAGGCAGCTCTGGGCATCGGTTCGGAAGCGGGCGGCCCTTCTGCCTTCCGCCAACCCCGTCCGCAAGCTCTTCGGGTCGCTGCCCGCCTGCGTTGAAGGATTCATCCGGTCCTCCGCAGGCCCGTTCCATTCCCGTGACCCACACCCCTGAGGGTGCCGAGCTTGTTGCCGGCCCAATGTCTGGCGCTTTGAGCCTGGATACCCCCCTGGCGGCAGAGCATCCCGCCGACGCGGTGGCCGCCGAGAGCCTCATTCCCGACAGCCCATCCGCTGAGACCACAGCCATTCCCTCCCCTCCTGGGGAATCTTCCGCAGAAGTGCCTGCCACTCCCGCTGGCTTCGCCGCCTTCGGCCTCCGCCCCGATCTGCTGGAGGGCCTGGAGCGGATCGGCTTCCGGGAACCCACCCCGATCCAGAAGGCCACCATCCCCGATCTTCTGCTGGGACGTGACCTCCTCGGACAGGCCCAGACGGGGACCGGCAAGACCGCTGCCTTCGCCCTCCCCCTGCTCCATCGCCTCGATCCCACCGCCCGGACCCCTCAGGTTCTGGTGCTCACTCCCACCCGCGAACTGGCGTTGCAGGTGTGTGAGGCCATCCGCAGCTTCGCGGCCGCCATGGGTGGCGTGCGTGTCCTGCCGGTTTATGGCGGGGCGGATTTCCGCGAGCAGATCCAGCAGCTGCGCCGGGGCGTCCCGATCGTCGTCGGCACACCGGGCCGGGTGATGGATCACATGCGACAGGGAACCCTCGACCTCTCCGACCTGCGCACCCTCGTCCTCGACGAGGCTGACGAAATGCTGCGCATGGGCTTCCTGGAGGACGTCGAGTGGGTGATCGAGCAGTTGCCGCCCACCCGCCAGGTGGTTCTGTTCTCCGCCACCATGCCGAGCGAGATCCGCCGCCTGACGCGCCGCTACCTCAGCGACCCGGCCGAGGTGACCATCCGCACCCGGGGCTCGGACGAGCGCCGCATTCGTCAGCGTTTCCTCACCGTTCCCGCTCCCCGCAAGCTCGAGGCCCTCGAACGGGTTTTGGAGGCCGAGGGCGGCGAAGGGGTGATTGTGTTCGCCCGCACCAGGGCCGTCACCCTCGACGTGGCCGAAGCGCTGGAAGCTCTGGGCCATGAGGTGGCCGTGCTGAACGGGGAGGTGCCCCAGGCCCAGCGGGAGAGGACGATCGAGCGCCTGCGCGATGGTCGCGTGGACGTGCTCGTGGCGACCGACGTGGCCGCCCGTGGCCTGGATGTGGACCGCATCGGCCTGGTGGTCAACTACGACGTGCCTTTCGATGGGGAGGCGTATGTGCACCGCATCGGCCGCACCGGCAGGGCTGGCCGACGGGGCAACGCGATCCTCTTCCTCACACCACGGGAGCGGCGTCAGTTGGCGAGCCTCGAGCGGGCGGCGGGTCAGCCGATCGAGCCGATGGACGTGCCCGCCAACGCCACCATCAACCAGAGCCGCTTGGATCGGCTGCGCGAGAGGCTCACGGAGGTCCTCGGCCAGCCCACGGGAAGCGAGGAGGAGCAAGCCCTTCTGGCCGAGTTGCTGCAGCGGGTGGCGGGGGAGCAGGGGTGCAGCCCGGAGCGCTTGGCCCTGGCCGCGCTGCAGCTCAGCCTGGGCGGACGGCCTCTGCTCCGCCAGGGCAACGAGCGCCTGTCCTCGTTCGTCGAGCCGGAGCGCCGGGAGCGCCCGCGCCGTGGCGAACCCCGTTCGGAAAATCGATCGGACTCCCGTTCCGATGATTTGCTCGAAGCTCACATGGAGCGCTTTCGCATCGAGGTGGGCTGGCGTGACCGCGTTCGACCCGGCAACATCGTGGGCGCCATCGCCAATGAGGCTGGCCTGGACGGCCGCTCGATCGGTCGGATCCGGATCTTCGACTCCCACAGCCTCGTCGATCTCCCCAAGGGAATGCCAGAGGATGTTTTCGCCGATCTCAGCCGCTTGCGGGTGATGAACAAAGAACTCCAGATTTCCAGGCTGCCTTCATGAGCGCGCACCCCCATTCCTCCCTGTCACTCCTGGCCCTGGCCTCTGCTCTCTCCCTGGGCGCGGGTCTGATCCTGCCCGGGGCCCAAGCCCGCGGAGTCGGCGAGATTGTGATGGCGGTGTGCCTGAACGCATTTGAAAACGAGATGGCTCAGGTGGGCAAGCGCCCACCCGCCGGCATGGCCAATTACGCCTGCGCCTGCGTGGTGGACCAGATCAGCAACGGCAACAGCCTCGACGTTGCGCGCACCAGTTGCCGCACCGCCACAGCCCGCCGCTATCCGATCTGAACCACCCTTCAGGCGCACAGCCCGGTGACCTCCCGGGTGGAGAGCACGGAGATCTCACACAACGAGAGACGCTCCACCGCAGCCACCAGAGCAGGTTGGACCTCCAGGCTTTCGCTGAGCACCAGGGCCTGCAGCAGGTCGAAATGATCCTGCAGGGCCAGTTCACCGTTCTCGCACCAGGCGAGGCACCACGCGGAAGGGGCCGTCATCGTCGGGATCACTGAGATCAGGGTTTGCTGACAATGGGGCACTCTCGGACAGGGCGGGCGGTTCTTCGCTTTTGCTTTCGATTGGCTTCAACCTTCTCCATGTTCGCAACGCCAATCCGGCGGCTGGCGGGGAGACTCTCCCCGGCGGAACCACCCTGTAGAGTCTCCCCGATTCCAAAGACGTTCAGGCTCCCCCACGGCTCGACCAGCCGGCGGTGACCCTCCCGGTTCGACTCCCACGGCTTCGATCTCCGGTCTTCACTGTTCACTGGCTCCCCCGGGACTCCCGACCTCCCACGAATCCGTCCCAGCCATTTGCGTGAATGACCATCTACATCGGCAACCTCTCGTTCCGCGCGGAACGGGAAGACCTCGTCGACCTGTTCGGCCAGTACGGGGAGGTCCGCCAGTGCAGCTTGCCCCTCGACCGGGAAACCGGCCGGAAGCGAGGCTTTGCTTTCGTCGATCTCATCGATGACGACGCCGAGCAGAAGGCCATCGATGACCTCCAGAACGTGGAGTGGATGGGCCGGATGATCCGCGTCAACAAGGCCACCCCCAGGGAGGGCGGCGGTGGTGGTGGCGGCGGCGGCCCGCGCGGTGGCGGCGGCGGCGGCGGTCCCCGCGGTGGCGGGGGCGGCGGCGGGGGCGGCTACGGCGCGGACGACGGGAATCGCTGGTGAGTCGGCTGGGCGCCCCCACGGCGGGGGAGGCGGGGCTGCCGCGCTTGTTGCAGCACCTCCGCCCCCACCGCGGCACCGTGCTCCTGGCAAGCGGCGCCTCCGTTCTCAACAAGTTGTTCGACCTGGCCCCGCCGGTGCTCATCGGTCTGGCAGTCGACGTGGTGACGCGACAGAGAACCTCCTGGCTGGCCGGACTTGGGTTTGCCACGGTTCCCTCCCAGCTCGGCCTCCTGGCCCTGCTCTCCTTCGTGCTCTGGAGTGCTGAGTCGCTGTTCGAGTACCTGCAGCGAGTGCTCTGGCGCAACCTGGCCCAGCGCGTGCAGCACGAGCTGCGGATCAGCGCCTGGAATCATCTGCTGCGCCTCGACCTGGCCTGGTTTGAAACGGCCAGCACGGGGCGCCTGCTCGCCATCCTCAACGACGACATCAACCAGCTCGAGCGCTTTCTCGACAGCGGCGCCAACGAGATCCTGCAGCTGATCACCACCGTGCTGGCCGTGGGCGGCGCGATGCTCTGGCTTTCCCCGAAAGTGGCGGGGGTGGCTTTCCTGCCGATTCCGATCATTCTCTGGGGATCTCTGCGTTTCCAGAAGCGTTTGGCTCCGCGCTACGCGGAGGTGCGAGAGCGGGCCGGAGCGATCGCCACCCAGCTCGCCCACGATCTCGGTGGCATCCTCACGATCAAGTGCTACGCGGCGGAGGCCTGGTCCAGCCGAGCGTTGCGCGAGCGAAGCGAGGCCTACCGCCTCAGCAACGGCAAGGCGATTCGGCTGTCCTCGGCGTTCGTGCCGCTGATCCGTTTCGCCATCCTGTTCGCCTTCCTGGCGATCCTGGTGGTGGGTGGCTATCAGGCCTGGCGGGGTGAGCTGGCGATCGGCACCTACAGCTTCCTGGTGTTCATCACCCAGCGCCTGCTCTGGCCCCTGACGGGCCTCGGCCGCACCTTGGATGACTGGCAGCGGGCCATGGCTTCGACCCAGCGGGTTCTCGACCTGCTGGAGGTTCCCATCGCGCTGCCTGCCGGCGACCGGCCGCTGGAGCCCTCGGAGGTGCGCGGCGAAATCCGCTTCGAGGCGGTCCGCTTTGCCTATGCGGGGCGATCGCCACTGCTGGTGGACTTCGACCTGGCTGTGCCCGCCGGCCACACCCTCGGCATCGTGGGAGCCACGGGGTCGGGCAAAACCACCCTGGTGAAGCTCCTGCTGCGCCTGCACGAGCGGCAGTCGGGCCGCATCACCCTCGATGGCCAGCCGATCGAAACCCTGCGGCTGGCCGACCTGCGCCGGGCGATCGGCCTGGTCAGCCAGGAGGCCTTTCTGTTCGACGGCAGCGTGGCCGAGAACATCGCCTACGGCAGTTTTGGGGCCCCCCGCCAGGCGATCGAGCGCGCCGCTGCCCTGGCGGAGGCCGCCGCTTTCATCGAGGAACTACCCGATGGCTACGACACGATCGTCGGCGAGCGGGGCCAGCGCCTCTCCGGCGGCCAGCGCCAACGCATCGCCCTCGCCCGCGCCATCCTGCGGGATCCGCCGGTGCTGATCCTTGATGAGGCCACCGCGGCGATGGACAACGAGACCGAGGCGGCGATCCAGCGCTCCCTCGATCGCTTCACCGCCGGCCGCACCACCTTGGTGATCGCCCACCGGCTCAGCACCGTGCGCCATGCCGATCGAATCGTCGTGATCGAGCGGGGGCGCATCGTCGAGAGCGGTCGGCACGAGCACTTGCTGGAGCGGGGTGGCGCCTATGCCTCGCTCTGGCGCGTGCAGGCCGGCCTGCGACCGGACGAGGCACTCCAGATCTAAAGGATGCCGTAGCGTTTCCGTTATGAACCGAAATCTGGCCAGGCCCATCGCCCGGCCCCATGCCCGGTCTGGCCGGAAAACCCCGGTACTGCTTGCCATGGTCCTGGGCCTCGGCGGGGGCCTGCTGCTCTCCGGTCCCCTGGCCGACTGGCTCAGCCAGGACGGCCGGAGCGTCCATCCGGGAATCACCAACCCCTTCGCGGCCTGGGCTGACCTCGGCAGCCAGGACCTCCTGCTGCTCGGCACGGACGTGGGCGGCGGCAACACCGATGTCATCGCCGTGCTGCGCGTGGAAGGGGGCCTCACCCGCGTCACCCAGATCCCTCGGGACACCTACATCGAGTCGGAGCGTTTTGGACCGCTCAAGATCAATGCCCTCTATGCCCTGGGTGGGACCGAGGCAATCAAGCAAGAGGTGGGCAAGGGACTTGGCCGCCCCGTGTCCCACCACCTTGTGATCAATCTGGCGGCGATCCGCCGCATGGCTGATCTGCTGGGTGGCATTGAGGTGAACGTGCCCAAGCGGATGAAGTACACCGACCGCAGCCAGGGCCTTTACATCGATCTCCAGCCAGGCCTGCAGACCCTGCGCGGCCGCGACCTGGAAGGCTTCCTGCGCTTCCGTCACGACGAGACGGGCGACATCGGCCGGATGGAGCGTCAGCAACTGGCCCTTCAGGCCCTCTTCCGCAAACTCACCCGCCCGGAAAACCTGGTGCGCCTGCCTGCCCTGCTCATGGCTGCCGGCAAGGACGTGCGCACCGATCTCGGACCGATGGAGCTGGGGGGGCTGATCACCCGCATGGGCAGCACCCGCCTGCATGCGGCCCACCTGGACGGTCGCCCCTTCGACCTCGATGGCATCAGCTACTGGGAGGCGGACTGGAACGGCTCCGGCACAAGCGCCCTCCCGAATGAGGGGGAAAAGCCGACCGCCCGTCAGGGCCTTCAGCGCTTTCTTTTTTGATCGGCTGGTTTTCCACCCGGCTCCGGGCCCGGTGCGCCGAGCGGCTGGTCCCCGGATCCCAGCGTCTGCCCATTCCGCGCCGAGAGGGTGATCAGGGCCAGGCCAAGGGCCGCAAAGGCCAGCACCGGGCTGGAGGAGGCCACCGTCACCCCCAGCGAGGCCGTGAACCAGATCGAGGCGGCGCTGCTCAGCCCCCGCACCTCCGGCTGGGCTGAGGGATCGTACTGGCGGGGCACCAGGATCTCACCCGCCCCCAGGAAGCCGATGCCGGTCGCCACCCCCTGGATCGCCCGGCTGCGGGCGTTCACATCCGGACCCGCCGCCAGCACCATCAGGCAGGCGCTCAACCCCACCAACACATGCACCCGCAGCCGGTTGGGGTGGGGGACCGTGCCGTGATGGGCGCGGTTGAGACCGACCGCCAGGCCACAGAGCACCGCCAGGCCCATGCGCAGCAGGGCCCTCAGGTCGGGCGTCAGCTCCCATCGCCAGGCTTCCGGGCCGAGCAGGGCGAGCGCCGGCACGCTCATTTCTCCGACCCCGCGCCTTCGCGGTAGGCCGCCGGCACCACCACCAGGAAGAGCCACCACCACAGCAGGACGGCAACCGCCAGGGGAAGGCTGATCCACCAGCGGCCCGGCCACCAGCTGCTGCCCCCCACCAGCCCCACCCCGGTGAGCACGATCGACCAGGGCTGGCACCACCAGGGCTTTTGGCTCCAGAGGCTTGGAGGGCCGGTCATCGGGGGCAGGCGGGGCTGCTTCTGCTCTAGGGCATCCGCGGGCCGCTCGCCATAGGCTCGTGACCCAGAGGGCTCACACCACCAGGCGCATGGATCCGCCGCTGCTGCGCAACAGCCTCAAGTTGTTTGTGGCGGTGCTGCTGACCGCCGCGATCGCGGTCTGGAGTCAGCGCGTGGCTTTCCTCTGGTACCCGCTCCTGGCCGTCGTCATCACCGTCGATGACGACGACGAGCAGACCGTGAAGGCCGCGACGGCACGCATCCTCGGCACAGTCAGCGGCGGGCTCGTCACCTTCCTGGTCCATA
This sequence comes from Cyanobium sp., assembly GCA_044351065.1. Lineage (GTDB taxonomy): Bacteria > Cyanobacteriota > Cyanobacteriia > PCC-6307 > Cyanobiaceae > Cyanobium. The sequence continues at coordinate 31,388 of JBILGK010000016.1, forward strand.
CCATTCTCAATGGCTGGATCGGCGTGCTGGTGTCGCTGCTGCTCATGATTCCGCTGCTGCGACTCCTCGGCTGGCAGGCGGGTCTGAGCACCGCCGGCACGTTGAGCGTGATGTTCCTGATGATCCCCGCCTACGTCGCCCTCGACTGGTCGTATGTGCTGAACCGCTGCCTCGACACGGCGTTGGGGTGCGCCATCGCCCTGGGGGTGGGGCTGCTGTTCTGGCCCCGCAGCGTCTACCTGGAGCTGGGGCAGGCGGATCGCTGCCTGAGGGAGGAGATCGCCAATCGCCTGGAGAGGCTTCTTCACGACTTGCACGCAGGCCGAACACGCCCGGAGCCCCTCGATCCAGCGCCGCTGAGCAACACGGTGGCGCGGATGGAACAACTCGTCCAGCGGGAGCGCGGAGGGCCGCGCCATCAGCGACTCCGCAACAGCGGCTGGGAGCGTCGCCTGAGGCACTGGCAGCTGGTGCTCTTCCACTGGATCGCCTGGGAGCGCCTGCTGGCGAGCCTTCCCCCCCTGCAGGCTGGCGAAGCTCCACTGCTGGCGCAGAACGTGGAGGCGTTGCTGGGGCAGCTGGCGGGGGCGAGCCTGCCCACACCCCGAAGGGACCCCGGTGCCTGGAGTGACCTGGCGCAGCAACGGGGGCTGCCGGTTTTGCCCCTTCTGGCCCTGGCGGAGGAGATCCGTCCCCTTCACACCAACCTCAGGGCACTGGGGCGGAGCGTTCCATGTTGATCCGCCGCAGTGAGCTGCGCCTGGCGTTTGCGGCAGGCTTGGGCAATGCCTTCGCCAACCTCTCCGGGCTCCCCTTCGGCTATTACGTCCCGTTGGCGGTGCTGGCAGTGGGGGTGGGCAGCTACGGCGGTTCCCTCGCGCTCGGGCGGGAGCGAATCCTTGGCAGCGCGCTCGGCTCGGCGCTGCTGGTGGTGAGCTTCAAAGGGCTCGCCACACTGCCGATGCCCCTGGCCCTGGCGTTCACCCTGGCCGCGCAGCGCTTACTGGGGGAGGTCCTGGGCCTGAAAGCCGGCTACAAGGTGGGGGGATTCATCGTGGTGATGGGCTGGTTGGTGCATGGCGGCCAGCTGGACGGCTGGCTCTCCCTGCGCCTGGGGTGGACCGCATTCGGGGTGCTGCTGGCACTGCTCAGCCTGCGGTGGTTCTGGCCCTGCACCAGCTACGCCCAGATCTTGTCTGACAACAACGCGTTGCTGGCAGACCTCCAGGCGCTCTATGGCCAGCTGGCGAGTCGCCTCGCTCCCCCCGGAGACGCAGTGCGCCATGCCGATGGAACACCCTTCGACCGCAGGGATGCCGATCACTATCAGGCCCTTCGTTTCCGGCTGCTGGCACTTCGCCGACAGCTCCCGAGCCTGCAGGAGGAACTGGGCCTGGCCCCCCGGCGCCATCCCTTCTATCAACTGATGCAGGCCCTGGACCGGGCTGCCTCTCGGCTGGTGAATGCCTTCGGAGAGATGGCACGGCGCCTGCCCCCGCTGGAGGATGCCGCCCTGCTGGACGAGCTGAATCGGGTGGAAGCTGACCTGCTGCTCAGCCTGGCGAACCGGATGGGAGAGTGGCGAGAGTGCCTGGCAATGAGCCGCGGCGGAGTTCCCCCACCCCCTGCCACCCCCTGGCTGCCTCCCGAAAGCTGGCACAGCCTGGAGAGGCTTCTGCACGATCGGGGGACGGACGCCATCTCCCTGGAGCGACAGGAGCGCATCGCGGCCCGCCTGATGCTCTGCCGTCTCGCCGAACAGGCGATGGTGGAGACGGAGAGGCTGTGGGTTGCGGTTCAGGGCTGAGGGCGGGACGCCCACCAGCGTTCGATCCGATAGGCAAGGATCACCAGCAGCACCACCAGCCAGAACCAGAGTTCCGGCGCGTTCGCGTTGCAGAGGATCACGAGCAAGGCCAGTTCCGATGCCAGCCAGGGCAGTTCCTGCCGCCACAGAGGGGGACCGGCAGGGGGGGCGGGGGGAGCCATCGGAGTCAGGGCATGCTGCGGGGCTGGCGCAGGGAGGGTGAATCCCAAAGGCGGTCGATTCGCATGGTGCGGTAGCCGCCGGTGAGAGAGCGCAGACCGGGGAGGATGTAACTGATCGGCGGACGCCACTCCACATAGGCATGGGCGGTCACCGTCAACCCGGCCCTCACCGGGAAGACGCCGCTGCCCCCCGAGAGGGTCCATCGGAAGCCATCCAAGTTGGCGGGGTCGCGATCAAGGTGGATTCTTGCCCGCATCACAGGCCCGTTGCGGGTCAGCTCGCGGGCCAATTGGGGGTTCCCCGTGGTGGTCGAGACATCCTCGAGGGTGGCGGGGAGGCTGAGCACCTCCTTCACCCGGCCCATGATGCCGCCGAAGCGACCGCGCTGGTTCCACTGCGGCACCACCTCCACCGGCAGGCCGACCGGCAGCCGGCGGGCGTCCGCGGGAGCGAAGTACGCCACTGCCTGCAGGGGCTCCGCTCCCTGGCCCGGGCCGTCCTGGTGGCCGATCGTGCCGAGCCTCTGGCCCATCGCCACGGTCTGGCCCTCGATCACCTGCAGATCGAGGACCTGGCCATCCCGCTCTGCCACCACCCGTCCGTCGTAGTCGATCCTGGCTTCACTGACGCGAATCTGGCGGCGCAGGTCATCGATCCGGAAGCGACGCTGCTGGGTCTCGGTTTCAATTTGCAGCTTCACTTCTTGCCAGGCCGAGAGCACGCGGCGTTCCTCTATCCGCACCTGGTCGAGGTTGACGCCGCTGCTGGTGAATCCCTGCTCCGCCGCCACCACCTCGGAGGAGAGGGGAGCGACCACCTCCCGGCGGGTCAGCCACTTCAGGCTGCGCAGCTTTTCCGCGTAGGTGGCCTGGAGGGCACGAAAGCGGCCGGCATCGTTGCGGAGCTTGACCAGGGAGGTTTCGACGGTCTGCTTCTCGCTCTGCAGCCGCCGCTGGTCACGGTGCAGCAGGTCGCGGTCGATCCGCTCCAGCTGGGCCAGATTCCCCCGCTCCTGCTGAAGCTGCCGCTCCAGCACCGGCAGGTGGAGGGTCATCAGCAGCTGGCCGCGGCGCACCGACTCCCCGACGCGCACCCGCAGCGTGCGCACCTGCCCCCCCGCCCGCGCATTGAGCACCCCGGCGTTGTCGGGATACAGGAGAACACCCTCGCCGCTCACCTCCGTGGGCACTGGCCAGAACAACACCCAGAGGCCCAGGGCTCCCGTCACGGCCGCCAGCGAGATCCCCACCCGAGCGTGCTCGCTCAGGCTCCGCCAGCGCAGGCGGATCAAAGTGCCCATCATGGGGTGAGCTTGCCGGAGCCCAGACGGACTGGCCATATCCGCCATACTTAATTTCACGCAAACCCGGGGTGGTTGCCCGTGCGCCGTGGAGGCCGGAGCTGGAACGGGATCGCCGCCGTGGTGGGGGCGGCTATTGCCACCCCTCCGTTCCTGGCGCCGGCCGACGCGGCCCCTGCTCTTGGTCCGGGCCTGCCGCGGCTGGAGCGCAACTGGCGGGATCTCGACCGCGAGCTCCGCGCCCTCGACGCCCTGATCTCGCCGGATCCCCAGCCGCCCGTGCGTGATGTGCTCGCGTCGCCCCTTTTGCCGCGCAACCTGCTGAACGAAAACGAGGCGCCTGAAGGGCCCCTGTCTCCCGCCGATCGCGTTCCCCCCGCACCCCTCAGCCTGCCAGCGCCGCCAGAGCTGCGGCAGGGCAGGATCGCCAGCTTGCAGCTGGCGGAGGCGGTGGTCATCGCCTTTGCCAACAACCCGGGCCTGCAGGCCCAGCGCCTGGAGGTAGCGGCGGCCCTGGCCGAACTTCAAGCCTCCCTGGGCAGCTACTGGCCGCGGATCCACGCCTTCGCCGATGCCGCCACCGGCCGCAGCGGCCAAAGCAGCAACGCGCCGGTGGGGAACACGCGTCTTGGCCTCGGCCCCAACTTCGCCCCCGGCGGGCCGTTCGCCGTTCCCAGCGGGGGTGCGGTGGGCTTCGGCACCTACGCCAGTGGCGGGGCGGCCGGTGTCCAACTCGACTACGCCCTGCTCGACTTCGCTCGCACCCCTGCGGTGCGGGCGGCCCGCTCCCGGCTCAGCGCGGCACGCAGCACCTACGCCAACCAGCTGCGGCTTCTCCAGCTGCAGGTGAGCGAGGCGTACTACCAGTTGCAGCAGGCGGATCAAAACGTGCGCATCCAAGACGCCGCTGTGCGCAACGACCTGGTGATCCTGCAGGAGGCCCTCGATCTCAAGCAGGCCGGTTTGGTGCCACGCCTGGACGTCCTGCGCCGCCGCGCCATCGAGGCCGCCGATCAGGAGGCCCTGATTGAGGCGCTGGCCGGCAGGGCGATTGCGCGGCGGGAGCTGGCGGTGCTGCTGAATTTGCCGGTCGCGGTCACGCCAACGGCCAGCGATCCCATCACCCCCAGTCCCGCCTGGCCGTTTGATCTGGAGACCAGTCTGCTGGCCGCCTACCGGGGAAACCCGGAGCTGGAGGCGATCCTGGCCACCCGGGAGGCGCTCGCGCGGGAGCGGGACGCCGCTGCCGCCTCCCTCCTGCCCAAGCTCTCCCTGTTCGCCAGCGGCAGTGGGAACACCAGCAACACCAACAACTTCAACCTCTCCCTGGACGATGGCGGCTGCTGCGGCACCACCTTCATTCCGGTGCAGAACAGCAGTGGCGGGGACTGGTCGCTCGGGTTGAGCCTGCGCTGGCTGCTGTTCGACGGCGGAAGCAGTTCCGGGCAGGCCCGGGCGCTGGCGCTGCGGGCCAGGGCCAGCGAGCAGCAGCTGGCGGCTCGCCGCGACGCCATCCGCCTCCGCCTGGAAACAGCCTTTCTCACTCACGAGGCCAGCCTGGCCCGTCTGAGTGCAGCACGCCGTGGGGTCGCTGCCGCCCTGGAGGCCTTCCGTGACGTCCGCCTTCGCTACCAGAGCGGACTCTCCAGCGAGGTGGACGTCTCGGTGACCCAGGATCAGCTGATCCGCAGCCTGATCCGACGCCTCAACGCAACCGTGGCAGCCAACGTCAGCTACGCGCGACTGCTGCGGGAGCTGTTGCCGGTGCCGCGGGATCCCTCCGCCCCTTTCCAGCCGCTGCTCCGTTGGCCGGAGGCAACCACTCGTTCTAGTCCCTGAGGGCGGGCAGCACCCCGAGTCGGCCCAGCTCTGCGCCGGCTGCCGCCGATTCCTGCGCATCGCCCGCGATCGCGGTGGCCAGCAGGGGGGCGAGCACCGGCACCTGGGCAAAGGCACCGCGGAAGCCGCTGAACAGCCAGGCACCCGGCGCCGCCAGCGGACCGGCCAAGGGGGGACCATCGCGGCAGAAGGCCACCGGCAGCTGGCGGTAGCTGCCGGTGGCGGCAGCCAGGGCCGCCAGGGGCCCGGGTGCCGCTTCGGCAAGGCTGCGCCGCAGCCAGCTCTCCGCACGCCCGGGATCCGGCTCCTGATCTGCCGCCGCCCCGGGGGCGATCCAGCTGAGCTGTCCCAGCAGCCCCCCTTCCCCCCAGGGAACGAGTCCGGCATCCACCACCCATTCCGGCTGGTTCAACCCGCCCGACCGTGCCTCCAGGGCCATCCGTTGGAAGCGGGTGGGAAGGTGGAGCGGATAGGCGCCGCCGCCGGGGGGTGGGGGCAGCTCCAGCACGCCCGCCCAGCTGACGCCCAGCACAGGGGGAAGGTCGGAGTGGAGCGCCCGGCAGCCCGCCCCAGCCGCCAAAACCACCTGCTTCGCCTCCAAAGCCCCTCCCTCGGCGAGGGTCAAGCCCCAGCCGGCGGGACAGGGTTCCAAGCGCCGAACGCGCCCTCGCCAACACGCCACCCCAGCGCCCTCCAACACCCGCGCCAGCCGTTCCGCCAGCCGCGCCGCATCGACCTGGGACAGGGGCACGGGCCAGCGCTGCCGCCTGCGCCAGCCCAGATCGCCGTGGTTGCGCTGCAGCTCCTGCCAGCAGCGACCCGCCCCGGCCGCGAGTCGCCCCAGGGGGGAGGGATCCAGGGGCCAACCCGGGATGACGCCGTAGCTGCAGAAGCTGGGGCTGGGCCCGCCGCACTCGATCAGCCACACCGCGCTGCCGCGTTGCCGCAGGGCAAGGGCCAGCAGGGCACCCGCCAGGCCACCACCGATGATCGCCACGCCGTCGGGGTGGGCACCGGGGTCGCTCGCCATTCAGATCTGCAGGGAGAAGGAGCCGATCACCCGCTGAAACAGTTCCTGCACGCGGGGCCAGCGCGCTTCGTTCGTGCTGGCGGCAAAGGTGTAGAGCCGTGCGCGGTCGACGACCACCGTCGCCAGTTCATGCCGGTCCCGGTCGCTGAGGTGCACCGCGAATTCCAGGTCGTAATAGGTGTGGTTGTTCTGCTCGCGCTCCCGCGCTTCCACCAGCTCGGCCTCCCGGCCGCTCCCCTCCGGAGCGATCACGGTGCGCCGCAGCCGTTCGCCCACCGCCACAGCGCTGCCGAGATCCTCCAGGCTGTTGGCGGCATCCACCTCGGAGATCACCAGGCTGAGGGTCTCGTCGCTGTTGATCAGATCGTGGAACACCAGTTGGGGCCCGTCCTTCACCTGCACCCGTGTCCAACCCGTGGGGTAGAGGAAGGCAAAGCGCCCATCCGGGCTCTGGAAGGACTGCAGGCCAGCCGCGGCGGCGCTGCAGCCCACCAGCACCGCGACGAGCAGAAGCGGCAGGGTCGATCGCAGCAGGCGGCCGCAGAGCCGCGTCAGCGGGGGGCGATCGAAAGCCATGGGGAGCGCGGCGGCAGAGGAGATCTCCATTCTCGGGGGCGGCCTGCACGTTCCCCCTCTCCACCGGGGTCATCCCGCCTAAATTCAGTGGATTCGCAGTCGATCCCTGAGCGGCTTCACGCGCCCCCTTGCCCGCCTGATCGATCAATTCGAACGGTTGCCGGGCATCGGGCCCCGCACGGCTCAGCGGCTGGCCCTCCATTTATTGCGTCAGCCGGAGGAGCAGATCCGTGCCTTCGCCGACGCCCTTCTGGCGGCCCGCAGTCAGGTGGGCCAATGCCGTCGCTGCTTTCACCTCTCTGCCGAACCAATCTGCGAGATCTGCCGCAACAGCGAGCGCAACACCGGGGTGATCTGCGTGGTGGCCGACTCCCGCGATCTGCTCGCCCTGGAGCGCACCCATGAGTTTGTGGGTCAGTACCACGTTCTCGGCGGCCTGATCTCTCCGATGGATGGGGTGGGGCCGGAGCTGCTGCAGATCCAGCCCCTGGTGGAGCGGGTGAGTCGCGAGGATGCCAGCGAAGTGATCCTGGCTCTCACGCCCAGCGTCGAAGGGGACACCACCAGCCTCTATCTGGCGCGGTTGCTGCGGCCCTTCACCACCGTCAGCCGCATCGCCTACGGACTGCCGGTGGGAAGCGAGCTGGAATACGCAGACGAAGTCACCCTGGCCCGGGCCCTGGAAGGTCGCCGTCCCGTCGAATGAGCACCCGACCCACTCGCTACAGCGCGATCCCCCCCGCCGAACGGCTGCCGGAGTGGCTGCGGGCGCCCCTCGGCAATGCCACGGCACTGGAAGCGGTCCAAGGGGTGGTGAAGGGACAGCGCCTGCACACCATCTGCGAGGAGGGGCGTTGCCCCAATCGGGGCGAGTGCTACGCCGCCGGCACCGCCACCTTCCTGCTGGGTGGCCCGATCTGCACCCGCAGCTGCGCCTTCTGTCAGGTGGAGAAGGGGCAGGCACCGGCCCCCCACGACCCCGGAGAGGCGGAGCGGGTGGCCGAGGCGGTGGCAACCCTGGGGCTCCGCTACGTGGTGCTCACCGCCGTGGCCCGCGACGACCTCGCAGACCACGGCGCCTGCCTGTTCACCGCCGCCATGGCCGCGATCCGCTCTCGCAATCCCCTGGTGGCGATCGAGGTGCTCACCCCGGACTTCTGGGGGGGGCAGCGCGGGGAGGCGGCGGGTCTCGCCGCCCAGCGCCAACGACTGGCCACCGTGCTGGAAGCCGCCCCGGTCTGCTTCAACCACAACCTGGAAACCGTGGAGAGACTGCAGGGGGAGGTGCGGCGCGGCGCCACCTACCCCCGCTCCCTGGGCCTCCTGGCGGCGGCGCGCGAGCTGGCGCCCGCGATCCCCACCAAGAGCGGTCTGATGCTCGGGTTGGGGGAGACCTTTGCGGAGGTGGTGGCCACCCTGGCCGACCTGCGGGCGGTGGACTGCCAGCGGCTCACCCTGGGCCAATACCTGAGGCCCTCCCTGGCGCACATTCCCGTGGCTCGATACTGGCGACCGGAGGAGTTTGACCAGCTGGCGACCATCGCCCGTCAGATGGGCTTCCGGGACGTGCGCAGCGGACCGCTGGTGCGCAGCAGCTACCACGCCGGCAGTTCCTGAGCCCATGGGCTCGCCGGAGCCACCGATTCCTGTCGCGGCGATCCGCAGGCCCTGCCCCCCGCGGCGCAGGTTCGTGGCTGCCTCGCACCCGGACTCACCAGCCACGGGTTCACGCAATTGGGCCTGGAGACGGGCCTGCCAAGCCCCGCTCGGATCAGCCAGGTCAGGGGCAGGCCCTTTACTCGGCTGGCCTGCTGGCGACCGCTCTGACGGTCACCCTCACTGCTGCCGGAGCCTCCGCTGCTGCTGCTGCTGGCGGCACTGCGCCTTCCGAGGGACTCGCCAGCCCCTCACCAGCGCTCAACCCGGCTCCGATCCAGCCAGGCCAAGCCGCCGGGCACTGCGCCGCAGGCCCTCGCCGCAACCACCCCGCATCAGCAGCCCGGAACCGCCCCAGATCAGTCGGGCCGGGAAATCCACGACAGCCCCGCCCAGTTCCCGCTGCGGGGTGAAACCCAGGCCGCGGAAGTAGCGCACCAGGCGCCGGTGCTGGGCTTCGCCATCCCGGATCGCCAGCAGGGTGGCCTGCCGGCAGGGGGTGGCCTCCAGAGCCCAGGCGAAGGTGGCGGCCCAGAGCAGGGCGCCCACAGCGATGGTGTCACTCCCTTGCACCCGCATCGTGTCGAGGCGCAGCCCCCCGGGCGTCGGCAATGCCCATGCCTTCAGCTCTCCCAGCAACTGCAGGGTTCCCGCGGGATCGGAGGCCGGCAGCCGACGCGCCACCGCCACCCGCAGGTTCCAGGTGAGGCCCGCCAGCCTGCGCACCCGCAACCGCAACAGCAACCCCCGACGGCGGGCCTCCACCTCCAGGCTTGCCAGGGAGGGAAGCGACGCGGCGGTCATCGGAAGATTTCCGCCAGCAGCACCGCCGCCAGGGGCAACGGCCCGTACAGATGGGGGAAGAGTTCTCCGGTCCCCGGCGCCGGTTCGGCCCGCACCGTCAGGCCGGCGGCCTCCAGCCGCTGGGGATCCAGACTGAGCAGCAGCACGCTGTCGGGCGGGAGGTCGCCGTAGAAGCGCGCATGGGTGTCCGCCACCTGGTGGGCATAGCTGAGATGCACGAAGCCCACCTCCTGCAGGGATTGGCCGCGGGTGGAGCGCTCGTACACGCCGCTGCGCCGCGCTTCTTGCCACTCCCCTCGCAGCGCCAGGTGATAGAGGCGGCGTGGGGAGCGCCAGGTGCAGCGTTCTGCCCAGGGGGTGTCCATCACCGCCGCCAACTCCTCGCCCGCCAGGAACCGCGACAGCCAGGCCTGCAGGGGAGCGAGCCCCGGCTCGCCATCAAAGCGCGTCGCCTCGGTGTGCCGGAACTGGCGCACGAATGGCAGCAGAGCCCAGTCGGCCAGCGATGACCGCTCTCCCAGGAGCCAGCCGCCGGCTTCGAGGCGCTGGCTCCAACCGCCAAGGATCGCCAAACCCTGCTGGCGGTGTTGCTCCCGCTCCACCGCCTCCACGGCGAATCGCTCCGGGTAGCGGTACCGATCGAGGTGGTGCCGGAACGGACCCTCGTTCGCCGCGATCAGTTCGCTCGCCACCGCCCGATCAGACGCAGACCAACCGCTCAGCCAGCCCCGGGGGTCGGAGCGCTCCAGCGCCCAATTCATGATGGCCAGGCTTTCATCCAGCGCCTGTCCATCGGCCAGTAGCGCCGGCACCGTGCCCCGCGGCGAGACCTCCAGCAGCTCCGGCGGCTTGGCCCTGAGGTTCACCTCCCGCAACTCCAGGCTGCTGCCGGGCTCGAACCCCGCCGCCCGCAGGGCAAGCCGTGCCCGTATCGCAGCCGGACAGCGGCGGAAGCTGTAAAGAAGTATGGGAAAGGTGATGCTGGTTGCCACCTGGCCAGCCTACAAGCCCATCAGCCAGATCGAGCAAGGGGAAGCCATTCCTCTCTTTCCCAACCCCAGACGCACCCCTATTTACGATACTCAGGCTGAAGGATTGTGCTGGGCGGCCGAGGCTCCATCCCGAGATGTGCCTCTCCCCGTGCCCGCGCCCACTCGATCTGCCGTTGGCGCTCGGCGAAGCGCGCCCGGTCGTCGTCGCTGAACTGGGCGAGGCAATGGCGGCAGCTCACCCCCTTGCGGTAGGCGGGGTGATCCTGATCGGCCGGAGCCAGCGGCAGTCCACAGGCGTGGCAGAGGATGTGGCGGCCGGGCTGGAGCTGGTGGTTCAGGGCCACCCGTTGATCGAAGACGAAGCATTCCCCTCGCCAGCGGCTGCGCTCGGGCGGGATCTCCTGGAGGTAGCGCAGGATGCCCCCCTGCAGCTGATGTACACCGCTGAAACCCCGCTGCCGCAGCAGGGCCGTGGCCTTCTCACAGCGGATGCCGCCGGTGCAGAACAACGCGACCGCGCGAGGCTGCTGCTCTTCCACCATGGGCCTGAGCGTTCCCTCCACCCAGGCGGGAAAATCCCGAAAGCTTGCCGTGGCGGGATCGATCGCCCCGGCAAAGGAGCCAATCGCCACTTCGTAGCTGTTGCGAGTGTCGATCAGCAACGTGGCGGGGTCGGCGATCAGCGCATTCCACTCCGCTGGCGGCACCGGCGTGCCCACCGCCGAGCCGAGGTAGGGCCGCACATCGCTCTGGCCGAAGCTGAGAATCTCGCGCTTGCTCCGCACCCGCAGCCGCTGGAAGACCGGTCCAGCGGCGTAGCTGAAGGTGGCCGTGAGGGGCTCCAGCCCCGGCACCTGACGCAGCCGCGCCAGGAGGGACCGCACCGCCGCGTCTGGACCGCAGAGGGTGCCATTCACCCCCTCCGCCGCGAGCAGAATCGTGCCCTGCACGCCCAGATCGGCCGCCATGGTGAGAAGTTCCTGGCGCAGGACCTGGAGCTCCGTCAGGGCGGCGAAGCGATAAAAGGAGGCCACCGTCTGGGGAACGGGGCGTCCAGGAGCAGCGTCGCCGGTGTTCAGGGGGACCCCTCCCAGGCCCGCACGCCGGCGGCGGCCAGGAGCTCCCGATCGGCAGCCACATCCGGGTTCCCGGTGGTGAGCAAGGTGTCGCCGTAAAAGATCGAATCGGCTCCCGCCAGCAGGCAGAGGATCTGGGCCTCGCGGTTCAGCTGCTCCCGACCCGCACTGAGCCGCACCCGGGTATGAGGCATGAGGATGCGGGCGACAGCCACCATGCGCACCAGCTCCAGGGGGTCGAAGGGGGGAAGGTCCGCCAGGGGGGTGCCCTCCACGGCCACGAGGCCATTGATCGGCACGCTCTCGGGGTGAGGCGCCATGGTGGCGAGCACCTGCAGCAGGCGGGCCCGGTCGGCCAGGCTCTCGCCCATGCCGATGATGCCGCCGCAGCAGAGGCTCAGCCCCGCCCGCCGCACCCGTTCCAGGGTTTCCAGCCGCTCCTGGTAGGTGCGGGTGCTGATGATCTGGCCGTAATGCTCCGGGCTGGTGTCGAGGTTGTGGTTGTAGGAGGTCAGGCCCGCCTCCGCCAGCCGCTGCGCCTGAACATCGCTGAGCATGCCGGCGGTGACACAGGCCTCCAGGCCCAGCTCACGCACCCCCCGCACCATCGCCAGCATGGCCTCGAACGGGTCGCCGTCGCGAATCTCCCGCCAGGCCCAGCCCATGCAGAAGCGTTGGGCACCGGCATCGCGGGCAGCCCTGGCCCGTGCCAGCACCGGCTCCACCGCCAGCGCGGGACGATCGCCCACATCACTGCTGTGGTGCATCGATTGCGGACAGTACGCACAGTCCTCCTCACAGCCACCGGTGCGCACGCTCAGCAAGGAGGCGAGCTGCACGCGATAGCCCGGGTTGGCGGTGCGATGAACCTGCTGGGCTTGCCAGAGCAGGTCCATCAGCGAGAGGTGGAGCAGGGATTCGATCTCCGGCAGGCTCCAGTCGTGACGAGGAATCATGGGATCGGATCGACGCCTCCGAAACGGCGGGAACGGCCCTGGTAGTCGAGAAGCGCCGCCCGCAGGGCCGCGGCATCGAAATCGGGCCAGAGCGTGTCGGTGAGGTGCAGCTCGGCGTAGGCCAGCTGCCAGAGCAGGAAATTGCTGATGCGCTGTTCGCCGCTGGTGCGGATCAGCAGGTCGGGGTCGACCTCTCCAGCGGTGTGGAGTTCGGCCGCGAAGCGCTCCTCATCGATGGCGGCCGATGCGAGCTGGCCGGCTTCCACCTGCTCCGCCAGCCTGCGGGCGGCGCGCACCAGTTCGCTGCGGCCCCCGTAATTGGTGCAGACGTTGAAGTGAATGCCGCTGTTGGTGGCGGTGCGCGCCGTGGCGTTGGCGATCAGGGCCTGCAGGCCCTCGGGCAGCTGCTCCAGATCGCCGAGAAAACGGATGCGCACCTGCTCGCGCATCAATCCCTCCAGCTCCCGGGCCAGAACCCGCTCGAACAGGGCCATCAGGAAGGTCACCTCCTCCCCGGGACGGTTCCAGTTCTCGGTGGAGAAGGCATAGGCGGTGAGGGAGCCGATGCCCCAGTCGCTGCAAAGCCGCAAGGTGCGTTTGAGGGCCTCCACCCCGGCACGGTGGCCCATCACCCTGGGCAGCCCGCGCTGTCGCGCCCAGCGTCCGTTGCCGTCCATGATCACCGCCACATGGGCAGGCAGCCGGGCGGGATCCAACTGGGCCGGCAGGGGCTCTCGCGAGAGAGAGGGTGTGGTCGCCAGGGCGCGACTCATCCGCGGGTTTCGGGCGATTCCGCTGCCACGCTACGACCTGCCGGCGCGGTGGCCAGCGACTCGGTGAGCAGATCGTTCAGTCGGCTGCTGGTGATCGGACGCTCCAGACGGCCCTGGCAGGCGAGGGAGAGGGTGCCCGTTTCCTCCGAGACCACCACGCAGAGGCAGTGATCATGCCGCTCGGTCAACCCCAGGGCGGCCAGGTGACGGGTGCCGTAGCGGTTCAGACCCTGGCGGGAGAGGGGAAGGATGACACCGGCGGCGACGATGCGGGTCTTGCGCACCAGCACGGCGCCGTCATGCAGAGGGGTGTCAACCGCGAAGAGGTTGAGCAGAAGATCCACCGAAAGGTGGGCGTCGAGCTTCACACCTGGATTGAGGAAATCCTCCGGGCGCAGATCACTGCCCAAATCGAGCACGATCAGAGCGCCGCGGCGAGCCTGGGAGAGGCGGCCAGCCGCCTCGGTCAGCACACTCACCGCACCGCTGGCCAGCGAGTCGCGACGGCGATCGGCGAACAGCACATTGATCCGCCCCGTGCCGAGCAGCTCCATCACCCGCCGCAGTTCCCCCTGCCACAGCACCGCCAGGGCGAGGCTGCAGGCCATCACCAGGGCATCCACGAGCTTGCTGGTGAGGGGCAGGCTGGCCGTGCGTTGCACCACCCAGGCCAAAGCCACCAGGAACAGATAGCCCCGCAGCAGCCAGAAGCTGCGAACCTCGGTGACACGCCCCAGCACCACCATCCCCAGAGCGGTGGCGGCCAACAGATCGAGAGGCAGGAGCCAGTCGAAGTTTTGCAACCAGGACTGGAAGGCCTGCACGACGGCGTGTGGGTGGCTTCCGCGGAAGCGGAGCGTGGGAGGTCACAGGGTCATGAGGGAACCAGCAAAGCCGGTTCTGCTCAAAATCATTCTAACGGGCAAAGCCGTGGCGGCAGAAGGTCGTACTGCAGCAGATCCTCCGGCTGTTCGCGGCGCTGCACCAGGTCGGCAACGCCGTCCTGCACCAACACCGTGGCGGGTCGGGGGATGCGGTTGTAGTTCGAACTCATCGAAGCGTTGTAGGCGCCGGTGCTGAACACCACCAGCACGTCGCCGGACCGGGAGGCGGGAAGGCGCACGTCCCGCAGGAGCACGTCCCCTGATTCGCAGTGCTTGCCCGCCAAGGTCACCGTCTCGTCGGGAGCAGCCAGGGGGCGGTCGGCGAGGAGCGCCGTGTACGGCGACTGGTAGGTGATCGGCCTGGGGTTGTCGCTCATCCCCCCGTCCACCGCGACGTAGGTGCGCAGGCCGGGAATCGCCTTGCGGCTTCCGATCTCGTACAACGTCAGGCCCGCGCTGGCCACCAGGGAGCGGCCGGGTTCGCACAGCAGGCGCGGCAGGGCCAGGCCGCGGGACTGGCAGGCCTCCGCCACCGCCGTGGCCACCGTGCGCACCCACTCCTGGATCGAAGGGGGATCGTCGTTCGCGACGTAGCGAATGCCCAGGCCGCCCCCCACATTCAGATCGCTGCAGGGATGGCCGAGGGAGCGGGCCAGGGCGAGAGCCTCGGCCATCACCCCCGCCAGATCGCGGTGGGGCTCCAACTCGAAGATCTGGGAGCCGATGTGGGCGTGGAGTCCGTCGAGCCGGGCCCAGGCGCAATCGACGAGGTGGCGCAGCACCGCCTCGAGTTGGTCGGGATCGAAGCCGAACTTGCTGTCCAGGTGGCCGGTGCGGATGTAGTCGTGGGTGTGGCACTCGATGCCGGGGGTGAAGCGCAGCAACAGGCGCACGGGCCGGCCTGCGGCGGGAGCCACCCGGGCCAGAAGATCGAGGTCGTGCCAGTTGTCGACCACGACCGTGACGCCGCGGGCCACGGCCAGCTCCAACTCCTCCTGCGACTTGTTGTTGCCATGCAGCACGATCCGATCCGGCGGCATGCCCCCCTGCAGGGCGGTGAGCAGCTCGCCGGCGGAGACGGCATCGAGACCCAGGCCTTCGGAGGCCACCAGGGCCGTGATCGCGAGGGAACTGTTGGCCTTGGAGGCGTACAGGGCGAGGGACGGCCCGGGGTAGAACCGCTCCAACGACTCGCGGTAGGCGCGGCAGGCGGTGCGCAGGCTCTCCTCATCCAGCACATAGAGAGGGGTGCCGTAGGTGCGGGCCAGGTCGCTCAGCCGGCAGCCGCCGACCAGAAGGCGATCTTCCGGGTCGAGACAGGTGCTCAGCGGGGTGAGGTTGCGGTTCGGGCTGTGCGGATCCCGCTGGCTCTCGAAGGGACGGGCGGCAGCCGAGGCGCCGTCAGGGCTGCCTCCGCCACCGAGGCCGTGGCTGGCAGGCTGAACGCTGGTCACCATGGAAAGCCCGCAGCAAAGGTGGCGATTTCGGATGTTAATCAGCGGTGAGGATCGAGTCCGTGCCTGAGCAGCCGCCCCACCCCGGGGGCGAACCCTGCCCCGCTTCAGGGGCGCTGCGGGAGAGCGACTTGACCGCGGTGCACCTGCAGGACTGCCTGAGACTGGATCGCGCCAGTCTGGGGGGACTGTGGAGCGAAGCCCAATGGCGGCAAGAGCTGGAGGAGGCTCGCCGGCCCGGTGTGGGGCTGTTCCATGCGGGGGAGCTTCGGGCCCTGGCCATCGGCTGGCTGGTGGTGGAGGAGCTCCATGTCACCGCGGTGGCGGTGGACCCCGCCTGGCGGCGCCGCGGCTTGGGGCGCCGGGTTCTGGGTGCCTTGCTGCGCCGCTCCCGGGAGCAGGGCGCGGAGCGAGCCACCCTGGAGGTGGCGGCGACCAACCTGGCGGCGCGGCAGCTGTATGCGGCGCTGGGCTTCCGCGAAGCCGGCATTCGTCATCGTTACTACGGCAATGGCGACGATGCCCTGATCAAATGGCTGAATTTGACCCGCGAGCCGGGTACGGGAAACCGATAACTTGATACTGCAGAGCCGCATCTTTCAGGTATTTAGGGATACCTGCTGCCTGGGCTGATCCCTGTGCCAGAGACGCATCTGCCCTTCACCCACCCTGGCTTCCTCACCCCCTCCCCGCTGCCCCTTGAGTCCTGATAGGTTGGACGGACCTGCAGTTGGCCCAGCCCATGTTCGAGCGGTTCACCGAGAAGGCCATCAAGGTGATCATGCTGGCCCAGGAGGAGGCCCGCCGCCTGGGTCACAATTTTGTGGGGACCGAGCAGATCCTGCTCGGTCTGATCGGGGAGGGCACGGGCGTCGCCGCGAAGGTGTTGAAGTCAATGGGCGTCAACCTCAAGGACGCCCGTGTCGAGGTGGAGAAGATCATCGGCCGCGGCTCCGGCTTCGTCGCCGTGGAGATTCCCTTCACTCCCCGTGCCAAGCGCGTGCTCGAGCTCTCCCTGGAGGAGGCTCGCCAGCTGGGGCACAACTACATCGGCACGGAACATCTTCTGCTCGGCCTGATCCGCGAGGGTGAAGGGGTGGCGGCCCGGGTGCTGGAAAACCTTGGCGTCGACCTGGCCAAGGTGCGCACCCAGGTGATCCGCATGCTGGGGGAAACGGCCGAAGTGGCTGCCGGCGGTGGCGGCAAGGGTTCCACCAAAACCCCCACCCTCGATGAGTTCGGCAGCAACCTCACCCACCTCGCCGCGGAGTCGAAACTCGATCCGGTGGTGGGCCGCCAGCACGAAATCGACCGCGTCATCCAGATCCTCGGCCGCCGCACCAAAAACAATCCGGTGCTGATTGGTGAACCCGGTGTCGGCAAAACTGCCATTGCCGAAGGGCTCGCCCAGCGCATCACCACCGGCGACGTGCCCGACATTCTGGAAGACAAGCGCGTTCTCACCCTCGATATCGGCTTGTTGGTGGCCGGTACGAAGTATCGCGGCGAGTTTGAGGAACGCCTCAAAAAAATCATGGAGGAGATTCGCTCCGCCGGCAATGTGATCCTCGTCATCGACGAAGTGCACACCCTCATCGGCGCCGGAGCTGCCGAGGGGGCGATCGATGCGGCCAACATTCTCAAGCCGGCTCTGGCGCGCGGTGAGCTGCAGTGCATCGGCGCCACCACACTGGATGAATACCGCAAGCACATCGAACGCGATGCTGCCCTGGAGCGCCGCTTCCAGCCCGTGATGGTGGGCGAGCCCTCCGTGGAGGACACCATTGAGATCCTGCGGGGCCTGCGGGAACGCTATGAGCAGCATCACCGCCTCAAAATCACGGATGAGGCGATCGTCGCTGCCGCCACCCTGGGCGACCGCTACATCTCCGACCGTTTCCTGCCGGACAAGGCCATCGACCTGATCGATGAGGCCGGCAGCCGGGTACGGCTGCTCAATTCCAAGCTGCCGCCCGCCGCCAAGGAGGTGGACAAGCAACTGCGGGAGGTGCAGAAGCAGAAGGAGGATGCGGTTCGCCAGCAGGATTACACCAAGGCCGGTGAGCTGCGGGATCGGGAGGTGGAATTGCGCGAGCAGCTGCGCTCCATCCTGCAGGCGCGCCGCGACGAGGAGCCCGCGGCCGAATCCAGCCTGGAAACCGTTGCCGTTCCGACCACCGCTTCGGTGGAGGAACCCGGCCAGGAGGGACTTCGCACTCCGCTGGTCACCGAGGAGGACATCGCCCAGATCGTCGCCTCCTGGACCGGGGTGCCGGTGCAGAAGCTCACCGAGAGCGAATCGGTGAAACTGTTGAACATGGAGGAGACCCTCCATCAGCGGCTGATCGGTCAGGATGAAGCGGTCAAGGCTGTTTCCCGGGCGATACGCAGAGCTCGGGTGGGCTTGAAGAATCCCAATCGTCCGATCGCCAGCTTTATTTTCAGCGGTCCCACCGGCGTCGGCAAAACCGAGCTCACCAAAGCTCTGGCGGCCTACTTCTTCGGCAGCGAGGAGGCGATGATTCGCCTTGACATGTCGGAGTTCATGGAGCGCCACACGGTCAGCAAACTGATCGGCTCCCCTCCGGGCTATGTCGGCTTCAACGAAGGGGGTCAGCTCACCGAAGCCGTGCGACGCCGCCCCTACACCGTGGTTCTGTTCGATGAGATCGAGAAGGCCCACCCCGACGTGTTCAACCTGCTGCTTCAGCTTCTCGAAGACGGCCGATTGACCGATTCCAAGGGTCGCACCGTTGATTTCAAGAACACCCTCATCATCATGACTTCGAACATCGGTTCGAAAGTGATTGAGAAAGGTGGCGGCGGACTCGGTTTCGAGTTCGGTGGTGGCGATGCTGAGGAAACTCAATACAACCGCATCCGCTCGCTTGTGAATGAGGAACTCAAGCAGTACTTCCGCCCTGAGTTTCTCAACCGTCTCGATGAGATCATCGTCTTCCGTCAGCTCACCCGCGACGAAGTCAAAGAGATCGCCGAGATCATGCTGCGCGAGGTGTTTGGCCGCATGCGCGAGAAGGGGATTTCCCTCTCCGTCACCGACGCGTTCAAAGAGCGTCTGGTGGAGGAGGGCTACAACCCCAGTTACGGCGCCCGTCCATTGCGCCGCGCTGTGATGCGCCTGCTGGAGGATTCCCTGGCCGAGGAGTTCCTCTCCGGCCGCATTGGCGAAGGGGATTCCGCCATCGTCGATGTGGACGACAACAAGCAGGTGGTCATCCGTGGCCTGGATGTAGCCCCCGCCCTTCCCACCTTGGCTGGTGCCGGCGCCGGGGCCTGAGCACCAGCGCCCAGCCCTTCGCCCCTGGCCCGCTCCCCAGCGGGCTTTTTTTTGGTCCCCGATTCCGAAGCTGAGAACTCTCGGAACCCCCACCCCGATCCCTAGCTTGTTCCAATGGCCGCAACCTTGCAGCAGCACGCCATCTCTCCAGCCTGCGTGCTGCGCGGACCTGGCGCGTGGCAGGAGGCCCTGGAGCGCATCCCCACGCTCTGCCAACGCCCCCTTCTGCTGGGCCGCAGCGCTGCCACCGGCGCCCTGCGCGCCAGCCTGGCGACAGACCTGCGGAGCGTCGGCGTTCTGGCCGTTCCCGCCGAGCTTCGCCACGATTGCAGTGAGGAGGATCTGCAGGAGGTGGCCCAGCTGCTGCAGGCTGCCGGATGTGACGCCGTCCTGGCGGCGGGTGGCGGCAAGGTTCTCGACGCCGGCAAGCTGTTGGCGCACCGGCTCGGCATGCGCTGCCTCACCGTCCCCACCAGCGCCGCCACCTGTGCCGGCTGGACGGCCCTGGCCAACCTCTACAGCCCTGCCGGCGCCTTCCAGGGCGATGTGGCCTTGGGGCGTTGCCCCGATCTGCTGGTGTTCGACCACGACTTGATCCGCCAGGCACCGCCGCGCACCCTGGCCAGCGGGATCGCTGACGCGATGGCCAAGTGGTATGAAGCGTCGGTGAGCAGCAGCACCAGCAGCGACGGGATGGTGCAGCAGGCGGTGCAGATGGCACGGGTGCTGCGGGACCAGCTGCTCCTGGAGGCGGAGGAAGCCCTGGCGGAACCCGGCGGTGAAGCCTGGAGCCGGGTGGTGGATGCCTGCGGCCTCACGGCCGGTCTGATCGGCGGAATCGGCGGGGTGCGCTGCCGCACGGTGGCGGCCCATGCGGTGCACAACGGCCTCACCCAACTGGAGGCCAGCCATGGCCGGCTGCATGGCGAGAAGGTGGGATTCGGCATCCTTGTTCAGCTGCGGCTGGAGGAGCAGCTGGGCGGCAACCGTCTGGCGGAACAGGCGCGCCGCCAGCTGCTTGCGGTGTTCGAGCGCCTCGGCCTGCCGGTGAGCCTCCCCCAGCTCGGCCTCAGCACCACCAGCCTGGAGGAACTCGAGCAGGTGTGCCGCTTTGCCTGCCGCGACGATTCCGATCTGCACCATCTGCCGTTCCAGGTCGCTCCCCCCGACCTGCTGGCGGCCCTGGTGAGCACCACCGCCGAACGACGCTCCGCGTGAACCCAACCCCCGAAGCGGAGCCCCGGGCGCTGCTGGACCGCGCGGCCAGCAACCTGCTCGATCCCCTCGGCCGCAGCCTGGCCGCCGCCGTGGAGTGGTGGGAGCTGCCGGGACTGGAGGGCCGCTGGCCCCTGGCGGTGCTCGGTCAGGGGGCACCGCTGCTGCTGCTGCACGGCTTCGACAGTTCGTTTCTGGAGTTCCGGCGGCTGGCGCCGCTGCTGGCCCCGCACCACCGGCTGCTGATCCCCGATCTCTACGGCTTTGGCTTCACGCCCCGCCCCGCGGGCGGAGACTATGCCCCCCGGGGGGTTCTGCACCATCTCGACAGCCTGCTGGCGGTGTTGGCCACGCAGGACCCGGCGCCGGTGGGTCTGATCGGCGCCTCGATGGGCGGATCGGTGGCGGTGGAGCTGGCGCGGCGTTGTCCAGATCGCATCGAGCGACTGCTGCTGCTGGCCCCTGCCGGCCTGACGGGGGAGCCCAGACCGCTGCCACCGATCCTGGACGCCCTGGGGGTGGGGCTGCTGTCCCTGCCCGCGGTGCGCCGCGGCCTCTGCCGCAGCGCCTTCGCCGATCCCGAGACCGCGATCGGACCGGCCGAGCTGGAGATCGCCTCCTTGCCCCTGGCGGTGCCGGGCTGGGCGGAGTCCCTGCGCCGTTTCGCCCGCTCGGGCGGTTTCGCCGGCTGTGGCACACCCTTGCCCCGCCAGCCCCTGACGGCCCTGTGGGGGGCGCAGGACCGGATTCTGCGGCCGCCCCAGAAGCGGGCGGCGGCGGCGCTGCTGGGGGAGCGATTGCGGGAGGTGGAGGGCTGCGGCCATCTGCCCCATCTCGACCGGCCTGAGCTCGTCGCCCGCACCTGGCTGGAGCCCGGCGCCGACGCCTGAGTGGCTCAGCGGGAGGAAGCGACGCGCCATTGTGTCGGTGCCCCCTGCCCTGTGCCGATGCCGCCGCTGCTGGCCCCCCTGAAACGGGTGATCCTTCTCTGCCTGCTGTGCTGGCTGTGTTCCCTGCAGCCCCCTGCCGCGGCTGCGTCCCTGCTGCATCTGGAGGGGCCGCTGCCCAACGACCTGGGGGTTCGCGACGGTCGACTGGCGACCTGCCAGAGCCCGGCCCACTGCCAGCGGGAGGAATGGCCCAGCACCAACCCCGGCGCCGCCCTGGAGAGCCTTTTGCCAGCGGTGCTGGCCCTGGAGGGCGTGTCGCTGGTGGAGACTCGCGCGGATTACCTGCACGCCACGGTGACGAGCCGTCTGTTTGGCTTCGTCGACGACCTGGAACTCCACGCCGATCCGGAGCGTGGCGTGCTGGAGGCCCGTTCCGTTTCGCGGCTTGGGGACTCGGACCTGGGGGTGAACGCCCGGCGGCTGGCGACCCTGCGCCAGGCCCTCCGGGATGGGCCGGCCTAGTTTTCGCCGCCTTCGCCGCCCTCGCCCCCCTCGCGCTCCTGCGACTCCTTCCCGTTCGGGGCGTCCGGCTTCTCCCCTTCCCCGCCCTGCGGCGCCCCCAGCGAGGGCTTGTTCGAGTCCATGGGGGCTTTCTTCTCGTCGCTCCCCTCGCCGCCACAGCCGCTGAGCCCCGCGATCAGGCTGGTGCTGGCCAGGAACAGGGCGATGCTGGAACGGGCCATGGATCAGGCGGGGGAGAACAAAACCCATTCTCGGCTGCAGCCTGTCGTGCCGCCATCCCATAGGCTCCGGCACCCGTGGTGAGGCTCCGATGCCCTTCGTGCTGCCGTCCCTCCTGGATGACGGGTCGCTGGAGGCGCTGCGGCGAGATCTGCGGGCGCCGGATGCCCCCTGGCGGGACGGTGCCGAGACCGCCGGCTGGCATGCCCGGGTTGTGAAGCGAAACCGCCAGCTCGATCCCTCCTCTTCCCTGCACCGGAGCCTGGCCGCCAGCCTGGAGGGCAGGCTGCTGGATCAGCCGCTGCTGCAGGCCGCCGCCCTGCCCCGACGACTGCACGGCCTGCGATTCAGCCGCATGGAGCAGGGGGAGGGCTACGGCCGCCATGTGGACAACGCCTACATGCCCGGCGGCCGCTCCGACCTTTCGTTCACCGTGTTTCTCAGCGATCCGGAGAGCTACGGGGGAGGGGCTCTGGTGCTGGAGAGCCCGGCGGGGGAGGAACGCTGGCGCCTGAAGGCCGGGGAGGTGTTGCTGTATCCGAGCACCTTGCTGCACCGGGTCGAGCCGGTGGAGCAGGGCGAGCGGCTGGTGGCGGTGGGGTGGATCGAGAGCCGGGTGCGCAGCGCCGAGCAACGGGAGCTGTTGTTCGAGCTGGACACCGCCCGCCGCTCCCTGTTCGCCCGGGAGGGGAAGGGGGAGGAATTCGATCTGCTCTGCCGCTGCCACGCCAACCTGCTCCGCATGTGGGGCGAGATGGGGTAGGACGGCTGCAGTGCCGCTCCGTTCGCCATGCCCCCGGATCCCCCGGGCCCGTCGGGCCACGAGGCCGGACCGTTGCTGGCCCTCCTCTCCCGCGGTCTGGAGTTCTGGGTGCGGCAGCAATGCCAGGCGATCGAGCAGCTGGAGATCCAGCTGGAGGGAACGGCTCTGCAGCTGTTGCGCGGCCGCCTTGCGGGCGTGGTGGTGCAGGCCCGGGGGGTGCGTTATCAGGAGCTGGAGCTGGAGGAGGTGCGGCTGCGGGGCGAGGCGATGGAGGTTCGGATCGGGTCGTTGCTGCGGCGGCAGACTCTGGAGCTGGAGAACCCGTTTCAGGTGCGGGGCAGGATCCGCTTCAGCGGCGAGGGATTGAACCGATCCCTGGCCCATCCGAACTGGAACTGGCTGGCGGATCAGCTGGCGGAGGAACTGCTTGGCATCCGCCCCTTGGAAGCGCTGAGCATCAGGGGAGATCAGCTGATCCTGCAGGCCCGATCAGGGGGGGCAGACAGCACGACGGTGCAGCGGGCAGTGGGGTTGGAAGCCCGCGAGGGAACGGTGGAATTGAAGAGCCTGGAGAACGAACAGGTGTGTCGGCTGACGATGGATCCAGCCATCAAGCTGGATTGGGTCGAGGTTGGTGGCGGCCACCTGGACCTGGGAGGCGTCGGCACCATTGCTCCTTGAGAAGCTCAAGGGAGCGAGGCGTCAGCCTGGAGCAGACAGTCAGTCGTTGTAGCGGTAGACCTCAACGGCGACGAGATGGAGGCAGTCTTTTTCAAGGAGTTGGAAGCGAATGAATCGCGTTTGATAGCCAGGCGTGAGGATCCTCAGGGGATGGCCATCCGTTCCACCGAAAACGCTGCCCGCCGGATCGCTGGTGTGAATGCGATGCCAGCCATGGCCATCCACAGAAATATCGACAACAAGCGTGCGGACCCGCTCGGGGAGGGAGAGGCGATTGAATACAAGAATTTCGTCGTAATCGACGGGATGACCAAAATCGAGCAGCAACCAAGGGTTCTCGTCGACATCTGTGTGCATGGCATAATCACCCTGTCGCCCAGGGTTGTTCACCACACTTTGGGCGCCATCACTGGTGCTCCAGTCAGACAGTGAACTCTGCGTGCATGTCGCCTGAGGGGCGATGTTAAAACCCTTGGTTTCTATGGCAGCTGCTGCTTGGACCATGATTGGATCAGCCTGAAGATCAAGATTTGCGCGGCATCTTTCGACAGCGCTTACATTTTTTAGCACCACTTTATTGTTTGTGTCAAGCCAGGCCCTGCCAGCGCCCGCCCGCCCGCTGGGCTTTCCTCACCGAAATGGCGCCATGCCCACGCTCAGTGCCCCTGCAACCACGGCAGCACGAGGGTCACCAGGGTGTAGACCACCGCCGGCACGAACAGATAGCTGTCGATGCGATCCAGCACACCGCCGTGGCCGGGGATGACATCGCCGGAATCCTTCAGGCCCGCATCACGCTTCATCATCGATTCGGTCAGATCGCCCACCAGCGCAAAGACCGCCACCACAGCGCCCAGCAGCCCGCCGATCAGCCAGCCCATGCGCCAGCCGAGCAGCATCCCTCCCAGCGATCCCACCAGGAAGGCGCACAGCAGTCCCCCCACCGCCCCCTCCACGGTCTTGCCTGGAGAGATGGGGGAGAGGGGATGGCGACCCAGCCGGCGGCCGATCACATAGCTGCCGATGTCGGTGGCGACGATCAGGAAGCAGGCGAGCAGGGTGAGGGCCAGGCCGGCGCTGCCGGGCCAGCCCTGGGCCGCCAGGTTGGGAACGAGGGCGGGATCGCTGAGATCGCGGAGTTTGATCCAGTGGCTGGGCAGGAAACCGAGGTAGAAGAGGCCGAACACCGAGGCGGCCACGTCGGCGATCGTTCCGGTGAGCGGCTGCAGTAGCAGCCAGCCGCAGATCACCGCGCCGGAAGCGGGCAGCACCGCGGCGGCCACATCCGCCCCCAGCCAGCCGCCACCGGCGGCGGCCTGGGTGGAGAGCAGCATCAACTGCACCGCCACCAGGGTGGTTTTGGTGGCGGGCCGGATGCCCTTGAACTGGGCCATGCGGAAGAATTCCTGCAGGCCGAGGTGCACGATCAGGCCCACGGCCAGCGTGAACCACCAGCCCCCCAGCCAGACCACCAGGGCCCCGAAGCCACCCGCCGCCCAACCGCTGGCCAGGCGGGCCAGGGAGGTGGCGGAGGGGCGGGGACGGAGGGGCAGGGACAAGGGGGGAGGGGCCTGGCGCGGGATCTTCAGCGCTCGGCCGCAATCATGAAGAGGGGTTCGGCCGCCGCCAGCTTGGCCTGGCTGCCGCGCCGCTGCATGCGGTGGACGGTGGCCTGAACCACCTGCACATCCCGGGCACCGAGCTGGCCGAGGGTATCGGTGGCGTCCACCAGTCCCTCCAGGCTGGCGGTGCTGATCACGAGCCGCCCGCTCGGGCGCAGCGCCTCCCACACCACCCGCAGCACATCCCCCAACGGCCGACCCACTTCGAGCAGAACCCGGTCGGGATGGGGGGGAAGGGCCGCCAGATCATCCGGTGCCCGACCCGCGTGGATGTGGAGATTGGCGATGCCGAACCGCTGGCGATTGCGCTTCAGCAGATCGATCGCCTCCGGATCGCGCTCAAGGGTGTGCACCGCTCCGGCAGGCAACAGGCGGGCGATCTCCAGGGCGAGGGCGCCGGTGCCGCCGCCGATGTCCCAGACGAGGGAATCGGCCCGGGGTCGCAGATGCACCAGCAGCATCACCCGCAGCTCCAGGGGGGTGGGGCTGAAGCCGGGGGCGTCGACGAACTGGGCATCGGGCAGACCCGGCGTGACGAAATCCCAGGTGAAGGGGAGGGAACCGGAGCCGAGACCGGAGCCGGAATCCGTCATCGGGCCCCGCAGAGGCACTGGGGAATGCACCGTATCAGCGGATCACCCGCAGGGTCTGGGGCAGCTGACCGGGCCAGAGCCGCCGCTGCTCCCCCAGCCAGGCCGCCCGTTCGGCGTCCAGGCGTTCCCCCGGCACGAGCAGCGGGATGCCGGGCGGATAGGGGCAGAGGGGTTCGGCGGCGAGGCGACCGGCGGCGAGTGCCGGATCGATCGATTCCGCCTCGGCCCGCCAGGCCTGCCCCGGGGGAAGCTCCGGGGCGGCGACGAGCGGCAGCGGGGGCGGGGTGAACGGGGGCAGCGCTGGCCCGCCCAGGGCCTGGCGCAGAGCCACCAGGGCCTGCGGCAGCCTGCGCTCCAGACCCGGCGGTGGCACCATCCCGAGGCAGAAGGTGAGGGCGCCGGGCTCGGGCAGCTCGCAAATCACACCCCGCTCCTGCAGCCAGACATCGGCGGCGAGGCCATCGAAGCCCAGGGGGCCGGTGGCCAGCACCAGCCGCAGCGGATCGTCATTGGCCAGAGGGTCCAACCCGCAGGCGATCAGGCGCCGCCGCAGCCGCTGCGCACGCCGTTCGGCCCGGCGGCGGCGCGCCTCGCCCTCCGGGCTGAAGGATTCCGCCAGGGCGGCGGCGCTGGAGGCCAGCAGCAGAGCGCTGGGGCTGGAGGTCTGAAGCCAGAGCAGGCTGCGCTCCAGGGCGCTGCTCTGCACCCGATCCCCCTGGCCGAGCAACACGGCGCTCTGGGCCAGGCCACCGCGGCTTTTCTGCAGGGAGAGGACGGTGAGATCGGCCCCGGCGCGCACGGCGGAGCCATCGCCATGGGCCTGATCCACCAGCACCGGCAGGCCGGCGCGGTGGAGCATCGCCACCAGGGCCGGCAGATCGGCGGCCAGCCCCTGATAGGTGGGATCCACCAGCACCGCCGCCACGGGAGGCTGCGGCCCCGCCATCGCCGCCGCCAGCACCCGGGCGAGGTGCGGCGGGGAGGGAGGAAGCCACAGTCCGCTCTCGGGGTCGAAGGGGAGGTCGAACAGAAGGGGCTGCAGGTCGCCGAGCACGCAGGCGTGGAGCAGCGAGCGGTGCAGGTTGCGGGGCAGCAGCACGCGGGCGCCGGGGGGGGCGAGGGCCAGCAGGGCGGCCTGGAGCAGACCGGAGGCCCCGTTGACGCCGAACCAGCAACGCTCGGCGCCAAAGAGCACGGCGGCCTGCCGCTGCGCTTCGGCCACCGCCCCCTGCGGCTCCAACGGCCCTCCCAGCTCGGCAAGTTCGGGGAGATCCCAGCTGGCCGGCGGGCGGCGCAGCAGCCGGACCAGGCCGGACGCCAGGCCCCGACCGCGGCCGTGGGCCGGCAGATGGAGGGGCAGGGCGGGGGCTCGGGCGGTCAACACCGCCCGCAGGGGCCGCCAGGGGTCGGCCATGGAAAGCGGCTGGCAATTTCTAGAGTCTGGCCAGCTGCCGCCCGTGCCCTGACCGCCGCCCTCCCCAGCGCCGTGCCCCCCGCCGCCGACCCCGGCGCCAACCCCGGCGGCATTGCCAGTGCCATTCCCGGTGCCCCGGACGAAGCCCCTCGCTACGACCCCGCCGCCGACCTGCGCTGGCTGTTGTTGCGACCCTGGATCTGGGT
Source organism: Cyanobium sp. (assembly GCA_044351065.1). Taxonomy (GTDB): domain Bacteria; phylum Cyanobacteriota; class Cyanobacteriia; order PCC-6307; family Cyanobiaceae; genus Cyanobium. The sequence goes on from JBILGK010000016.1 coordinate 58,141, forward strand.
GAGCCGCCTGCTGGTGGTGGCCTGGCAGCTGGGCGGGCTGGCGATCACCCTGGCCACCCAGACCAGCAGCCGGGATCCGGCGGTGCAACAGCGGCTGGCCCGCCGCATCCTCACCACCCTGAGCGACCTGGGACCCTGCTTCATCAAGGTGGGGCAGGCCCTCTCCACCCGCCCCGACCTGGTGCGACGGGACTGGCTGGAGGAGCTCACCCGGCTGCAGGACGACCTGCCCCCCTACTCCCACGCCCGGGCCCTGGCGCTGATCGAGGCGGAGCTGGGGGCGCCGGCGGCGGTTCTGTTCGCTGAGTTCCCCGAACATCCGGTCGCCGCCGCCTCCCTCGGTCAGGTGTACCGGGCCCGGCTGGCGGATGGCCGCTGGGTGGCGGTGAAGGTGCAGCGGCCGGATCTTCCCTTCCTGCTGCGGCGCGATCTGGTGATCATCCGCAGCCTCGGCATAGTGGCGGCCCCGTTCCTGCCCCTCAATCTCGGCTTCGGGCTGGGGGCGATCATCGATGAGTTCGGCGGCACCCTCTTTGATGAGATCGACTACCGCAAGGAGGCGGACAATGCCGAGCGCTTCGCGCGGCTGTTCGAGGACCAGGCGGAGGTGACGGTGCCGCGGGTGGAGCGGAGCCTCTCCAGCCGTCGTGTGCTCACCACCCAGTGGATCAACGGCATCAAGCTGCAGAATCGCCGCGAACTGCAGGCCCACCATCTCGATCCGGCGGCACTGATTCGCACCGGTGTGATTGCGGGACTGCGCCAGCTGCTGGAGTTCGGCTATTTCCACGCCGACCCCCATCCAGGCAACCTGTTTGCCCTGGCGGGGTCGCACCACGGCCTGGGCCATGTGGCCTATGTCGACTTCGGCATGATGGATTCGATCAGCGATGCGGACCGCATCACCCTCACCGGGGCGGTGGTGCACCTGATCAACCGCGACTTCGACTCGTTGGCGCGCGATTTCCAAAACCTGGGCTTCCTCAATCCCAGCGCGGATCTGCGGCCGATCGTGCCTGCTCTGGAGGAGGTGCTGGGGGGTGCGCTGGGCGAGAACGTGGGCAACTTCAACTTCAAGGCGATCACCGATCGCTTCTCGGAGCTGATGTTCGATTATCCCTTCCGCGTACCCGCTCGCTTCGCCCTGATCATCCGGGCGGTGGTGAGCCAGGAGGGACTGGCGATGCGTCTCGATCCAGATTTTCGCATCATTCGTGTGGCTTATCCCTATGTGGCCCGCCGCCTGCTGGCCGGCGACACGGCCGAGATGCGCGAGAAGCTGCTGGAGGTGATCTTCGATCGCTCCGGGCGGCTGCGGGTGGAGCGGCTGCAGAGCCTTTTGGCGGTGGTGGAGAGCGACGGCGATGGCGCCGACCTGCTGCCGGTGGCCCGGGACGGGCTGAAGCTGCTGTTCGGGGCGGAGGGCAGCGGGCTGCGGCAACGGCTGCTGCTCTCCCTGGTGAGCGACGACCGCCTGAACACCGAAGACCTTCAGGCGCTGCTGGGCCTGGTGCGGCGCACCTTCTCGGCGCGGCGGCTGGCGGGTGGCGTGCTGGCCCGGCTCAATCCCCTGGCGGCCTGATCGTCCGCCACGCGCGGCGGTTAAGGTCTGGGCTCCTGAAATGGACCGCGTGCCCGCCCCGCCGCTCGACCTGCCCCCGATCGATCTGCCCGCGATCGATCTGCAGGAGGCCGCTCTGGATCAGGCCAGCGGTCTGTTCGGCGATCTGGATGCGGGCGAGATCCTGCTGGAGTATGCGCAGTTTGAGAATCCGCCCTACCTGGTGGCCGCCGCCGGACTGGTGATCGCGATCCTCTGCGGCCTCACCTTCTCCCGCCTGGTGCAGGACCGGCTCGATGGCTGGAAGCAGGACCGACTGGCGCTGCTGCCCCTGGCCAGCTTCCAAACCCTGCTGCCCTGGGCCGGTCTGGTGATCGGCGTCACCCTGTTCATCGGCAGCTGCCTGCAGGTGTTCGGCTTCGCTGCTGGTGCGGCGCTGCTGGTGGCCTTCCTGCTTTCGCTCGCCACCGCGGGAGCGCTGTGGCGCCAGCTCACCCAGCTGATGCAGCAGGTGCAGGAGGGCACGTTCCGCGCCGTGGATTTCGACAACTTCGATCAGTTCTTCTGAGCTCCGCCCCGGAAACTTCGGGCGGCTCCGCAAGCCAGGGATTGGCCCTACCGTGCCGCGGTCGCCCGAGCCCTGCCGATAGCCGCCGCCATGCGTGAGAAACCCGCCTTCCGCTACGAGCCCACGGAGCGCTTCGGCGAGGGGCTGACCACGGCCCGCCCCTGGAATGTGGCGGCGCTGCAGGGGGTGGAGCGCCTCAACGGCCGGGTGGCGATGCTGGGCTTCCTGGCGGCGGTGGTGGGGGAAGGACTGACGGGGCAGGGAATCGTGGGCCAGCTGGCGCTGCTGCTGCGCTGGCTGCTGGGCTGAGGCGGGGCGGGGCCTCTGATGGAGCCGGAGCGCGTCACCCGCAACCTGGATGCGCTGCTGCTGGAGAACCAGGCCCTGCGCCAGGAGGTGGCGACGCTGCGGGAAGAGCTGCGCCGCCTGCGCGCCCGCGGGCGCGCAGGTGGGGTGAGCGGCGCGGGCCCGCGGGTGACCACCGGCATGGCGCCCGGCATCACGGGCGAGCAGGTGCGGGAATGGATGGAGCTGCTGGGGCGGCAGGACGGCTGGAGCCGCCTGCGGGTGGATGCGCTGAAGGAGCTGATCGCCGCGCTGCGCGGCCCGGAGGCCCGGGGGGAGCTGGAGGATGAACTCGACCGCCGCTCTCCGGGCCTGGGGAGCGACCTGCGCCGAGCGCTGCGAGGGCATGCCGGCAAGGGCACGCAGGTGGTGCGGGCCGCCTTCGCCCGCTATGGGGTGCGAGCACCGGAGTGGCTGAGCGCCGACCCTCGCCGGGTGATCGAGGATCTGCTGGCCGACCTGGCGGATCTGGAAGCCCGCGGGCGGCAGCGTCGCCAGGAGTCTGACCCGCGCGCCGAAGCGTTCGGAGTTCTCGGCCTCCGACCCGGCGCCAGCCTGAAGGAGGTGAAGGCCGCCCACCGGCGGCTGGTGAAACGCCACCATCCGGATGTGGGCGGTGAGGTGGAGACATTCCGCCGGATCGATGCGGCCTACCGGCAGTTGATGGCCTGAAGGCCCGCAGGGAGGGTGAAGGCAGCGGCCAGGTTCAGGGCCAGACCCGCTCCTCCACGGTGATGGCATTGCCCTGAAAGCGGCTGGAGGGCAGGACCCGACCGAGGTGGATCGCCTCCACCCCCCGCTCGAGGCGCAGATGGTCCGCCAGGGCCCGCTGCTCCCACGGGGTGAGGGCCTGCCAGGAGGCTCGGGGGATCACCATCACCGGCCGCCCGCCCCACTGGCGGAACACCCCTTTGCGCATCAGGGGCGCGCCTTCGCCGGAGGGGGTGACGAAGTCCCAGTAGTCGGCCTCGCGCACGAGTCGCTCGGCGACGCGGCGCCCCAGCTCGCCACCGGCCTCCTCCCGCAGGCCGGTGGGGGGAAGGGCGGGGGTGGCCGGCGGCGCATCCCCCCGCAGCCAGTGGCCCACCACCACAACCCCCGCCAGAAGGAAGGCGGCGAGGAGGCCGACGAAGCCCAGCAGCACCCTGCGACTGGTGCGCGGGAAGACCGCGAAGGAGCCGAGGATCGCCACCGGCCAGAGCAGCGGCACGATCCAGGCCACCACCAGCAGCGCCACGGCGACCCGGCGGCCAGCCCTCTGCAACCAGGCGGAACGCTGCTCAGCGGCCAGCCGGGCCTCGTGCTCCCGCACCAGCGCCTCGTCTTCGGCCGTGTGCCAGCGTCCGAGGCGCTGGGCTTCCTTGAGTTCGGCCGCCAGCTGTGCGCGGCGGGCTCCCGCTCGCACCGGTGGCTCTGCCTCCCGGTGGCGCAGGGCCCAGATCCCCTGCTCCAGGCCGCGCAGGGCGGAGCGTGCCACCACCGCGCCGGCGGTCACCAGCTGGCGGGTTCGATCAGCGGCGGGGGAGGACATCGGCCTGCCCGGGGAGCGGCAAAACCCTACGAGCGGCAGGCGGCCGGGAAGGTGCGGGTCGCCCTACCGCGCCGAACCGCCGGTCGAGCCGGAATAGGGCACACGGGGGAAGTCGGCTCCCCGCAGCTCCGAGCGCACCCCCATTCAGCAGGCTCTCTGCTTGCGATGGCTCATGGGCCATCCCCTCCCTGCTCCAGCACCTCGATCAACAGCAGCACTTCGGCGGCTTGGTCATAACTGAGGCCGGCAGCCTCGGCGAGGGAGCGGTCGCGGCTGCCGGTGGTGATCGCCTGGAGGGTGGTGAGGAAGGGGAGCAGGCTGGCGGCCCGGGGATCTGCAGCGAGTTGCTGCAGGAGAGATGTGGCTTCGGCTGGATCGCCGCTGGCCATGGCTTGGCCGATTGCCAGCGCCAGGCGGCCTGATGCGCTTTGATTTTCGCCACCATCGCGGCGGTAGGCGAGAAAGGCACCAATTGCCTGGTGCCGCGCATCGGCGGCGGGGGCGCTGTTGCCAGCCTCGGTTTCGATGTTGGCGAGGGTGGCCCAGCTTGTCCAGGGCGAAGCCGCATGGCCAAATGGCGCATCGCATTCGATGGCGCGTCGAATGGACAGCCTGGCCTCTTCAAGGCGCTGGAGTTTGACTAGCGTATTCGCCAGATTGTTCCATTGGATCCCTTCTCCCGCCGTATCCCCAATGGCGCCATAAATCTCCGCCGCCCGCTGATAGAAGGCCACCGCCTCCTCCGGCCGCTGCAGAACAACATCGTAGAGAATGCCCAGCTGCCCCAGCGTGCGCGCCTGCCCGGCCTGGTTGCCAAGGCGCACATTGATCGCCAGGGATTGGTTGTAGGCCTCCTCCGCCGACTCCGGCTGATCCGCTTGCAAATGCACACTGCCAATCTGATGCCAGGCGATGGCGACGGTGCCCGGTTCATTGAGACGTGAGAAAGTGTCGCGGGCTTGCTGGTGGGCCTCCAGGGCCTCGGCATAGCGCTGTTGTTTGAGTCGGACGCTGCCGAGTTGGCCTTTGCCCACGGCAACACTGCGTAGAGCCCCCCGTTGTTCAGCTCTGCGGATCGCTTCCTCGTATGCGGCGGCCGCAGCGTCGTAACGGCCTAGGGCGAGCAGACAGCCGCCTTGATCCGCGAGGCAGGTGGACGCCATCCCTTCCGCGCCCACGCCAGGGCGCTTGTGCTCGATGGCCTCAAAGCGCCGGCCGGCTTCCTGCAGCAGCGGCAGGGCATGCTGCGCTCCGCCCCCTGTTTTCAACACCCGACCCAGCAAGAAAAAGGCCACCGCCAGGTCGTAGTCCGCATCGGTATAGGCCGCTTCCCCCGCCGCTTGGGCCTGCTGCAGCAACTGCTGCGCCCCTGCCAACGCCTCCCGCACCTGCTCAGCCGCCAGCTGCTGCTCGATACGGGTGCGGCTGGCCTCAAAGCGTGCGTGCGAGGGGCCTTCACCTAGGACGGTGGCGGCGGCCTCGCGCACCCGAGCCACCCGCTCCAGCAGCCGCGGTTTGCCCAGCGATTGCAGCAGGCTGTAGAAGGAGGTGGCCCGCTCGATCGTGGTTGCGGGATCCGCGACGGCTTGGGAGCGATCGAGCAGGGCAAAGAGATTGGCCAGCTCCAGCAGCGTCAGCGTCGCCGCCAGTTCCGTGTTCTGGCTTCGCTGCTGTTCGAGATAGACGAGAAAGGCGGCCATCGCCTCCAGCCAGCCTGCCATGAGCAGTTGCCGCTGCTCTTCGCTGAGGCTGGCCTGGAGATAGGGGCAGAGGGCCGGATTGAGGGAGAGGTGGTTGTAAGGATTCGGCGTGGCCAGGCCGGTGCCCACCAGCTCCTGCGCCAGCCCCCCCACCTCCGCCGGCTCCCAGCGAGTCATCCAGCGCAATACATCCAGATTCACCCCGCCGTGGAACACCCCCAGCACCCGCACCCGCTCCCGATTCGCCGCCGAAAGGCGCCGCAGGGAGAGCTCCACGCTGGCGAACAGCGATTGCTCGCGGCGGCGCGGATCGTTCTCAGGCAGATGGGCCACCTGCCGCTGCATCTGCTCCATCAGCTCCACCAACGCCGTCTGGGTGGCTGCCACGCCGAGGCGGCGCAGCTCCGGGGCCAGTAGCGCCAGGGTGCGGGCGTGGCCTTGCACCGCATCCACCAGCGCTTCGATTTCCTCCCGCCGGGCCTCCAAGGCAGCCGCGCTCACCCCAGCCCCCGCTCCATCGCTGCTCTCGCCTGCGGCGAGGGAGTGCTCGATCAACGCCACCGCATCGCCCTTCTCAAGCTGGCGCAGCTCCCGCAGCTGGCGGGAGGCGGCAAATGGTGCCGGCAGGGCCTCGCGGCTGGTGAACACGATCCGCGTTTCGCCCGTCCGCAGCAGCCGTTCCGCTAACGCCAAAATCTCCTGAACCTCCAGCGCCGCCTCCTCGCTAGCAGCTCCGGGGTTTCGAGGTAGGGGGGCAGCAGCACGCTCTCCATGTTGTCGATCACCAGCAACGTGGGCTGCTCGCGCAGAGCCCGCTCGATCGGCAAGATCGCCTGCTCGGGGTTTTCATATTTGGCGGCGGAGTAGTCGGCGCCCACCAGCTGGCGGCCGAGGGCATCGAGCACGGCCTGGCCCTGGCTACAGAGCTCCACGCTCACGAACGCCGCCCGCCGCACTTGCTGGGAGCGCACCAGCCAGCGGGCCAGCTCCGCCGCCAGCGCCGTTTTGCCTTCGCCGCCCTGGCCGCGCACTACCGCCCAGCGTTCCTGGCGCAGCAGCCGCTCCAGCGCCAGCAGATCGCGGCTGCGGCCCACGAAGCCCGTCTCCGCGGGCTCTGGCGGCACCTCCCCCAGCCTTGCCCGCAGGCGGGAGCGCAGGTCTTCCTTGGTCTGGGGCGCGGGAGTGGCCGTGAACAGCTGGGGGTCGTCCTTCTCCTGATACAGCACCGGCACAAACCAGTCGGCCAGCTTCAGCTCACCGATGCCGTAGCGCTGGCCCCGGCTGGGGTGGCTGTGCAGGGCGCGCTGGCCGGCGAGCATCGCCTGGCCCACCCGTTGGCCACGCGCCAGCTCGGCGTAGAAAGCGGCCACAAATCGCCGCGCTGTTTCCACCAGCACGCTGTGGCTCATCGCCACCACCGAGGCCACGCCCCGTTGCAGCAATTCAGTGGCCACAGATTCGGCGCCGTCTTCGGCCTGGGCGCTCTGGCAGGCCTCCAGCACCACCAGCGGGATGCGGTAGTTGTTCAGCAGCGGCCCCAACTGGTTGGTGTACACCGTTTGGTGGCGGCGCCCTGTGAGCTTGTGGCTGTCGCTGGGATCCTCAAAGCAGAGGCCGCCCAATCCCACGCGGCGGTCGTAGACGCCGTGGCCGTCGAAATGCACCACGTGATAAGGCTCTCCGGCCTGCTGGGCTCGGGCCAGCTCGGCCTCCAGGGCGGGGTAGGTGGCGGGGTGCAGCAGGCTGAGTCGCAATACATCCCCCAGCTCCTCGGTGGCGGCCACCAAGGGCCCCGCGCTGGCGCGGTGGTCGAGGTAACCGCAGGCCTCATCTTCCGGGCGGGCGGTGATCAGCAGCACCCGGATCGGTGGCGCCACCGCCGGCACCGCACGATCGTGCTTGTTCGGCAGCCGGCGGCGTACACGGCTGGGCCGGGCGCCCTGAAACAGAAAGCCCTCGCCGTTGTGCAACAGCTCCCAGGGCAGGGCGAGCAGGGCGGTGGCAGCTTCCTTGGCCGCATTTTCTTCCGCCTCGCTGGATCCGAGAAGTACGGAATCGTTCACAAAAACGGAGAAGCGACGGCTCGCCCCCGCCTCCACTCCCGCCCAGGCCTGCTGCACGTTCGCGGTGGCCTCCAGCGGCAGGGCGACGGCGTGGAGGGCCTTGCCCCAGGCGATCAGGTTGGCCTCCACCTGCCGGGCGCGGTCGGCCACCAGCGGGTTCGGCCACACCGGCCAGCGCTCCAGATACCAGCCCAGCTCCTCCGCCTCGATCGGCCCGAGCGGTGCGATCAGCCTCCACAACTGGGTGCTCTCCACCTTCTCCTGGCCGGCGGTGGCGGGCTCGTAGACCAACCGGGCGCGGGCGGCGGGGCGGCGCACGCCGTCCTGCTCATGGAAGCCGAGGTCGCTGAGTTCGAGCACCAGCTCCGCCACCGGCTCCGGCCGAGGCTGGGGCAGCGGCGGACGGTCGGTGGGCAGGCGCAGGCCCATGGCGACGAGGATGTCGTGGAGGGCGGCTGTGGCGCCGCCGGGGGCGCTGCTGACAGGGATGTAGGTGGGAGTCTCCTCGAAATAGCCCGCCAGGGAAGCGGGTTTCGTGCCGTTGAGAGCCAGCAGAAGCACGGGAAATGCAGCCCCCCCCCGCTCGGCCTGCACCTTGAGCGCGTGCTTCAGCTCCTTGGCCACCCACTCCGATTCGAAAGCCTCGGGGCTCACCAGCACCGCCAACCCCGCCGACGCCTCGATCGCCGCCTGGATCACACTCTCCAGCGGATCACCTCCTTTCAGCTGCCGCGAATCGATCCACACCGCCTGGCCCAGGTCCGCCAGGGCCTGCCGCAGCTCCCGCACAAAGCCGTCGTCGGCACTGCTGTGGGAGAGAAACAGGTGCGCCAACCGCAGGGAACCGGAACGGGCTCAGGATAACTGGGCCTTCTCCAGATTCCGCGCCATCACCCACCCTTCTGTGAGCTGATCTGAATGCCGGAGAGCAAAGCGGGGCAACTTCAGGCCTGCTGGCGTCCTAGGAGGCAAAAGATCGACCCGCGATGCCATCGCTGCCGCCAAGCCGTTGGCAGCCGTGCATCACCCCCCAACCTCAGGCTTCGCTACAAGGCGGCACTTGATTACGCAGCTCACTCCGCGAACCGCGCGCCAGACCCCTAGAGTGGTACACAGATACCACTCCGATCATGGGCCGCAACGCCATTCAGTTTCAGAAGGGGCTCTCCGTGCCCGAGTTCCACAAGCTCTATGGAACGGAAGCCCTGTGTGAAGAAGCCCTGGTCAAGATGCGCTGGCCGAACGGGTTCCGTTGCCCACGCTGCGAAGAGTCTCTTTATGGGCTGGTGCACGGCCGAAGACTGAAGCGCTATCAGTGTCGGCATTGTGGTCAC
>JBILGK010000017.1:0-67101 GCA_044351065.1 Cyanobium sp.
AACGCTCCGCGATCTCCAGACTCCCCTGATACGCCTGCCGCGCCGCTTCCCCCTGCCCCAGCGCACGATATAAATCTCCCATCTTGTTATACGACACCGATAGGTCGCGTTGGTAATCCGCTCGATCCGGTTCCGCCTTCGCCAAACGCTGCTGCCGCTCCAGCAGCTGCTGATAGCGGGCAAAGGCGCGTTCGCTCTGGCCCAGGGCCCAATGGGCGCTGGCTTCGGCATCAGCAATGCCAGCAAAGCCGCCGTGATCCGTGGGCAGGCGTTCCATCATTTCCGCCGCCAGGGTGGCGATGGCCACGGTCTGCTCGAAGCTCTTCAACGCGGCCAGACACCCCTGGCCCACGGCGGCGGCCTGATCGAAATGCCCCCCCTGCAGGTAGTTGCGCACGGCCTCGACGCCATCCTCCAGAGAATGGCTTTCGTGCTCAACGCGCCACAGCCTGTAATCGCCCGCACGGCGATGGCGCTCGCCATGGCCGGCGGCCTCCACCAGGACGGCGAGGCCCTCCGCCGTCCAGCGGTGCACCCAGGCCTGACCCTCCTCCCCCCGCACCACCAGCGACAGGGCCGCCAGCCGCGTCAGGGCCGGCTCCACCGCGTCCGCCGCCACCACACCCGCCAGCATCCGCGCCAGCCCCGCCGCTGCCAGCGGCAGGTTGGACACCGCCAGTTGCAGCAGCACCGCGTCGTCGCCGCGCTGGCGGGCGATCGCCAGCAATTCCTCCAGCAACACATCGCGCGCCCCCAGGGCCAGGGCCTGTTGCAACCTCTCGCGAAGGCTGGCCGGTGCCGCCGGCGCCGCCAGACCAGCGGCGGCCAGGGCCTGGCGCAGCCGTTGGGTCACCGCCGGCAGCCGCCCCTCCCCCTGGCGGAGCAGGCCATCGAGGAACTCCAGCAGGCGCGGGTGGCCGCCGATGGCGCGCAGGGCCACCCCCACCTCGGCCTCCGGCCGCTGACGCAAGCCCGGCAGCCGCTGCAGCAGCTTGCGGGTTTCGGCCCCACTCAGCGGGCCCACCGGCACCTCCAGCAGCCACTGCATCGCCTGCGGCAGGGGGTGGCGGCAGGTGAGCAGCAGCGCGCCCCGCTCGGCGCTGGCGAGCAACGGCTCCAGGGCGCTGGCCGTGTCGGGATCAAGGAAGGCTTCGCCACCGGTGCTCAGGTTCTGCTCGAAGTCGTCGAGCACCAGCAGCAGGGGCTCCTGTTGGAGCAATTGCTGCACCAGCCGCGGCCGCAGCCGCTCGTCGAGGTCGTCGCGCAGCAGCAGATCGGCCAGCGGCCGGGTGTGCGGGCGGCCCCCCTGCTGCAACGCCAGGCCCAGCTCCAGGCCGATCGACCGCAGGTCGAAACGACCGCTGTGGCTGGCGATCACCCAGCCGTCTTCCGCCAGCCGCTGCATCAGCCGGCCCGCCACGCTGCTCTTGCCCACCCCGCCGATGCCGCTCAGCAGCACACCGCCGGGCGCCTTGGCATCGCGCAGGCGCCGCAGACAAGTGCGCAGCTCCCGGCGCCGGCCCACCAGGTCGCCGATCGCCAGCTGGGGCACCGGCCCCAGCAACTGGCGCACCGGTGGCTGGCGCAGCGGTTGCTTGTCGAGCCCGAAATCGGCCAGGGGTTGCTCCTCGCCCGCGCCATACAGGGCGGCGGTGGCCGCCTCCGGCAGGGTTTCAGCTCCCGGGGCGCCCCGGGCCAAGCGCCGCTGCCGCTCCGCCTCCAGCTCACGCCGCGCCGCCGCCAGGGCGCGACCCGCCAGCACCGGTTCACGGCGGCTGAGCTCGCTGTAAAAGCAGCGGGCCAGCTCGCTGGCATAGCGGTCGCTCACCGTGGTCTGCATCGCCACCACGCCAGGGATGCCGGCCTGGATCAAGGCCTGGGCCAGGCTGGCCGTGGCGCCGACCTCCACGCCGCCATGGCAGCTGTTGAGCACCACCAGCGGCAAGGGCCGGCCGATCGCCCGCAACGGGGCCACCAGATCTTCCGCTGTGGTGGGCACAGCGCCGCCGAGTTCATCCTCCAGTTCCAGGCTGCCCGGGGTGCCATGGCAGCTCAGGTGCAGCACGTGATAAGCATCGACGGCGATCGCGGCGGCGATCTGCTCGGGGTGCCCCACCTCCAGAATTTTGACGGCCACGTTGTCGAGGCGCTGGGCCGGCTCCACCGCATCGAGGATGTTCTGCAGCTCGCGCTCGTGATCGAGCACCGCCCCGCGGGTGAGGCCCTCCTCCGGGGCACCCACCGCCACGAGCACCTTCAGCGGCCCCGCCAGCGGGGCCGGCGGTGGCGAGGGCTGGGCCGGCAGGCGACGACGCAGCACCACCGGCGGCTGGATCGCCAGCAGCCGCCCGTCCGGCAGCCGCAGGGCCTCAAACGGCAGCCCCAGCAACTCAGGATCCGCCGCCTCGATCTCCACCAGCACCGTGGTGCCCAGCGCGGCGTCATCCAGCAGCTGCCCCAGGGCTTCGGCAGCTCCCGCCGGCAGACAGAAGGCCGCCAGGGCGTGGCCCAGGGCCAGCAGCTCCGCCTCCACGCGGGCCCGCAGAAACGCCCGGCGCCCCTCGCGCACGGCGGCAGGCAGCTCCGGGTGCTCCGCCTCGAACATTCCCCGTTCCCCAACCCCCGCCCGCACTGCCACGCCCCCATCGCCGCGGCGCTCCAGCCGCAACCGCACCCGCTCCTGGAGACCCACCGGCGGCGGACCCAGCGGCGGCCGGGCGGCGCGCCGCTGCAGCAGGGCGGCAGCGATCCCCTCGTGATCCTCGATGCCCAGGCGGCAGAGGGGCCGGAGCAGCGGCGGGATGCAGGCGTCATCGCCCACCTGCACCGGAATCAAGGGCTGGCCGCTCTTGATGCGCTCGTAGGTGAGGCTGCTCACCTCCGCGTTCACCCACGGGCTCTGCAGCGACTGGGCCGAAAACACGATCAGCCCCGCATCGGCCTGCTCCAGGCCTTCGTTCATGCGGGCGATGATGTCGTCGCCGGGGCTGATCTCCCACTGGTCGAACCAGGCGTCGATTCCCTGCTCGCGTAGATATCGGGCCAGCGCCTCAACGGCGGGCTTGTCGCGGGAGGAATGGCTGAGGAAGACCCGCATCACCCCCCGAGCCCCGACCTCATTTCCAGTTTTTCGCCACGATCTCCGCCAGATCCACCACCCGCTGGCTGTAGCCCCATTCGTTGTCGTACCAGCAGACGATCTTCAGCATGTTGCCGCCCATCACCAGGGTGAGATCGGCATCCACGATCGTGCTCTCATCGGTGCCGGCGTGGTCGCTCGACACCAGGGGAAGATCGCAGTACTTGATGATGCCCTTCATGCCGTTCTCGGACGCGGCCTTCAGGGCGGCGTTCACCTCCTCGGCACTGGTGTCGCGGCCCGTTTCGAACACCATGTCGCACACCGACACGTTGGGGGTGGGCACGCGCAGGGCGATGCCGCTCAACTTGCCCTTCACCGGCGGATACACCAGGGCCACCGCCTTGGCGGCGCCGGTGCTGGTGGGCACAATATTGACAGCGGCGGCGCGGGCGCGGCGCAGGTCGCGGTGGGCGGCATCGAGGATGCGCTGATCCCCCGTGTAGCTGTGGGTGGTGGTCATCGTGCCCTTGACGATGCCGAAGGTCTGGTCGATCACCTTCACGATCGGCGCCATGCAGTTGGTGGTGCAGCTGGCATTGCTGAGGATGTCCCACTCCTCGTGGCGGTATTCGTCGGCGTTCACGCCCACCACGAAGGTGCCCACCTTGGCACCCTTGCCGGGGGCGGTGAGGATCACCTTCTTGGCGCCGGCCTCGAAGTGCTTGCTGGCGCCCACGTCGTCGTTGAACACGCCGGTGGACTCGATCACCAGATCCACGCCCCACTCCTTCCAGGGCAGGTTGGCCGGGTTGCGGTCGTAGAAGGTCTTGATCGTTTTGCCGTTGATGACGATCGTGTCCTCGGTGATGCTCACCTCCGCATTGCGCAGAGGGCCGAGCATCGAGTCGTACTTGAGCAGGTGGGCGTTGGTGTTGGTGTCGCCCGAGCCGTTGATGCCCACCACCTCGATGCCGGTGTTGGCGCCGCGGCTGAGCCAGCAGCGCATGAAGTTGCGACCGATGCGGCCGAATCCGTTGATCGCAACGCGGAGGGTCATGGCGTCAAGCGGCGGAACCCGCTAGCAAGGGTCTTTTCGGCTGCCGATCATACAGAAATCATTGCGCCGGCCTTTCGGCGACAGGGGCGCCCACTCCGCCTGCTGGGGGCCGATCGCGGCGAACTGGCGGGGCGAGCCGGTACCGACGCTTCGGGCGCTTCGACGCAACTCGTAAAGCAAGGCGGGGCCTCTTCGGACCTATCTTCAGCACGTTCCGGAGGCGCCCTTGACCCTGACGCTCGATCGCCAGCAACCCCTCCATTTCATCGGCGTCGGCGGCATCGGCATGTCCGCCCTGGCCGGCATCCTGGCGGCGCGCGGCTTTGTGGTGAGCGGCTCCGACCCACGCAGCACCGCCGTGGTGGAGGGGCTGCGGCGCCAGGGAGTGCACGTGTTTCCCCGCCAGGAGGCCGCCACCATCGCGGCCCTCTGCGACGCCACCGGCGCCCCCCCGGCGCTGGTGGTGATCAGCTCCGCCGTGCCGGAGAGCAACGCCGAGCTGGCGGAGGCCCGCCGCCGCGGGCTCGCCGTGGTGCACCGCTCCGACATCCTGGCGGCGCTGATCAACGGCCAACCTTCGATCGCGGTGGCCGGCAGCCACGGAAAGACCACCACCAGCACGTTGGTGGCCACCTTGCTGGAAGCCACCCGCCAGGACCCCACCGCCGTGATCGGGGGCGTGGTGCCCGCCTTCGGCAGCAACGGCCGCCACGGAGAGGGGCGGCTGCTGGTGGCGGAGGCGGACGAATCCGACGGCTCCCTGGTGAAGTTCGCCGCTCGCCTCGGCGTGCTCACCAACATCGAACTCGACCACACCGATCACTACCCCGACCTGCAGGCCCTGATCGATACCCTCCAGCGCTTCGCCGCCGGCAGCGAGCGGCTGCTGGCGAACCGCGACTGCCCGATCCTGCGTGCGCATTTCCAGGCCGACAGCTGGTGGTCGATCGAGACGGCTGAGGGGGTGAGCTTTGCCGCCCTGGCCCGCGAGGAGCGGGGCGACGGCACCCTGGCCGACTTCTACGAAAACGGCGCCAGGGTGGGCAGCGTCGAGCTTCCCCTGCCCGGCCGCCACAACCTCAGCAATGCCACCGCCGCGATCGCCGCCTGTCGGCTGGAAGGGGTGCCCTTCGCCGACCTGCAGGCGGCGGTTGCCGGCCTGCGGCCCCCGGGCCGTCGCTTCGACTGCCGTGGCGTCTGGCGGGAGCGGGTGATCGTCGACGACTACGCCCACCATCCCAGCGAGGTGGCCGCCACCCTCGCCACGGCCCGGCTGATGGTGGAGAGCGGCCGCAGCCCCCTGCCGATGCCCCCCAGGCGCCTCCTGGCGGTGTTCCAACCCCATCGCTACAGCCGCACCGCCCAGTTCCTGGAGGAATTTGCCGCCGCCCTGGCCCAGGCCGATGCGGTGTTGGTCGCCCCCCTCTATGCCGCAGGGGAAAGCCCGATCCCCGGCATCTCCAGCGCCTCCCTGGCGGCAGCGGTGCACCGTCACGCACCCCAGCTGGCGGTCCAGTCGGCCGAGAGCCTCGATCAGCTGGTGGAGCAGCTGGCATCCGCCAGTCGCATGGGGGATCTTGTGCTGGCGATGGGAGCGGGCGATGTCAACAGCCTCTGGGATCGGCTCGGCCGCCTCGGGGACGAACCGCCCGTGCTGGCCGCCTGAGATGGCCGCCGCGGCCCCTCCCGCCGGCCTGCGTCGCTCGGTTGCCCTGAGCGAATTCACCACCTGGAAGGTGGGCGGGCCTGCCGAATGGTTTGCCGAACCGGGCAGCCGCGAGGAACTGATCGCCCTGGCCGCCTGGGCCGCGCAACAGGGGATGCCCCACCGCTGCATCGGCGCCGGCTCCAACCTCCTGATCGCCGACAGCGGACTCCCGGGCCTCACTCTCTGCAACCGCCGCCTTCAAGGCAGCCGGCTCGACCCCGCCACGGGTCTGGTGGAGGCCGAGGCCGGCGAGCCGATCCCCAGCCTGGCCCGCAAGGCGGCCCGCCTCGGTCTGGCGGGTCTGGAGTGGGCGGTGGGCATCCCCGGCACCGTCGGCGGGGCGGTGGTGATGAACGCCGGCGCCCAGGGCGGTTGCCTGGCTGAACACTTTGTCTCCGCCGCATTGATCGATCCCGCCCGGCCCGAGGAGACGTTCTGCCTCGCCCTGGAGACCCTCGACTTCGCCTATCGCCACAGCCGCCTGCAGCAGGAACCGCTGCTGGTGCTTGCGGCCCGCTTCCAGCTGCAGCCCGGCCAGGATCCGGCGGCGGTGAGCGCCCGCACCAGCGCCAACCTGCACAGCCGCACCAGCAGCCAGCCCTACCAGCAACCCAGCTGCGGCAGCGTGTTCCGCAACCCCGAGCCAGAAAAGGCCGGGCGGCTGATCGAGGCCCTCGGCCTCAAGGGTCTGCGCGTCGGCGGGGCCCTGGTGTCGCCCATGCACGCCAATTTCATCGTCAACACCGGCAACGCCACCGCCTCCGACATCGACACCCTGATCCAGCTGGTGCAGGCACGGGTGCTGCAGGAGCGCGGCATCGCCCTGCATCCGGAGGTGAAACGCCTGGGCTTCCGAGAGTTCCCCTGATACGTTCGCTTCCAGTACCCCTTCCGCGCAGCATGGCTGGCTTCGGTCTTCCCAATTTCGGTGACATTGCCGGTGCTTTCCGCAAGGCGCAGCAGATCCAGCAGGACGCCCAGAAGCTTCAGGAGGAGCTCGACGGCATGGAACTGGAGGGCAAGAGCGGCGATGGCCGGGTGAGCGTATGGATGACCGGCAACCAGCAACCTCTGCGCGTGCGCATCGCCCCCGAACTGATGACGGAGTCCGCCGAGGCGGCTGAGGCAGTGGTGATGGAAGCCCTGGCGAACGCCTACGAGGTCTCGACCGGCACGATGCGGGAACGGATGGAAACCCTCACCGGCAACCTGGATCTCAACCTGCCTGGGATGGGGGGCTGAGGTCTCCGTCCGCCTCCTCCGCCAGCCGCTGACGCCCCGTCCGGCGCGAGGGGCGACGCCACTGCGGCGCCAGCCGCGGCTCCCAACGCCCGCCCCGCTCCCGCAGGCCGGCTGCGGCCGGCTCCGGGCGCGATCCGGTGCGCTCCTTCTGGCGGGCCTCCAGCTCCGCCAGGCACTGCCCGTAGATCTCCTGGCGGTCCCAACCCGCCGCCATGGCGCAGCCCGCATCCCCCTGGTGGCGGCAGTTGCGGAACTGACAGGGCTCCAGGGCCAGGCGGCTGCGCAGCTCGGGGAACAGGGCGGCCAGGGCGGAGGGATCCTCCGGCAATTCGGGACGGTTGAAGCCCGGGGAATCGGCCACCAGCCCTGCCCCAAGGGCGAACAACTCCACATGACGGGTGGTGTGGCGGCCCCGCTGCAGGCGGCCCGAAACCGCGCCGGTGCGCAGCGTCAGCTCCGGGCGCAACGCGTTCAGCAAGCTGCTCTTGCCCACCCCCGAGGGGCCGCTCAACACCACCAGACCGGGGCGTGCCAACACCGAGCGCAGCGCCTCCACCCCCGCGCCGCCGTGCAGCGAGACGGGATGGACCGCGTAGCCCCAGCCGCGCACCCGGGCGCACCATGCCTCCACTTCAGCGGGGGGAGCGAGGTCGGTTTTGGCAAGAACCAGCTCGACTTCCCGGCCGGTGGCCTCCGCGGCGAGGAGGAAGCGGGTGAGCTGCAGGGGATCGAGGGCGGGCTGGCGCACGGAGACCACCACCACCACGCGGCTGACATTGGCCACCGCCGGGCGCGGCAGCAGGCTCGTGCGCGGTTCGACGGCGGTCACCGCCCCCCGGCCGGCCCGCCAGTCGATGCCCTCCACCCGCACCCGGTCGCCCACGCAGATCTGCTGACCGCTTTTGCCCAGCCGCGTCCGGCGCGTGCACAACAGGCTCTGGGTTTCCTCGGGGCCGGCCTGATCCAATCCCACCAGGCAGAAGTTGGCCTGCAGTGCCATGACCCGGCCAGTGCATCGTTCAGCCACGGCGGATGCGCAAGCGAACGCCCCCGTCGGGCAGGTCGATGCCCTCCACGCTGTGGCCGTCCGCGCGCACCCCTTCCCCCACCATCCGCTCGGGCTCGCCAGCATCGAGATCCACCTGCAGAAGGGCACCCCGCGGAATCTTCTCGAGGGCCAGGCGGGTGCGAACGAAATTGAGCGGGCAGGGGGTGCCGCGCAGGTCGAGGCTGGCGGCGGGAACGGGATCGGGGCGGGGGATGCCGCTCACCCCCCGCCACCGAACAAGCCACCGAACAGCCCGCTCTTGTGGGGATGGGCCTTGCCCTTGCGGCTGTGGTGGCCCGCCAGCTGCTCCAGCAGCTCGCGCTCCTCACCGCTCAGCTTGGTGGGCAGCTGAACGTTGACGCTGACCTGGTGGTTGCCCCGGGCCACCGGGTTGCCCAGGCGCGGCACACCCTTGTTGCGCAGGGTGAGCACCGCGCCGGGCTGGGTGCCGGCAGGGATCGGCAGCGACTCCGGTCCATCGACGGTCTCCACCTCGATCGTGTCGCCCAGGATGGCCTGCAGATAGTTGAGATTGACTTCCGAGAGGATCGTCTGGCCCTCGCGCCGCAGGCTGGGATGGGGCCGCACGGCGAGGAAGACGTAGAGATCACCCGGCTGGCCGCCCCGCAGTCCGGCGTTCCCCTCCCCGGCGATCCGAAGGCGGGTGCCACTGTCGACGCCGGCCGGGATGTTGATGCGCAGGGTCTTGGAAACCTGCTGCAGGCCCTGGCCGGAGCAGGCGGAGCAGGGATCGGCGATCACCTGGCCGCTGCCCTCGCAGCTGGGGCAGGGGGTCACCTGGGTGAAGCTGCCGAAGGGGGTGCGGGTGGCCCGGCGCACCTGCCCGGCGCCGCCGCAGGTGCCGCAACTGGTGGGCCCGCTGCCGGCCTTGGCGCCGGAGCCGTTGCAGGTGCCACACGTTTCAAGGTGGCGGATCTGCACCTCCTTCTCGATGCCGAACACCGCCTCGCGGAACTCGATCGAGAGGTCGAGGCGCAGGTCATCCCCCTGCCGCGGTCCACTGCGGCGGCGCCCCGCCGAAGCCCCCGCCCCGCCGAAGCCGCTGAAGAAGGTCTCGAACAGGTCGGCGAAGCCGCCCATGTCCCCCATGTCGGGCGTGCCGGCCGCACCGCCGAGCCCCGCCTCGCCGAACTGGTCGTAGCGGGAACGGGTTTGGGGATCGCTGAGCACCTCGTAGGCCCGCCCGATCTCCTTGAAACGATCCTCGGCACCCGCTTCCTTGTTCACATCCGGGTGGTACTGACGCGCCAGCCGCCGGTAGGCCCGCTTCAAGGCGTCGGCGTCGGCATCACGGGCGACCCCGAGCAACTCGTAGTAATCGGCCATCAGCCGTTCTGCTCCCCAGCGGGAGCTTCCTCACCCGATCGGGATCCGCCGGCGGCAGGGCCTGGACCCATCGAGACCTTCACCAGAGCGTGGCGCAGCACGCGACCGTTGAGGTGGTAGCCCCGTTGCAGCTCGCCGATGACCATGTCCTCCGGATGCTCCTCGCTGGGCTCGCGCAGCACCGCCTCGTGCAGGTTGGGGTCGAAGGGCTCCCCCTCCACCCGCATCGAGGCGACACCCAGCTGCTTGAGCACGTCGACCAGCTGGCGATAGAGAGCCAGATAGCTGCCATGCAGGGCCTGAGCCTCTTCATGCTGGGGGTTGAGCTGCTGGCGCGCCCGCTCGAAGTTGTCGACCACCGGGAGGATCTCGGCCACGGTGGAACAGGTGATCTGCAGCTTCAGGTCCTCCTGGTCGCGGCTCTGGCGCTTGCGGTAGTTGTCGAAATCAGCCGCAATGCGCATGTACTGACCTCGCAGGCTCTCGTGCTCGCTCTGTAGGGAGGCGAACTCCCTCTCCAGCTGCCGCAGTCGCTCCTCGCCGGAAGGGGACTCCCGGGAAGCAACGGACTCCTGGCTCGGATCGGGCTCAGCGGCGACGGCCGGGCTGGGATCCCCGGCAGCGGGACCGCTGCCTTCCTCCGGGGAAGGGGCCTCCCCAACCCGGGGATCGGAGGGGAACTCTGGAGCCGTGCTGCTTTCGCCGCTCATGCTGCTGCCCGTGGCGCGGATCAATGCTGAATATGTTGAATGGCTGGGCCTCCCTCTCACAAGGAGCGGAAGCCCGCACCTCCCGGCAGGAAGGGGAATGCAAATGTTCCAGATCAGCCCTTCGCCCAGCCAACCGTTCTCCTGCGACCCATACTGAATCCCCCCTTCCACCCCTTCCCGGCATTCCCGGGTGTCCTCAAGAAGCCCCACCGGCGATGAACTCCGACACCGCAAGCCAGGGGAGCGCAGCTGGCCGCCAAGGCGCCTCCCTGTTCGGCGATCTTGAGCTCGGCCAGGTGGGCGTGGGGCTGGCAAAACCCGAGGTCGACGCCGAAGATCTCGAGGCCAGCCAGGGGGGGAACCTCTCCCCGGTGATGAGCCTGGTGGATCGGATCCTGATCGAGGCCCTCAGCCACTCCGCCAGCGACATCCATGTCGAACCCCAGGAGGACGGCCTGCTGATCCGTTTCCGGCAGGACGGCGTATTGCGCAATGTCGAAAAACTGCCCAGAGCGCTCACGCCCGCCATCACCTCGCGCTTCAAGATCATGGCCGACCTGGACATCTCGGAGCGGCGAATGCCCCAGGACGGCCGGATCCGCCGCAACTTCCGCGGCCGCACCACAGACTTTCGGGTCAGCACCCTGCCCTGCCGCCACGGCGAGAAGGTGGTGCTGCGGCTGCTGGACAGCGGCGCCACCGAGCTCGGTCTCGACAGTCTGATCACCGACCCCTTGGCACGGGCCGCACTGCGGGATCTGGGGGCCAAGCCGTTCGGGATGATTCTGGTGACCGGCCCCACCGGATCCGGCAAGTCGACCACCCTCTACGCCCTGCTCTCGGAGCGCAACGACCCGGGCATCAACATCTCCACGGTGGAGGACCCGATCGAATACACCCTCAAGGGCATCACCCAAACCCAGGTCAACCGTGAAAAGGGGCTCGACTTCGCCACCGCCCTGCGCGCGTTCATGCGGCAGGATCCCGATGTATTGCTGGTGGGCGAGACCCGCGACCTGGAGACGGCCCGCACGGCGATTGAGGCGGCCCTGACCGGCCACCTGGTGCTCACCACCCTGCACTGCAACGATGCCGCCAGCGCCTTCGCCCGCCTTGACGAGATGGGGATGGAGCCATTTCTGGTGAGCGCCTCGCTGCTCGGCGTGATTTCGCAGCGGTTGGTGCGACGCCTCTGTTCGCAATGCCGCAGCCCCTATCGACCCGATCCCGAGGAACTGGCGCGCTTTGGCCTGGTGGCGAGCGACGAAAGCGAGATCACCTTCTTCAAGGCCACCACGGTGCAGGCCGGCACCGAGGGCTGCTGTTCGAATTGCCAGGGGCGGGGTTATGCCGGCCGGGTGGGGGTCTTCGAGATTCTGCGCATGAACGAGACCCTCTCCTCCGCCGTGGCCAAGCGGGGCAGCACGGAGGAACTGCGCCGGCTCGCCCTGGAGGGCGGCATGAAGACCCTGCTGGGATACGGCCTCGACCTCGTGCGCCAGGGTCTGACCACCCTGGAGGAGGTGGAGCGGATGCTGCTCACCGACACCGGCCTGGAATCGGAAAGGCGGGCCCGGGCCCTCAGCACCCTGACCTGCCGAGGCTGCGGCGCTGGCCTGCAGGACGAGTGGCTGGAATGTCCCTACTGTTTGCTTGTGTGCCGCTAACCGCTGATCGCCATGGAGCAACAGCTTCTGATCGAAGACTTAATGATCGAGCTGGTCAAGAATGGGGGCAGTGACTTACATCTCGCCGCCGGTCAACCGCCCTACGGACGATTCAACGGCAAGCTTCGGCCCGTCGTGGAGGACGGGGCGCTGAGCGAAGAGGCCTGCAACCGCCTGATCTTCTCGCTGCTGAACAACTCTCAACGCAAGCACTTGGAGCAGAATTGGGACCTCGACTGCTCCTACGGTCTCAAAGATGTGGCCCGTTTCCGGGTTAACGTCTATCGCCAACGCGGCACCTACGCAGCCTGTTTGCGGGCACTGGGCAATGAAATCCCAGCGCTCGCCAAACTGGGGATGCCCCCGATCGTGGAGGAGGTGAGCCGCAAGCCGAAAGGGCTTGTGCTGGTCACCGGACCGACAGGTTCCGGCAAAACCACCACCCTCGCCTCCTTGCTTGATCACATCAACCACACCCGCTCCGAGCACATTCTCACCATCGAAGACCCGATAGAATTCACGTACAAAAACGACAAATCATTGATTCACCAACGCGAAGTCAGCGAGGACACGCGCAGCTTTGCCAACGCTCTGCGCGCCGCCCTGCGGGAAGATCCGGACGTCATTCTTGTGGGGGAGCTGCGCGACCTGGAAACCATCCAACTGGCGATCACAGCCGCCGAGACGGGCCACCTGGTCTTCGGCACCCTGCACACCAGCTCCGCCTCCCAGACCGTCGACCGGATGGTGGATGTCTTCCCCAGCACCCAACAGACCCAGATCCGCGTGCAGCTGAGCACCAGCCTGCTGGCAGTCTTCTCCCAGACCCTCTGCCAGAGCGCCACCCCCACCGCAGGGCCCCTGGGCCGGGTGATGGCCCAGGAGATCATGGTGAACACCCCTGCCACAGCCAACCTGATCCGAGAGGGCAAAACGGCTCAGCTCTACTCCCAGATTCAGACGGGGGCAAAACTGGGCATGCAGACCCTGGAAAGATGTCTCGCCAGTTTAGTGAACAATCGTAAAATCACCCGGGAAGAAGCATTGATGAAAACCGTCCGGCCCGATGAGCTGGAGCGCCTGCTCGTCTAGAGCTCACGCTTCCGGCCACTCCCCAGCCACGGATCCGTTCCCGGGCTTCAGCCAGCCGAGTCACCCTCAGCCCCGCCACGATGACCGCCTTCCTCGTTACCTACACGACCCGGTCAGGTCGAAAACGGGAAATCACCCTGGAGGCCGACAGCCCTGCCATGGCACGACGGCTGCTGCGGCAGCGCGGCATTCTTGGCAACACCTTGGTGCGGCGCCAGGAAGCGGTCGCCCCCCGGGGGGAGAGCAACGACAATGCCTCATCGGGATGGCTGCGGGGACTGGGCCTGGAAGCCGGCATCAGCGTCCGGGACAAGGCGCTGTTCGCCAGCAAGCTCTCCGCCTTGATTGACGCTGGCGTACCCATCCTGCGCAGCCTCGATCTGATGCGCACCCAGGAACGCTCCAGCAAATTACGGCGCGCCCTCAAGGGCATGGCCCAGAACGTGAATCAAGGCGACAGCCTGGGCAATTCCATGCGGGGCTGGCCTGAGGTTTTCGACAATCTCTCGATCGCCATGGTCGATGCGGGTGAGGCGGGCGGTGTGCTCGATGAAAGCTTGCAGCAGCTGGCGAAGCTGCTGGAGGATAACGCCAAACTCCAAAATCAGATCCGGGGGGCTCTTGGCTATCCGGTCACCGTGCTCGTGATCGCCGTGGCCGTATTTCTGGGGATGACAATCTTCCTGATCCCCGTTTTCGCTGACATCTTCGACCAACTGGGGGCGGAGCTGCCGCTGTTCACCCAGATGATGCTGAACCTGAGCAAGCTGCTGCGCTCGGCCTTCTCGCTGATTCTGGTCGGTATCATCATGGTGGGCATCTTCCTGTTAAGCCGCTACTACGCCACCTCCCCAGGCAGGCGCCAGGTGGACGGGATTCTGCTCAAGCTGCCTCTCTTCGGAGAGCTGCTGCAAAAAAGTGCAACGGCCCAGTTTTGCCGTACCCTCAGCTCGCTTTCGCGGGCGGGTGTGCCGATCTTGATGTCCCTGGATATCGTGCGAGAAACCACCAACAACAGCATCATCGGTGACGCCATCAATGCCTCCAAAAACGATGTCAGTGAGGGGATTCCCCTCAGCGCAGCCCTGGCGATGAAAAAAGTCTTCCCGGACATGGCGGTGAGCATGCTGGCCATCGGCGAAGAGACCGGCGAAATGGATGCCATGCTCTCCAAGGTGGCGGACTTCTATGAAGATGAGGTGGCGGCAATGGTGAAGGTGATGACCTCCATGCTCGAACCGATGATGATCGTGATCGTGGGCCTCATCGTAGGTTCTGTGCTGTTGGCCATGTATCTGCCAATGTTCAGCGTGTTTGAGAACATTCGCTGAGCGCTGCCGCGAGCGCCCGGCCGGCGATCCAGCCACTGCTCCAGCAGTGCTGAAAGTTGAAGCCACCGGTCACCCCATCCACATCGAGAATCTCACCCACCAGATGCAGACCGGGGCAGCGGCGACTCTCAAGCGTGGCGGCCTCCACCTCCGCCAGCGGGATGCCGCCAGCGGTGACAAACTCCTCCCCGAAAGGCCCGCGTCCGGCGATGCGGTAGCGGCTGTCCCGCAGAGCTGCCGTGAGGGACTGCTGGGCCCGGCGATCCAGATCCGCCCAGCGCAACGCCGGATCGAGAGGACCACCCTCGGGACCGCCGCCCTGCAGAAGGTGGAGCCAGAGGCGTCGGCTCAGGCCGGGCCAGGGTCGGGCCGTGGCCAGCTGCCGCCGGGCCTGCTCGCGACGGGCCCTGTCCAAAAGCTCGGCGATCTCGGCCGGCGGCAGGCCACCCGTCCAGTCAACCCGCAACTGGCCGCGGTAGCCCCGGGCCTTCAGGTCGCGGGCGGCGAAGGCGGTGAGTCGCAGCGTGGCAGGTCCGCTCAAACCCCAGTGCGTGATCAACACCGCTCCGCGCTGGCGCAGCGGGTCTCGAGGGCGGCCAGCGACGCGACCCGGCGGGGGGCCGACGCCTTCGGGGGGGAGCAACTCCAGCACCACCGGATCCATCGAGACGCCGGCGAGGGCGGCGAGGGGATGGTCGGACAGGGAGAGGGTGAACAGGGAGGGGAGGGGGGGCACGAGGCTGTGTCCCAGGGATACGGCCACCCGGTGCCCGCTGGGATGGCTGCCGGTGGCCAGCACCAACCGATCCGCTTCGAGGCTCGCGCCCGAGCGCAGCCGCAGGCGGAATTCCCCTGCCGATCCACGCTCGACCGCCTGGAGGGCCTCCCCGGTGACCAGGCGCACGCCGACGGCCCGGGCCGTGTCCCGCAGGCAGGCCACCACCGAGGCGGAGCGATGGGAGCGGGGGAACAGGCGGCCATCGGGCTCTTCGACAAGTTCCAACCCGTGGGCAGCGAACCAGGAGACGGTGTCCCCCGGAGCGAACCGGGCGAACAGGCTGCGCAGGGCCGGTCCGCCCCGGGGGTAGTAGCCGACCAGAAGGCGGGGATCCCAGCAGGCATGGGTAACGTTGCAGCGGCCTCCACCGCTGATGCGCACTTTGTGCAACGGCTCGGCGGTGGCCTCCAGGACGAGCACATCCCGGAGACCGGCCTCGGCAGCGCTGATCGCCGTCAGATACCCGGCGGGACCACCGCCGGCCACGACCAGGGTGGCGCGGCTGGGCAGCATGGCAGTCATGCAGTCAGAACTTCCCCTTCCCTTTCGCTTCAGTGTGGCGCCGATGCTGGATTGCACGGACCGCCACTTTCGGCTGCAGATGCGCCAGATCTGCCGGCACGGCCTGATGTACAGCGAGATGGTAGTGGCCCGGGCCCTGCACCACATCCAGGGGGAACACAAGGGCCCTCGGCACGGGGAGGGGGAACGGCGGCTGGGGCGCTTGCTGGACTTTGCTCCCTCAGAGCGGCCGCTGGCATTGCAGCTGGGGGGCGACGAGCCGGAGCTGCTGGCGGAGGCGGCGCGGTTGGCGGCGGCTTGGGGGTATGACGAGGTCAACCTGAACGTCGGTTGCCCCAGCGAAAAGGTGCGGCTGGGGCGCTTCGGGGCCTGCCTGATGGCCGATCCGCCACGGGTGGCCCGCTGCGTTGCCGCCATGGCGGCCGCCTCGCCGCTGCCGGTCACGGTGAAGCACCGCATCGGCATCGATGACCTCGACAGCTTCGCCCTGCTACTGGGCTTCGTCGACAGCGTGGCCGCGGCGGGCGCTTGCCGCTTCGCCGTGCACGCACGCAAAGCGTGGCTTGAGGGGCTCGACCCCAAGCAGAACCGAACCGTGCCGCCGCTCCGCTGGGATGTCGTGCAGCGACTCAAACGGGAACGGCCCCAACTCTGTATTGAGCTGAATGGCGGCCTGG
The DNA here is from genome assembly GCA_044351065.1 of Cyanobium sp. Lineage (GTDB taxonomy): Bacteria > Cyanobacteriota > Cyanobacteriia > PCC-6307 > Cyanobiaceae > Cyanobium. Next base: position 16,262 of record JBILGK010000017.1, read on the forward strand.
AGGATCTGGCGGCCTGCCAGCAGCAGTTGCGGCTCGTGGACGGCGTGATGGTGGGACGGGCTGCCTACGCGCACCCCCTGCGTTGGGCCGCGGTGGATCGGGAGATCTTCCAGGATCCCCATCCGCTGGCCTCGGCCTCGACGGTGGTTCGGGGCTTGATCCCCCATGCCGCCGATTGGTGCGCGTCCGGCGGACGGCTCTGGGCGATCGCCCGGCACCTGGTGCACCTGGTGGAAGGGGTGCCAGGGGCACGCCACTGGCGCGCAGCTCTCAGTCGAGCCGCTGGGGCCGGGGAGGCAGGTGCGGAGGTGCTGGAACAGGCGGCCCGCCAGCTGGAGGAACGGGGGTACTGAAGCCCGCGCCTCCAGCTGACGAAGGCAGAGCTCAGCCCTCGGCGCCCGGGTAGTCGGAATCTCCGGCACCGCCGCTGCGACGACGGCGAGCGCGGCCAGTTTCGAAGCTGTCTCCGCCGCCGTAGCTGCGGTCTTCCCAGCCTCGGGCCCCGGACCCCCCGGCGTCGCCGCCGCGACCGTAGCCACCGCCTCCCCCGTAACCGCCGCCACCGCCGCCGCCGCCGCGATAGCCACCACCGCCGCCGCCGCCGCCGCCACCGCCACGGGGAGCGGCGCCACGGGGCTCGGCCTTGTTGATCCGCAGGGGGCGGCCCATCAACTCGGCCCCCTGCAGCCCTTCAATGGCTCGGTCCTCGCTGTCGGCATCCGCCAGCTCGACGAAGGCGAACCCCCGCTTGCGACCGGTGTCCCGTTCGAGCGGGAGGGAACAGTTGACGACTTCGCCATAGGGAGCGAAAAGCTCCATCACATCTTCTTTCTCGGCACGGAAAGGAAGATTGCCAACAAAAATACTCACGGACCGACTCAGAATCGAGCGAACGCCATGGCGCCTGGAACTCCCCAAGATTAGACCCGAACGGTCGCGCGGTCCTCCCCCAGTCGTGAACGAGCGCGAACCAGTTGCTCGCGCACCCCCTCGAAGCCCGTGCCGCCCTCGCTGCGGCGGGCAGCGACCACCCGTCGAGGCTCGATCACCGCCAGGATGTCGGCCTCAAAAGAGGGGTGCAGGGCCTGCCACCGCTCCAGCGGCAGCTGACGCAGCAGAGTCCCCTCCGCCAGGCAGCCCTTCACCAGGGCGCCCACCAGCTGGTAGGCCTCCCGGAAGGGAACCCCCCGGGCCACCAGGTAGTCGGCCACATCGGTGGCGTTGGAGAAATCCGTCTGCACCGCCTGCTCCAGGCGCTCGGGGCGGAACTCCAGGCCCTCCTCAAACAAGATCGCCATCGCCTCCAGGCAGTCCAGGCAGGTGCGCACCCCATCGAACAGGGCCTCCTTGTCCTCCTGGAAGTCCTTGTTGTAGGCCAGCGGCAAGCCCTTGATCATCGTCAGCAGCCCCATCAGATGCCCGAAGACCCGGCCGCTCTTGCCGCGCACCAGCTCTGGCACGTCAGGATTCTTCTTCTGGGGCATCAGGCTGCTGCCGGTGGCGCAGCGATCGGTGAGGGAGACGAAGGCGAACTCCTCGCTGGCCCAGAGGATCACCTCCTCACTGAGGCGACTGAGGTGCACCATCACCAAGCTGGCGGCTGCCATGAACTCCACGGCGAAGTCCCGGTCGCTGACCGCGTCGAGGCTGTTGGCGTAGGGAGCGTCAAACCCCAGCTCGGCGGCCGTGCTGCGGCGGTCGATCGGCACGGGCGTGCCCGCCAGGGCCGCGGCCCCGAGCGGACAGAGGTTCACCCGGCGCCGCACATCGGCAAGACGCTGCCGGTCGCGCTCAGCCATCTCGATGTAGGCCAGCAGATGGTGGGCCAGGCAGAGGGGCTGGGCACGCTGGAGGTGGGTGTAACCCGGAATCAGCACGTCGGCATGGCGCTCCGCCTGAGCCAGCAGGGACCGCTCGAAGCGGACCAGGGCCGCATCCATCGCGTCGATGCGACGGCGCAGCCACAGGCGCAGATCCGTACCCACCTGGTCGTTGCGACTGCGGCCGGTGTGCAGCTTCTTGCCCAGGGGGCCGATCCGCTCGATCAGACGGCGCTCCACAGCAAAGTGCACGTCCTCCGCTTCGATGCCGGGGGTGAAGCGACCTTCGGCAGCCTCAACGCGGATCGCCTCCAACCCTTCGATCAACTGATCCGCTTCGGCCGGGCTGATCACCCCGCAGGCGCCCAGCATGCGGGCGTGGGCGACGGAACCGTCCAGGTCTTCCGGAAGCAGGCTGATGTCGAAGCCGATCGAGGCATTGAAGCGCTCAATCACCGGATGCAGGCCCTGCTCAAAACGATCGCTCCAGCCGCCGGCCGCGCCGCCGGACACCCCGGAGGGAAGGGAGCTGGCGAAGGAATCACTCATGGGGACGGGGCCGCGGCAGGGGGGCAGCCCCCCAGCTTGGCAGGGGTCACGGGCCCTCCACGGTCGCCTCAGCCCCCGGGCAAGGGGGGCAGCATCACCTCCTCGCGCACCTTGAGCACCACCATCGAGGCGTCGTCCTCCAGGTGGTGATCGGGCCCGACGAAGCGATCGAGCCGGGCGAACAGCTGATCGAGGATGCCCTGGGCCCCATGGCCAGCGCGACAGACGCCATGGAAAGCCCGGACCAGCCGCTCCTCGTCAAAGCGCTCCCCGCTGAAGCCGCTGGCCTCGGTGACCCCATCGGTGTAGTAAAGGAGGGCATCGCCAGGCTCCAGCACCACCTGCCCGCAGCCGTACTCAGCCTCGCTCTGCAGGCCGATCAACAGGCCGGGAGCATCCAGCCGGTCCACCACGCCGGAGCGTCGGTGCCAGATCAACGGCGGATTGTGGGCGGCGTTGGCAAAGCGCAGGCGTCGGCTGCGGGGGTCGTAGTCGGAATAGAAGAGGCTGACGAAGCGGTGGGAGTGGGCCAGATCCTCCTGGGCCAGACGGTTGAGATCGTGGAGGATGCGGTCGGGGGCAAGGCCGCTGAGCACTTCGGCCCGCAACATGCCGCGCAACAGCGTCATCAACAGGCCGGCGGGCACCCCCTTGCCCATCACATCGCCCATCACCAGAGCCCACGGACCTTGCTCGCGGCGGCGGCCGGTGAGCTGGGGAAAGACCGGAATGAAGTCGTAGTAGTCCCCCCCCACCTGAAAAGCCGGGCGGCAGCAGGCCGCGAGCTCGACCCCCTCGATCAGCGGGCAGCGATCCGGCAGGAGCTGGGCCTGGATATCGGCGCCGATGCTGAGCTGCCGGTCCAGCCGCTCATGGCGGCGGCGGTCCTCCTGGAGCAGCTCGTTCTCCAGGGCCACGCCGGTGAGGTCGGCGACGAGCTGCAGGTGGCGTCGGTACACCTCACTCCAGCTGTAGCCCCGCCGGCCGCTGAAGATGAACAGCCGCCCCCGCTGACGGCTGCGCGCCACCACCGAAGTGGCGAAAACCTGAGCGCCGCCCAGGAGGCGCCGGATCAGGGGATCGAGCAGACCCGCCACCTCCTCGTCGCCGGAGAGGGATTGCCACTGCGTGTCCGAGAGGGAGGAGATCTGGCGCAGCACCTCGCCGCAACTCGCCCCCGGGGTGGACTGCAGATGCTCGCGCCAGAGGCGACCGTCAGGGTGGAAGACGATCAACAATGAGCCCTCCCCATCCACCAAGCGAGCCGCCACCAGGGGAACCAGTTCGACGAAGCGGCCGAGATGGGTGAAGCTGCGCAGCGCGAACGAAAGGGAGGTGAGCAGCTCCTGGTTGCGGCGCTGCTCACGGCTGAGGCTGTCGAGCAATTGGCGCAGGGAAGCTGCAGCCGTGAGCGCCTGGGCGGTGCGTGGCAGAGCCTGGGGCAGGGGAGGCTTCGGTGGCGGCTTGCTGCTCAAGGAGCGGCCGCAGAGGAACCGCAAGGTAGCAGCGGCACTCAGCTGGCGAGCAGGGCTTCCACGAACTCAAAACTGTTGAAGGGGCGCAGGTCGCGGATCCCCTCGCCAGCGCCGACAAAGCGAATCGGCAATCCGGCCTCCGAAGCAACCGCCAGAGCCACACCCCCGCGGGCGCTGCCATCGAGTTTGGTGAGCACCACCCCGGTAAGGCCGGCGGCGCTGGCAAACGCCATGGCCTGACGCAGCCCGTTTTGACCTTGGCTGGCATCGAGCACCAGCAGCGATTCCACCGCGGCCTCCGGGGCCAGCTTGTCGACGATGCGGCGCACCTTGCTGAGTTCCTCCATCAGGTTGTGCTTCGTCTGCAGCCGGCCGGCGGTGTCCACCAGCACCAGTTCGGTACCACGGGAGCGGGCGGCACCGATGGCGTCGTAGACGACGGCGGCAGGATCGGCGTTGGCGCTGGGGTTGGAGATCACGGGCACCCCACTGCGCTCGCCCCAGACCGTCACCTGCTGCACCGCCGCGGCCCGGAAGGTGTCGGCCGCCGCGATCAGGCAGCTGTAGCCACTGCGCACCGCGAGATTGGCCAGTTTGCCCAGGGTGGTGGTCTTGCCGACTCCGTTGACGCCGACCAGCAACCAGACATTCAGGCGATCGCGGCGCGGGGCCAGCAGCGGGTGGCCGCTCTGCTGGATCGGGCTGTCCAGCAGACCGCGCAGCTGGTCCTTCAGGAAGCGAATTCCCTCGGCGGGATCGACAACCTCCTCGTTGAGACGACGGCGCAGCGCCTCCAGGACCCGGTCGGTGGCCTGCACGCCCACATCAGCGCGCAACAGCGTGGTCTCCAGGTCATCGACCACCGCGGGGGTGAGGGGATCGTCGCCCAGGTTCTCGAGGAGCTGGGTGACGAAGTTGCGACGGGTCTTTTGGAGGCCGCGGCGCAGCCGGCTCAGCCAATCGATCTCCTCGACCGACATCTCCTCGACGCGTCGTCCCTGGGCGGCGAGCACCTCGGCGGACCAGGTGAAGTCGTCGTCAAAGGCACCGAGCTGGGGCTCGCTCTCCTCGACCACCGGCGCGCTGGCCGGGGGGACGAGGGCCTGCTCAGGAACGGCAACCTCGGGGGGAGAAGCGAGGAGCTGCTCGAAACGCTCGCGGCGCTGGGCCGCCGCCTGCTCCAGAAGGGAAAGGGGTTGGGGAGGAGAGGGCGCAGGCTCGGACTCTGACTCGGACTGAGGCTCGGGCTGCGGCGCGGGCGCAGGATCCGGCTCGGCAGGCGGCGATTCGGGGCTGCGGCGGGCAGCCTCCTGCTGGGCCCGAAGGCGGGCGTAGGCCTCCCGCGCCCAAGCCAGCGCATCCTGGTCGACCGAGCCGATCGCAGGAGCCTCGGGGGCTTCGCCTTGCGGCGGCGCGGCGGGGGCAGGGGACGAAGACTCATCGGCCTCGCCCGGATCGGTGGCCTCGGGCGGAGTGGCCGCCGACGGCTCTGGAGAAGCACCGCGCTGGAACCAATCGAACACCATCGCTGCTCAGACCCTCGCGGTGGTGAAGCGACGCAGCACGCCGTTGATCATGCGCCGGCCCTGCTCATCGCTGTAGCGATTGGCCAGCTCGACCGCTTCATTGCAGGCGACCGCCGATGGCGTGCCCAGAACCTCAAGGTCGACAGCTGCGAGGCGAAGGATGTCCCGGTCGATGCGGGGCAATCGTCCGAGGCGCCAGCCCTCCATCACCGCGTCGAGACGAGCGTCGATGGCCTCCCGGTCCGCCAGGACGGCGCGGGTGCGCTCGATCGCGCTGCGCCGCACCTCCTCCTGGTCGGCCAGAAGCAGCAGACGGGGAAGCTCCAGGCTGGCGGAAAGGCGATTCAGGGCATGCTCGGCGTGGGAGAGCCCCCCACGCAGGTGTTGGCGAACCCGAGGAAGGGAGGCTTCATCCCCTTCCTGCAACTCACTGTCCAACAATTCCCGCTCGGCCTCCTGCAGATCGGCGGCGGAGCGGTCGAGGGACTCGCGCACATGCTGGGCAAGACTGGAAAGGGCCTGCTGCAGAAGGGTTTCCAGCGGGAGATCGGGGTTGGGAGCCGCGCGATCGCTGACCTGAGCGAGCATCAGCAGAGCGAGTTCACGGGCGAGGGTGCGGCTCTTCATTCAGGAAAGCTGGGGAGCGCGCAGCTGGGCCAGAAGACTGGCAAAGCTGCGGTTGGAGGGGGCCTCCTTCTCGTCGGGGCTGACGATGCCGGCGGAGATGATCGTGCGAAACGCATCCTCCACGCTGAGGTCAACATCGCGCACGGAGCGTTCCGGAACCACCGCGTACCAACCGGTGGTGGGATTGGGGGCCGTTGGAATGAACACGCTCAACATCGTTTGGTCGAAATCGGCCTGGATCGACGCGCCGAGCACGCCGGTGACGAAGCCGAGCGCGTAGAGACCCTCGCGCGGGTACTCCACGAGCACCACCCGGCGGAAGCGGCGGGAGTTGTCCCGCAGGAACGTCTCAAGCAGCTGCTTGAGGGTCTTGTAGACGGAACCGGCAAGAGGGATGCGCAGCAGGGTTCCCTCCCCGAACTCCAGCAGCCAGCGGCCCACGATGTTGCGGGCCATCAGACCGATCAACAGGATGCCGAGCAGGGGCACCAGCAGACCCACCCCCAGGTTGATCAGCTCCTGCAGGAGCGGATTGAGGGTGTTGAACGGATTGAACTGTTTGGGGATGGAGGTGAGGAAGGCCAGCACAAAGCGACTGACCGTGGTGCCGAGCCAGATGGTGGTGGCCAGGGGGATCACGACCAGCAGGCCGGCGATCAGATCATTCTTGAGATCCTGCTGAAGGCGGTCGCCCAGCGGCTGATCGGGTCGAGGACTGGAAGGGACCACGGACCATGGCGTGGGGAGAACACTCACGGTAACCAGACGGGGATCCTGGCCATGGCAGAGGCAGCTGGCAGGACCGGATGCCGAGGCGAGCTGCCGCGATCAGAGAACGGTGCCGAGGCAGAGAATGGTGAAGGCAACGATCAAGGCAATGGCTCCGCCAGAGCTGGCAAAGCGGCGCTGGCTGTTGGCGACTTTCGCCGACTGCTCCGACTGGGTGAACTTGGTTTGCATCGTCTCCAGCTGGCGGTCAATGAAGGCCCGAGCGGCCTGGATCTTCTGGGCTTCGCTGGCGCCCGGGGGGATCTGGCCGGAAGACTCAGCCTGGCGTACGAGTTGTTGCAGCACAGCGGGATTCCTGCTCTGCTGACGGGCCATCTCGAGCTGGGCACGCTGGGCCGCCAACTGCTGGTCGGTCTGCTGCTGCAGGATCTGATCGCCTCCGAAGGCGATCGGCAGGGCCGAGGTGAGCAGGACCGCCATCAGACCGCTCAGAATGCAGACACTCCAGAGGAGGGGAGTGCGGGCCTCGGAACCCGCGGGCTCTTCCACCCGCGAGGAGACGTACATCAACAACAGACCCACCAGGGCCATGGGGGCCTGGCTCACCAGCCGCTCGACCACCAACTGGCGGAAGGGCTCGGAATTCCAATCCCACAGAATCAACACGGAGAGCATCTGCAGGAGCAGAAGCACGACCAGGGTGATGCCCATCCAGCGCAGCAAAGGGCTGAACCGGGTGGCGGGAGATGCGGTCACGCGAGCGGGCGCGGAGTCCCCCCACCTTAACGATCGGCTGAGAACCGTCCAACCTTCATGAGCCTTGCCGAGGAACTGAAGCAGGAGGCCGCCACCCTGGGTTTCAACCCGGTGGGCATCGCCGCCACACCGGGCGGGCCACGGCTGGCCCTGCGCAGCGCTGCCCTGGAGCGTTGGCTGGCGGCGGGCCACCAGGCGGGGATGGGCTGGATGGCCGACCCCCGTCGACGGGCGGTGAGCGAGCTGTTGCCGGGGGTTCGCTCCCTTGTGGCGGTGGCATTGCCCCACCATGTGAACGACGCAACGAAGCCCGGGGCGCTGAAGGTGGCGCGCTACGGCTGGGGGCGCGACTATCACCGCCTGATCGACGGCCGGCTGCGGCGGCTGGGCCGCTGGCTGGAGGAGCGCCGGCCCGGAAGTCGCTGGCGGGTCTGTGTGGACAGCGCGCCGCTGATGGACAAAGCCTGGGCCGAGGAGGCCGGGCTGGGCTGGATCGGCAAGAACGGCAACCTGATCCATCGACAGCGGGGTTCCTGGCTGCTGCTGGGCCATCTGCTCACCACCGTGGCGCTGCCGCCGGACCGACCGGCGCCGACCCTGTGCGGTCGCTGCACCGCCTGCCTCGACGCCTGCCCCACCGGGGCGATTCCCGAGCCGTTCGTGGTCGATGCGCGCCGCTGCCTCGCCTATCACACCATCGAAAACCGCGATCCCGCGCTGCCGGCGGGGATCGCGGCGCAGCTGCACGGCTGGGTGGCCGGCTGCGACATCTGTCAGGAGGTGTGTCCATGGAACGGGCCGACGCTGCCCAGCAGCGATGAACCAGAACTGCAACCCCGCCCTTGGCTGCTCGAACTGCAGGCGGAGGAAGCCCTGCGCTGGAGTGACAGCGACTGGGACGAACGGCTGCGGGCCTCGGCGCTGCGGCGCATCAAGCCCTGGATGTGGCGTCGCAACATCAAAGCCGCGCTGGGGGAAGGGACCACATCTCCCTAGGCTGGATAGAATTTGGAAGGATCCCGTGGGCCGGCGTCAGAGCCAACAGATCTCACACCTGATCCGCAAGGTGCTCGCGGGCCTGCCCCTGGCCCTCGTTCTCGGAATGCCGGTCGTGCCGATCGGGGCAGCCCGGGCGATGGTTCCCTTCGTCTACGTGCCGCCGGCGAAGGATCTCGAGGCCGCGGGATACGGCATCGCCCAGGCCGCCTCCCGCCTGCTGCGCATGGGGCAGGTGGAAGAGGCGGCGCGCCTGGCGGAACTCACGGTACGGCTGCTGCCGGGTGATCCCCGTGGCTGGGTGCTGCTGGCGGAGGCCCAACTTCGCAGCGATCACACTGACAAAGCACTTTTGGCCCTCAGCAAAGCGAAACAGCTCGACCCCCAAAACCCCGGCATCTGGTTCGCCGAGGGGTCCCTGGCCCTGCGCAACGGCAAGCCCGAGGAAGCGATCGGCCTGCTGAATCGGGGGCTGCAGCTCGATGGCCGCAACGCCGGTGCGTACTTCGACCTCGGCAATGCCCAGCTGCTGCTCGGTCAAGGGGACAAGGCCCTGGGATCCTTCGAGCGGGCGGCGAAGCTGCGGCGGGACTTCTGGGAAGCGATCAACAACCAGGGTCTGGTGTTGTGGGAGGCCGACCGCCGACCGGCCGCGCTGGAACGGTGGCGAAAGGTGATGCGCATCAAACCCGACGTTCCGGAAACCTCCCTGGCCCTGGCTGCCGGGCTGTTCGCCACCGATCCGGGCCAGCGCAGCGAGGCACTGCGCCTGGCGGAGCTGGCCCTCAACGAGCAACCCAACTACGTCATGGACGCCTACCAGAAAGATCAGCTCTGGGGGGAAAAGCTGCGCGCCGCCACACGCCGACTGCTGAAGCAACCGGAGCTGAAACTGGTTGTCGATCGGGCGATGGCGAATGCCACGGCGGACAACGAACCAGGCGGCGAACCTTGAATCTTGGGGCGATGGGCCGCCATCGGTAGGCTGAGCGCCGTCTTCTGCCCCCAGACTCAGACACCGGATGGCCGAGGACCGCCGCAGGACCCCAAACGGCGACGACGACCGGGACGACCGGATCGAACCGATCGCCCTGCATCAGGAGATGCAGCGCTCGTACCTCGAGTACGCGATGAGTGTGATCGTGGGGCGTGCCCTCCCCGACGTGCGGGACGGACTCAAACCGGTGCAGCGCCGCATCCTGTTCGCGATGCACGAGCTGGGCCTCACCCCCGACCGTCCCTACCGCAAATGCGCCCGCGTGGTGGGCGACGTGCTCGGCAAATATCACCCCCACGGCGATCAGGCGGTGTACGACGCGCTGGTGCGCCTGGTACAGACCTTCGCCAGCCGCCATCCACTGCTGGACGGGCATGGCAACTTCGGCTCGGTGGACGACGATCCGCCGGCGGCGATGCGCTACACCGAGACCCGGCTGGCGCCGATCGCCAACGAAGCGCTGCTTGAGGAGATCGGCAGCGACACCGTCGATTTCGCCGCCAACTTCGACGGTTCCCAGCAGGAGCCGACGGTGCTTCCAGCCCAGCTTCCCTTTCTGCTGCTCAATGGGTGCTCCGGCATCGCCGTGGGCATGGCCACCAGCATCCCCCCCCACAACCTCGGTGAAATCGTCGATGCCCTGATCGCCCTGATCCGCCGACCGGAACTCAGCGACGAGAAGCTTCTCGAGATGGTCCCGGGACCAGACTTCCCCACCGGCGGCGAGGTACTCGTCGGCGGTGGTCTGCGCGACACCTATCTCCTGGGCCGCGGCAGCATCCCGATGCGGGGGATCACCCACATCGAGGAGGTGCAACCCGGCAAGGGGCGCCATCGACGCAGCGCCATCGTGGTCACCGAGCTTCCCTACCAACTCAGCAAGGCTGGCTGGATCGAAAAGCTGGCAGAGCAGGTGAATGAGGGCCGGATCAGCGGCATCGCCGACATCCGCGACGAGAGCGACCGGGATGGCATGCGTGTGGTGGTGGAGCTGCGTCGCGACGCAATCGCCGAGACGGTGCTGGCGGAATTGCAACGCCGCACCGCGCTGCAAAGCAATTTCGGCGCGATTCTGCTGGCCTTGGTGAACGGCCAACCGGTGCAGCTCAGCTTGCGCCAGCTGCTGCAGCAGTTTCTCGAGTACCGCGAACTCACACTGATCCGCCGCACCCGCCACGCGCTGACCCGCTGCGAGGAGCGTCTGGAGGTGGTGGAAGGCCTGATCCGGGCCCTGGCGCGGCTGCGGGAGGTGATCGAGATGATCACCGCGGCCGCCGACGCCGCTGCGGCGCGGGCCAGCCTTCAGGTGCGCCTGGATCTGAGCGAGCGTCAGGCCGATGCCGTGCTGGCGATGCCCCTGCGCCGCCTCACCGGCCTGGAGCAGGAGAGCCTTCACAAGGAGGCGGAAGAGCTGCGGCAGGAACGCACCCGGCTCCGGCACCTCCTCGACGAGCGGGGCAGCCTGCTCGACGCCATGGTGACGGAACTCAAAACGCTCAAGAAGCGCTATGCCACCCCCCGTCGCACCCGCCTGGTGGAAGGGGGCGACGAACTGGCGGTGCAGCGGGCTGCCGCGGCACGCCCGAACGCGGAACTGCAGCGGCAGCAAGCCTTCGAGGGATTGGCCAGCGACGGTCGCCTGCTGCTCCAGAGCGATGGCACCTTGCGCATCGTCAACGCCCAGACGCTGGGTCGCCTGCATCTGGAGGAGGCCGCCGAGCTGGGCGAGCAACCGCCACCGGCGCGCCTGTTGCTGCCGGTGGCGAACCATCCCCAACTGCTGGCCTTCAGCGCCGATGGCCGGGTTGCCCTGCTGCGCTGGGAATTCGCCGGTCAGCAACCCGGAAACGTGGAGCGTTTCCTGCCCGAGAGCCTCAGCGGCGCCTCCGTGGTGCAGGTTCTGCCGCTGCCAACGCCGCCGGAAGGCAGCCTCGGTCTGCTGAGCAGCGATGGACGCTTCAAGCGACTGCCGATCGAGGACTTCCTCGAACTCTCCGGCCGCGCCGCCACAGTGTTGAAGCTCAAGGAGGGGGTGGAATTGCGCCGGGTGGTTCCCTGCCGGGAAGGGGAGGATCTGGTGGTGGCCAGCAGCACCGGCCGGTTGCTGCGACTTGTGGTGAACGAAGGGAATCTGCCGCTGATGGGCCGCACCGCGCAGGGACCGATGCTGCTGCGCCTTCTGCCCGGCGAGGCGGTGGTGGGGGCAACCTGCGTAGCGGGGGGTGGCGAGGGTGGGGTGGTGCTGGCCAGCCGCGGCGGCCAGCTCAAGCGGCTGCGGGTGGCGGATTTGCGGCCGTGCCAGAGGGGCGACCTGGGCCAGATCGGCCTGCGCTTCCGCGAGCGGGGCGACGTGCTGGTCGACCTCTGCGGCGACGATGGGACGCTCCTGGCGGTGCGGCTGGATGGAGGGGTGGGTCGCAGTGGCCGGCTGTCCCCGCTCGATCTCCCCCTGGAGGACAGCACGGGCGAGGGCATCCAGCTGCCCCTGGCGGCGAACGAACGCTTGCGGGAACTGGTGCCGCTTCACTTGACATGAGGCGCTGGATTGCCACCACCGTGCTGGTGACCCTGCTCGCCGGCGGGTCGGCCCGGGGCAGCCCGACCACTTTGCCCGGACCCGACGGGCTGATCCCCCTGCCGGAGGAGGCTGGACAGCAGCTCCTGTTCCGCAGCCGGATACGGGCCGACTTCCTGCCGCTGGTGCTGTGGTTCGTGACCCAGGCGAACCTGGCCTACTGCGGGGTGGCCAGCTCCGTGATGGCCCTCAACAGCCTCGGGGTGCCGCCCCCCCCGACGGAGGGCTACGGCAGCCACCGCTTCTGGACCCAGGAAAATCTTTTCGCCGCCGCCGCGACCCGTTCGATCACGACAGCCGAGACCGTGTCCCGCCGAGGGATGACCCTGGCCCAACTGGCTGGCCTGCTGGCGGCCCAGGGGATCCCGGTGCAGCGATGGCATGGCGATCAGTTGAGCCTCCCCCAGTTCCGCGGCCTGCTGATGCGCAGCCTCTCGGATCCGCAGGACAGGCTGCTGGTGAACTACCACCGACCGGCCCTCGGACAGCAGGGGGGCGGACACATCTCCCCCCTGGCTGCCTATGACCCCGTCGGCGACCGGGTGCTGATCCTCGACGTCGCCCGCTACCGCTATCCCTCGCTATGGGTACCCACCGCCAGTCTCTGGCGAGCGATCCGCACGGTCGATCCGGATTCCGGGGCCAACCGGGGCCTGGTACGCATCAGCCGGGCGCCGTCGGTGCCGAACCCGCAGCCTGCAACCACGCTTCAATCCGGGCCGTGAAAACTTGCGGGCTGTGGTGCTGTTCCGCCCAGGATCGGCAGGCCCTTCTATCGACGGCCGCCGCCCGTTGCACCGCCGCCGCCAGAGCGTCCAGATCATCGGGGGTGGCCAGGGCACCGTTGACTCCCTCGCGCACCAGCTCACCGGGGCCGCCCCGGGCGTAGGCCGCCACAGGGACCCCACAGGCCATCGCCTCGACCACCACGTTGCCGAAGGCCTCATTCCAACGGGGGGTGTTGACGAACACCCGGCAGCGGCCCAGCTCGGCCTGCAGGCGGTCGGTGGGTTGGAAGCCGCGCCACTCGATCGTGCCGGGGGGCACGGAGCGCTCCACCGCCGCTGCGTAGTCCCCGTCCTGCCGCACCCCCCACACCCGCAGCGGCAGAGCGAGTCGAGCGGCCACCCGGGCGGCATCCTCCAGCCCCTTCTCCGGCGAGATCCGTCCGGCCCAACCCAAGGCGGGCTCCACCTCCTCGGCGGCGGCGGGGTGGTAGCGACTGAGATCGAACCCGTTGCCCACCAGTCGGGGCGGGGCCGCCAAGCGGAAGTCGGCGGCCTGGGCAGCGGTGTGGAATGCCAGGCGCTGCGGATTCCAGGCGGACACCGCCTCGATCGCCGCATCCATCACCTCCGCCACCGAGCCCATGCTCACCAGGTGGCAGAGCGGTGTGGCGACGAAGCGCGTGAGCCAGAAGGGGAGCCAGTCGTAGGCCAGATTGAGGATCCGGTCGAACTCTCCCTGCCGCTCCAGCGCTCGTTGCCAAAGGCGAGGCAGCAGGGCGTCGGCGGGCATGGCGACCGGGGTGTTGCGACCCTGCTGCTGCCAACTGGGCTGGTCCACCCCCCGCTCCGCCCACAGGCTGGCGGCGACGCAGCTCGGAGGCAGCACCGAGCCCTCCGGCGCCAGCACGGTGACCGCATGGCCGCGGCCCAGCAACCCGGTGATGATCATCACCGCGGTGTGCTCCACGCCGCCGCCCCGGCCGCTGCCGAGGGAGCCGACCGGTGTGCTCACCACCAGCACCCTCATCCAACCCTCCCGGCTGCCCGCGACATGCAAGGGCCAGCATCGCAGCCGCTTAGCGTTCTGTGTTTCGCTGCTCGATCGCGTGAGTGCCGGCGCCACCCTGCCCTCCCCCCCGCCAGCCCTGCCGGTGGAGCGGTTCCTGAACGACGGCTTCGCTCTGCGCTCGCAGTTGGCCACCTTCCTCTCCCTGACGCCAGAGGAGCTGGAGCGGCGCCTTCCGCAGAGCACCACCGAGCTGGCGGAACTCCATCCGGGCGCCTTCGACCCCGCTTGCCCCGAAACCTTCTACGAGCAGACGGTCGGAGACGCCCACCTGCTGGAGCTGGCGGCCTGGCATCTGGGCAGCGCCGCCTACATCGCTGACACCCTGCGCCTGCAGGAGCGCTTCGCCCGCGGCCAGGTGCTCGACTTCGGCGGAGGCATCGGCAGTCATGCCCTGGCGGCGGCCGCCCTGCCCGAGGTGGAGGCGGTGTGGTTTGTGGATCTCAATCCGCGCAACCGGGAGTTCGTGCACTGGAGGGCCGCCCAGCTGGGCCTGGCCGATCGCCTGCACTGTCACCGCGACCTCAACGATCCAGCCCTCCCCTCCCGCTTTGAGACGATCGTCTGTCTCGACGTTCTGGAGCATCTCGGTGATCCAGCCGCTCAGCTGGAGCGGTTTGCCGAGCGACTGGATCCCGTGGGCACCGCACTTCTGAACTGGTACTTCTTCCAAGGCTTCCACGGCGAATACCCCTTCCACTACGACGATCCGCAGCTGGTGGAGCGTTTCTTTCTCACCTTGCAGAGTCGTTTCCTGGAAGTTTTCCACCCCTGGCTGATCACAACACGGGCCTACCGGCCGATGCCAAGCAACAGGGAGTCTGTCAGGGGCTAGCCCCGTGCCAGGCCAGCTGGTTCGAGCATCAACTTCGTGCGCTTCGTCGCCTCATCCATCTCGATCGGATACTCACCGTCGAAACAGGCTGTGCAGAAATTGTGAGAGCTGGTGTGGGCAGCCTCCACCATGCCTGCCTTGCTCAGATAGCAAAGAGAATCAACGCCGAGGTGGTGCTCGATCTCCGCCAGGGTGAGACGGGCCGCGATCAGATGGTCCTGGGTGTCGGTGTCGATGCCATAGAAGCAGGGGTGGGTGACCGGCGGAGAACTGATCCGCATGTGCACCTCGGTGGCGCCCGCATCGCGCAGAGCCTGCACCAACTTGCGACTGGTGGTGCCCCGCACGATCGAGTCGTCAATCACCACCACCCGCTTGCCCGCCAGCACATCGGGCAGGGGGTTGAGTTTGACCCGGATGCCGGCCTCCCGCATCGCTTGGGTGGGCTGGATGAAGGTGCGACCGACATAGCGATTTTTGATCAGGCCATCGCCGAAGGGGATGCCGCTGACGCCCGAGTAGCCGATCGCAGCCGGAATACCGGAATCCGGGACACCGATCACGATGTCGGCCTCAACGGGGTTCTCGCGGGCCAGCACTTCGCCGATCCGCACCCGGTAGCTGTAGAGAGACTCGCCGAAGAAGCGGCTGTCGGGGCGGGCAAAGTAGATCATCTCAAAGACACACAGCTTCGCCGGCTGCTCGATCCAGCGCTCCCGCACCGGCTCGGGGGCTCCCTGGCGGAAGTGCATCAGCTCCCCGGGGGCAACGTCGTCGTGGTACGAGGCTCCGATGATGTCGAGGCCGCAGGTCTCGCTGCTCACCGCCCACTGGGCCTCCTGGCGCTCGCCCAGGTGACCGAAAACGAGCGGACGGATGCCGTGGCCATCCCGCAGGGCGAACAGCCCCTCCGCCGTACCGATCACCAGGCTGAAGGCTCCGCGGCAGCGACTGGCGGCGCGGCGGATCGCGGCGCTCCAACCGAGGCCCCCGTCCACCGCCTCCTGCAGTGCGAAGGCGATCAGTTCGGAATCGGTGGTGGAGGTGAACTCACCGGAGAGGTGATCGAGGGAGGCGCGCAGCTCAGCCGCATTGACCAGATTGCCGTTGTGAGCCAGGGCGAAGGGACCCAGGCGGGTCATCAACACCACCGGCTGGGCGTTGCACACCCGGCTGCTGCCGGTGGTGGAGTAGCGGTTATGGCCGATCGCCAGTTCGCCGGGCATGCGGGCGAGCACGTCCTGGTCGAACACCTGGCTGACCAGGCCCATGTCCTTGTGCAGCCGCACGCGAGCGTCGTGGAACACGGCGATGCCCGCGGATTCCTGGCCGCGGTGCTGGAGAGCGTAGAGGCCGAAATAGGCGAGGTTGGCAACCGCCTGGCCTGGTGCCAGGACGGCAAAGATGCCGCAGGCTTCCTCCGGCTTGTCCGGTCGGTCGGCGTTCGGAGCAGAAGCCGAGAGCACGGCAAGGCCCAAAGAGGGAGCTGCATCTTGACGCATCGCCAGCGGTCTCAATGCTCGGGGGGGGGTCCGGCTTCCCGCAGCCTGCGCGGAATGCCCTCTTCGTAGCTGTGCCGCAAATCGGCCACCGGCACCTGGAGCAGCACTGCCCCGCTCCGCCGGATCGTGAGAGGGGCCCGGGCCTCCACCATCCCAAGCCAGAGGGCCGGCACGGCATCCCCGACACGCGCCAGGGCCTGCCGCCAGTCGTCGGCCGCCTCGGGCGGCACGGTGACGAGCACCCGTGCGCCCCCCTCGGCGAACAGGAGTCGATCGGGGCGGGCGGAACCGGCCGGCAGCTCCAGCCGTGCCCCGAGGCCACCGGCCAGGCAGCACTCGGCCACCGCCACCGCAAGGCCGCCGTCGCTGAGGTCATGGGCGGAGGCCACCAGGCCGGCGGCGATCGCCTCCCGCAGGAACGCCTGGGCCGCTCGCTCCAGCTCCAGGTCAACCTCAGGCGGACGGCCGGTGAGCCGCCCGTGGATGCTCTCCAGATAGCTGCTGGCCGCCAGGGAAACCCGGGGGTCGGCGGGGGCATCGCCGGCCTCAGGCGGCACGCCGAGCAGCCAGACGGCGGCGCCGGGCTGCCGCCAAGCCAGGCCGGTCACGCGGGCGAGATCACTCACCAGCCCCACCATTCCCACCACGGGGGTGGGATGGATCGGCTGCAGGGAGCCATCCGGCAACCGGCTCTCGTTGAAGAGCGAGACATTGCCGCCGGTGACCGGTGTCGCCAGGGCTCGACAGGCCTCCGCCAGGCCGCGGCAGGCCATCGCCAGCTGCCAGTAGCCAGTGGCGGTCTGGGGGGAGGGGAAGTTGAGGTTGTCGGTCACAGCCAGGGGCTCGGCGCCGACGCAGCTGAGGTTGCGGGCCGCCTCCGCCACCGCAGCCATCCCGCCCCGCTCCGGATCGAGGGCCACCCAGCGGTTCGGGCAGTCGACCACCGCCGCCACCCCCCGCGGGGAGGGACGCAGGGACGCCTCCCCCTGTTGCGGGCGCAGCCGCACCACCGCCGCGTCCGCGCCCCCGGGGGGGACCACCGTGTTGGCCTGCACCTGGTGGTCGTACTGGCGCCAGACCCAGCGCTTGCTCGCGATCGTGGGGTCATCCAGCAGGCGCAGCAGGACATCGGCCCAGGGCAGGCGGCCATCGGCCAGCATCACCCCGTGCTCGTCGGCGCCGGGGAGATCGGCCTCCCGCCAGCGCCAGTGAGCCTGGATGGCTTCCGGGGGCTCGGAAAGCAGGACGTGGTGGTTGATCGGCGTGTCCTCCGCCAGGGCGCGGGCGGGCACCTCGGCGGCGATGGCGCCGTTCTGGAGCACCCGCACCACGCTCTCCTCCAGGACCCGTCCGACAACCGCCGCCTGAAGACCCCAACGCCGGAAGCGGGCCATCAGCGACTCCTCCCGCCCGGGGCGCACCACAAACAGCATTCGTTCCTGGGACTCGCTGAGCAGGAACTCGTAGGCGGTCATGCCGCTCTCCCGAGCCGGTACGCGATCGAGGTCGAGCTCCACCCCCACCCCGCCCTTGGCGGCCATCTCGGCACAGCTGCAGGTGAGGCCCGCGGCGCCCATGTCCTGGGCGGCCACCACGTCACCGCTCTGGAAAGCCTCCAGGCAGGCCTCGATCAGCCCCTTCTCCAGGAAGGGATCGCCCACCTGGACAGCGGGGCGATCGTCGAGGGAGGCCTCGCTGAGTTCGGCGCTGGCGAAGCTGGCGCCGCCCATGCCATCGCGGCCGGTGGTGCTGCCCACATAGACCACCGGATAACCGATGCCGCTGGCACCGGCCCGCACGATGTCCTCGGTCTCCATCAAGCCGAGGGCCATGGCATTCACCAGCGGGTTGCCGGAATAGCTGGGGTCGAAGGCCACCTCGCCCCCCACGGTTGGCACGCCGACGCAGTTGCCGTAATGGGCAATGCCGGCCACCACCCCCTCCAGCAGGCCAACGTTGCGCGGGTCCTCAAGCGGACCGAAGCGGAGCGCGTTGAGGAGGGCGATCGGCCGGGCCCCCATGGTGAAGATGTCCCGCAGGATTCCGCCCACGCCGGTCGCCGCCCCCTGGAACGGCTCCACGGCGGAGGGATGGTTATGGCTCTCGATCTTGAAGGCCAGCCTCTGGCCCTCGCCAAGATCCACAACGCCGGCGTTCTCGCCCGGCCCCACCAGGATGTGCGGACCGCTGGTGGGAAAACCGGCCAGCAGGGGGCGTGAGTTGCGGTAGCAGCAGTGCTCTGACCACATCACCCCGAACATGCCGAGCTCGGCGCGGTTCGGCGCACGGCCCAGGCGATGCACGATCTCGCCGTAGTCGCCCTCGCTGAGGCCCTCCTTGCGCAGCGCCTGCCGCACCTCCTCGGACGGGGGGCTGGCGGGGGCGGAGGAGGCGGCCACGGCGCGGGGGAGGCGGTGAACCCCAGTATCAGATCCAGGGGTCGTCCTCTTCCCGACTCCTCCCCGCGGGGCGATGTTGCCGGGATGGCGGGGGGAGATCCCCTTCCTCCCAGTCGTCCAAGGGATCGAGCTCCTCCCGGGCCAGTCCGTCGGGGGGGGCGGCCTGCCAGGGGCCGCGGCGGCCCTCCTCGCGCTCCTCCCAGGGGGGCTCCTCCAGCCAGCCCTCCAGACGGTCTTCCAATCGCCCACCCGCGTGCTGCAGCTGATCCCGCAGCCGGGTGGTCTCCTCCCCCACCTGCTCGCGCCAGCGTCGGGAACGGCGCAGGATCTCCTGGCGCACACTGGCGCGGGCGAGGGGCAGGTCGTCGAGACCCTCCAAGGCCGTCATCACCCGGCCGGGCTGCTGGTCGACGATGCGATCGGGGCTGAGGCGCCAGCGGCTGCCGCCGGGAAGGCGTGGATCGCTGCGGGAGACGAGGTAGTGCAGGATGCGACCCGTGCGGAGCTCCACGGCCGAATCGGCCACGCAGCCGAGGGGGCGACCGCCGCGGCCCGTCAGGGCCGCCTCCATCAAGGTGGGCAGACGCCCCACCGTGTTCGCGTCGGTCTCGGCGGGCTCACCGATGACGAACAGTTCCTGCTCCTCAAGCCCCCGCAGCTGATCCAGCCGCCAGACCAGGCGGCGCTGGGAGAGGGCGGAGGGGCGACTGATCCAACCCAGCAGACGGTGCACCGGCGGATGCATCCAGCCAGCCACGCCCGCACCATGATCCAGACCCTGCTCACAGCGCACGCGCCTTCGAAGCAGGTCGCTCAGCAGCAGCTGCTCGGGAAGGGCCAAACGCTCAGGAGCGAATCTGGACCGGCATGACCAGATAGGTGAAGGCCCCATCCTCGCCGAGGGGCACCAGAACCGCCGGGGTGGTGGGCCCATTGCAGCGCAATTCCACCTGCTCGGAGGCCATAGCCTTGAGGCCGTCGAGCAGATAACGCACGTTGAAGGCGATCTCGATCGCCTCCCCCTCCACCGTGGCCGCCAGGCCTTCGGAGCCGCTGCCCACGTCCTGGGCGTCAGCGCGCAGCACGACCCGGCCGGCGAGCGGATCGCTGCTGATCTTCACCACGTTGTTGTGCTGATCGGCCAGCACGGCTACCCGCTCGAGCGCGGCGACAAAGGCGCGTCGGTTGAGGCCGAGGCGACGGCCGAAGTCCTGGGGGATGAGTTGGCCGTAGTTGGGGTAGGTGCCATCAAGGCTGCGGGTGGTGAGCACCTGATCGGCCCAGAGCACCACCACCTGACCGCGCTCGCAGAACAAGCTCAGGGGCTCCCGGGAAGGGCGGCCGGAGAGCAGCCGCTCCAGCTCCCGCAGGGAGCGGGCCGGAACGGTGACGGCGAACGGCTCACCAGCGGCCTCCTCCGCGCTGTCTTCCACGGCGTGGGGGAGCTGCTGCACCGCCAGCCGGTGGCCGTCGGTGGCGGCGCACTCCAGTCGTTCGGCTTCCAGCTGCAGGTGCACGCCCGTGAGGATCTGCTTGGCCTCGTCGCCGCTGCTGGCGAACAGGGTGGCGCGCAGACCGCGCACCAGGGCCTCGGCGTCGAGACGGATCGGGCTGCCACTCTGCGCCAGAGGCAGTTCGGGGAAGTCTTCGGCGGGCATGCCCCGCATCTGGTAGCTGCCTGACAGGCTGCTGATCTCCACCTGCTCGGTGCCCTCCTGGCAGAGAAGGGTGATCGGGCTGTCGGCGGGAAGGCGGCTGACGATCTCGCTGAACAGGCGGGCCGGGAGGGTGATGGCCCCGCTGGCCTCCACGGAGGCGGGCAGGCTGGTCTGGATGCCGAGGCTGAGGTCGTAGCCGGTCAGGCTCAGCCGGCCGGTGGCGGCGTCGGCGGTGAGCAGCACGTTGGCCAGAACCGGATGGGTGGGCCGACCCGCCACAGCACGGCTCACCAATTGGAGGCTGGCGTTGAGTTCAGCCTGGGAGCAGACCAGCTTCATGGGGGGCGGACCTCAGCGGTGCGGAATGGCAGACAGGCGGGCCCACGGTTTCACACGGTGGGCAAAAGCGCAACGGGCCCCCGGGCAGGCAATGAACACGTTCTACCGGTTCTCAGAAGAAGAAGGTTTTTCTTTTAAGAAGAGAACAGCCTCGTCGTAGCAGGGGCGGGGGAAAACGGGAAAAAGCGATCAGATCTCCAGGCAGACCGGGCTTCTCAGACCCCGGGTGCTGGGGAACCCCGCCGCGAATCGCAGCCGCTTCCCTGCTTTTCCACCCATTCCCGCCCATGGGGAAAACCCCCGTCGCGCCAGGCGCCGATCCTTCCCCGCCGCTCCCCCCGTTCCGCCGCCGCTTTCCTCAGCTTTTCCAGGGTCCGATCCGTCGGCTGGTACCGCCGTCAGAAGCCCATCACCCGGGCCACGGTGTCGGTGTCGGGCTCGAGGCCGGTGTGGAAGCGCGAGTCGTTGTTTTCGATCGCTGTGTCTGGATCCTTCAGCCCGTTCCCCGTAAGCACGCAGACCACCGTCGCCCCGGTGGGAACCTCCTCGCGGCGCTTGAGCAGGCCTGCCACGGAGGCGGCGCTGGCGGGCTCGCAGAACACCCCCTCGCCGCTGCCCAGCAGCTTGTAGGCCTCGAGGATCTCCGCGTCGGTGACGGCCATGAAATCACCGTTGCTCTCTCTCTGCGCCCGCAGAGCGTTGTCGCGGTTCACGGGATTGCCGATGCGGATCGCGGTGGCGATCGTGTCCGGTTGCTCCACGGGGTGGCCCAGCACCATCGGTGCGGCCCCGGCGGCCTGGAAGCCCATCATCCGCGGCAGGCGCGCGCAATGGCCCGCCGCCTTGTACTCCTGGAAGCCCATCCAGTAGGCGCTGATGTTGCCGGCGTTGCCCACTGGAATGCACAACCAGTGCGGCGCGTTGCCGAGCGCGTCGACCACCTCGAAGGCGGCCGTCTTCTGCCCCTGCAGTCGGTAAGGGTTGAGCGAATTCACCAGCGTGACGGGATAACGCTCCGCCACCTCCCGCACGATCGCCAAGGCCCGGTCGAAGTTGCCCTTCACCGCCAGTACCTCCGCGCCGTAGAGCAAGGCCTGGGCCAACTTTCCCTGGGCCACGTACCCGTCGGGGATCAGCACGAAGGCGCGCATGCCGCCGCGCCGTGCGTAGGCCGCGGCGGCGGCGGAGGTGTTGCCGGTACTGGCGCAGATCACGGCCTCGGAGCCCTCCTCCCGCGCCTTGCTGATCGCCATGGTCATGCCCCGATCCTTGAAGGAACCGGTGGGATTGAGGCCGTCGTACTTGAGAAAGACCTTCACAGCGCGCCCGATGCGCTCCGCGATCACCGGCGCCGGGATCAAAGGGGTGGCCCCTTCCCGCAGAGTGATCACCGGTGTCGCCGCACTCACCGGCAACCAGGAACGGTAGGCCTCGATCAGGCCTGGCCAGTCCTGCATCGTGGCTCGCGGGCCCCCGAGACGCCGCAGGACTTGGAGCACGGGAAGGCAAGCAGGGACGCGTCAGATGAATGTACGCCTCGGCTGGATCAGCGGCTGCCGGCGCCGACGTCCTTCGGTGGGGCGGTGCTGTCTTTCGGCAGGGGGGCGGCTTGACCATCGCTGCCCGGCTCACGGCTGCTCAGGTCGAGCGGTGACTCGGAGAAGAAGCGCACGAGGTCGGCGACGGAACTCGCTTTCTGCATCAGCGCCAGCAGGGCCGGCAGGCTCACCGCCAGCTCCTGGCTCGGGTAGGACTGCAGGAAGGAGAGAGGTGAAAGGGAGCCGTTGTTGTCGGCGATCCCCAGCACAACGGCCGAGCGCAGGGCCGGCAGACCCACCTGGCGAGCGTTGAGCGGGAAGACAATGCTGCTCAGCCGCTCGAGAATCCGCTCCCCGATGCTGGTGTTCAGCAGGCGGCTCACCGTGACCACCGGCAAGCTCAACGACGCCTTCAGCAGCTTCGCCACTTCAGAGGGATTCTGTCCGCTGAAGCGCATCACGTCGCCCAGCAGGCCCCGAGCCTGGCCGGTGGCGGCCAGGTGTTCGAGATCCGCCACCGGAATCGAACGCCGGAAAGCGCCGCTGACGAAAACGATGTTCTCCGCTGCCAGGGCAGCTGGAGTGCTGGCGACCAGGCTCAGCCCCAGGGCCGCGGCTAGGAAACGTCGCTGGATGCGCAGGGAGATCACCGGGGCGGGCCGTTGAAAAGAGGATGGTTCAATCTAGGCAGAGGCGCGAAGGCCCGAGGGCACCAATACGTCCCGTACAAGGCGTACCACGCCCCGTTCCGCCAGGCCCCGCGCCACATCCAGACCCATCCGCCGCAGGTCGGGTTCCCGCAGCACCCGGGGCAGGCGGCGCAGCAGCAGTTGGGGCTCGAAGCCCGGCAGGTCGGCCAGGATTCCCACCAACTGGCGGATGGGTTCCAGATCGAGCAGCGGTCCCACCGCCACCATCGCCCCCTCCGGCTCGCTGCGTCGCCGCAGGCCGGGGGGCAGCAGCGGAAGGGGCAGTCGACGGCCCAAACGCAAGGTGGTGCGCCAGGCCAATTCGTCCATTCGGGCGACCACCGCCTCCACCAACTGCTTACGCAGCATTCCGCCGGTGGGGGAGAAGAGGAAATCCAGAACCTGGTCGAGCAGTCCCTCCAGATCGAGCTGGTCCTGCAGGGAGGCGCTGGCCACCAGGTTCTCCAGTCGCTGCCAGCGGAATTCATCGCCATCGAAGAGCATCTCCCGCAGGCTGCGACGCAGGTCGGGATCCGGGTCTTCCATCAGCCGCCGCGCGAAGTAGGGGTAGGCAGCACCGAGGATTTTGAAGTTGGGATCCACGCTGAGAGCGATGCCTTCCAGGGTGACCAATGAGCGGATGATCAGGGCGTAGTAGGGAGGAACCCGGAAGGGGAAGCGATACATCACGCCGCTCAGATCGTCGGTTACGGCCTTGAAATCCATGCGGCTGACACCCATCTCCAAGGCCTGGCCGAAGACCGTCTCGAACGCGGGCACAATCGGCTCTAGATTCACCTCTTCGCTCAGAAAACCAAGCGAGACAAAATCTTTGGAGAGGGCCGAAAAATTGCGGTTCACGAGGTGAACCACCGCTTGAATCAGTCCGGTGCGGGCTTCGCGACTCACTTCACTCATCATGCCGAAGTCGAGATAGGCAAGCCTGCCGTCGGCGAGGGCAAGCAGATTGCCTGGATGGGGATCGGCGTGGAAGAAACCGTGCTCCAGCAATTGCTGCAGACTGCAGTTGACGCCCACCTGAACCATGTCATCAGGGTCGATACCGATCGCCCGCACAGCATCTAGATTGGTGAGTTTGGTGCCGTCGATCCACTCCATCGTGAGTACGCGCCGGCTGGTGGCCTGCCAGTGGATGGCTGGAACTGCGATGCGCGGATTATGGGCATGCAGCTTGCGGAATTTATCAGCATTCTCGCCTTCATTGATATAGTCCATCTCTTCAAATACTCGCCTGCCAAGTTCGTCGATCAACGCCACAAGGTCGGAGCGGATCAGGCGTACGTTGCGATTCAGCCAGGCGGCGATGTTGCGCACGATGTAGAGATCGAGCGTGATCTGCTCACGCAGGCCTGGCCGCTGCACCTTCACCGCCACCCGCAGGCCGCCTTTCAGCACCCCCTTGTGCACCTGCCCCAGGGAGGCGGCGGAGATCGGTTCGCGGTCGAGCTGGTCGTAGACCGCCTCGATCGGTTGGCCCAGGTCTTCGACGATGCAGGCCATCGCCAGGCGGCTGTCGAAGCCCGGCAGCTGGTCCTGCAGCTGGGCCAGCTCGTCGAGCAGCACCGGTGGCACGATGTCGGGCCGGGTGGAGAGCGCCTGCCCCGCCTTGATGAAGGCGGGGCCGAGGGCCGCCAGAAGCTCGGCGCATTCGCGGGCGCGGGCGCGGGCCCGATCCGGGTTGGCGAGGGCGCCGCTGAAGCGATCGGTGGCCACCGCGATCAGATAGAGACCGATCGGCACCAGGGTCTGCCAGAGACGGCGCAGCAGGCGGCGGGGATGGCCCGCATAGATGCGGGTGATCGCCGCCGGGTCGTAGGCCATCAGGCCTGCGGCTTCCAGGAAATCGCCGAGCTCTTCAGGATCGCCGCCAGGGGTGGCGTTCACCGGCGCCGCCGGATCACTCGGTGCCTGGATGCTGGGCTCCAGCGGCGGCGGATCAGCCATCGGATCGGCCCCGAACACGGCGGCCCGCATGGCGGCCAGGGCGGCATCGGCTGCAGTGCGAGGCATCGGCGGTGGCTGCGGCGACCGGGTTGGGTGGCAATTCTCAACCCTGGGCCGCGTGAACGTGGTTGGGGCTGAACGCCAACCCCCCAACCTGGTGGAGCGATAAGAACAAACGTACTATAATCATGGATTGCCTCACCGCCTCCGCCATGCCCGGCGATCCCCTCGCGGCCGCATCCGGTCCAACCGGGCCAGAATCGAAACCATCCCCAGCCGCCTCTCCACTTCCACCGCCACCATCTCCTCCTCCTGCGCCAGCCGCCCCGTCCCCACGCCAGCATCAGATTCTCGATCGCCAGGGCCTGCTGGAGGCCACAGCCGGCACCGTGATCGCCCTGATCGCTCTGTTTTCCTCCTATGACCACATCACCCTCGCCGATCACACCATCCCCCTCCAGCAGCAATGGGGCGTGTGGTTCATCGCTGCCTCGCTGGCGCTTGTTTTTATCGATGCTCAATTGGCGACGCGATCCCGATCACGAGAGCAAGCTCGCCTTGATCGAGAGGAGCATCGCCATCACCGAGAGGAGCATCGCCGCCAGCGAGAGGAGGATTCAAGAGAGCGAGAAGCGCACGAAGCAAATCGAGAGCGAAACCGAGCAGCTGAGGAAAGAATCCGAGCATCTGAGGAACGAAACCGAGCTGATCAGGAACGAAGCCGAGCAGATCGAGAAAGAAACCGAGCTTCTGAGGCAGCAGAACGCCAGAGGCAGGCAACTGCTCGCCTCCATGCATGCGCTCTGTTTGGCGGACGATTCCAGCTCAACCCCAGCCCCGCCAACGCCACCCGTTACCACGCCTTCCTTGCCTTGATGGCGGATGTCGCTGATGCCGAGGGCTGATCCCGCCCTCCCGCCGCGGAGCCTCCCGCCGTTGGCGGTTCCGCGACTGGGCATCTGATTCCGCCGACGCTACGGTCGGGGTCGCCAGCGGCGGCCGCCGTGCTCACGGGTCTGCGTCTCGAGAACATCGCCCTGATCGAGCGGCTCGAGCTCGTCTTCGAGCCCGGTTTCACGGTGCTCACCGGCGAAACCGGCGCCGGTAAATCCATCCTGCTCGACGCCCTCGACGCCCTGCTCGGCGGCGCCCAGGGCAGCCAGGGGGCCCGCCTGCTGCGTCGCGGCAGCGCGCGCGGCCGGATCGAGGCCAGCTTCTCCCTCACCCCGCCCCTGCGTGAGTGGCTGGCGGCGCAGCAGCTGGAGGCCGAGGACGACGAGCTCCTGCTCAGCCGTGACTGGCGCCTGCAGGAGGAGCGGCTCAGCAGCCGCCACCGCCTCAGCGGCGTGGCGATCAGCCGCGCCCAGGTTCTGGAGCTCCGCCCCCTGCTGCTCGATCTCACCATCCAGGGGCAGACCCAGCAGCTGGCCCGCCCGGGGCAGCAGCGGCGCTGGCTCGACCGCTTCGCCGGCGAAGCGGTGCTGGTCGAGCTGGAGGCGGTGCGTGGCGCCTTCCGCCATTGGCGCGCGGCAGAACGGGCGCTCGAGCTGGCGGAGGCCGACCGGGAGCGTCTGGAGCGCCAGCGCCGCCAGGAGGAGCAGCTGCTCGAAGATCTGGAGGCCGCCGCTCTCGACGACCCCGACGAGCGCCAGCGGTTGCAGGCCGAGCAGGACCGCCTGGCCCATGGCGTGCGCCTCCAGGAGGGGGTCGCGGTGTTGCTTGGTCGATTGCTGGAGGGGGCGGAGGCGGCTCCCGCCGCCCTCGACCATCTGGCGGCCTGCGAGCAGGAGCTGCTGCAGATGGCTTCCATCGATCCCGCCGCGGTGCCCCTGCAGGAGGCCTGCACCGGCGCCCTGCTGGGCCTCCAGCAACTCAGCCGCGACCTGGATCGTTACGGCACCAGCCTGGAGAGCGAACCCGGCCGGCTGGCGGAGCTGCAGGAGCGCATCGCCGAACTGCGCGCCCTGGAGCGCCGCCATGGCCTTGATCTGGCGGAGCTGATCGCCCTGCGCGATCGCCTGCGGCAGCAGCTGGCCCCCGGCGGGGCCGAGGCGGCCCTCGCAGCCCTGCGGGAGGCGGAGGCGCACACTCGGGCTGAGCGCGATCGACGCAATCAGGTCCTCAGCGCCCTTCGTGCCACGGCCGCCCGGGCGCTGGAGGAGCAGCTCCTGGCGGCCCTGCGGCCGATGGGCCTGGCCAATGTGCGCTTCGCCGTCGCCCTCGATCCCGCCGATCCCGGCGAGGAGGGGGCCGACGCCGTGCAGTTCCGTTTCAGCGCCAACCCGGGGCAGCCCCTGGCGCCCCTGGCGGAGGTTGCCTCGGGCGGCGAGATGAGTCGCTTCCTGCTCGCCCTCAAAACCTCTCTGGCGGCAGCCGATCCCCACGTCACCCTGCTGTTCGACGAGATCGACACCGGTGTCAGCGGGCGGGTGAGCGGTGCCATGGCGGAGCTGTTGCAGCGCTTGGGGGCCAGCCGCCAGGTGTTCTGCGTCACCCACCAGCCCCTGGTGGCCGCCGCCGCCGACCACCACTTCCGCGTCGCCAAGGTGGTGGAGGACGGTCTCACCCACACGCGAGTGTCCCGACTCCAGGACACTCATGAACGCCAGGCGGAGCTGGCCGAGCTGGCCGGGGGCGATCTGGGCGAGGCCCGCAGTTTTGCCGCCAGCCTGCTGGATCGCCGCGATCCCCCCTCCCCCGGCCGGCCTCGGGCGGCCTGAACCGCACCGCAGAGTTCGCCCATAGAATCAACGGCTGTCGAAGGCTCTCCATGCCCCGCGCCAGCGCCGGGACCACCGCCAGGAACGGGAAAGAAAGCGGAACTGGCCAAGCCAGCGAAACGCCATCTGCTGCAGCGCATCGCCTTCTCAGCGGCGGGTCCCTGGAAGACGTCATCCGAGTGCGGGGTGCTCGCCAGCACAACCTGCGCAATGTCGATCTGACGATCCCGCGCAACCGCCTGGTGGTGTTCACCGGGGTCAGTGGCAGCGGCAAGAGTTCGCTGGCCTTTGACACGATCTTTGCCGAGGGTCAACGCCGCTACGTCGAGAGCCTTTCCGCCTACGCCCGCCAGTTTCTCGGTCAGGTCGACAAACCCGATGTCGATGCGATCGAGGGTCTCTCCCCCGCGATCTCGATCGATCAAAAGTCCACCAGCCACAACCCCCGCTCCACCGTCGGCACGGTCACGGAGATCCAGGACTACCTGCGCCTGTTGTTCGGACGCGCGGGCGAGCCCCACTGTCCGCAGTGCGACCGTTCGATTCGACCCCAAACCATCGATGAGATGGTCGACCAGATCCTCACCCTGCCGGAGGGAACCCGCTACCAATTGCTGGCGCCGGTGGTGCGGGGCAAAAAGGGCTCCCACGTGAAGCTGCTCTCCGGTCTGGCAACCGAAGGCTTCGCCCGCGTCCGGATCAACGGTGAGGTGCGCGAGTTGGCAGACAATATCGAACTCGACAAGAATCACGCCCACAACATCGAGGTGGTCGTCGACCGCCTGGTCGCTCGCGAGGGTGTGCAGGAACGGCTCACCGATTCCCTCGGCACAGCGCTCAAGCGGGGGGAGGGTCTGGCGCTGGTGGAGGTGGTGCCGAAGAGCGGCGAGGATCTGCCCGAGGGTCTGGATCGCGAGCGGCTCTACTCCGAGAACTTCGCCTGCCCCGTGCACGGCGCTGTGATGGAGGAGCTCTCCCCTCGCCTCTTCTCCTTCAACAGCCCCTATGGCGCCTGTGCCGATTGCCATGGCATCGGCCATCTGCGCACCTTCACCGCTGATCGGGTGGTTCCCGATCCAAGCCTGCCGGTTTATGCCGCCATCGCCCCCTGGAGCGACAAGGACAACTCCTACTACTTTTCGTTGCTCTATTCCGTCGGCGAGGCCTTTGGCTTTGAGCTCAAGACCCCCTGGAATCAGCTGAGCGACGAGCAGCGCCAGGTGTTGTTGCACGGTTCGAACGAGCCGATCACGATCCAGGCCGACAGTCGTTACCGCAAAGCTGCCGGCTTTCAACGGCCCTTCGAGGGGGTGCTGCCGATCCTGGAGCGCCAGCTGCGGGATGCGAGCGGCGAGGCGATACGCCAGAAGTTGGAGAAGTATCTGGAGCTCGTGCCCTGCGCCACCTGCCGGGGCCTGCGGTTGCGGCCTGAGGCCCTGGCGGTGAAGGTGGGACCCTTCCGCATCCATGAGCTCACCTGCGTCAGCGTTGGCGAAACCCTCGCGCGCATCGAATCGCTGATGGGGGTGGGGGCCAGCGAGGGCAGCGACCCCTTGCTTTCCCCGCGCCAGATCCAGATCGGCGACCTGGTGTTGCGGGAGATCCGCATGCGCCTGCGCTTCCTGATCGATGTCGGCCTCGACTACATCACGCTCGATCGGCCGGCGATGACCCTCTCCGGCGGCGAAGCCCAGCGCATCCGCCTGGCCACCCAGATCGGCGCTGGCCTCACCGGTGTTCTCTACGTGCTCGACGAACCCAGCATCGGCCTGCACCAGCGCGACAATGACCGCCTCCTGGCCACCCTGATCCGCCTGCGCGACCTCGGCAACACCTTGATCGTGGTCGAGCACGACGAAGACACAATCCGGGCGGCCGATCACCTCGTCGACATCGGCCCCGGGGCCGGCGTGCAGGGGGGCCGCATCGTGGCCGAAGGCAGCCTGCAGGATCTCCTGGAGGCTGAGCATTCCCTCACCGGCGCCTACCTCAGCGGCCGGCGCGCCATACCCACCCCCGCCGAGAGGCGCTGCGCCGGCAGCCGTTGCCTCAGCCTCGTCAATGCCAGCCGCAACAATCTGCGCAGCATCGATGTCGAGATCCCGCTCGGCCGCCTCGTGTGTGTCACGGGTGTGAGCGGCAGCGGTAAAAGCACGTTGGTGAATGAGCTGCTCCACCCGGCGCTCGAGCACCGCCTCGGCCTGAAAGTGCCCTTCCCTGCTGGGCTTGACGAGCTGCGCGGCATCCAGTCCATCGACAAGGTGATCGTCATCGACCAGTCACCGATCGGCCGCACCCCCCGCTCCAACCCCGCCACTTACACCGGCGCCTTCGACCCGATCCGCCAGGTGTTTGCCGCCACGGTGGAAGCCAAGGCTCGCGGCTACCAGGTGGGCCAGTTCAGCTTCAACGTCAAAGGGGGTCGCTGCGAGGCCTGTGGCGGGCAGGGAGTCAATGTGATCGAGATGAACTTCCTGCCGGACGTCTATGTGCAGTGCGATGTCTGCAAAGGGGCTCGCTATAACCGCGAAACCCTTCAGGTCACCTATCGCGGCCACACAATCGCGGATGTGCTGGAGATGACGGTGGAGCAGGCCGCCGAAGTGTTTGCCGCGATTCCCCAGGCTGCCGATCGTCTGCGCACCCTCGTGGATGTGGGCCTGGGCTACATCAAGCTCGGCCAGCCGGCCCCCACCCTCTCCGGCGGCGAGGCCCAGCGCGTCAAGCTGGCCACGGAGCTGAGTCGCCGCGCCACGGGCAAAACCCTGTATCTGATCGATGAACCCACGACGGGCCTGAGCTTCTACGACGTCCACAAGCTGATGGATGTCATCCAGCGTTTGGTGGACAAGGGCAACTCGATCCTGGTGATCGAGCACAATCTCGATGTGATTCGCTGTGCAGACTGGATCATCGATCTCGGCCCCGATGGTGGCGACAAGGGGGGTGAAATTGTCGTTTGTGGCACACCTGAGACGGTGGCGGAGCATCCGACCAGCCACACCGGCAAGTATCTCAAGCAGGTGTTGGAACAACACCCACCCACTCCCTTGGTCGCCGTCTGAACCCCCAACCCGCTGCCGGCCCCCCGGGCCGCAGCGGCAGAATGCGAGGGTGCAGCAGCCCATTCAGCGGCTGCAACGGAGATGAAACCGTTGGTGCTGCCGTTTGCCATCCACGGCCCCCGCTCCATGCCACCTCTTGCCTCCCTGCGCCGTCTTCTCCTGGCCTGCCTGCTCAGTGCCGCTGCTCCAATGGTGGCCCTGACCCCTGCTGCCGCCCTGGAGAGGGTGGAGCTGCAGCTGCCTCTGTTGCAGCTCAGCTTCGACGTGAAACTCAGCGAGCTGGGGAATCCGGAGCGCCTCCTCCACGGCAGCAGCGACCTCGCGGAGATTGATCGGGCCACCGATGGCGCCCTGGGACGGCGAATCGGTGAGCTCTTCGCCACGCCATTGCCCCTCTCCACTCAGGAATTGGTCCGCAATTCTGCGGACTCGCCGATGTTCGAGCAGGTCCTGCTGGTGGCCTCCACCCTGGGCTCGATCGATGGGGTTCCGGCCAACCTCAACGGGGCGGAGATCACGGCGGCTCTCCAGAAGGCTTCCGCCTCTGGGGCTGTCACCATTCAGTCGCTGCTGGAGGCCCTGCCTGGCGAGTCAGCCACGGTGGATCTGGAGAGAGCTCTGGCGGGTCTGCGCCGTCTCCAGAATCAGTTTCAGCCGGCCCAGGAGCTGCTGCGCCGCCTGCAGCCTGCGCCGGTGGATGCCGCTGAGGCGGCCCCCGGTCCCCTGCCCACCCTGCGCAGCACCGGACAGCTCACGGTGAAGCACCGCAGTGAGCCACTCCAGATCGTTGTGATCCGACCCGAGCGGCAGGGGAATGGGCGGCTGGTGGTGATCTCCCACGGCCTCTGGGATGGTCCACCCAGTTTTGAGGGATGGGCCCGGCACCTGGCCAGCCGTGGCTACTCCGTGGTGCTGCCCCTCCATCCGGGCAGCGACAGCAGTCAGCAGCGGGCGATGCTCTCCGGCAAGTTGCCCCCCCCGGGCCCCCAGGAGCTGCGTCTGCGGCCGCTCGACGTCAGCGCGGTGATGGATGCGGTGGGCAGCGGCGGCGTGGAGGGCCTCGCTGGCGTCGACAGCCGCCGTGTGGTGGTGATCGGTCATTCCTGGGGGGCCACGACCGCCATGCAACTGGCGGGCGTCACCCCCAGCTCGCGCCGCCTGCGGGAGCGTTGTGAGAATCCCTACGATCCGGATCGCAACCTCAGCTGGGTGTTGCAATGCAGCTTCCTCGACTCGGCGGACCGCGCCGCCTTGGCGGATCCCCGTGTCGTGGCCGTGGCGGCGGTCAGTCCGCCGCTCAACCTCCTCTTCGACCATGGCTCCGGTCAGACGATGAATGCCCGTGCGCTGCTGATCACCGGCAGCCGCGACTGGGTGGTGCCCTCAGGTCCGGAGGCGATCCGCCGTTTCCGCCATCCCGCCGAGAACGGCCACCAGTTGGTGCTGGCCAACGGTGGCGATCACTTCAATCTGCGCGGGCTCGGCGATGGCGGCCCGTTGCGGGCCTTGTTGCTGCGGTGGGTTGATGCTGCTTACGCCTCCGGAGCCAGCCTGGCCCCCGGCGAGGGATCCCGCTCGATCCTGCCCCCCAGCGGCTGGGGGGACAGCGAAATTCCCCTGGTGTTTGTGGCCCCCACCGATCTGCCGCTCTGATGTCCCCAGCGGCTGGAGAACGGCCAATCCCAGCTCAAAGGGTGGGCTCTTCGCCGTTGCCGGTCGGATGGTTCAGGTTCGAATCCGGCATCCAGTAGCTGAGGTCGTCCTGCCAATAGAGGCGACCGGGCAGCCGCTGGGTGCTCAGCCGCGAGCGGGTCATGGCGGTCAGCAGCTGGGTCATCTCGATCGGCGTCAGATCGGTGTGGATGTCCTCTCCGGCGATCTTCAGCAGCGCCGGCAGCCGCATCACGGTGCCGGGCTGGGCCAGCTTGTGGAACACTTCGGCCAGCACCAGCCGCTGTCTCTCCATTCGGCCCAGATCCCCCAATTCGTCGTGGCGGAAGCGCAGGAAACCCTCCAGCTCTGAACCGCGCAGCACCTGTCGGCCGGGATACAGGTCGATCAGCAGGCCCTGGGCGTTGTCGACGTAATACATGCGCTTCGGCACGTTCACCTCGACGCCGCCGAGGGCATCGGCCACCTTGGCCACTGCGTCCAGGTTGACCTTGAGGTGTTTCTGGATCGGTGCGGCCAGGAGCCGACCCACCTCGCTCTTCACGCTCTGGGGACCGCCGGAGGCGTAGAGGGCATTTGCCTTCACCACTCCCAGGTCTTTCGATTCGACGTAGGTGTCGCGGGGCACCTGGGTGATGTGGGTGATGCCGTCCTTCACCTGGACCATGAACATCACATCGGTGTTGCCGCTGACCACATCGCCCCCCATCACGAGAACCCTGCGATCACCGATGCCGAGGGGATCGATGATCGCCGCGATTCCGCGGGGTGCGTGCACCAGGGCGGCCAGACTGGGCCCCAGCAAGGAAGGCAGGGGCCCGGCAATCCCGTACCCCAGGCTCAGACCCAGCCCGAACACCAGCAGACGATGGGGACCGCGCCGACGATTCCCCGGGGGGACGGATGGGTTGCGGCGGCTGAGGATTTCGGGAACCGCCCCGAGGTTGCGCTCTGCGGTTCGAGCGGCGGCCTTGGATGCGGGACGAGGGTTTGCGCGTCCCCGGGGCCGCCGCGGCGGGGGCTGATGGGAGTGGGCCTGGCTCATGGTCCGGAAAGCTGGGCGAACCATAAGGTGCGGTTACCTTCCCCACCAGGGGGAACGACGGTTCTTCAGCCGGTCAGCACCCGCACGGCCGCCGCCGCCGCATCCGCCCGTGCCTGCGCCTCCGCCGCATCGGCCCCCCGGGCCAGGGCGACCCCCATGCGCCGCCCGGGCCGGGCCTCCGACTTGCCGAACAGCAGCAGTTGGCTTTCCGGCAGCGCCAGGGCCTCCGCCACCCCTTCGTACTGCACGGGTTCTCCCTGCTCCCGGGCCAGGATCACTCGGGACGCGGCCGGACCGAGGCTGCGGATCTCCGGGATCGGCAGGCCCAGAATCGCCCGCAGGTGCAGCTCGAACTCGCTCAGGTTCTGTCCCACCAGGGTCACCAGGCCGGTGTCATGCGGTCGTGGCGACAGTTCCGAGAACACCACCTCCTCCGCTCCGGGTTCGCCGCACAGGAAGAATTCCACCCCGAACAGACCGGCGCCGCCGAGGGCGTCGGTGACCCGGCGTGCCATGGTCTGGGCCACTCGGAGCGAACCCTCCGCCAGTGCCGCCGGCTGCCAGCTGCACTGGTAGTCCCCCCGCTCCTGTTGGTGACCGATCGGCGGGCAGAACAGGGTGGGACCCACCCGGGGCTTGACCGTCAGCAGGGTGATCTCCAATCGGAACCGCAGGAATTCCTCGACGATCACCCGCGCCCCGGCTCCACGCGCCCCAGCCATCGCGCTCTGCCAGGCCGCCTCGATCTGCTCGGGCGCCTTCACCACGCTCTGGCCTTTGCCGGAGGAACTCATCACCGGCTTCACCACCACCGGCCAGCCCAGGGGGGCGGCCACCTTGGCCAGCTCCCCCGGGCTGCTGGCGTAGGCAAATCGTGCGGTGCGCAGGCCCAGCTCCCCCGCCGCCAGGTCTCGAATGCGGTCCCGATTCATCGTCACCGCCGTGGCCCGTGCCGTGGGGATCACGGTGATTCCCTCGGACTCCAGCTCCGCCAGTGCATCCACGGCCAGCGCCTCGATTTCAGGGATCACCAGGTCGGGTTGGTGCCGGCGCACCACGGCCCGCAGGGCCTCCGCCTCCCCCATCGGCACCACTTCCGCTACGTCGGCCACCTGCATCGCCGGCGCCCCGGCGTAACGGTCCACAGCGATCACCCGACAGCCCAGCCGTTGGGCGGCGATCGCCAACTCCTTGCCCAGTTCGCCGCTGCCCAGCAGCATCAGGGTTTTGGGAAAGCGGGGGTTCGGGGCGTTCATCGCGCGGGCCTCCTGCAGGGCATGTGCCATGCCCGATCCTGCCGTGCCGAGACTGACACGCCGCTGGCCGCCTGGCTTGTTCCAGGGTTTGCGATTCCCAAACGAAGCGGGCTAGAGTGACAGCTTGCATGGTTCAGGAATGAAGGCAGCGGTCCTCCTCGTCGCCTGGCGCCGCCCCCACACGACAGAGAGAGTTCTCGATGCCATCCGCGCCCACGCGCCTTCCCGCCTCTACGTGGCCTGTGATGGCCCCAGGCCAGAATCTCCCGAGGAGAGGGAAAAGGTGCTTGCCACCCGAGTCTTGATCGAGGAGAAGATTGACTGGGATTGTGAGGTTCAGCGCTTCTACAGCGATACCAATCAGGGCTGCCGGCTTGCGGTGAGTCGTGCCATCGACTGGTTTTTCGCCCATGAGGAGGAGGGCATCGTATTGGAGGACGATTGTGTCGCCCATCCCGAATTCTTCTCCTACTGCGAAGCGCTGCTGGAGCGCTACCGCGACGACGAACGCATCTGGTGCATCAGTGGCAACAATTTTCAAGATGGTCATTGGCGCGGTGATGGCAGCTACTACTTCAGCCAATACCCCCACTGCTGGGGCTGGGCCAGTTGGCGGCGATGTTGGCAGCATTACGATGGCGATCTAGTGCGTTGGCCCACACTGAGGGATTCCGGCCTGCTGCAAACCATCTTTCCAAACCCTCAGGAACGCAGCTTCTGGAATGGAATCTGGGAGACATTGTTCCTGGAAAACAAGCCGGATTCGTGGGCATATCGATGGACATTCACCTGTCTGGCAATGGGTGGAATCACCGCCCTTCCCAATCGAAACTTGGTCAGCAACATCGGTTTTGGTTCCGATGCCACCCATACAACCGATAAAAAAATCTCCCACACCATGGAGGATGGCCTTGGAAGATTGCGACATCCTTCATTCATCATTGTCGACAGGGAAGCCGACCTGCATACCTATGTTCATCACGTCGCTGAGAATCGATTCGTCAAGACAAATGCCATTCGTGCTCTGTTGAACCGGCTGCGCACCAGCTACTTGTGAAGCTCCGTTTGCCTGAGGGCCGGCTTGTCTGCCAGAAGCATTCGCCAGGAGCATCGATCTTCGTCCCAGGCTGGCGGAGGGCAATCCGGCCTTGTTCCGGGGTTGTAGGCATCAATCCTGCCTATTCGACAGCTTTGACTAGACTTTTTTAGGGCTGCTCGTTGCCGTTTCCGGGGGCCTGGCTTTCTGCTGAGGCAGGTTTCTCGCACTCGCCTGAGGGTCTATACTCATTGTCAAGACCGTAGGAAAAATGAAGGCAGCGGTGCTCTTGATCGCCTGGCGCCGACCAGGCACCACACAAAGGGTGATCGAGGCATTGCGTGCCTACGCTCCTGAGCGTGTTTATGTCGCCTGCGATGGTCCCTCCCCCCTTCGTCCTGGTGAACTGGAGAAGGTGCAATCCACCCGCCGTGTGATCAGTCGCGAAATCGACTGGCCTTGTCAGATCAGAGAGCTCTACAGCGATACCAATCAAGGCTGCTGTCGCGGCGTAAGCGGTGCGATCACATGGTTTTTTGAGAACGAGGAGGAAGGAATCATT
This sequence comes from Cyanobium sp., assembly GCA_044351065.1. Taxonomy (GTDB): domain Bacteria; phylum Cyanobacteriota; class Cyanobacteriia; order PCC-6307; family Cyanobiaceae; genus Cyanobium. Next base: position 52,386 of record JBILGK010000017.1, read on the forward strand.
CTGGAGGATGATTGCGTTCCCCACCCTGATTTTTTCTCCTATTGCCAGGCGCTTCTTGCGCGTTACCGTCATGATGAACGCATCTGGTGCATCAGCGGCAACAATTTCCAGGATGGGCAGTGGCGCGGAGATGGAGCCTACTACTTCAGCCGCTACCCCCACTGTTGGGGCTGGGCAAGCTGGCGCTCCCGTTGGCGCCACTACGATGTAACCCTTAGCAACTGGCCTAAATTTGTTGAATGCGACCTTCTGGCCTCCATTTTTACAGATCCTCACGAGAGATTCTATTGGGCTAATATCTGGTGGCAAACCTATTTCCAGTCTGTCGACGCCACAACTTGGGATTACCAGTGGACTTTTTTGTGCATCGCGAATAACGGCCTCACCGCTTTGCCAAATCGTAATCTTGTTAGCAATATTGGTTTTGGCAAGGATGCCACCCACACGATTAATGAGCTCGATGCTGAGCATTCCAGGCATGGCCTTGGCCCTTTGCAGCATCCCTCTTTTCTGCTCCGCGATGAAGCGGCAGATAAATATACGTTTGAATACCATATCGGCGGCCTCAAGCTTCGGCAAGAGGCTTCGCTGCGTGGCCGCTTGATCGATCCAGTAATCCGCCGGATCCAGTCCGTGCGCAGAAGCCCCTTGCGAGCACTTGCTAAAGTACGACTTCATCCACCCTCCTCGTGATCCGCCTCTCACTCTGACCACCAATCTGCCAGCTTCTTCTCCAATGCTCTCGTCCTTTGGCAAAAAAGCCGCCAACCGTGTCGCCAGCCTGTTTTCCTCTGGCAGCGAAAGCGCCTCCGCGGCCCTCCTAACGCAAGCTGAAGAACACGAGCTGCTCTCCCGTCCTCGCTATATCCCTGGCTCATTTACCACGCCTGTTGGTGTATTGTCCTTTGTGGATCCCTGTACATTCGTTGTCTGCGCACGCGAAATATTTAACGAAAAATGCTACGAGTTCAAGGGGTCTGGCCCCTTGCGTATTATTGATTGCGGGGCCAATATTGGCCTTTCCTCTATTTGGCTAGCCCTAAACTATCCGCACGCCAGAATTGATGCCTTTGAGGCGGATCCCAATATCTATGCCACACTCAAGAACAATCTGAGCGCCCTTGGCCTTGAAGGCCGCGTGCAAGCACACAATCAAGCGATCTGGATTCATAATGACGGCATTTCTTTTTTCTGCGAGGGAGGCGCTTCCGGCAGAGCGACGCAAAACGCCACCGACACCAGCGCTTCAGCAAGCCACCAGCTTGTGTCTTCGATAACCCTGCCAAAGCTCATCGCAAATCAGGACAAAATAGATCTTCTGAAAATAGATATTGAAGGAGCAGAAAACCATATTCTTTCTGATCCTGCTATTGATCTGAGCTGCGTTGATAATTTGTTTCTCGAGTATCACTCTTTTCAGAATGAGCCCCAAATGCTGGCCGAGATTCTTGCCCTCCTCAAGTCTAATGGCTTTCGGATTTATGTTAAGGAAGCCCGCGTAGCATCAAATCCCTTCCTTGAATCTGAAGTTATTGATGGAATGGACTTCCAGCTTAATATCTATGCACGCAGAAATTCCGGTTAACTGCTGCATTGTTATTCCAATCTATCGCCCAACACTTACTTGGGTTGAACGAGCTGCCGTCCTTAATACGTGCAAGTTGCTCTCGGGATTCTCGCTTCGGATTATTTGTCCCGATGGCTTGGATCTGTATTCTCACATGCCCGAGTTGCTGGCAGAAATGAGGCAGTACAACAACGATGTAGACATCCTGCAGCTTGAATCTAAGTTCTTTGCCTCCACGCATACATATAACCAGCTCTTGCTGTCGCCTTCTTTTTACCGTCTATTCTTGCGCTGGCAGTATATGTTGGTTGCTCAGATCGACGCTTGGATATTTTCGCCCAGGCTGGCACCTTGGCTTGCCAAATCCTACTCCTATGTTGGAGCGCCTTGGCGAACCATTCCCAATCTTCCGCCCGGAATCGCCTGCTCTCCTGAAGCGGTTGGCAATGGCGGTTTGTCGCTTCGACGTGTCCGTGATCACTACGCAGTCCTGAGTAGTTGGCGATTCAGGTGCTCGCCGGTCCTTGGTATTCAAGAGCTGCTTGTCGCCCATCCTCCGCTGCAAAACTTCAGCTGGCGCAAGCCGCTCCCCTCCATTGCCAAAGCGATCAATCGTGTCAGGTTGATTCTGATGAGGCTGACGTCGTGGCGAAATTCGCTGGCCTACTTTTGCCGATGTGGCCTGAATGAGGATCTTGTTTTTGGTCTTCTTGTGCCGAGGATTTTTGTTGGCTTCCTCGTCCCCGATCCCGCCATGGCCGCTCATTTCGCCCTAGACGCCAATCCCGATTTTTTCTATGGCCGCTATTTGTCCTCGGATTGCCTTCCCTTTGGCTGCCATGCATGGGAGAAAAGCTACGGGCAGTTCTGGCAGCACAGGAACACCAGCCTGCCGCGCCTCTCCGTTTCCTCTGCGGACTAGAAGCTTGGCTGCGCAAGCTGTGACACACCGGCATTCGGCCCCTCTGCCGATCGATGTTGTTTCCGCTACGGGTTTGGCCTGTGGCCTCGGACACTCCTAGGCTTTCCCCATGGCTTTTGTTGACCCACTTCCTCTTTTTGCCTTCCAGACCGCCGGCGATGTCGGTGATGGCTTCACCATTTTGGGGTTTGATATTGCCGATTTGCAAAACGGCACACTGATCTATCTCGGCTTATCCTCGCTCGCCTTCGTGATTGTTTGGATTGTCGGCTATCTGCGCCGTCGCTGAGCGGCTGAGCTCAGGGCTTCCCGTCGTCGAGCAACTGCAGTTGCCGTTCTGGAGACTCCTCGCTGACGAACCCGTAGGCCTCGAACACGCTGGGATCCGGATGGGTGATGCGGGCCAGGCCGTCGGGGTCCCGGTCGAGGCGAAAGCCTTCGGCCGCCATGCGCCGCATCAAGGCCGCCGACTCCTCAAACCGTGCGGCCATGGCGTCGAGGCTGGCGCAGTCGCCGGTGAGGCCGGCTTCCTTCCAGGTGAAGTGGGCCATGGGGGAAGGGGAGAGTTGGGGATCTCAGGGCCGCAACAGCAACCCCAAGACCACCAGTATCAGGCTGGCGGCCCAGAAGGACAGCACAACGCGCTGTTCGCTCAGACCTCCGAGCTCGAAGTGGTGATGCAGCGGCGCCATGCGGAACAGGCGACGCCCCTGGCCGTCGGGGCCCTTGGTGGCCTTGAACACCCACACCTGCAGGATCACGGAGAGGGATTCCGCCAGGAACACTCCGCCCATCAGCAGCAGAGGCCAGAGACTGTTGCTGAGCAAGGCCACGGCGCTGAGGGCCGCGCCCATCGCCAGCGAGCCGGTGTCCCCCATGAACACCCGTGCCGGATGGTGGTTCTGGCTGAGGAACCCCAGCCAGCAGCCCGCCATGGCGACGCAGAAGGCCGCAAGGGCGGGATCGCCCTCGTTGGCCCGCAGCATCAATTGCAGGCCCAGGCCCGTGAAGACGATGGCGCCACAACCGGCGGCCAAGCCATCCAGCCCGTCGGTGAGGTTGGTGGCGTTGCTCTCCGCCAGGAATACGAACAGGCCGAGGGGCCAGATCAGGAGCCCCAGCGGCAGGATCCAGCCGAAAGGCAGGCCCACATCCCCAGCGGCAGCGCCGCCCACCCAGCCCCCCAGAGCGGCCCAGATCAGGAACAGAAGCGCAGCCCCGGCTTGGAGCAGGAGCTTCCCCCGCGGCTTGAGTCCTGTGTTTGTTTGGCGGGTGAGGCTTCGCCAGTCGTCGACGGCACCGATGGCCATGAACGCCAGCGTGACGGCGGCCACCGCGAGCAGACGGGGGTCTTCCGGCGCCACCAGGCCGGCCACCAGCACCCCCACGGGAACCACCAGCAATCCCCCCATGGTCGGGGTGCCCGCCTTGCTGTGGTGGGCCTGGGGGCCTTCGTCGCGGATCACCTGGCCGAGCTTGAGCCGCCGCAGTCGCGGGACCCCCCAGGCCGCCACGCCCGCACTGGCCCCCGTGGCCACCAGCAGAGGCAGGGTGAGCATCGAATGGGCCAGCCGCCAATCCGCCGCCAGACAGGCAGCCAGCACGAGGACAGCCAGCAGGGCAGCGGGCAACCTGCCGTCGGAGACCTTCATGGCGGGGGTCAGTCTTCCCAGTCCTCCTCGGGAGTCTCGTCCACCTGGTTGTAGTCCTCCTTCTCCCCCATCAGGGCGGAGAGTTCCTCCTCCTCCACGGTGCTCACGTCGGTGCCGGCGCTCTCCTCATCGGCCACGAGACGGCCACTGGCCTCCAGCAGGCTGAGCAGATCGGGTTCATCGCGCAGCGGCAACACCGGGGCGGGTTCGTCGCGCCGATAGCGGGTGAGGGAAGGATTGACGGTATCAAGAATGCTCATAAGGGTCCCAGGCAGGCTGGATCCGGATCGTCCAATCCGTCAGCCTACCGCTTGCTCCGCAAACCTTCCGTCCTGGCTCGCTGATGTCCGCCCACAAGATCGTCTCCATCGCCTGGCTCTGGGTTCTGGCCCTTGCCCTCAGTGCCCTGCTGGCCGCGGCGGGAGCGCGCTGGTCGGCGCCGCTGCCGATTCGCGGCGACCTGGTGGGGGCGCTCCTGTTGCTGCCCCCCCTGGCGACCGCCCTGGCCGTGCTCCGCCGCTGGTCGCTGCCGGTCGAGGGGACAGAATCGAGCCGACCCAGCGAGGAGACGCAGGCATGAGCCAGTCCGGTGCGATGGCAGCGAGCGGAGCACGGGCCCGAAGGGTGGTCCTCGCCTATTCCGGCGGGGTCGACACCAGCGTCTGCATCCCCTATCTGAAGAACGAGTGGGGGGTGGAGGAGGTGATCACCTTCGCCGCCGACCTCGGGCAGGGGGATGAACTCGAGCCGATCCGGCGCAAGGCCCTGGCCGCCGGCGCCAGCGAGTCGATCGTGGCCGACCTGATCGAGCCCTTCATCCATGAGTTCGCCTTTCCGGCGATCCGGGCCAATGCCCTCTACGAAGGTCGCTACCCGCTCTCCACGGCCCTCGCCCGGCCCCTGATCGCCCGGCAGCTGGTGGAGGTGGCGCGGGAGCGGGGTGCGGATGCCGTCGCCCATGGCTGCACCGGCAAGGGCAACGATCAGGTGCGTTTCGATGTGGCGATCGGGGCGCTGGCGCCCGATCTGACCGTCCTCGCCCCGGCCCGGGAATGGGGGATGAGCCGTGAGGAGACGATCGCCTACGGCGAGCGGTGCGGCATTCCCGTGCCGGTGACCAAGAGCTCCCCCTACTCGATCGACCTCAATCTCCTCGGCCGGAGCATCGAAGCCGGTCGGCTCGAAGATCCGATGGTGGAACCGCCCGAGGAGGTCTTTGCCCTCACCCGTTCGATCGAGACCGCCCCGGAGCAGGCCCGGGTGGTGGAGATCGCCTTCGAGCGCGGCAATCCGGTGGCGATCGACGGCGAAGCCCTCGATCCGGTCACTCTCCTGCGCCGTGCCAATGCCCTGGCCGGGGAGCATGGCTTCGGTCGGCTCGACATGGTCGAGAACCGGGTTGTGGGTATCAAGAGTCGCGAGATTTACGAAACGCCCGGCCTGCTTCTGTTGATCCGCGCCCACCAGGAGATCGAAAGCCTCACCCTCGCGGCGGACGTGCAGCGCTACAAGCGCCAGATCGAGGCCAGCTGGGCGGATCTGGTGTATCAGGGCCTGTGGTTTGGCCCCCTGAAGGAGGCCCTCGACGGATTCCTCGACCGCACCCAGGCGACGGTGAACGGGGTGGTGCGCGTGCGTTTGCACAAGGGCAACGCCACCGTGGTGGGCCGCGCCAGTGCCAGCGACAGCCTGTACGTGCCCGACATGGCCACCTACGGAGCCGAGGACCGGTTCGACCACCGCGCCGCCGAGGGCTTCATCTACGTCTGGGGACTGCCTACGCGGCTTTGGTCTGCTCGTCGTCGGGGGGGCTGAGCCGGGCGGCAGCCGCCGGCCTTCGCACCTGGCCGAGCAGGTTCTCCAGCGCGGAGCGCAAGGAGTGGCGCAGCCGGGGGTGCCGGTCGCGGGAGGAGAAGGAGGTCTGCGAGGGAAGGGCTCGGCTGGCCGTGGGGGTGGCGGGCGTGAGGGCATAGAGCCTGTCGCGCAGCAGCTGGTTGTCGGCCAGCAGACGCCGCTGCTCCTCGACCAGGCCCTGCACCCGCTGGCGGAACTTGCGCTCGAAAATCTCCGGCAGGTCCTCCAGCATTTCGTGGAGGGCGTCGATTTCGGCCCGGGCGGCCTCCAGCTCCAACTGGAGCTGGCGCCGTTCCCGTGCGCTCGCCAGGAGTGACCCCTCCCCGCGCCTGGCGGGGGAGGGGGAATCCGCCGGGGGTGGGGGCGGTGGCGGAGCCTGCCCCACCGCCGGAATTGTGCCCTCGCTTTCCCACCAACGATTGGAAACGGAGGCGGCTTGGGCGTTGCGGCGAGCGAACGCCTGGATTTCGCCGGAATCGCTCATCGCCGTCCCGAAACTTGCGGGAGTTTACTAGGGAAAAGCCGGTTCGGCCCCTCCTGTGGGCAAGAAAGAGTCAGTCGGCGCTGGGGGCGGCGGTGGCGGCGACCGGTTCGGCCGCTTCCACGCTGAGGGTGCGGGGCGCTGGAATGGGCCCGTCCTGCTTCACGGTGAGGTAGCGGATCACGTCTTCCGAGAGGCGCATCGCCCGCTCCAGCGGACCCACCTGCTGGCCGTCGCCATCGTGGTTGAGCTGCACATAGATGCCTTCCCGGTGCTTGGCGATCGGGTAGGCGAGGCGGCGCTTGCCGCGCATCTGGGTGTCGAGCACCTGACCACCGGCCTCGGTCACGATGTCGCGGTACTTGCTGACATGGCTTTCGACCTCCTCCTCCGGGATGTCCGGGCGGAGGATGTACATGGTCTCGTAGTAGGACTGGCTCATGGGGGGGTGCGTCTTGGTCGCCCTGGGGAGGGGCTGGAGGGTGGAATCGGCGCAGCCGACCTCCAGCGACGAATCCAGCAACCTATCGCAGCGCCTGTCCAGGCAACCAGTTCAGAACAGCTGCATGCGCACCGCTTCGGAGACGGTGGGGATCTCCGCCTCCCGGCCCCGCAGGGCCTCGACGATTCCGAACAGCACCACCAGCAAAGTGCCGAGGTAGACGGCGTTGGCGAGGGTGCGCACCAGGAAGGTGTCCCCCAGGGAGGGGAAGAGGGTTTGGAAGGCCAGTTGCACCAGGATCAGCACGATGTCGATCAGCAGGGCCTGCAGCACGGCGAAGCGCACGAAGTAGGGCACCTGCGGGTTGCGGGCGACGGCGAGGAAGAGGACCAGGAACAGCACGAGGCTGCCCAGGGGGACGGCGTTCTGCAGAAGCTGGAGGGGTGCGGCCGGCACAGCCAGCCAGATCAGCGGCGGAAACTGGCCATAGAGGGAGGTGCCGAAGCCGATGGCGTCGCTCCAGGGCAGCAGGTAGGCCAGGGCGGCCAGCAGGCGCTGCCAGATCGGAGGGTCCTGCATGGGATCGGAGCACGGGCCTTGGCCGGTTCAGGCTAGGCGGCGAGCTGGGCCACGGCGGCGCGGCGCATGGCGTCCACGGGAACCACGGCGCTGCCGCTCCACAGCCGCAACGCCGCCGCCCCCTGGCCCACCAGCATCTCGAGCCCGTCCAGGCCCCGGCAGCCACGGGCGGCGGCCTTCTCCAGCAACCTCGTCGGGCGGGGGGTGTAGATCAGGTCGTAGACCACTGTGTCGGCGGCCAAGCCCTCCAGATCAGCGTCCGAAAGGGGGCAGCGATCGGCAGCGACCCCATCGACGGCGGCCGCCATGCCCACCGGCGTGGTGTTCACCACGAGGTCGGCGGTGGCCAGCGCTTCCGCCAACCCCCCCTCCTGCTCCGGCCAGGGCACCCCCTGGAGGCCTGGCGCCCACTTTCGGCAGTCCTCCAGAAAGTCCGCCAGGGTTCGGGGGCGTCGACCGGCGACCCGGATGCGGTCCAGCCCCAGCGCGACGAGCCCGGCCACCACCGCGCGGGCGCTGCCCCCGCACCCCAGCACGAGGGCGCTGCGCCCCTGCCAGCTCTCGCCCACCCCCAGCGCCCCCCGCAGGGGCTCTGTGAACCCCTCCACATCGGTGTTGGTGCCCCACCAGCCCCCCTCCTCCCCGGGCACCAATGTGTTCACGGCCCCGAGTTGCTCGGCCAGCGGGCTGCGTGCCGCCGTGAGGCCGGCCACCGCCTGCTTGTGGGGAAGGGTCACGTTCAGGCCGCGACAGCCCATCGCCGCCAGGGCTCGCAGCGCCCCCGCCAGTTCGGCGGCGGGAACCGGCAGGGCCAGGTAGACCCAGTCCAGACCCAGTTCCGCCAGGGCGGCGTTGTGCATCGCCGGCGAGAGGGAGTGGCGCACCGGATCGCCGATCACCCCCACCAGTGCGGTGCTGCCGCGGATCGTGCGGGCGTCCGGGAAGGTGGGGGGCATGGGGCGTGCGGGGGCGTGTGGAGTCGAAGAGCTGACGCTAGAGCCGCTGCAACCCTTGCCAGCACTGGACTCTTCGGCTCCGACCGGCCCGGTTGGGTTCGGGAACCACCCCTCGCCGGGGCGCGAGTCCGCTGCTGAAGATGTTGCCAGTCCGCATTTCATCCACTTCGGGAGGTGGGAATCCATGGCAAAGGTCGTCGGCATTGACCTCGGCACCACGAACAGCTGCGTCGCCGTGATGGAGGGTGGCAAGCCCACGGTGATCGCCAACGCCGAGGGGTTCCGCACGACCCCCTCGGTGGTGGCCTACACCAAAAACCAGGACAAGCTGGTCGGTCAGATCGCCAAGCGCCAGGCGGTCATGAATCCGGAGAACACCTTTTATTCCGTCAAGCGCTTCATCGGCCGCCGCGTCGACGAGGTGAATGAGGAGTCGAAGGAAGTGAGCTATGGCGTGGAGAAGGCCGGTGCCAATGTCAAGGTGCGCTGCCCGGTGCTCAACAAGCAGTTCGCTCCCGAGGAGATCTCGGCGGAGGTGCTGCGCAAGCTGGCGGATGATGCCGGCAAATATCTTGGCGAGACGGTCACCCAGGCGGTGATCACCGTGCCGGCCTACTTCAACGACTCCCAGCGCCAGGCCACCAAGGATGCCGGCAAGATTGCGGGTCTGGAGGTGCTGCGCATCATCAACGAGCCCACGGCTGCAGCGCTGGCCTACGGCCTCGACAAAAAGAGCAACGAGCGCATCCTGGTCTTCGACCTGGGCGGCGGCACCTTCGATGTTTCGGTGCTCGAGGTGGGCGATGGTGTGTTTGAGGTGCTCTCCACCAGTGGCGACACCCACCTGGGTGGCGACGATTTCGACAAGGTGATCGTCGATTACCTTGCCGCCACCTTCAAGGGCAATGAGGGCATCGACCTGCGGCAGGACAAGCAGGCCCTGCAGCGCCTCACCGAGGCCGCCGAGAAGGCCAAGATCGAGCTCTCCAGCGCCACCCAGGCGGAGATCAACCTGCCCTTCATCACCGCCACACCGGAGGGTCCCAAGCACCTGGATCTCACCCTCACCCGTGCGAAGTTCGAGGAGTTGGCCTCGAAGCTGATCGATCGCTGCAAGGTGCCGGTGGAGCAGGCCCTCAAGGACGCCAAGCTCTCCGCCGCCGAGCTCGACGAGGTGGTGATGGTGGGGGGCTCCACCCGCATCCCCGCCGTTCTGGAGCTGGTCAAGCGGGTCACCGGCAAAGACCCCAACCAGACCGTCAACCCCGATGAAGTGGTGGCGGTGGGCGCCGCCATCCAGGGCGGTGTGCTGGCCGGCGAGGTGAAGGACATCCTCCTGCTCGACGTCACCCCGCTCTCTCTCGGTGTGGAGACCCTCGGTGGTGTGATGACCAAGATGATCACCCGCAACACCACGATCCCCACCAAGAAAACGGAGGTGTATTCCACCGCCGTCGACGGCCAGACCAACGTGGAGATCCATGTGCTCCAGGGTGAGCGGGAGATGGCCAGCGACAACAAATCGCTCGGCATGTTCCGCCTTGACGGCATCCCGCCGGCTCCCCGCGGTGTGCCCCAGATCGAGGTCACCTTTGACATCGACGCCAACGGCATCCTCAGCGTGACGGCCAAGGACAAGGGCAGCGGCAAGGAACAGAGCATCTCGATCACCGGCGCTTCCACCCTCAGTGAGAACGAGGTGGAGAAGATGGTGAAGGATGCCGAGGCCAATGCCACTGCGGACAAGGAGAAGCGCGAGAAGATCGACCTGAAAAATCAGGCCGAAACCCTCATTTATCAGGCCGAGAAACAGCTCGGCGAACTGGGCGACAAGGTGGGGGCCGAGGACAAGGCCAAGGTGGAGCAGTTCAGCAGCCAACTCAAGGAGGCCGTCGAGAAAGACGACACCGCCACGATCAAGACGGTGCTCGAACAGCTGCAGCAGGCTCTCTATGCCGCCGGTGCCGCCGTCTACCAGCAGGCCGGCGCCGCCGGTGCGCCCGAGGGTGCCCCCGGAGGCAACGGCAGCAACGGCAACGGAGCCAGCTCCACCTCCAGCGACGATGTGATCGACGCAGAGTTCACCGAGAGCAAGTGAGCGGTGCGCTCCGGCCCCGGCCGGAGACCCCTCCCTCCCGCAAGCCCCCATCTGACGGGGGCTTTTTTGTTTTCATGCAGCGGCTGGTGGAGTGCTGCGCCCCTGAACCCTGGTCGGCCGCACCAGCACGGTGTCGATCGTGGGGATGAGGGGATCGTGGCGGCGGCGATAGCCGCTGGTTTGGATTTCGAGCAGAAATTGCCTAAGACCCCGGAAACACCAAGGCGTCCTGGCTTGGTTTGGTCACGCCAGGGCTGTCATCCATCCGAAAACCTGTCTTCATCCGGTCGATTACCCATGCCCCTTCGCTCAGCCAGCGACTTCCCAGCGTCCCCGGCCCCCGAGGCTCTTGATGGCACGTACCAGGAATGCCGTGCGGCTCTCGTGTCCGCCAACCGCTCCAGGGGGGTCTTGAAGGCTCAGAGCGATCGGCGGGGGGTGGTGATCGCCGAGCTGCGGCGAGAGCTGGCGGAGCTGGAGGCGGATCTGGCGGATGAGGCCCGGGCAAAAGCCCGGCTCCATGCCCTCAACCTGAAGCTCGGCGGCGTGATTCGCGAACTGGAGGAAACGGGCGATGCGATGGTGGGCCTCATTGATGAGAGTGAGCGTCAGAGCGGCTTTTGGCTGGTGGAGATGTTCCGTCGCTTGATTGAGCAGGCGACGCGCTGGCGAACGGTGAAAGCCAGGGCGGCCGGCTTGGCAGCCGAAGTGGTCGAGGAGGGCAATCCTTCGAATCAGATCGGTGGGCAGCGATGAGCACAGGCCCTTCAATCGCCGATCTTCTGGAGCAGGCCAACAGAGAATTGGCGGGTACCGATGCACGGGTGTACCGGCGGGTGGCAGACCATCTGCAGCGTTCCGGTTCCGCGCTGCAAGCCCTTCAGGAGGCGCAGCCAGGAGGAACAAAGCCTCCCAAAGCCCTGCTGGGCGAAGGGAGCTTTCTGAAGCTGTCTGTGGCCAGCCTCAAGCGGCTGTGCAGGGAGCATGGAATCAAAGGCACGTCCAAGTTGCAGAAGGCAGCGTTGGCAAAGGTTCTGGAAGCTCACGGGGTAACCCCACCACCGCCGCCCTTGGAGAGTTTCACGAAGAAGGAGCTGATCGTTCTGGTGCGGAAGCTGCTGGGGGAGGTTTAGGAGATGGCCAGCCAGCGTTATCGCGTAACGCCCCATCCGATCGACATCCTGCCCTCACCGCGCGCGACTTGCCCCCCAATCGCGATGAAAAGCACCATCCATGGGTGGTGGTGTTGTGAGCCCCAACTTCCTCCACCCGCAGAGCTACGACGAGCAGCTTTTCCGCCTGGGAATGCTGTTGGCGCAGCAGACGGCCTCTCGCTTCGGACTGGAGCTGCGGATCGAGGAGACCCAGCAGGTTCTGTTGCGACGCCTGGAGGCCGATTCCACCCGGCTGCGTTAGAGCGCGGGCGCCCGGCCTCAGAAGAACTGCAACCTGGCTATCGCCGAGTGGCCAACCAGCGGTGGACCCGCCGACCATGTGCTCTTCGTCGGACTCACGCCCATGGCGGCGGTGGAGGCCAAGCGGGCCAACAAGGATGTGGCGGGTGTGCTGCCCCGGGCCCAGCGTTACTGCCGCCACTTCCAGCCGAGCGAAGAGGCGGAGCTGAGCGCCAGCGGCTGGGGAGTGGAGGAGGAATTTCTGATCCCATTTGCGCTCTCCAGCAATGGCAGGCCGTTCCTGCGGCAGCTGCGCACCAAGAGCGGCATCTGGTTCCGTGATCTGCGCCGCCCCACCAATCTGGCGGTGCCCTGGAAGGCTGGTATTCGCCGGAGGGATTGCGCCAGCTGGCGCGGCAGGACATCGACAGCGCCGAGGAGAAGCTGCGCCGCGAGGCGTTCAGCTTCGGGTTTCCGCTGCGGCCCGATCAACGCCGGGCGATCAAAACCGGCCGCTTCCGGCGGGTGCTGTTCCGGGTGGATCGGGAGGAGCAGGGCGAACGGGTGCTGGAGAGTGACACGCGCGTGCACATCGCCGCTGACGAAACCCTGGGAGCTGACCCGCACGGATCTGCGCGAGCTGAAGCTGGCGCTGGATCAGCGGGGCTACAGCGAAACCACCCCGGCCACGGCCTGGCGGGAAACCACCAACCAGGAGATGGCCGCCTCGATCCTGGCTTCGCGCAGCTGGAGCAAACCGCAGCGCGACTGGCTGCAGCGCATCGCCAACCAAACGAAGGCGATCACGAGCGTGGATCGCGAAGCGCTGGACGACGACCTGCTGTTCTTCAAACGGGAAGGCGGCGGCTGGCCGCGGCTGAACCGGCTGTTCGGCGGCGAGCTCGATGGCGTGCTGCAGCAGTTCCAGCGAGAGGTGTGGGCGGCGTGAGGTGGCCCTATGCCCCAGAAAGCTGGCTTAAACTAAGTTTTCCGCCATTCAGGGGAGATGACCATCGCTCCGCCTGCTGTCGCTCCAGCCACGCCCGAAGTGTCTGGCACCGGCCTGACGCCGCTGTTGCTGCCGCAGGATCTGCGGCTGACGCCCGAGCAGTTCGCGCTGGTGTGCGAGGCCAACCCTGACGCGGTACTGGAACTGGCAGCCGATGGCCAGCTGATCACGATGACCCCCACCGGAGGCGAGACCGGCGCTCGCAACTTCAACCTGGGCTTGGCCCTGGGGTTGGCCGCTCGCCAGTGCTCGCTGCCAGTGCAGCTGTTCGACAGCTCCACTGGCTTTCGCCTCGCCGATGGCTCGGTGCTCAGCCCCGATCTGGCCGTGGTGAGGATGGATCGTTGGCAGGCGCTCAATCCTGAGCAGCGGCGCACGTTCCCACCCCTCTGCCCCGATCTGGTGATCGAGCTGGCGAGTGCTTCTGATTCAGGCCCCCGTGGCGCCGAAGCCCTGCGCCGTAAAATGGCCCTCTTCCAAGCCAATGGCGCCCAGTTGGGTTGGCTGCTGTTCCCCCAGCAGCGGGCCGTGGAGATCTGGCAAGCCCGCCCGGAAGCCGGCGTGGCCACGGCACCGCAGCGGCTGGAGAACGCCATGCGCCTGGAGGGCGGCGCTGTGTTGCCGGGATTGGCGCTGGAGCTGGAGGAGATCTGGGAGCCGTCGTGAGCGGTGGGATGCATCCCAAGCTGCCGGAAGCGAGCCATGCGCGCCAGGCTGTTCCGCAACGGACGTAGCCAGGCGGTACGTCTGCTGGCCGAACCAGGCGTGCGCGAAGAACTGGATGCTTTCTTTGACAACCTTCGCGATCCGTCACCGCCGCCGGAACGCGACTGCCCGTGAGGGATGAGCCCACACCAGCATGACCAGGCGGATGCTGGACACGAACGCTGTGCGTGCTGCCTTGGTGAATGGCTATTCGCCTCGACTTGATAGCTGGTTCACCGAGCAACGTTGCTGCATCTCGGCGATCGTGGCGGCAGAGATCCGCTATGGGCTGGAGAAGAATGCGCTGAATGCCAGGAAGCGGCAATTGGTCGAATCAGCGCTGGCTCACCTTGAGGTTCTGCCCTGGACCGAGGCCTGCGCCGTTGTATTTGGTCGCCTTCGGGCAGTGAAGGCCCGGAAGGGCCGGCCGCTTGGGCTGATGGACCTGCTGATCGCCAGCCATGCCCTCAGCGAAGGCTGTGTCCTGGTCACCGCCGATCAGGCTTTCGCCCTTGTAGAAGAACTCACCCTGGAGGCCTGGTGATGCCAGCCGCAACATCCCCCACGACATCGTCGCCAAGCTCTGGAACCTCTGCAATGTGCTGAAGGGCGATGGGGCATGCTCGAAATACTCAGCGGAAACCATCAGCTAGACCGCTACAATGAGTTGCTGTAAGCGTTCAGCGGCTGTACCAATTACCGGCGGAAGCAGGCTGCGCCGCATTCGAGTCGACTTTTTCAGGAGTCTCCATTTAGGTGTCTTGAGCCTAGATCATGCTGGTGGGCCTGCCAATGATTCCATCTCTGGTGGCATCCACCTGGAAACTGGTCTCCAGCTCCCAAGCTTTCGATGTGTTGAACCCATCGTTGCCGCTGGAGGATTGCCAATTCCAGTTGGCATCGAGGTTCCAGATATGGAGGAAGTTAGCGGTGTTGTTGCGCAAGAGGATCTTGTTGACACCGCCAATGGTGTCGGCGGCCAGCATTTGCCATTCCGTGGTGTTGGTGCCAGCAGTGAGATTCCAGGGGGAGGTGATCTCCTTCTGCACGCCAGTGC
>JBILGK010000107.1:0-7081 GCA_044351065.1 Cyanobium sp.
GGCCTCCGACGCCGTCAACAGCTCAGCTGGTCGGCTGACATCGGCACCGGCGATTGCGTCCATCTCTCGATCCGGGTGGGGAACTTTTCGTGTCGGATCTGGTGACTTTCTCGCTGTCGGCTGACATGGTGGCGTTCCACCACTTCCGAAAGGAGCACCATCACACTCCCTCCTGCCAGCGGAGCTGGAATCCATCCAGCAGCATCTCGATGCGATCTGTGCTGTTTTCGCGCACCACCTGGGTGATGTGGGCATAGCGGGCGGTGGTGTTGCTGTGGCCGAGCAGCGTCTGGGTTAGCCTCAGATCCATCCCCTGCTCCAGCAGATGGGTTGCATAGGCATGGCGCAGGCTGTGAACCGTGAGCCTTTTCTGGATGCCACAATCCAACCGCGCTGCCCTCAGCGCCGCCTGCACTCCACTGGCGTCCATCGGGGAGCTGGCGACGCGCGCGATGAATTGGCTGCCGGCGGGACTGGGGAACAACAAGCGCGGGTGACGATGGCTGGTCCAGAAGCGGCGCATGGCCTGCAGGGTTATGGCCGGCAGAGGGGGAACGTAGCGATCCTTGCCGCCCTTGCCATCGCGGATGTGCACCCGCCGCTGGCTGCCACCGATATCGGTGACCTCCAGAGCCAGACCTTCTCGGATGCGCAGGCCCAGGCTGTAGACCACCAGGAAAAAGATCCGGTAGCGCAACTTGTGCACCGTGTTGATCAAGAGCTGTACCTCTTCCCTGGTGGGGATATCAGGCAGAGTGCGTACACGCGGCGGGCGGATGATCTTGACCCATTCCATTTCCCGCTCCAGCACATAGCGGTGAAAGAATTGGAGGCTTGAAAGATCGACCTTGATCGTGCTCCATGAATACCGCTCCAAAAGAGCGGAAAATACTCTTTCAGTTCGTCAGGGGCGAGATGGTCTGGACAGCGGCGGAAATGACCGGCTACGCGATAGATCGTGCGTCTGTAGCTGTCGATCGTCTTGTCGCGCAGGCCATGCAGCTGCATCGCCTGCATCATGGCTTCTAAGAGCTTGTTAAATCTGGCTTGTTCCGCAGGGTCCATGATCATGCCTCCGATCGAGAATGTGAAGGAATGCGCGCATTGGGCAATGCGCTTCCCTCAGTGTCTTTCTCTGCTGGCTGATCGCTTTGATCTCCTGCCTAGAAGCCCGTCCTCCGCCATGCTGTTGTCGCCATGCCAGACGGAAAGGGAGGGAGAAGACAAGGCGGAGAGTGGGCTATACTTGGCTTCATAAGTCTGCCGCGTAGCGGCTTAGTTCAACGCTTAATAGGCGGTTTCCGTGAGCCGCCATCCCGGCTCTGCAGCTTTCCGTGAACCACCTCCCCGTGTAGATGATGATTCTAGCAGCTAGTGTCGCTTTCAGTAGGTGCTGTCCATAGCGGACGGTGGTTATCGGACCCGGGATCAGAGTCGACGATCTATCGCATCCTGCGCCAGGAGGAACTGCTGAATTATCGCGGCCGCACTCGCCCTCCGCGTGAACCAAGGGAGCCACCCATCCTCGAGTCAACGGGCATCCATCAAGTACTGGCCTGGGATATCACCCTACTGCCGGGGCCTGTCAAGGGTCAGTTCTTCTACCTGTATATGGTGATGGATGTGTGGAGCCGGCGCATCCTTGGCGTGGAGGTGCACGATCGTGAATGCGGCGAACTGGCAAAACACTTCTTTGAGCGTGTCTGCCGCGATGAAGGGATCAGCGCGGGGTCGACCACGATCCTGCATGCCGATAATGGCGCACCCATGCGCTCCTACACCTTGGCCGCCAAAATGGCTGAGCTCGGCATTTCCCTGTCCTTCTCCCGGCCGCGGGTGAGCAATGATAACGCCTACGTTGAATCATGGTTCCGCACCATGAAATACCACCAGAGCTATCCAGTGCGTCGCTTCCGGGATCTGCTTTTCGTGCGAGCCTGGGTCGATGGCTTTGTGGACTGGTACAACGCTGAGCACCGCCACAGCGGAATCAAGTACGTCACGCCGAACCAGCGTCATTATGGCGAAGCTGATGCGATCTGTTCGGCCCGTCAACGTACTTATCAGCAGGCTCGTCAACAACATCCACGCCGCTGGTCCCGACCGCCACGGGATTGGTCCCAGCCAAAGGTTGTGCGGGTGAACCATCCTCGCCCGCAGGACACTGTCGCTGCTTGAAGATCAGAAACACAGGCCCCAGGGGGGTGAGGTTGGACCGCCCGCAAGAGGCGGGCCGGCCTCAGCCCCCGCCCGGGGGCCGGCCGCTCAACCCTCCGCTTCTGACCAGCTCTCGATGACTGCCATCTGCCGAACGCGCAGCCCGTGATGCTCCAACCGGAGTAGGCT
This sequence comes from Cyanobium sp., assembly GCA_044351065.1. Taxonomy (GTDB): domain Bacteria; phylum Cyanobacteriota; class Cyanobacteriia; order PCC-6307; family Cyanobiaceae; genus Cyanobium. Next base: position 2,347 of record JBILGK010000107.1, read on the forward strand.
TTGATAGGTGCTCAGATCAGCACCCCGAGCGGACTTCTTTCCTGATAGGCGCCGACCCGTTCTGTTGCAACGGGTCTCGGTCTTGTGTCGGGCAGCCAGCTGAGCTGGTTCGACGAGCATTGACAGCGTTCCTCCAATCCTCAGAGATTTTTTGATTCTCATTCAGGTCAGGCTGCCCAAAGTTCGCCTGAACGTGCCTGTCTGCACCATTCTTCTTCCTCTTTATGATGAGGATCTGCCATGATGAGTGTTATCACTCCGGTGAGGCATGGCCAGTTCCCCGGAGAGAACGCGCGACAAAAGGAAAGCCTCCGGGTTCATGCTTCGAGGAGCGTAGATGTGCTGCACCGCTGCCCGCTCCTCTGTGGTCCAGCTCTTGATCTCATCGAAACATTCAAAGATTCTGTTGTCCTCTACTAGTGCCGTCAAGCGCAGTGCGCGAAGTTCGGCAATCTGGTCAAGAGCACCACCCAAGCCAAGTCCGTTTCCAGGGCTTCGCCTCGCGAGACAAATGGGAAGATTTTTAGATGCAACTGGGGGATAGACAACGCGCCGCAAAGCTTCCAGGGCCATTTCCGCCGCGCCAGAGTAGTTTTTCTCAGCGAAGGCAAGGCGTGCTAGTCCTGATTTTGCATCAATATCATCGGGTGCGAGCGCTGCCCATGCCTGATAGCCAGCAAGAGATGAATGGAGAAGATTAGCATGCTCACAAGAATGAGATATAGCCGAAAAAATCATAGCTAGGGATGGCGATTGCAAGGTGCAGCTGCGGCTATCATCAATTCCAAGACCCGCCACAACACGCTGCAATACATCTGGCCAATCCGGTACATTTGTCCAACTTTGTTGGAAGTTGCCAGCATTGAGGTGCTCAATACATTCATCTAAACATTCAAAGGATGCAGGCCCGCCACTTGGCGGGAGATAAGCAGAGAGGGCTAATCCTCGCTCAACGATAATCGGCACACCCAAACGACAAGCCTCGACCAATAATAAAGGCTGATCGTTGTGAACGATCGTAACGGCTGCTGCCTTCATTATGCCGAGCCGGCTCGGCCGAGTCAGTGGTCCGAGTGCCCAACCTTGACCGAAGCAGGCGATCTGATGGCCCGCACCAGCGATCGCTTTTGCTAAGCATTCGCGTCTGTCTGTGTGCGGAGCAATCAAAGCAACCTCAACCCTTGGAGCAGCGGGATCAGTGACAGAAACGGCCGAGCTCGAAAGCGCCCAAGGCACATCTCGAACCCGCTGGTTCTTAATTATCTCTTGACAAGGTGAAACTAACAAATCATAACATTCATAAAGTTCGTCAATACGGGCATCTCGCTCCTCTCCAAAGTCACTGCTGAGCCAGCCTACAATTCGAGTCCCGGCTGAACGAATCGCATTGCAATGCCATGCGTCTAAAAAGTCGAAAGGAGGAATCGTCAGCAGAACGTGCGGCCTAAGCTCTCTAACTACTTGGAGCAAGACTTGCCTATAGAGCCCTTGCCCAAGTAACCTAGTTGCTTCTATCGTAGGAAGACTGAGTGCACACCACGTTTCCAGCTCAAAACCGGGTGTTAACCACCGAAAGTAGGGAGAGCTTGGGTCGAATGATTCGGTTGCTAGAACACAGAGCGACTTCACACGTCATCCTCTATTTTAAGACTTGCTGGTTAAGGGTCGAAAACTATCAATTCTGAGCTGTGCAACGGATTTAGATTGGTGTGTTGCATGCCCCATGGGAAGGGTAGTAGTTGATTCAGAGACAAAAAATTACAAGCTACCTTTCAACGCAGATAACTCTACAGAAGATAAGCTAGAGTGGCAGACAAGATAGTACATGTTTACCAAATTCAACAAAGCTCCCTGGCAAAAGTTAGTGAAATCTGCCAGAGAACTCTTCTACTCTAAATCAATTCCCTGAAGGTTGAGGTTGAGGTTGCGGGGGAGGTGTTGGGGTCGCGTCGTCACCTGCAGAGTTAACGTATTGGGCTGGCAAATATTTAGCAATCCACATCTGAGCGAGCTGCTTCTTGGTAATCGGTTTTAAATAATAATTAATTGGTACCCCACAGTTGCCAGCAATAGCTTTTGTAACAAAGTCCGTAAATGCCGTCATTAGTGAGTTGATGTCGAGAATTTGGTTTTGCTCCGCGTCTCCCTTGGCGACCGCACTTACAGCTGCACTAAGCGCCGACGTGTGGAGCGCCACAAGCTGCTGCCCTGTCCGGGCTTGATGGGCTGCATCTGAGACACTACTTTGATCTGCAGCGGTGACATTTTGTAGGGCGGCAAGCTGACCCATCGTCTTATCAGGGCTAAAGTCTGAAAATTCCTTGACCACGATATCGACAGTATTTGCAACAATGGTCGGGATAATTCCCATTGTCACTAAGCTCACATGAGATTGAATATTTTGCTGACTAAGCAGGCTTTTGACGCTATTCGAGAAGCTGGAATCAACACCAAACCCTCCTGAAGCTGAGGCGAACCAGCCTCCTACATCCATTTGGGCTTGAAGTGCAGCGGCTGCGGAAAACATCGATTGAGAAGACGTGGTTTCGCTGCTTTTAAGAACATGAACTAGGCCAACAAAGCTAGAGCCATAGGTAGCACCTGATAGAATGTTAAAAGCCTTTGGAGTGCCTTGTTGATCTTCTTTTTCAATAGCAATTATAGATGCGGTGTCGTCCATGTCGATATGATCATTTTTGTATAATTCATTCCAGGCGCGGATGCCCTTGTCGACATCGATATAGAAAGGTGCCCATACTTTCGCGCCCTGGTGGTGTGCAGTTGCGGTTATGACTAGCACACCTTGAATATCATGCAACTCTACCTGCTTGCTAACCTGTGCTGTGGCCGCTGTGCTGATTTCTATGCTACGCTTGTTGCCCATGAAGGAAGTTGCGCCACTGATGAAAGCTTTGATTGATGTCATCGCATCCTGACTCTTTTGTGTTTGCAGATCGAAAGAGAAATACTGTACATCCATATGCAGGCTATCAGAGGAAAGCGGCAACTCCTTCAATTGACTGCGAACATAGTCAATTGGACTTTCGACTTCTGATGCAACCTGAGTAAGCTTGGAGCGGGCCTGGGTGATTAGGGGCAGGTTTTTTACAGATGTCTGAGCATAAGAAGTGGCTGCTTTCACGATATCTTGATCAACTTGATCCATTTGCTTCTGCATGTCAGTAGTATCTATTTGTAAATCGTTGAGTTCAACTACTGTCATCTGCAAGCTTCTCTTCAGTAGAAGCAGATCATTAAGTGCATCTTGAGCGGAATCAATAGGTCCTTGAAGGCCTGAAAGTTCTAGTAGATTGTCAAGTTTGTCGGGGTTTACGATATTTCCAAGAGCAAGGCTCGGATCATATGGAATTGAGGTGGTCATTTGCGAAATTGTCGAACTCGCCTAATAATGGCAATGTGGGGCCAGGACCCTGCAGGTGCTTCACGATTCGTGATAATTCGTAGGCCATGGATTGTCTGTATCCGTTCATTTATAGTCGGTACGTCACACCGCGACCTTCAGCCCTGCTGAACTATGACGGCAGCTTGATTCCCGGTTGCATCTCAGGCAGAGACCGCCTGTGATGAGCAGGCCTCCTGCCGGGATTCCAAACGCCGGTTGGCTGTTGTGGTCACCCGAGGCCAGTCGGTTCATCCTGGTCCAGCAGCTGGAGATGGAGCAGCCTCGAAGCCAACTCACCGCCCTGGCCAGCGATCTGGCCAGCCCGCGTGAGCGGATCGGCCGTAGCTCGCGCAACTCCTCCAAGCCTCCCTCCAGTGATGGGCCCGGGTTTAAGCCGCCGGCACGGCGTAAGGGCAGTGGCCGCAAACGCGGTGGGCAGCCTGACCATCCCGGATCGGGGCCTGCCGCCGCTGCGGAACCCTGCTGCAGGGAGAGGATCCAGCGCCCGTGCGCGATCAGGTGATCGAGCACCGCCTACACCGACTGGTATGCCCGTGCTGCTCCACCAGCACCTGCGCAACGCAGCCGGCTGATGTGGAGGCCAGTCGTTACGGCCCTCGGCTTAGGGAAGCTCTGGATAACCGGGCGGAACCACGCGACAATGCCTCTGTGATCGCAGGAGGTGACTGGGTTCATGGGCGGCAAGCAGCTTGGCCACCGCTGCGCGGAAGGCTTCGCCTACGGTGATTACGAGCAGACCACCGCGAGGAAACGCACCAAAAGGGAGCGATTTCTGGCCCAGATGGAGGCTGTGGTGCCCTGGAAGGCCCTCATCGATCTGATCGAGCCCCACTATCCCAAGGCCGGCAGCAAGGGCGGACGTCCTGCCTACCCGTTGGAGACCATGCTGCGAATTCACCTGATGCAGCAGTGGTACGACCTCAGTGATCCAGCGATGGAGGATGCGCTGATCGAGGTGCCCACAATGCGTCGCTTTGCAGGCATCGACCTGATCAGCGACAGGATCCCGGATGAGACCACGATCCTCGCCTTCCGCCACCTGCTGGAGAAGCACGATCTCGGCAAGCAGATCTTTGAGACGGTGAAGGCTCACCTCAAGGATCAGGGAATGTCGATGAAGCAGGGGACGATCATCGATGCCACCTTGATCGCAGCCCCGAGCTCCACCAAGAACAAGAAGGGCGAGAGGGATCCCGCGATGCACCAGACCCGCAAGGGGAAGCAGTGGTACTTCGGGATGAAAGTCCACATCGGAGTGGACAAGGACAACGGCCTGATCCACTCGATCGAGACGACCTCTGCGAACGTGCA
>JBILGK010000045.1:0-21424 GCA_044351065.1 Cyanobium sp.
GACCCCACAGCTCCCTGGGAGGCAGAACTCCCCATGAGGTCTATAGTGAGACCGATCCCTGTTCCTCCCGCCCGAGGTTAACGATGTCAGGGGCTGGAACTGTCCAGTAAAAGGCACCCACCTCAGTCGTCAATCTCTTGAACAAGCTTGTTCATTCGTTCCAGTGTTTCTCTCGCCTCTTCAACAGGAGGCAAGGGCACTGACAACCCCATAAGGTTTGATGACGATATTGAAGCAAGATTTGTACTCTGCTTTGACCTGCTAATGAAGTATGAGTTTGCCGCACTGGATGTCGTGTAAGCATTGAGCCATTCTCCCGAGACGGAGCACGGCCTAACGGCGAAGACGTGGTTCTGATGTACGCACGGCTCTATCTCTCCCGACCAAATACAGCCTCTACCAAGCTTGTCAAAGTCCCCGCCTTCGTTCATGAGCACATCACCCTCTTTCAAAAGGTACCTGTCAAGGCTTGTGACGGGAACTGATAGAAAGTGAATCTCGTCCAGACTCAGATACCCATCTTGTACATTGGCAACGCGCAAGTAGGGAACATCGACTGTCTCTATGCCTTCCAGGTCTTTGCCCTTGGCCATGCCTGTTTGAACGGTCGCCAGGTACTTTAAAGGCGTTACCTCCCAATGCTCCGGCACCTCCCCCAGCCACTCCACCCCCGAATCCTTCATCGGCGCCTCTGGATTGAGCCCCTTGGTGACGGCATGGGAGATCACGGCCTGGCGCTTCTCCTGCAGCAGCTCGATCAGGCGCTTCTGCTCGGCGATCAAAGCGTCGACCTTGGCGGTTTCGCGGTCGAGGAAGGTCGCGATCGATGCCTGCTCGCTCAGGGGAACAACAGGGATGTCGACCTGCGCGAAGTTGGAAAATCTCAACGCTTGCCCATCGCGAACAAGATTCGATGTTGACTGAAGAGCCTGTATGTAACGATCGCTCTTAAACAGCCATCGAAAGAAGCCTGGGTGGACATCCTTGATTGGCTTCAACATCACGTAGGCCGAACTGATAGAACCGCAACAAGGGGAATACTCGATCCCGCCCTGAAAGCTCCTCATGCTAATGACGAAATCACCCGACTCGACATGTTTCAGGATGTCAGCGCCTTTGATGACTTCGACGACTCTGCGGCCCTCCGACTCTACGAAATCTGCCTGTCTAATAATCCCGTGCTTCTGCGAGGCTATTAATTGCTCTTCACCATCAAGGGATCGTTCGTTCCGAAGTGCGAAACGCCTTCTGCTTTGGCCTACTTCCCAATGCTCCGGCACCTCCCCCAGCCACTCCACGCCGCTGTCCTTGTAAGCCGGGTAACGGGGAAAGCTCATGGCTGCTTCTCCTGATCAACCCCGCGCCGTTCGACCAGCCGAGCCGCATCCTCCAGAGCCGCCATGGCATCGAGTGCACCCTGATCCTCAGCCAGAAGACGCCGGCGCTCATTGAACTGGTCATAGGCCGCAAAGGCCTGCTGCTCAGCCGCATCGCGGGAGATCCTGCCCCGCCCCGGCAGCACATCGCGGTCGTTGAAGGACAGGAACGCATCCAAACGTTCGGGCCAATCCTTGAGGAACACCTGTTTGCGCCGCTGGGCCTGATCCTCGGCATAGTCGAGAAACATGCCCACAATGCGATTCAGCTCCCTGATCTCCTCTTCCTTCAAGTAATTCTTGGCCACCTTCACGTCGCCCTTGAGTACCCGTGCCCCCTTCCAGCTGGTGAGCCCCATGTTGGGCAATTCGGGATTGACGCGGTTGGCAATGATCTCAGGAGCCGTAAGACCCGTGACTGCGAAGTGCAGTTTATTCTGCACCGTCTTGAACATCTTCTGTGTTTCTGAATCCGATGGCTGATAATCAGCTGCCAAGGCGAGGATGTCCTTGACCCGGAGATAGAGTCGCTGCTCACTGGCCCGGATGTCGCGAATCCGCTCCAGCAACTCATCGAAGTAATCCGGAAGGCCTGATGTGACAGGCTCCTTCAGCCGCTGGTCATCCATGGCGAAGCCCTTGACCAGGTATTCGCTCAGGCGCTCGTTTGCCCACTGGCGGAACTGCGTACCGCGGGGGCTGCGAACGCGGAATCCAACAGCCAGAATCGCCTGCAGGCTGTAGTGGCTGATCTCACGGGCCACCTCACGTTTGCCCTCCAGTCGAACTATCCGGAATTTCCGGATGGTTGAATCCTCATCCAGCTCTTTGTCTTCATAGATATTGAGAAGATGCTCGTTAATCGTCTTGACATCTTTTTGATACAACTCCGCGATCTGTGCCTGCGTCAGCCAGATGCTCTCGTCTTCAAAGCGGCATTGGATTCGGGTTCTGCCATCCTCGGTCTGATACAGGATCAGATCCGAGGCTGGACTGCCAGGAAAGCTCATGGCAGAAGCTCTTCCTCTGGAAGCAGCCGTTGCAGGTTGGCCCGCACGCCGCTGCGATCACATGCCGCCAACCGGCCCAACTCTCCAAAAATCAGGCGCTCATCCAGGCTGAAGAGCTTCAATCGCACGCAGCAGGCCTCCCTCAGGCCTGCTGCGGCAAGGTCCTGAATGGGCCAATCCAGCGGACAGCTGGAGCGCCTTGCCGTGGTGATCATCGCCAGCAGCACATGGGCTGAGCCCCGCTGGAAGTCCGGCCCGGAGATCACCAGAGCCGGCCGGCGCCGCTGCACGGTGCGATCCGTGAACGGGAACGGCACGCGGAGCACCGAAAAGGGCTCAAAGGTCGGCAAAGGCTTCCTCATCCTCCGGCGATGCCCATTCCTGCAGCCCGGCCTCGACGCCCCGCAGGTAGGTGAGATCCAGAGGGGTCACCAGCCGCACCCGCACGCCGCCATCGTCCAGATCCCAGCGCAGCTGATCGCCCTGCCGCAGCGCCAGGGCCTCGCGGATCGCCTTGGGAATGGTCACCTGTCCCTTGGCGGTGATGGTGGCGAGTTCTGGCTCCATGGGGCCTGGCCAGGACCGGCCAGCTTTGCCTTGTCGTCCAATCAGCTTACCTCCTTACTTCTTTACCGCGAGCCAGCCCTGCCAAGGTCTTCCAGGAGCAGCGCTTCCTGCTCCAGCCGCAGGGGGGTGGCCAGGTCGATGGGCGGGAGCCCGTCGCCTGCAGCGGGGCGGAACAGCGGCAGGCCATCGACATCGATGTCCAGCGCGTCAGTTTTCATCGCTTGCCTCCAGTGCCTCCCTCGCCCAGTTGAGCAGAGCTGTAGCGGCCTCCAGCGCTGCCGCCGCATCCTCGGGCCCGAAAACGTCGGCGGGCATAGAGCTTGTGGAGCAGCCGGGCCTGACGTTGCCAGCGAGCGGCCGGCTCCGGACCCAGCTCGCGCAGCAGATGGGTCAGCGAATGGCTGAGGAGGTCACGGTCATCGACTGCCAGCAGGGCCTTGATCGCCTTCTCGCCCACTTGCTGCGCCTGAAAACAGGCCTGCGCGGTCTGGCCACCCCCCTGAAGCAGGCGTGCCGCCCGATGGCGTGCTCCCTCCTGGCTCATGGAAACCGACACCCCTCCACCAGCGGGATCGCCTCCGCCTTCACCGAACGCCAGAAGGGGGAATCGCCGTGCTTGGCCAGCAGCGCCTGGCCGACCAACAGAGGCTGGACGGGCAGGCGGCAGTCGTGCAGAGCCTCCAGCACCGCGTCGTAGGCATCCAGCAGGCGCTTGTCGCTCAGACCCATCACCAGCAGATCCACATCCGAACGGCGGCTGGCGGTGCCCCGCGCCCAGCTGCCGAACAGCCACAGGCCCTCCGGCTGGTGCCGCTGCACCAGGTTCTCCAGGGCCGGCAGCAGCTCTGCTCGCAGCGCCAGGGGCAGGTTGGCGGCTTGGAGGGCGCCGCGGGCCTGTTGCCGCTCAGCCGGCATCGGCCTGCTCCTGGGTGGCAGCGGGCTCCCCATTCAGCTCCTCGCCGCGCAGGATGCGCAGCTCGCCGTCGATCCGGACGGCAATGCCAGTGCCGCTCTGGCGGGCGATCTCGCGGGCCCGTTGGCCGGCGCGCACCAGGGCGTCGGAGACCCTGCTGAGGTCGGGGTCATCGAGATGGCTTTGAAATCCGCTGGTCATGCATGAACTCCCTCTGCCACCAGTGCGGGGCCGCTGCCGCCATTATCGATCAGTTGCCAGGCATCCACAGCACGCCGGTAATCCCGCTCGAAATTGACCAACCCAAGAGCAAATCTGCGCTGAATCACTGGGAGAGGGATGGCATGACCGCCCTGGCTGATACGAAGATGCACGCGCTGAATCGCATCTTCGACGCTGTTAAGCCTCAAAAAGATCAGCTTGACGTGATACCCCAAAAGCCGCCATGTAGCAATGCGACGCAGGTAGCCCTTGCAAGCCAGCGTAGTTTCAAACCCAAAGCTGATCCCAGCTGCCCCACAACGATCTCCTCCAACATCAACCGCCCCGCCCGTCGGGCTACAAGTTCCGGCGCAAAGGGCGACAGGCCAGCCGCAATCAGATCGGCATTGATGAAGGTGGGGATACCCACCTCCAACGGCAGATATTCCCTGGCAAACGTGGTTTTTCCGGCGCCATTGGGGCCCGCGATGATGATGATTCGTTTCTCATTGCTGCGCCGCTCAGCCACTCAGCCCTCCAATCATCGCCAGGATCCGATCCGTCACCTGCTTGAGCTCGGCATCGATCACCTCCAATGGTCTGGGTGGCGTGAACACATAGAAGTGGCGGTTGAAGGGGATCTCGTAACCCACCTTGGTCTTCTCGTGATCGATCCAGGCATCGGGTACGTGCGGCAGCACCTCGCGCTCGAAGTAGGTCTGCACGTCTTCTGAGAGCGGCACGTTTTCGGTGTCGCGCAGGCTGCTGTCGGCCTGGGGTTGACCCCTCGTCTTGCCCCGCTGGCCCAGCACCACATGGCCGGCGTCATCGCGCAGCGGGCGCTCCACGGTGATCGTGCGGTAGCCGAAGTCTTCGGTGCGGAAGATTTTGCTGATTGGTTTGCCGTCTTTCTCCGCTTCCTCGAAGTGGCCGAACAGGCGCGTGATCACATCAATGTGCTCGGGGCTCAGCTCCTTGCGCTTGCTGCCCAGGCTCTTGCGCATCTTCTGCCAGAAGCTGCTGGCATCGATCAGCTGCACCTTGCCCATGCGTTCGGAGGGTTTGCGGTTGCTGAGGATCCAGATGTAGGTGCTGATGCCTGTGTTGTAAAACATGTCCGTGGGCAGGCCGATGATCGCCTCCACCAGATCATTTTCCAGCACATAGCGGCGGATTTCGCTTTCGCCGGAACCCGCCCCGCCGGTGAACAGGGGCGAGCCGTTCAGCACAATCCCGAAGCGGCTGCCGCCATCTTTGGCCGAGCGCATCTTGCTGATCAGGTGCAGCAGGAACAGCAGCGAGCCATCGCTCACCCGCGGCAATCCCGGCCCGAAGCGGCCCGCAAAGCCAAGAGTATCGGCTTCCTTCTGCACCTCCTTCTGGATCTTCTTCCACTCCACCCCGAACGGTGGATTGGAGAGCATGTAGTCGTATTTATGATCGCCCAATTGATCGTCGGCGAGCGTGTTGCCGAAGCGGATATTTTTGATTTCCTGCCCCTTGATCAGCATATCGGCCTTGCAGATCGCGTAGCTCTCCGGGTTCAGCTCCTGGCCGCTCAGCACCAGCCGCGCTGTGGGATTCATGCCCACCAAGTGCTCCTCCGCCACGCTGAGCATGCCGCCGGTTCCCGCCGTGGGGTCGTAAAGGCTGCGGACGATGCCGCTCTGGGTGAGGGCCTGATCGTCTTCGATGAAGATCAGGTTCACCATCAGCTTGATCACTTCCCTTGGCGTGAAGTGCTCTCCAGCTGTTTCGTTGGAGAGTTCAGCGAACTTGCGGATCAGCTCCTCGAACACCAGGCCCATCTCGGCGTTGCTCACCGTTTGCGGGTGCAGGTCGATCTGGGCGAAGCGCTCGCTCACCATGTAGAGCAGCCCTGCCTTCTCCAGCCGATCAAGTTGCAGGTGGAACTCGAAGCTCTCGAAGATGTCGCGCACCGCTGGAGTGAACGCCTGGATGTAGGAGCGCAGGTTCTCGCCGATGTTGTCCTGATCGCCCATCAGCCGCTTCATGCTCAGGGCCGAGGTGTTGCAGAAGGCCTGTCCCGCTACCCGCAGCAGGAACGGCTCGGGTTCCAGGCCCTGGCCTTCGCGGAGCTGCTTCTCCGTCAGCACGGCCTCCCTGGTGGGCTCCAGCACGCAGTCCAGCCGACGCAGCACGGTGAAGGGCAGGATCACCTTGCCGTAGTCGCTCTGCTTGTAATCCCCCCGGAGCAGGTCGGCGACGCCCCAGAGGAAAGCTGAGAGGTTCTGCTTGCCCGTGGGCTGGGGCTCGGGCTGCGGAGGTGCAGCCGCAGGGTTCCGCGCGTCGATATCGCCGCCGCCGCTGGCCCCCGCCAGGCTGACGGAACCACCGCGGCCTCGCCCCGGAATCACCGCCCCCTCGGCCACCAGGGACGCCTTGACCGCCTCATACTCGGCCTCCGCCCAGCCGAGCAGATCCCGCACCTTGCCGTTCCCGGCGGAGCCACCCAACGCCTGCAGGGCCCCGATAAAGTCCTCCGCTCGTTCGTCCTCAGGGCTCATGGCGATGGGTCGGGAGGAAGGTTGACTCTGAGGATGGCAAGGAGGGGGACCGCCTGGCCTCAGAACCCCTCCCTCAGCCCCCCACCAGCTCCAGCACGGCCCCCCCCACGTCCGCCGTGCGGGCCAGGATCCGGTCCGCTCCTGCCGTCTGGAGCCGGGCCTCGTAGGAGATCCGGCTATCGCACTGCTCGGGCCCGTGCAGGTGGGGGGGCGCCACCGCCAGGCTCCAGAAGCGCTGGTCGGACTGCTGACGCCGGGCGCGCTGCACCGTTTCCACGTCGGCCACGGTGTCGCCCAGGTAGGCCACCGGCGGCGCCCCGGCCCCCAGCGCCAGGCCCCACCCGGCCAGCAACTGTGCAGCGAGTCGCAGCAGGCCGGTGGGGTCGGGCTTGTCCGGCGCGTCGCCCATGGCGACGCAGGGGGGGGCCACCAGGCCCAGCCGCCGCTCCAGCACGTAGCGCACGGAGGGGGGCTCGGCGCCGCTCACGAATCCCCACACGATTCCCGCCGCCGTGAGCTGCTCAAAAAAGGAAGGCGTCACCAGCAGCGGTTCAGCGCCGATGAAGCCCCGCCACAGCGCTGGATCCCCCTCCGGGTTGCCGCCGAAGTAGTACCTGCCGAACACCTCCGCCAGGGCCTCCAGCTCCGGCAGGGGCGCCAGGCCGCGGCGACGCAGCAGCTCCAGGGAAGCCTGCCAGTCGTTGTTCCAGAGCCCTTCGCTCTTGAGCGCATCGATGGTGGCGGCTTCCGGGCGCCAGCCGCCGTAGTGATGCACCGTTTCCACGATGGCCCGCCGGTAGCTGCCGCTCACATCGCGGATCACCCCGTCGATGTCGAACAGGACGATCGCGTGAGGGATGCCGCCGGACTGGGAGCGGAGGGGGAGCAGGAGCAGCTGAGGTCTCGGCTGGTACGTTAGTGGTTTGTCTCCTTCTCCCTTGAGCACCGCCGCCATGGAAGCCCCCGAAAGCGCCGCGGGCGCCGCAGCCGACCTTTCTGCGGAGATCGGCGCTGAGGCGCTCCCCGCCGCTGGTGCGGTCACCGAGGGCCGGCCGGTGCTTCGGGGTGGCACCGCCGCCCTGGCCACCGCCACGATCGACGAGGACGGCGTTCCCTCCGGCTACACCCCGAAGGCCGATGAAGGCCGTTTCCTGCTGAAGATCCTCTGGCTGCCCGACAACGTCGCCCTGGCGGTGGATCAGATCGTCGGTGGCGGCCCGAGCCCCCTCACCGCCTACTTCTTCTGGCCCCGGGAAGACGCCTGGGAAACCCTCAAGACCGAGCTGGAGGGCAAGAGCTGGATCACGGAAAACGAGCGAGTGGAGATCCTCAACAAGGCCACCGAGGTGATCAACTACTGGCAGGAGGAAGGCCGCGGCAAATCACTGGAGGAGGCCAAGGTCCGCTTCCCCGATGTCACCTTCTGCGGTACCGCCTGAGTCTCCCCGGTTCCCCGGCGATCCTTGCGTTCAGCTGGCCGCCGCGTCCTGCTCGAAGAGGGCCGCGGCGGCTTCCGTTTCGGCGTTCTCGCACAACCCCGCCGCCAGCTCCGGGCTGATCGTGAAGGTGTCGAGGCCCGCGGCGGCCAGCAGGCTCAGCTCCTCCAGCCGCCGCAGACTCGCCACCAGCAGGCGCACGGGGGCATCGCTGCCCCGCAGGCAACGCTGCATGGCCACCAGTTCGGCGGGTCCATCGCGGCCCAGGTCGTTGAGGCGGCCCAGGTAGGGGGCGACGTAGCGCGCTCCGAGGGCCGCCGCCACCAGAACCTGGGGCACCGCGTAGCAAGCGGTGAAGGTGATCGGAATGTGGGAGGCGATCAACCGTGCCGCCGCAGCAATGCCCGCGCGACTGATCGGCACCTTCACCATCACCTGGCCCGGGGCGAAGGCCGCAAGGGAGCGACCGCAGGCCTCCAGGGCCGACGCATCCGCTCCCCAGGCCTGGAGATGCACCTCCTGGCAGCCCCGGCTCAGGGCCTGACGGGTGAGGGCTTCCAGAGCCTCCAACGTGCAGGGTTGGCCCGCCCGCCGCAACAGGGTGGGATTGGTGGTGACACCATAAAAAAGGCCACTGGGAAACCAGCTTTGCCAGGCCTGTGGATCGGCGCTGTCCAGGAAGAGGCGCAGGGACATGGGGGGCGCCTACCCGCCCGGATCCGGGGTGCCCTCTCAGCTGCCGCGGCTGGCCTGCAGCCGTGCCCGCGCCCGCGCCAGGGCCTGCTGGGCCTTCACCTTCTCCGGGGAGGTGGGCTGGCCTTCGAAGCCCGCCGCCGCCTGTTGAGCGGTTTCGAACTCCTTCGCGGCGGCGGCGGCATCAATGCCGGCGCCGAGCTCGGCGGCGTTGACGAGCACGGTGACCTCGTTGGCGTCCACCTCGGCGAAGCCGCCGGTGACGGCGATCGACTGCCAGTCGTTGCCCGCGCGCAGGCGCAGAACACCGCTGTCGATGGCGGTGAGCATCGAGACATGGCCGGTGAGGATGCCCAGTTGGCCGGTGGTACTGGGCAGGATCACCTCGTCGGCGTCACCGTCGAACACGCTCTTGTCAGGGGCGAGAACGCGCAGGGAGAGGGTCATGGGGGGCTCCGATCAGCAGGGGGAAAGGGGATCGATCAGCCTTTGGCTTCCGCCAGGATCTTCTCGGCCTTGGCCTTCACCTGGTCGATGTTGCCCACCAGATAGAAGGCGGCTTCGGGAAGGCTGTCCATGGCGCCGCTGAGGATCAGGTTGAAGCCCTGGATCGTTTCCTCCAGCTTCACGTATTCACCCTTCTGGCCGGTGAAGATCTCTGCCACGAAGAAGGGTTGGGAGAGGAACTTCTCGATCTTGCGGGCGCGATCCACCGTCAGGCGGTCATCTTCGGAGAGCTCGTCGAGACCCAGGATGGCGATGATGTCCTGCAGTTCCTTGTAGCGCTGCAGGGTGCTCTGCACGGCGCGGGCGGTGCGGTAGTGCTCGTCGCCAACGACGCTGGGCTGCAGCATGGTGCTGGTGGAATCCAGCGGGTCGACGGCGGGATAGATGCCTTTGGAGGCCAGGCCACGGCTCAACACCGTGGTGGCGTCGAGGTGGGCGAAGGTGGTGGCGGGTGCGGGGTCGGTGAGATCGTCCGCCGGCACATACACCGCCTGAATGGAGGTGATCGAACCCTCCAGGGTGGAGGTGATGCGCTCCTGCAGCTCGCCCACATCGGTGCCGAGGGTGGGCTGATAACCCACGGCCGAAGGCATGCGGCCAAGCAGGGCGCTCACTTCAGAGCCGGCCTGCACGAAGCGGAAGATGTTGTCGATGAACAGCAGCACGTCCTGCTTGTTCACGTCGCGGAAGTGCTCCGCCATGGTGAGAGCCGAGAGACCCACCCGCATGCGGGCGCCCGGGGGCTCGTTCATCTGGCCGTAGCAGAGAGCCACCTTCGACTTGGAGAGGTCTTCGGAGTTGATCACGCCAGACTCCTTGAACTCCTCGTAGAGGTCGTTGCCCTCGCGGGTGCGCTCGCCCACGCCGCCGAACACGGACACCCCACCGTGCTCCTTGGCGATGTTGTTGATCAGCTCCTGGATCAGCACCGTTTTGCCGACGCCGGCTCCCCCGAACAGGCCCACCTTGCCGCCCTGGCGATAGGGGGCCAGCAGGTCGATCACCTTGATGCCGGTCTCGAACACCTTGGGCTTGGTCTCCAGCTCGGTGAGGCCGGGGGCTTCGCGGTGGATCGGAGCGGTGAGGGTGGTGTTGACCGGACCCCGCTCATCGACGGGCTCGCCCAGCACATTGAAGATGCGGCCGAGGGTGGCTTCGCCCACGGGCACGGAGATCGGAGCGCCGGTGTCGAGGGCGGACATGCCCCGCACCAGGCCGTCGGTGGAGCTCATGGCCACAGCGCGCACGCGATGGTCGCCGAGAAGCTGCTGCACTTCGGCGGTCAGGGCCACGTCCTGGCCGGCGGGATTCCTGCCCTCGATGCGCAGGGCGTTGTAGATCTTCGGCAGCTTCCCGGGCGGGAATTCCACGTCGAGCACCGGGCCGATCACCTGTCTGACGGTGCCTTGGGTGCCGGAGGCGGCGGGAGCTGCAGCAGCCATAAGAAAGAAGTGGTGGCGGGGAGGGCCAGCGGGAATCCATTCCCGCTTGAAGCGGCGCAACCTTACCACCGCGATCGCCGCGGCTGCCCCGGTTCGGTCACCCGCACGTCGCTGCGCCTGTTCGCCGGGGTGCCCCGAGTCCTAGGTTGGCACTCGAAGGGCGCGAGTGCCAGATCGTCCTTCCGGGCCCGTCCCGCCGCTCCTCGCCGTTCCCTCCCTCCCGCCCGGTTGGACCCTGTCCACCGAGACGAAGGCGGTTCGGCTCGAAGCGGCGATGGCGTTCCCCATGCCCCACGTCCCCGTTTCCCCGCAACCATCCATGGCTGCTGTTTCCCTCAGCGTCTCCACGGTCAAGCCCCTCGGAGATCGCATCTTCATCAAGGTGTCCGAATCGGAGGAGCGCACTGCCGGCGGCATCCTGCTGCCCGACACCGCCAAGGAAAAGCCCCAGGTCGGTGAGGTCGTGCAAATCGGCCCCGGCAAGCGCAACGAAGATGGCACCCGTCAGGCTCCCGAAGTGAGCGTCGGCGACAAGGTGCTCTACAGCAAGTATGCCGGCACCGACATCAAGCTCGGCACCGACGAATACGTGCTGCTTTCCGAGAAGGACATCCTCGCTGTCGTGAACTGAGCCTCGCTTCTGCGAGTTCTCGGGCTCAAGTCAGCTCCTTCCCCGTTCCACCGTTCACTCTTTCGCGAAACCTGCCTTCCATGGCCAAGCGCATCATCTACAACGAGCAAGCTCGCCGTGCCCTCGAGCGGGGCATCGACATCCTGGCGGAATCCGTCGCCGTCACCCTCGGCCCCAAGGGCCGCAACGTGGTGCTGGAGAAGAAATTCGGCGCTCCCCAGATCATCAACGATGGCGTCACCATCGCCAAGGAGATCGAACTCGAGGATCACATCGAGAACACCGGTGTGGCCCTGATCCGCCAGGCCGCCAGCAAGACCAACGACGCCGCCGGTGACGGCACCACCACCGCCACGGTGCTGGCGCACGCGATGGTCAAGGCGGGCCTGCGCAACGTGGCGGCCGGCGCCAATGCCATCACCCTCAAGCGCGGCATCGACAAGGCCACCGACTTCCTGGTCAAGAAGATCGAGGAGCACGCCCAGCCGATCAGCGACAGCAACGCCATCGCCCAGGTGGGCACCATCTCCGCCGGCAACGACGAAGAGGTGGGCCGCATGATCGCCGACGCGATGGACAAGGTGGGCAAGGAGGGCGTGATCTCCCTTGAGGAAGGCAAGTCGATGACCACCGAGCTGGAGGTCACCGAAGGCATGCGCTTCGACAAGGGCTACATCTCTCCCTACTTCGCCACCGACACCGAGCGGATGGAAGCTGTGCTGGATGAGCCCTACATCCTGATCACCGACAAGAAGATCGCCCTGGTGCAGGATCTCGTGCCCGTGCTCGAGCAGATCGCCCGCACCGGCCGTCCCCTGCTGATCATCGCCGAGGACATCGAGAAGGAAGCGCTGGCCACTTTGGTGGTCAACCGTCTGCGCGGTGTGCTCAACGTGGCTGCCGTCAAGGCGCCCGGCTTCGGCGACCGCCGCAAGGCCATGCTCGAAGACATCGCGGTTCTGACGAATGGCGAAGTGATCTCCGAAGATCGCGGCATGAAGCTGGAGGCCGCCAAGGTGGACAACCTCGGCACCGCCCGCCGCATCACGATCAACAAGGACACCACCACCATCGTGGCCGAGGGCAACGAGGGGGCGGTGAAGGCCCGCTGCGAGCAGATCCGCAAGCAGATCGACGAAACCGACTCCTCCTATGACAAGGAGAAGCTGCAGGAGCGTCTGGCCAAGCTGAGCGGCGGTGTGGCCGTGGTCAAGGTGGGTGCCGCCACCGAGACTGAGATGAAGGACAAGAAGCTGCGCCTCGAGGACGCCATCAACGCCACCAAGGCGGCTGTGGAGGAGGGCATCGTGCCCGGCGGCGGCACCACCCTGGCGCACCTGGCTCCCGCCCTGGAGGAGTGGGCCGCGGCCAACCTCGCCGGCGAGGAGCTGATCGGCGCCACGATCGTGGCTTCCAGCCTCACCGCGCCCCTGCGCCGCATCGCTGAGAACGCCGGTGCCAATGGCGCCGTCGTGGCCGAGCACGTGCGCAACAAGCCCTTCAACGAGGGCTACAACGCCTCCACCGGCGAATATGTCGACATGCTGGCTGCCGGCATCGTCGATCCCGCCAAGGTGACCCGCTCAGGGCTGCAGAATGCCGCCTCAATTGCGGGCATGGTGCTCACCACCGAGTGCATCGTGGCGGATCTGCCCGAGAAGAAGGAAGCGGCCCCTGCCGGCGGCGGCGGCGGCATGGGCGGCGACTTCGACTACTGATCGCCCGGTTCGTGGCACCGGACTTCGCGCCGGTGCCCAAGACCCGGAGCCCCCACGGGCCCCGGGTCTTTTTTTTGCGTGCCCCGCTCAGCGGCGAGAGAGCAGCAGCCGCCCGAGCAGCACCGAGGCGAGCAGCACGATGTAGCTCACCCACAGATATTGGCGGCGTGCGGCCAACCAGGCCAGCGGCGCCGGCAGGGCGGAGTCCTGCTCGGTCAGCCAAACGGTGAGTGCCACAAGCAGCAGCAGGGGCAGGCCGAGGGCGAGCAGCAGTTGGGAGGCCTGGCTCATGCAGGGTCGAACAGCAGGGCGACGCCGTTGTTGCACCAGCGCTTGCCGGTGGGGCGCGGCCCGTCGTTGAAGACATGGCCCTGATGGCCGCCGCAGCGCCGGCAGTGGTATTCCGTGCGCGGCACGATCAGTTTGAAGTCGGTCTTGGTGGCCACCGCACCGGGCAGGGCTTCGAAGAAGCTGGGCCAGCCGGTGCCGCTCTCGTACTTGGCGCGGGAACTGAACAATGGCAGGCGGCAGCCGGCGCACAGGAAGGTGCCGGCGCGCTTCTCGCCATTGAGGGGACTGCTGAACGGTCGTTCCGTGCCCTCCTGCCGCAGCACCGCGAAGGCCGCCGGGCTGAGGCGAGAGCGCCACTGGGCTTCGCTGAATTGCCAGGCGGGATCTCCCGCCGTGGAAGACGCCTGCGCCGCCTCGCTTGGCAGGAACGGGATCAAGGCGGCCAGGGGGGTCACCAGGCGGCGCAGGCGGAGGAGCAGGTCGCGGCGGTGGAGCGGGCCGGCCATGGGGAGGTGGGGGGTGGGGAAGCTGGATCGCCGGAGCGGGAGATCAGCCCACCCAGCCGGCCGACAGCACCGTGGCCAGGCCGAGGAAGCAGGCCAGGAGGGTCCAGGTGACGCGGTTGAGGGTGGCCTCAGCGGAGCGGGCGCTGGTGAACATCGAACCGCCACCGGAGGCCAGGCCGCCCAGGCCATCCCCTTTGGGGCTGTGCAGCAACACGGT
Source organism: Cyanobium sp. (assembly GCA_044351065.1). GTDB lineage: Bacteria > Cyanobacteriota > Cyanobacteriia > PCC-6307 > Cyanobiaceae > Cyanobium. The sequence continues at coordinate 14,037 of JBILGK010000045.1, forward strand.
GATGATCAGCAGAGCACCGCTGAGCATCCACAAGGCGTAGAGGGTGGTCTTGAGCATGGGAAAAGATTACCGCCCGCTATCGCCGCCTCGAGGCTCCTGATGTCAGCTGGGGATGAGTGGGGCCGATCGAGCTTGATCGTCAGCTTGTCGGGTCGTTGGTCTGGCTGAAGTCACGGTTGAGGTCGCAGAGCTCCAGCCCCTGGTTGATCAGCGGATCCGGAATGGCCGAGCCGAAGGCGTCCCGGGGGCCCGCTCAAGGGGCTTGAGCTCCGGGAACTGTTCGGTGGACAGGGGGCGTTCGGCCACCGTGACGGAGCCGGCTGCTCCTCCGGCGGTGCCACTTCCAGCGCCACCAGAAGGCAGATCTGGCGGACGAAACCGGTGCGAAGAATGGGGAGGGATTGATCCGGTTGCGCGGGCCCACCGGGTTGCCGGGAGGGTCGCGTCAAGCGTTCCGGACCCTCTGCGGGACCAACCTCCTTCTGAATCGCTATCTTGGCCCCCTCGCAGGTCCTTGCTTCCCTGTCGCCCATGCTTAGGACCGTTCTGCGTGGGGCCATCGCCGCCGTCCTCCCCACTGTGATGTTCCTGCCGGCGGGGGCTGCTGAATGGCCGCCGCTCACGCTGTCAGAAGCGAACGACTCCGGCTCCACTGTCCAGCGGGCCGAACCGGTGCCATCTGCCTGGGCCGGAACTTTGGAGATCTATGGCTTCGCGCCGCTGCGGACCACCACCTCGATCACACGCGCCGCGACCGTACGGAACCTGTCGAGCCTCCTGCCGCGAAGGCGCGGCGACGGCAAGCCGGACGGGGTTGCCGGCCGCAGCGAGGGTCTGCGGGGACAGCTGCCAGAGCTTTCCTTGCCCGATCAAATCGTAATCCCGGGTTTCACCGCCGTCACCGATGCGGGGCTGGGCTCCCTGCTGGAGCACCTCACGGACATCTTTTCGCTGCGCGGCAGCGTGGAGTACAACCGCATCGGTTTTCAGACCGACCTCAGCTACGTGGGGCTGGGCGCGCAGAACGCCACCACCTTCCAGCGAAACCGCCGCTTCTTTCCCAATCTTCCCACTCCGACGCGCACATTGACGACGCAGGTGGCCATGACCCAGGGCATCTACGACTTCGCCTTGCGTTATCGCTTCGGTGAGCGGGAACGGGCAATCGGAACCCCGGGCGCGGTGAGCGTGATTCCCTATGCCGGCGTGCGCGTGCTGGATCTGGGACTGGACACCACCAGCACCTTCGAAGGTCCGCTGCTGTTGCGATCCCGTAGTTTCAGCTTCGGCACCCCCATCACTCAGCCGCTGCTCGGTTTGCAGGGCCAGGTGTTCCTGACCCCCCGATTACGCCTCTACGCCCGCGGTGATCTCGGCGGCTTCGGCAGCAACGGCGCGGTCGACATGTCTGGCAATGCCCAGGCGGGTGTGGGCTATGCCATCGGCAACTCCACCCAGCTCGATCTTTCCTGGCGCTATCTCTATCTGGCTCGCGACAATGGCGAGAGCCCGAGTACGGCCTATACCATTGATCAGAATGGAATCGAAGCGGGGGTGAAGTTCTTCTTCTGATCCCGGGCGTGAAGCGTGATGGCTGGCGAGCCTGGGCATGTGCGTTTTGGGGTGTGGGTCTGAGGGCACCCGCCCCCGTCAGGATTGGCCAGCCAGAGCGGCCAGCCGTTGCAGAAACAACGCCTGCCCGCCCTGCACGTGGGCCTGCCAGCTGGTCTCGGAATCCCTGTCGGCGTGATCGGAGATGTATTTGAACGAGCGCCAGGGGATGCCCTCCCGCTGGCAGACGGAGGCGATGGCGAACAGTTCCATGTCCACCACCTCCACGTTGTGCTGGAGCAGCCAGGGATCCACCGCCGTCACGAAGCGATCGCCGCTGCCGCACACCACGCCCTCGGCGCCGGAGTCGAGCTGGAAGGGGCCGGGGGAGAAGGGGGTCTGGCCGCGGGGGGCGAGCGGTTCGGCCTCCATGTCCACCTGCAGCACGCGACGGATCTCCACCAGACCCGCCAGGGAGGGTTGGAGACCGCCCGCGGTGCCGTAGTTCACCACCAGCTTCGGCCGACGCCGCTGCAGCTCCCGGGTGAGGGCATAGGCCGCGTTGAGCTTGCCCACGCCCGTATGCAGGACCCCGGGATGGTCGAGTTCCTCGGGCAGGGCCGCCACGATGAGGATCGAAGCGAAGGTATCCGGATCCGGCGGTGAGCTGGCCATCAATCGGTCGGCTTGGCGGGCCTCCACCCTTGCAGATCGGTGGCCAGCTGCTGCACGGCTTTGGTGTTGCAAAGACGATCGTTCTGCCGGCCTGCGAGCTTTTTTTAGGATGCATGCCATTCAGCACGCCTGGGGAATACAAGGTTGCCATTGAAGATTGAAGGAAAGGCAATCAGAAGAAGCCCCCCAACAGAAGCCGGCCAGCGTCTCGAATCGTCGCGGGTATGTCTTGTGTGGAGGCCGTATTCAATTGTGGTCTTGCCAACACCCCCCATTTAACAAAAGTTCCTACGCTTGTGCGTGTGGACGTGCATCCATTCCGAAGTCGGCTTCGATGCGGGCGTACCAGGCATCATCATCGAGGGCACCGAGGGCGACCCAGGCCTCGTCGCTCATCGCTCGCCGCCAGTCAAGAAACGGCGCGGCGTCCGGCCCGACCGGATGCCGCAGCTGGGGAGTGTCACCCACGGCAATCTCGAGGATCTTCTCCGCAACCAACGAAGGTGGCACCGGCGTCTGGAGCGCCGCGGCGAAGAGGGCGGCAATGCGACGCTGCTGAGGGTACGGGGAAGTGGATAGTCCCGCGCTGACGTGCCGCGTCATGCGGGTGTCGATGATGCCGGGCTCAACAATCGCTACTCGAATATTAAATGGCTTCACCTCTTGGGCCAGGCATTCGCTGAACGCCTCCAACGCGAACTTGGAGGCCGTGTAGGCGGTAATCGGCGCAATCGCCACGTGCCCCGCCACGGAAGCGACGTTAATAATGCAGCCGCTCTGCCGCTTTCGCATCGCCGGTAGCAATGCTTGCGTACACCGAATCACACCGAAGTAGTTGGTCTCCATGACGGCGCGAAACAGTGCGAGGGGCAACTCCTCCACAGAACCCATGCCATCGATACCAGCGTTATTGACGAGCACATCGATTGGCCCGATCTCACGCCCTATCCGGGCCATTCCATCACGGACGGAGTCATCAGAATCCACATCCATGGGAAGCACGGTCAGCGAGAGCTTTTCCCGGAGAGCGGCCTCAACCAGTTTAGGTGCACCGCTTGGGTTGCGCATCGTAGCCGCGACCCGAAAGCCGGCTCGGCCGAATGCGAGCGCAGTTGCCATGCCGATGCCGGAACTGGTGCCCGTAATAAGAACCGAGGCCATGTGAATTACTCCGGGAAGTGAGAAGGGGTGATGGAGGTACGCTATCAAGTTCTGACGACTAACGGCTTGGACGAGCCCCTCGGCAACAGTTCATAACCATGGATGGTGCCCATCTCTTGCGGGTAGCGATCAATCAGCAGGGAGAGAAAGCAAGACTGATCCTGCCAGGGCAGCACAAAGCCTTGCAGAAATACATGAACCCGCTCCGCCGTTTCTGGATGCCACCATCCTGCACCGTGGCTCGAAATGCAGCCGGAACCGAACGTGCATCCATAAGCGCCCAGGTGCGCTTGCTCCGGGATTCATGGAAGACTGGGCCTGGGAACAGAGGCTTGGGTTGAACGGCGGCCATGTGCGGCTGGAGCGTAGCGACAGTCCGAACCATAGCCTTGTTCGCACGATCTTGCCTGGTTTTGAAGTGCCGGCAATCTATGACTTTCCCGCCTCCAGGATCTTGACGAGCGCCTTACCTTGCTCAGTTAACGAATAGAATGTCAGATTTGGGTTCCGAGTATCTTCCGCAAGGAAGAGGTTAGGTTCCATCCGCCTATGCAGGAGTCCGACGGAGGCCAGAGATTCGGCGACATCGATATCGATACCCATGCCCGTCTCTGCTTTGGGCAGCAACAGGAGATCTGAGAAATATGCCCGCTCCACCATCGCGCTGAGCCGAAGCGACGACTCGTAGTCAATCTCGCCCAGCATGGCCGACCGGACAATTCTGCCCACGATCTCGGGCTTGGTCATGTGGTCCAGTCGATCAATCAGAAGCAACAGCGCCTCCCCCGCCCGCTCCTTGTTTCCCCTGGACGAAATACCTTCCGCGAACTTGGCTCTTTCTTCAAGCGGAACAGTCGAAAGCTCCCGCAGGAATCGAAGCAACTTCCGTGCGAATAGGTGGTCTCTCACGCTGGCGCCAATTTTGGCCAAACGCGCCAAAGAACCGATCACTGGGATCTGCTTCAGCTCCTCGCTTTCCAGAACGCTGTCCAAGCCAAATTCAGCAGCATCACTTATCAGTTCCAAAAGGTTGTCTTTGGATACTGAATCGATGACCGCAACAGCTGGATTTTCTGGTTCCGGGCCCCTCTGTTCTCTTTCACGAGGTGCAGTCATGCCTACGTGTCAACCACGGGTACTCAAATATGCTAGAGCTGAATGTCAAAAGAAAGAGCGTCGGCTGACCGTGAGACCACTGCTCTGGTCAGACCTCTTCCATGGAGCCATTTCTTGTCGAATAGGCTGGGGGTCTCAGCCGCCAAAGCCCCGATGTCGACAGCGTACCCGTACGAGGTCACCTTAACCCACCCAGGCGCGCGGCGCCCGTGAAACTGAATGATGAGCCGCTTGTCAGGGGGCCCATCGTCCGTGAGCCCTTCACTGGTCTTTGGGCGCCATATAACATTCCCCGCTCGCATGGTCCTCGCAATGAAGAGAGCGGGCATCATCACCTCCGGGCCGAATTGACTCCACTTTATGTCTGTACGTGGCAAACGTGCTGGATGAACTGGTTCTCAGCTGAAAGACAGCGCCCGACTTATTCCCATTCCATTCTTGGGCGAACGACGGCAATCACCCGGCTGCGGCGAGTGACGTTGTAAAGCGTGAATAACCCACCTCCGTAGCTCGGCGTGCACTGCTTTGTTAGGCGGATCTATTTCCAGTCATCACCATTGAAGCCCCGTATGAAATCAGCCTGCTTCTGTTCTTCGATGTATCGCTGGATATAGAGCATATCATCGGGATCGATCGTGTTTCCTTCGGGTTCGTCCAAAGCACGCCTCTGTTGATACCAACGATCACGATGACAACGCAGTTCGACTGGTGAAAATTTATTCCCTTTTGGATGTTGCGGGTTGTAGTGCTCTACTTCCGCATGACAGTCGAAACAAAGCGGAATACAGTTCTCAAACGAATCGTCGCCACCCTGTGATTCCGGCACGATGTGATGGCATTCAATGCGAACACCGCAATATCGATTGCAAACGCAGCAACTTCGACCGCACGCCACCAACGCTTCATCCTTAATTGTTTGAGAAAACGGCACAGTCTTAACTCCGCATAACGACATGGATAGATCGTGCGTAGCCACGATCTATCCGGTGTTGGACAAGCCCCACGCCACTGGGGCTTTGCAAGACAGGAGAAAGATCGAGGCTCATTTATGGCCGTCTTAGTCTTTGGCGTAGGTAGATATACCAAGAGCTGCGCGGCATTGGCATCTGTGGACATCATGCCGCCATTGTAGACACAACACAAGCCCATCCGGCGAGATCTCTCAGATCTGCCTGTGTTGGTGATGCGGCAATAGGTAGAGATCTATGATCTTCTTCTCTGTGGTGCTTAGCAAAGAATCGGCATCGCACTGCGCTGCCGCACCATCAACAGCTGCAGAACCCCACCACAGCGAGGACAGATCATCGGGGTTTGTTCCCTTGGTGGTGCGGGCCAGGGCAGTCTGACCCTAAGCACAAGTTGTACGAGCAAGATCAGGCGTTTGGCATTGCCGTGCAGCAGGCCAAAGTCTCGGACACGCCTGAATCTTTTAGGTAAGACATGGAGCAGCAAGCGCCAGAGGAACTCTGCGCCGGGGAGGGATTGGCTCACCTCCTCGCCTGTGTTGTCTTTGATCCGAAAGGTGATGATCCCTTGGGAGTCGCTAAGAATATTCTTTTCTGAGATCACCCCGCGATAAAGGTAGCGACCGAGGTAGATCAATGCCTGATATCCTCGTCCAACCGCCTTGCAGTAAATTACCCAGTCCTCTGGCAGAGCCTCCTTGACCTTCAAGCCAAGTGCCTTGATACCATCAAAGATCTTGGCGCGAAAGACCTTGGCGAGGTTAAGCGCAGGGAAGAGGTAGTCCTCCGTCCTATAGCGCCAATGACCTGTCTTCTCATCGAACACTCCAGCAGGCACAATCATGTGTACATGGGGGTGATACTCAAGCTTGCGATTATGGGTATTCAGGACGGAATGAGCACCGATCCTCCCCTTCAGCTTTGGATCTCGGCGCGCGAAACTATCAACGGATTGCCAGGCACTCTTGATCAGTAGATCATACATCGGTTTCTGGTGCTGCCAGCATATACTCCGTAGTTGCGCCGGAACTGTAAATGTGATCATAAAATAGGTGATCGGCAACAGCTTGCCGGTCTGGCGTGTGATCCATTGTTGGCTGTCGTGATGTTGACAATGGGGACAACTTCGATGCCCACAAGAATGGGGAACTCGAAATGTGGTTGCACAGGGTTTGCATTCGAGCAGCATCTGGTCACTGCCTTCCCGTCGGCAGCGTCGCATCGCCCGGAGCGCCTGATGGTGGCTGGGTAGCATTTCATGACCATGGATGGTTTCCAGATCTTTCTGGTAACGATCGATTAGCTGGGAGAGCAGAATCATGGCTGATCCTCCCAGCGCAGAACAAATCCTTCCAGCAATGACTGCAGTCGATCAGCAGTATGATCACGGCACGTCTTGGTAATATGGGCATAACGGGCTGTTGTTCTACTGTCTTCATGTCCCATTAAATCCTGTATCAGCCTCATATCCATTCCGAGCTCTAGAAGATGCGTCGCGTAGGCATGGCGCAGCGATCGAATGGTCAGCCGTTTCTGAATGCGGCTTTCCAGCAGGGTGGCTCGGAATGCCGCCTGGACAGAGCTTGCATCCATGCTGCCCCCAGGGCGTCTGCTGAGGGCCGGATCGTAGGCGGGGCTTGGAAATAACAGCCTGGGATGACGATGGGTCGTCCAGAATCGACGCAGCGCTTGTTACGTCAGCTCGGGCAAAACCACGTAGCGATCTTTGCCACCTTTGCTATTGCGAATATGAACCCTGTGTTGGCTGCCATCGACATCACCTACCTCGAGCTTCAGGCCTTCTGTGGTTCTTAAGCCCAAGCTATAAACCACAAGCAGAAAGATGCGGAAGCGCACTTTCCTGACGGAATTGATTAAGAAGTGAACCTCTTCCCTCGTGGGGATATCAGGCAGCGACTT
>JBILGK010000002.1:0-165867 GCA_044351065.1 Cyanobium sp.
TGCCCTGGCCCGGGCAGCGGTACGTCTCGCGGCTGTCGTACTGCTCCCACCACGGAGAACCCATCGCCCGCCACAGGGAAGGCTCGCTCGCGAAGGCCGTGGAGGGAAGGCCGACAGCGATCAACAGGCTGAGCACAGCCTCAGGGAAGCGATATCGGGCTGTTGTCGCCACGCAGGATGCAGTGGGGGATCGACCAGTCGTAGGCATCCCAGACGGCCGGGGGCAGCAGAGAAGGGCAACCCTCGATCTCCGGCAGGGGAACGCCGGTGGGCTGGGCCGAACAGTAGGGCCGGCTTCCCGGTTTGGCCAGATACTGCTGGTGATACGGCTCGGCAAAGAAAAAGGCACGGTCTGGGGCGATTTCGGTGGTGATCGCCCCGTAGCCGCGCGAGGCCAGGGCACGGCCGTACAACTCGCGGCTGCGCTCCGCCTGCGCCAGCAACGCCGGATCGTTCACGAAGATCGCGGAGCGGTACTGGCTGCCCCGATCATTGCCCTGCCGGTTGCCCTGGGTGGGGTCGTGGCATTCCCAGAACAACTTGAGCAGATCCGCAAACGACACCATCGCCGGGTCCCACACCACCCGCACCACCTCCGCATGGCCGGTGCGACCGCTGCACACCTGCTCGTAGCTCGGATCGCTCAGCGCCCCGCCGGCATAGCCCACCGCCGTGGTCACAACGCCCGGCAATCGCCAGAAGCCCTTCTCCGCCCCCCAGAAGCAGCCGCAGCCAAACAACGCCTCGGCCTGGTCGCTCGCCAGAGGCGCCGCAAGCGGTGTGCCCAGCACCGCATGGCTGAGGGAAGCGGGATCCTGAAGCGCCGCAGCACCCCCCCAGAGACCAAACATCTGCAGCGGCCCACCAACAAGGCGATGAGCCTAGGCGGAGCGTCAGGGCTCCTGCGCTGGCACCAAAGCGATGTGGTTCAGCAGGGTGGTGGTGAAGGCGAACAGCAGAAAGGGCAGCGACAGCACCAGAATCAGGCCCACCCCGAGCAGCGCGAACAACGGTTTGCTGGCCCCCATCAGCGCCAGGCCCGCCGCCAGACTGACGAAGATCACCACCATCCAAATCAGGATCTGGCCGTAGATATCCCCGAAGGTGAGGGTGCAGCGCAGGTTGTAGGGCTTGCCGGCTTCCATGGCGCAACTCCGCGGGCATACACGCACTGCTAGCTAAGCCCGGCGGATCCTGCCTGGCGATCCCCGGCTGCGAAGCCGCAACATTGCTTGTGCAGGAATTTGCCTCAGGCGGCCTGCAAGCGCTGCGCCTCCTCCCGCTCCCACAGCCGCCGATAGGTGCCCTCCTGCCGCACCAGCTCGCTGTGATGCCCCTGCTGCACCAGCCGCCCCGCCTCCAGCACCAGCACCCGGTCGCAGGCCGCGGCGGCGGAGAGCTGGTGGCTGATCAACAGCACCGAGCGCTCCCCCTCCTGGCGAATCGTGCTCAGAATGCCGGCCGCCGTGGTGTTGTCCACACTCGCCAGGGCGTCGTCCAGCACCAGCAGCGGCGCCTTCACCAACAGGGCCCGGCCCAGGGCGGTGCGCTGCCGCTGGCCGCCGCTCAGGGTGATGCCCCGCTCGCCCACCAGCGTTCGATAGCCGTCGGGAAAGCCGCGGATGTCCCCTTCCAGCTGCGCCCGGCGGGCCGCCGCCTCCACCCGATCCATGCCCGCCTCCGGTTCGCCGTAGCGCAGGTTGTCCGCCAGGGTGGCGGTGAACAGATAACCCTCCTGGGGCACCAGGGCCACCTGCCGTCGCAGGTCGTCCAGCCCCATCGCCGTCACGTCGACGCCATCGAGAAAAAGCTGGCCCGGCGGCACCTCCACCATCCGTCCCAAAGCCCGGGCCAGGGTGGTCTTGCCGCTGCCCACCGGCCCCACCACCGCCACCAGCTCGCCTGGCTCGAGGCGGAAGTGGAGATCCTCCAGGGATGGCCGGGCAGTGTCCGGGTAGTGCACCGTGAGACCGCGGGCTTCCACCACCCCCCGGGGCTGGCGGGCCGGCGGCACCGGCAGCGGCGGGGAGACCACCCGCGGGCGGCGGGAGAGGAGCTGCTCCACCCGCTCCAGGCTCACCTGGCCGGTCTGGAAGGTGTTGAGGGTGAAGCCCAGCAGGGCGGTGGGGAACACCAGGCGCTCCACATACAGAATCAGGGCCACCAGCCCGCCGATGCTCAGCCGGCCCGTTTCGATCTGCCCCGCCCCCAGGGCGAGCAGCACCAGCAGGCTCACCGAGGAGATGCCCTCCAGCAGCGGGAAAAGGCTGCTGCGGGTGCGCGCCAGCTGCAGGGCGGTGTCGCGGTAGTCGCGGTTCAGTGCCGCGAAAGCGGATTCCTCCGTGGCCTCCTGTCCGTAGATCTTGATCGCGCTGATGCCCGACAGGTCTTCCTGCACCAGGTCGCTGAGGGAGGCCAGGGCCTCCTGCTGCCGGCGCTGCTGGCGCATCATCCGCCCGCCGAACAGCCGCACCACCAGCAGCATCACCGGGTAGAGGGCCAGGGCCGCCAGCGTCAGCGCCGGGTCGATGTGCAGCATCGCCGGCAGGGTGAGGACGTAGGCCAGCACGGTGTTCGTGAGGCTGAGCATGGCGAAGCCCATCAGCCGCCGCACCTGCTCCACATCGCTGGTGGCCCGGCTGATCACCTCACCGCTGCCCATCTTCTGCACCCAGCCCGGCTCCTGCCGCAGCAGGTGATCGAAGATCTGCTGCTTCAGATCGGCCTCCACCTGGCGGCCGATTCCGAACACCAGCATGCGCGAGGCCAGCCGCACCCCCCCCATCACGCTCGCCAGCGCCACCAGCAGCAACGACTGGCCGAGCACATGGCGCAGCGAGAAGCCCGGTCGCAATTCGTTCACCACCCGCGCCACCAGCAGCGGGATCGAGACGCCCAGCAGGTTGACCACCACCAGGGCGAGGATGCCCAGGATCACCGCCCGGCGATGGGGTCGCAGATAGCGCCGGATCAGATCGAGCCGCAGGGCGCGCATCGCGGGGCCGACGATCGGAAGGGGAGGCCTAACCTACGCAGGCCGCTGCCGGGAGCGCTCCGACACCGCCATGGCCGACAGCCCGCTGGAGCAGAACCACCCCCTCCATGCCACCGACCGGCTGGTGGTGGATGGCCTGCTGGCGGTGCAGAGCCCCGCCGATGAGCACCTGGTGGATGCCGCGCGTCTGTTGCACCGCTACGAAGGCTTTCCCGGCGCCACCGACCTGCGCGACGACCTGGAGCGGGTGCTTCGCCTCTGGAAGTTGGATCCCGCCGCCCTGCGGCAGCGCACCCGTGCGATCTGGGCCGCGGGCTTCCGGCCGGGGCAGGCTCGCGCCGCCGAGGCCGTCGGCTCCGGCTTCGACACCGCTGGTGAAGGGCCGGGCTGAGCAAGCGCGCATCCGGTTCGCCAGATCGACCCGCTTCGGGCGATAGTGGTCAGGTCCCCATCACCCGGCCCGGTGTGCCCTGCACCCGGGCTTTTTTCTGCCTGCTTTTCCGTTTCGCTCCCCCTCCGGCCCGATGAGCCCCTCCGCCTCCTGCCCCGCCGGCCCCGCCCTGCTGGAGTCGTTGATCCAGGGCCGCGACCTCGAAGCGGCCGCCGCCGGCGCCCTGATGCGCGCCTGGCTGGCGGGCGAGGTGGATCCCCTGCTCACCGCAGCGGTGCTCACCGCCCTGCGCGCCAAGGGCGTCAACGGCGAGGAGTTGGCGGCAATGGCCGCCGAGCTGCGTCAGGCCTGCGCCCTGCCGGGCCCGCGCCCGGACCTGCCGCTCGTCGACACCTGCGGCACGGGTGGCGCGGGGGTGGACAGCTTCAACATCTCCACAGCGGTGGCCTTCACCGCCGCCGCCTGCGGCGCCCACGTGGCGAAGCACGGCAACCGCAGCGCCAGCGGTCGCGTCGGCTCCGCCGACGTGCTCGAAGCCCTGGGGGTTCCCCTTCAGGCCCCTCCCGCCCTTGCCCTCGCCGCCCTCGCCGAGGTGGGGGTGACGTTCCTGTTCGCGCCGGGGTGGCATCCGGCCCTGGCCGGCCTGGCACCGGTGCGACGCACCCTCGGCGTGCGCACCGTCTTCAACCTGCTTGGACCCCTCGTCAATCCGCTGCGCCCCGAGAGCCATGTGCTCGGCGTCGCCCGGGCCGATCTCCTCGATCCGATGGCCGAGGCCCTGCGCCGCCTCGATCAGGGCCGCGCCGTGGTGGTGCATGGCCATGGCGGCTTGGATGAGGCCACCCTCTCCGGGCCCAGCGAGTTGAGGGTTCTGGAGAACGGCGAGCTGCGCCGCGAGGTGGTCGATCCCCGGGAACTGGGGCTGGAGCGCGCCCCGATGGAGGCGATCTGCGGCGGCGATGTGGCCGAGAACCAGCGCATCCTGGCTGCGGTTCTGCAGGGGGGCGGCACCCCCGCCCAGCGCGATGTGGTGGTGCTGAACACGGCGCTGGTGCTGTGGGTGAGCGGCCGTGCCGTCTCGGTGCTCGACGGGGTCGGCCAGGCCCGCTCCGCCCTGGCGGAGGGACGTCCGTGGCAGCGGCTGCAGTCCCTGGTTCGCTGCCTGGGTTCTGCGGGATGATCGGCCCCAGCGATGCGGTGCCGTTGATCTCCCCTCCCTCCCCCCTCAATCCCCCTGTGGAGGCCGTGCTGGTTCTGGCCGACGGCCTGGTGTTGCGCGGCAGGGCCTGCGGCGCCCGCGGCATCGCCCTGGGCGAGGTGGTGTTCAACACCGGCATGAGCGGCTATCAGGAGGTGCTCACCGACCCCAGCTACGCCGGCCAGCTGGTCACCTTCACCTACCCCGAACTCGGCAACACCGGCGTCAACCCTGACGACCAGGAGGCCAACCATCCCCATGCCCGCGGATTGATCGCCCGGCGCCTCTCCCCGGTGGCCAGCAGCTGGCGCAGCGAGGAGGCGTTCGAGCCCTGGCTGCAGCGCCACGGCGTGGTCGGGATCGAAGGGGTCGACACCCGCGCCCTGGTGCGCCACCTGCGGGAAGGGGGAGCGATCAACGGTGCCATCGCCAGCGATGGCACCGCTCCGGCCGCCCTGCTGGAGCGGGTGCGCTCCGCGCCCCGCATGGATGGCCTCAACCTCGCGGAAACCGTCAGCACCCCCGAGCCCTACCGCTGGACCTCCCTCTGTCCCGTCGGCTTCGACGCCCGTCTCCAACCCCAGCCGACAACCCCCTACCGCGTCGTGGCGATCGATTTCGGCATCAAGCGGGCGATCCTTGAGCGCCTGGTCGCCCACGGCTGTGAGGTCACCGTCCTGCCCGCGAACAGCAGCCTGCAGGAGGTGCTTCGCCATCAGCCGGAGGGGGTGTTCCTCTCCAACGGTCCCGGCGATCCGGCGGCGGTCCACGCCGGCATCGCCCTGGCCGCCGGCCTGATCGCTCTGCACACCCTGCCGCTGTTCGGCATCTGCCTGGGGCACCAGATCCTCGGGTTGGCCCTGGGCGGCAGCACCTTCAAGCTGGGCTACGGCCATCGAGGTCTCAACCACCCCTGCGGCGCCCCCGGCACGGTGGAGATCACCAGCCAGAACCACGGCTTCGCTCTCGCGGCCGAGTCCCTCCCCCCGGAGCGGGTGCGGATCACCCACCACAACCTCAACGACCGGACCGTTGCAGCCCTGGCAATGCTCGATCAGCCGGTCTTCGGGGTGCAATACCACCCTGAGGCCAGTCCCGGTCCCCATGACGCCGACCATCATTTCGGCCGCTTCGTTGCCCTCATGGCCGCCCGCCGGGTTTGAAGCTTTCGTTGCGGTTTTGTCAGTTCCGGAGGTGCTCCCTACACTTCCCCACGTTGTGACCACTCGGGGACTGGAGCCATCACCGAACTGCAGAGACTGACCGTCTCCCTCCGGGGTGGCTGCGAACGGCAGGAGAGCTGCCTGCTGTTCCACTTCATCGGGCAGCTGGATGCCTACTCCGACAAGCAGTTCAGCGCCTACGTGCAGGAGTGCCGCCAGGGCAGCACGCTGCCGCTCGTGATCGATCTCAGCCGCATCGACTTCCTCGACTCCTCCGGCCTGGGGGCCTTGGTGCAGCTGGCCAAGGAATGCAGCGATGCGGGCCTCCAGTACGTGCTGGTGGGCAGCGCTCGCGTGATCCAAACGGTCAAATTGGTGCGCCTGGAGCAGTTCCTGCACCTCCAGCCCAACCTCGAGCAGGCGCTTGGCAGCCTTGCCACCGCCTGATTCTGCCGCCGGTTGGCTGACCGGCCAGGCCATCCCATCCCCCGCCGCCGATCTTCCGCCCCAGCAGCTCGCCTGGCTGGGGGATGCGGTGTGGGAACTCCAACAACGCCTCCTCCAGTGCCGTCGCCCGGCCCGACCGCAGGATTCCCATCGTGCGGTGGTCGGCCGGGTGCGGGCCGCCGCCCAGGCGGAAGCCCTGCAGCGCCTCGAACCGCAGTTGCGGCCGCACGAGCGGGATCTGGTGCGGCGGGGCCGCAACCGCGCCGGTCGCGGTCCCCGCGGCGGCGACCCGGCCCTCTACGGGCAGGCCACGGGATTTGAGACGATGCTGGGATGGCTGTTTCTGCGTGATCCGCAGCGGCTTGCCGAGCTGCTCGATGTCCTCGATAGCCCAGAGTCAACCAACAGCCCCTGACGGATCCTTGCCTGCCACGCCCATGAGTCCCCCATCCGATCGACGCTTTGACGCAAGGCCGGAGCGGGCTCGCCGCGGCCCCCGTCCCGCCACGGGACGCTTCGGTCCGCCCCGTTCCCGCCGCGATCGCGAGGAGGGCGGTGAGCGTCCCTGGCAGCGTTCCGGCGATCGCCCCTGGCGCTCCGACGACCGTGCCGCTGACCGTCCCCGGGACGAGGGCCGGGGGGAGGCCCGAGGCGACAGCCGGGGGGATCGTCCGCTCCGGCCGGTTCGCTTCGAGCGCAGTGAGCGACCCGATCGCGGCCCCCGCCCCGCCCGGGGGGGTGACCGTCCGGCCTCCGCCGATCGCTTCCCCCGCCCGTTGCGGGGCGGTCGTCCCGAGCGGGCCGGTCGTCCTGAGCGGCCCGGTCGCCCCGATCGCTTTGGCCGCCCCGATCGCTTCGGGCGGCCCGATCGCTTGGGCCGTCCCGAACGGGCCGCTTTTGCTGAGGGCGGGCGACGAGAGGAGGGGCGTGACGCCCGCTTCCCCCGCCGTCCCTATGGCCAGGAGGCTGCACCTCCGGCCGACGAGCGTCGCTCCGAACCCCGCGGTGAGGTCGCCAGCCATGCCCCGGAATCGGCCAGCGATTTGATCTGGGGCCGCCATGCCGCCCTGGCCGCCCTGGAGAGCGAGCGGCCGGTTCATCGCATCTGGTGCACCCCGGAGTTGCGTTTCAGCCCACGCTTCCTCCAGCTGCTCCGCGAGGCGAAGGCCTCCGGCGTTCTGGTGGAGGAGGTCACCTGGGCACGCCTCGGCCAGATCAGTGCCGGCGGGGTGCATCAGGGAATCGTCCTCCAGCCCGGTGCCGCCGACACCCTCGACCTCCCCACCCTCCTGGAGGGATGCCGGGAGCTGGGGGAGCCGCCGCTGCTGATCGCCCTCGACGGTCTCACCGACCCCCAGAACCTGGGTTCGATCGTGCGCAGCGCCGAGGCCCTCGGCGCCCACGGCATGGTCCTGCCCCAGCGGCGCAGCGCGGGTCTCACCGGCTCGGTGGCCAAGGTGGCCGCCGGAGCGCTGGAGCACCTGCCGGTGGCGCGGGTGGTCAACCTCAACCGCGCCCTGGAGGCGCTCAAGCAGGACGGCTACCGGGTCGTCGGTCTGGCGGGCGAGGGCACGGTCACCCTGGAGGAGGCCGATCTCAGCGGTCCTCTGGTGGTGGTGACCGGATCCGAAGCGGATGGCCTCTCCATGCTCACCCGCCGCAGCTGCGACCAACTGGTGCGCGTTCCCCTGCGGGGTGCCACCCCGAGCCTCAACGCCGGAGTGGCCACCGCCCTGGTGCTCTATGAGGTGGCCCGCCGCGGCTGGATGCGTGGCCTGAGCGGCTCCGCCCCGGCACCACGGCTCGTGCGACCCGCCCTGGCGGCCCCCCCTGCCGAGACTCCGCCAGAAGTCGCCCCCGAGGAGGCCCTCGACGACCTCCCCGTGGAGACCCCCCGCAATCTCCCCCCGGTGGCCCTGGTCGATCTCCCCATTGCAGAAGGGGAGCCTGATCTCCTCGCGGATGGGCTGGCGGAGCCCCCCGAAGACGGGTTGGCGGACCGCCCGGAAGACCCGGTAGCCCTGCTCCCCGAGGCCGTGGTCGACCTGGCGGCCGAGATCTGCCTGGAGGCCCCTCCAGAGCCCCCCCAGACGGAGACAGCCCCGGAGCCTCCGGCCTCGGCCCCGCCGCAGGAGGCGCCCCCGGCTGCTCGTTTCCAGGCGGACATCACCCTCTGAGGTACTTCGCCTCCGGCGGGCCTGCCCCGCCCGGATCCCGTGATCAAAATGGAAGAGTCTTTGTCCCTGTCCATGAATCCCCTGCTCTGGCCGGTGCGCAACCTCGCGAACGGCCTTGGATTCGCCTGGTGGGCCAGGGTCGAGACCCGCTCGCCCGACGCCGTCTACTGGTTCGGTCCCTTCGTGCGCCGCGCCACCCTGGAGCGGCAGCTCCCTTCCTTCCTCGACGACCTCCGCTCCGAGGCCCCCGCGTCCCTGGAACACCGCCTGCTGCGCACCCATCGCAGCGAGCCGCTCACGGAAACCCTCGCGTCCTCCGGCTGATAGCGTCCCCCCCAACAGGCAGGACACGGCCGATGGGGATCGCCCAGTGGCGCGAGCAACTCAAGCGCGGTGAGGTTTCCGCTCGGGAGCTCACCGACCACCACCTGGCGCGGATCGCGGCCGTCGACCCCACTCTTCACGCCTTTCTGGAGGTCACCGCGGAGCGGGCCCGAGCCGATGCCGATCGCATCGATGCCGCCCGCGCCGCCGGGGATGCTTTGCCACCCCTGGCAGGGGTGCCCTTGGCGATCAAGGACAACCTCTGCACCCGCGGCATCCGCACCACCTGCTCCAGCCACATGCTGGCCAACTTTGTGCCGCCCTACGAAGCCACGGTCACCGAGCGCCTCTGGAATGCCGGCGCCGTGCTTCTGGGCAAGACCAACCTCGATGAGTTCGCCATGGGCAGCTCCACCGAGACCTCGGCATTCGGCCCCACTCGCAACCCCTGGGATCCCGAGCGGGTGCCCGGTGGCAGTTCCGGTGGCAGCGCCGCCGCCGTGGCAGCCGGGGAGTGCGTCGCCTCCCTCGGCTCCGACACCGGCGGTTCGATCCGTCAGCCCGCCTCCTTCTGCGGCGTGGTGGGACTCAAACCCACCTACGGCCGGGTGAGCCGCTGGGGGCTGGTGGCCTTCGCCAGTTCCCTCGATCAGGTCGGCCCGTTCACCACCTCCGTGGCCGACGCGGCGGAGCTTCTGGAGGTGATCGCCGGAGCCGACCCCCGCGACGCCACCTGTCTGAAGGTTCCCGTGCCTGCCTACGCGGCGGGGCTGGAGGGTCCGCTGCAGGGCCTGCGGGTGGGCTTGATCCGCCAATGTTTCCTCGAGCAGGGCCTCGACCCGCGGGTGAAGGCCTCCGTGCTGGCCGCGGCCGACCAGCTGCAGGCCCTGGGCTGCGAGCTGCTGGAGATCGATTGCCCCCGCTTCGATGACGGCATCGCCACCTACTACGTGATCGCCCCTTCGGAGGCCTCCGCCAATCTGGCCCGCTACGACGGCGTGAAGTACGGCCACCGCAGCGAAGGCGCCGCCAGCCTGGCGGAGATGACCGCCCGCAGCCGCGCCGAAGGCTTTGGCGACGAGGTGCAGCGCCGCATCCTGATCGGCACCTATGCCCTCTCGGCCGGCTACGTCGATGCGTACTACCGCAAAGCCCAGCAGGTGCGCACCTTGATTCGTCAAGATTTCGATCGGGCCTTTGCCCGGGTGGACGTGCTTCTCTCCCCCACCTCCCCCTCGACCGCCTTCCGCTTCGGCGCCCACGCCGACGATCCCCTGGCCATGTATCTGGCCGACCTGCTCACGATCCCGGCCAACCTGGCGGGCCTGCCGGCGATCAGCCTCCCCTGCGGATTCGACGAAGCGGGCCTTCCCATCGGCCTCCAGTTGATCGCCGGGGTGCTGGAGGAGGAGAAGTTGCTGCGGGTGGCCCATCAATACGAGCGGGCCGCCCGGGTGATGGAGCAGCGACCGGTGGCTCCCCTGGCCGCCTGATCGGCTTCGGGGCCCCACATCTGGTGCCAGTGCCGCGCCTGAATCGCAACAGACCGCTGCCCCTTGTGTCCTCCCCTAACGTGACGGACTGATCGACGCCGCCGCGCCGTGCCCTTCGTCCCGCTCCACAACCACAGCGACTACAGCCTTCTGGATGGGGCGAGCCAGTTGCCCGCGATGGTGGAGCGGGCGGTGCAACTGGGCATGCCCGCCCTGGCGCTCACCGATCATGGGGTGATGTACGGCGCGATCGAGCTGCTCAAGCTCTGCAGCAAGGCCGGCATCAAGCCGATCATCGGCAACGAGATGTATGTAATCAACGGCTCGATCGAGGACGAGCCGGTCAAGAAGGAGCGTCGCTACCACCTGGTGGTTCTGGCGAAGAACGCGGTGGGCTACCGCAATCTGGTCAAACTCACCAGCATCAGCCACCTGCGCGGCATGCGCGGTCGCGGCATCTTCTCCCGCGCCTGCATCGACAAACAGCTGCTGCGCCAGCACAGGGAGGGCCTGATCGTCGCCACCGCCTGCCTGGGCGGCGAGATCCCCCAGGCGATCCTGCGCGGCCGTCCGGATGCCGCCCGCGATGTGGCCCGCTGGTACCAGGAGGTGTTCGCCGATGACTTCTACCTGGAGATACAGGATCACGGCGGCCTGGAGGATCGCATTGTCAATACCGAGATGGCGCGCATCGGCGCGGAGCTGGGCATCGAGCTGATTGCCACCAACGATGCCCACTATCTCACCAGCGGCGATGTCGAGGCCCACGACGCTCTGCTCTGCATCCTCACCGGCAAGCTGATCAGCGATGAGAAGCGGCTGCGCTACACCGGCACCGAATTCATCCGCAGTGAGGCAGAGATGGGCCGGCTGTTCGCTGATCATCTCGAGCCGGAGCTGATCCAGCGCGCCATCGCCAACACCGGATTGGTGGCCGAAAAGGTGGAGGATTACGACATCCTCGGTCGCTATCAGATGCCCCGTTTTCCCATTCCCGAGGGCCACACGGCCGTGAGCTTCCTGCGAGAGGTGGCGGAGCAGGGCCTGTGCCAACGCCTGAATCTTCCCGATGCGAGTGCCTTCCCGCCGGAGTACGGCGAGCGGCTTGCCTTTGAGTTGCAGGTGATGGAGCAGATGGGCTTCCCCACCTATTTCCTGGTGGTGTGGGACTACATCCGCTTTGCCCGTGAGAACGGCATCCCCGTCGGACCGGGCCGGGGATCGGCGGCCGGTTCGCTGGTGGCCTACGCCCTGAAGATCACCAACATCGATCCGGTCACCAACGGATTACTGTTCGAGCGCTTCCTCAATCCCGAACGCAAGTCGATGCCAGATATCGACACCGACTTTTGCATCGAGCGCCGCGGTGAGGTGATCGAGTACGTCACCCAGCGCTACGGCGAGGACAAGGTGGCGCAGATCATCACCTTCAACCGCATGACCTCCAAGGCAGTGCTCAAGGATGTCGCCCGCGTGCTCGATATTCCCTATGGCGATGCTGATCGTCTGGCCAAGCTGATTCCAGTGGTGCGTGGCAAGCCGGCCAAATTAAAAGAGATGATCGGCCCGGAATCACCCGCGCCTGAGTTTCGCGAGAAATACGAAAATGATAGTCGCGTTAAGCATTGGGTCAACCTGGCAATGCGCATTGAGGGCACCAATAAAACTTTCGGTGTTCACGCGGCCGGTGTTGTCATCGCTGCGGATCCCCTCGATGAACTGGTGCCGCTACAGCGCAACAACGACGGTCAGGTGATTACCCAATACTTCATGGAGGATGTGGAGTCGATGGGTCTTCTCAAGATGGACTTCCTCGGTCTCAAAAACCTGACCATGATTGAGAAAACCTTGGCGTTGGTACAGCAGAGCAGCGGCGAACGCTTGGATCCTGATGCCTTGCCGGCCGAGGACCCCGATACGTTTGCCCTGCTCGCCCGCGGCGATTTGGAAGGCATCTTCCAGCTTGAATCCAGCGGCATGCGTCAGATCGTTCGCGATCTGAAGCCCTCCTCCCTGGAAGATATCTCCTCCATCCTGGCCCTCTACCGACCCGGTCCGCTCGATGCCGGTCTGATTCCGAAATTCATCCATCGCAAGCACGGCAAGGAAGCGATTGACTTCGCCGAGCCACGCCTGCAGCCGATCCTGCAGGAGACCTACGGAATCATGGTCTACCAGGAACAGATCATGAAGATCGCCCAGGATCTCGCCGGCTACTCGCTCGGCGAAGCCGACCTGTTGCGTCGCGCCATGGGCAAGAAGAAGAAAAGTGAGATGGAAAAGCAGCAAAGCCTCTTCGTCGAGGGTGCGACCCAGCGGGGTGTCGCCCCACAGATCGCCGAGCAGCTCTTCGAGCAGATGGTGCTGTTCGCCGAATACTGCTTCAACAAAAGTCACTCCACCGCCTACGGCGCCGTCACCTATCAGACGGCCTACCTCAAGGCGCACTACCCGGTGGCCTACATGGCCTCCCTGCTTACGGTGAATGCCGGGCAGAGCGACAAAGTGCAGCGCTACATCGCCAACTGCCTGGCCATGGGCATTGAGGTGCTGCCGCCGGATGTCAATGCCTCCGGCATCGATTTCACGCCGCTCGACAGCCGCATCCTCTTCGGCCTCTCCGCCGTGCGCAACCTCGGCGAAGGCGCGATCCGGCTGTTGATCGAATCGCGACTGGCCGAGGGGCCGTTCGCCTCCCTGGCCGACCTGTGCGATCGGCTCCCCTCCCAGCAGCTGAACCGCCGGGCCCTGGAGTCCCTGATCCACTGCGGCGCCCTCGATGCCCTGGAGAAGGGCGCCAACCGTGCCCAGCTGATGGCCGACCTGGATCTGGTGCTGGAGTGGTCCAACGCTCGCGCCCGGGACCGGGCCAGCGGGCAGGGCAATCTCTTCGACCTGATGGCGGCTGCCGCCGATCCGGCCTCCCCTGCCCCCGGCTCGGGCGACCGCAGCACCGCTCCGAAGGCTGCCCCGGTTTCCGACTATCCCCCCAGCGAGAAGCTTCGCCTCGAGAAGGAGCTGCTGGGCTTCTATCTCTCCGACCACCCGCTCCGTCAGCTGGCCAGCCGGGTGAAGCTGCTCTCGCCGATCGGTCTGGCGAACCTTGAGGAACAGGCCGACAAGGCCCATGTCTCCCTGGTGGTGATGGTGCCTGAGATGCGCCAGGTGACCACCCGCAAGGGCGACCGCATGGCGGTGCTGCAGCTCGAAGACCTCAGCGGCAGCTGTGAAGCGGTGGTGTTTCCCAAAACCTATGCCCGCCTTGCGGATCACCTCATGGTGGATGCGCGGCTGCTGGTCTGGGCGAGCGTCGATCGCCGCGACGACCGCGTGCAGCTGATCGTCGAAGACTGCCGCAGCATCGAGGATCTGCAGTTGGTGCTGGTGGATCTGGCGCCGGAGCAGGCCGCCGACATCGCCGTCCAGCATCGTCTGCGCGAATGCCTGCAACGCCATCGCCCCGCCCAGGATGAGGTGGGGGTTCGGGTGCCCGTGGTGGCGTGCCTGCGCGACGGGGAGCGCAGCGTCTTCGTGCGCCTCGGCCCCCAGTTCTGTGTTGCCGACGCCTTCGCCGCCGTGGCGACCCTCACCTCGGCCGAGTTCTCAGCGCGTCTCCGTTCGCCCCTCGGGGCCCAGGCCGCGTGAGGGGCGAAGGGAAGGCTTCAGCCGCCGCTGCCGCTGCTCTGTCGCATCGCCCGGATCGATTCACGAATCCGGCCGATGTTCACGGGAATTTGCTCGAGCCCCCAGAAGCTGCCGGAACTCTCCTCCCAACTGGCTGAGATCACCCCGTAACTGAGCCCCACCAGGCCCAGCAGGAAGAAGGCTCCCGACCCCAGCAGGGTCACCACGGGCTGGATTGTCACAATGCCGCGGGTGGCCAGCACATAGCTGGCCACGATCACCGCCATGCCCAGCAGGCTGGGGATGCCGGTGGCCAGGGCAATGCGACGGGCCATGCGTTTGGCCACCGTGTCGGGAATGACCTGGCTGCCGCTGGAGCGGCCGGGGGCGATCTTCGCGGGCCGGGGAGCGCTTCCACCCGGGCGGCGGCTTCCGCCGGGGCTCCCTTTGCCGAATGCCTTCGCTTCCCGCTGACGGGCCATGGTGATGTTCAGCCGCGGATGCCGAGCTTCTCGATCAGGGCGGCGTAGCGCTCCTGGCTCTGGCTCCGCAGATAGCCGAGCAGGCGCTTGCGGCGGCCGATCATCTTCAGCAAGCCCTGGCGGGAGGAGAAGTCGTGGATGTTCTTCTGCAGATGTCCGCTGAGTTGTTGGATCCTCTCGCTGAGCATCGCCACCTGCACCTCCACCGAGCCGGTGTCGGTGGGGTGGGTCTGGTGCCCGTTGATCAGTTCCTGCTTTTTGGTGGTGGTGAGCGGCATGGACGGCGCCCCTGGCGCGGACGTGCAAACAGGCACCCTACCTTGTGATGGTGCGGATCAGGCTGCCGGGCGCGACAACCAGCGCAGCGTTTCTCGAATCCAGTCGTCGCAGGCGGCGTCCTCCGGCAGAGCGCCGGCCACCGCCCGCAGGGCGCGGTGGATCTCCAGGGGCTCATAGCCCAGGGTGGCCAGGGTCAGCTGCACCTCCTCCCGCTGTCCCTCCGCTGGCCCGGCGTGGGGGTGTTCTGTCTCCCCGGGGATCCCGCCGCTGGAGGGCTCGGCCACCAGGGCGGGGAAGCGATCCTGAAGGCGCTGGCGCAGCTCCACCGCCAGCCGCTCGGCGGTGCGGCGTCCGACCCCCGGCGCCTGGCTCAGCCGCCGCAGGTCGGACTGCACGATCGCCCGCGCCAGCTCCTCCGCCTCCATCGCCCCGAGCAGCCCCAGGGCCATCTGCGGGCCGACACCACTGACCGCCACCAGCTCCCGAAACAATTCCCGCTCCCGTCGCGCCGGGAAGGCGTAGAGCGTCCAGCCGTCCTCGCGGATCTGGCTGTGCACGTGCAGCGTCAGGGTGCTGCCCGGCTCCGGCAGGGTGCGCCAGTGGCGCGCACTCAGCTGCACCTCGTAGCCGACGCCGTGGCAGATCAGCAACGCCCCGCAGCGAGGCGCCCGTTGCCAGGGTTCGGCCAGACGTCCCTCAAGCCAGCCGATCATGGACGCATCTCCATCGGCCCCCATGCTGCCCCGCCTGCCAACCCCTGTCGCGGCCCTCGCCCTTGTGCTCGCCCTGCTGATGCCCCTCGGCCTGTACGGCTGCACCGGATCGGCCCAGCCCTCCCAGCGGGTTCTCCTCGACGCCTTGACCCTGCAGATCCGCCTCACCCAGGACCAGGTGGCTGCCGCCCTCGCCTTGGAGAGCGGCGGGCTGCCGGAGGTGAGTCGGGTGCGGGTGGTGGAGCAGGAGCCGCTTCGCATCGGCGAAGCCCGAGGCCTGCGGCTCACGGGCCGCTTCGACTGGCGCCTGAGCGGTGACCGGATTCGCGTCGACAGCCCCTTCACCCTGTTCCTCCAGCGGGGAGAACGCGGGGAGAGCTGGCGTCTGGCTCAACCGAGCGGCAGCAGCTCCGCTGACGACCGGGACTGGTTCACCTATCCGCTGCCCCTGCCGGGGGAGCGTCGCTCCCCTTTCGATCCCCCCGGCCCGCTGCATGGCTGAGCAGGGTGGCGGCCAGCACCAACAGAGCGCCGAACACGGTGCGCGGTTCGGCGACCTCGCCGAAGAACAGCCATCCCCACAGGGCTGCGAACACCACCTGGGCGTAGCTCAAGGCCGTTGCCCGGGCCGCTGGCAGGCCGATCAGCCCCTCCGTCACGCCGATCTGCCCCAGCTGGGTGAAGAGACCCACCCCCACCAACCAGGCGGCCTCGGCGGCGGTGGGCCAGACGGGATCGAGCAGCACCGCGGGCAGGCTCAGGGGGACGGCCATCAGCGGGAAGTAGAGGACGATCACCAGCGGATGCTCGCTGCTGCCCAGCCGCCGCACTGAGATGTAGGCCAGGGCGGTGAGCAGCGCCCCGGCCAGCGCCAGCAGCAGGCCGAAGGAGTCGGGGGGGGCGCCGGTCTGCCGCGGCAGCAGCGGTGCGGCGATCACCAGCACCCCCAACCAGCCCAGCAGCATCGCCAGGAACAGGCTTCGACCCACCCGCTCCCCCAGCAGCAGCCAGGCCAGCGCTGCGGTCAGGGTGGGGTAGATGTACTGCAACACCGTGGCGGTCGCCATCGGCAGCCGGGCGACCGCGGCATAAAAGAAGTACAGGGCTGCGGTTCCCACCACGCCGCGGGTCATCAACAGACCCCGCCGGTTTCCCAGGGGCGAGATGCGCGCCCGGCGCAGCAGCCACCAACTCAGCACCAGGCTCACGAGTGCGCGGACCAGCACCAGCTCCGCCAGGGGGATGCGCCGTCCGACGCCGCGCACGCACACCACCATCAGGCTGAAGCTCAGAGCGCTGGAGATCATCCACAGGCTGGCGCTCCGCTCCTGCCCCCATCCCTGGTGCCATGGCCCACAATGGAGCTGCCGTTGCCACCACGGCTGGCGTTCTTCATCCACCCGCCCGCTCCGCGCTCACCCTCTCCCCCCTGCCGTGGTCCAGCCCCGCCTCCACCCCCGCACGATCGAGGCCGTCAAGGAGCGGGCCGACATCGTCGACGTGGTGGGCGAACACGTGGTGCTCAAGAAGAAGGGGCGGGAATTCGTCGGCATCTGCCCCTTCCACGACGACACGTCCCCTTCGATGACGGTGTCGCCGGCCAAGCAGTTCTACTACTGCTTTTCCTGCGGTGCCGGCGGCAACGCCATCAAGTTCCTGATGGAGCTGCAGCGCACCAGCTTCAGCGAGGTGGTGCTGGAGCTGGCCCGTCGCTATCAGGTGCCGGTCGAGTCACTTGAGGGCCCGCAGCAGGAGCGTCTGCGCCAGCAGCTCAGCCGCCGCGAGCAGCTCTACCGCGTGATGAGCCTGGCCTCCGGCTGGTTCCGCAGCCAGCTCCGCGCGCCGGAGGGACGCTCCGCCCTGGCGTACCTGCGGGAGGCGCGGGGGTTGAAGGAGGCCACGCTGGAGGATTTCGCCCTTGGCTACGCCCCCGACCGCTGGGATGGCCTTCTGCACCATCTCCAGCAGGTGGAGGGCCTGGCTCCGGAATGGCTGGAAGCGGCCGGTCTGGTGGTGCCCCGCAAGGGGGGAGGCGGCTTCTATGACCGCTTTCGCCATCGCGTGATGGTGCCGATTCGCGATCGTCAGGGCCGGGTGATCGCGTTCGGAGGCCGCAGCCTCGATGGCGGCGAGCCCAAGTACCTCAACTCTCCGGAGACGGAGGTGTTCGCCAAGGGGCATCATCTTTTCGGCCTCGATCGCGCCGCTGACGCCATTCGGAGGGACGACCGGGCGGTGGTGGTGGAGGGCTATTTCGATGTGATCGCTCTGCATGCCGCCGGCGTCAGCAATGCCGTGGCGGCGCTGGGCACGGCCCTGAGCAGCCGCCAGATCACCCAGCTCTGTCGTTGCTGTGACAGCCGTCGCCTGATCCTCAACTTCGACAGCGACGGCGCTGGCGTGCGGGCCGCCCAGCGGGCGATCGGGGAGGTGGAGCAGCTGGCTCTGCAAGGTCAGATCGAGCTGCGCGTGCTGCACCTGCCCTCCGGCAAGGATCCGGATGAGTTCCTGCGGGATCACGGCCCCGGCGAGTACCGGGCCCTGCTCGATCAGGCGCCCCTCTGGTTGGACTGGCAGATCGAGCAGGTGCTCGCCGGCCGCGACCTGGCCCAGGCCGACCAGTTCCAGCAGGCGGTCACCGCGCTCGTCGCCCTGCTGGCCCGCCTTCCCCAGAGCGCGGTGCGCAGCCGTTATCTCCAGCAGGTGTCCGAGCGGCTGGCCGGCGGTCAGGCCCGCCTTGCCCAGCAGCTCGAAGACGACCTGCGCCAGCAGGTCAAAGGGCAGCGCTGGCATGGCCGCGCCACCCGCTGGGATCCCCCCGGAGCCACATCGGTGCAGGAGCGGGCCGAGGCTGAAGTGCTGCGCCTGTATCTGCACTGCCCTCCACAGCGACCGGAGATCCGCCGCTCGCTCCGCCAGTGGGAGCAGGAAGACTTCGCCCTGCGCCATCACCGCCGCCTCTGGGCGGCAATCTCCGAGCTGGAGGAGGACAATCTGGGGGTGGGGCGCCTTGAGGCGGTGAACCGTGGCTACGACCCCGGCGAGGAGCTGGCGGACCTCGATCTGCCGCGCTTGCTCTCCGATCGCCTGCTGTTGGAGGAGAGCGAGTTGCAGGGCCGCCTCGTGCCGCTGCTGCAGCCCAGCGAACTGCAGCGCCTCTCCCTGGAGCAGCCGCTGTTGCAGCTGCGCGGCGCCATTGCCCTGCGGGCCCGCCTGGCCACCGAAAAGCGTTGCCGTCATCTGCTCGATGCCTGGCGCAGTCAAAATTTGCGCACCCTGGAACACTGCATCGCCCGATTGCTGGAGGGGGAAAGCAGCCTTCCCCCCAGCCCCGCCCCGCAGGCCCTCCCCGTCGGCGCCGATATGGAGGAGCGCATCGAGACCCTGTTCCTCCAGCTCAATGCCGATGCGCTGCGCTTTCAGGAGGCGTATTACAGCGAGCGCAGGCACCTCCACGAACTCGACCAGCGCCGCTGCTCGGATTTCGCCGAAGTCGCTCTCTCCCGCACTCTTCCCGCGGCCTGAGCCGCCCCCGCGTTCCGGTGCGCTTCTAGGCTCGGACAGAACCGTTTCAGGGGCGATCGTGGCCTATCCCGCCTACCCGATCCCCGCGGATGAGGAGCTGCGTCTGCGCGACCTTGAGCGCCACGGGGTGATCGGGACGCCCAGTGACGAACACTTTGAGCGCATCATCGAGCTGGCCAGCTCGATCTTCCACACCCCGATCGCTGTGATCTCCTTGGTGGAGGACAAGCGGCAGTGGTTCCTCAGCCACAAGGGCCTCGATGCGCAGGAGACCCCGCGCGACCAGGCTTTCTGTGCCCATGCCATCGCCGGGTCGGTGCCCCTGGTGGTGGCTGATGCCCGGCTCGATGAGCGCTTCGCCAACAATCCCCTTGTCACGGGCTTCCCCCACATTCGCTTTTACGCCGGAGCGCCGCTGCGCAGTGCCGTGGGCCACAACCTCGGCACGCTCTGCGTGATCGACCAGCAACCCCACCAGCCGGACCCGAAGCAGATCCACCAGCTGCAACTGCTGGCGGATCTCGTGATGCGGGAAATCGACCTCCGCCTTCTGGCGACGTTCTGCCCGATCACGGGCCTGCCCACCCGCCGCAGCTTCCTGGCGGTGGGTGCTCGCGAATTCGCCCGTGCCCGTCAGGCCGGGCATCCCCTTTCGCTTCTCCTGCTCGACATCGACAACCTCCGCCAGGTCAACATGCGCTGGGGGCATGAGGCCGGCGACCGCCTGCTCGCCGATCTGGTGCGACTGGGGCACGGCTTCCTGCGCGAGCAGGATTTCGCCGCTCGGATCGGGGACAGCGAATTCGCCCTGCTGCTGGTGGATCTCGACATCGACGCCGCGATGAGCGTGGCGGAGGCCCTGCGCCATGCTGCCCGCGAGATGGTGGGGATCTGGAAGCACTCCGACTGGCAACTGCACCTCAGTGGCGGAGTCACGGCCCTCGGCAGCCAGGATCGCGCGTTCCCCGATCTGATGCGAAGGGCGGAGAGTGCGCTGCTGCTGGCGAAAACCAATGGCCGCAACCAGATCGCCTCGCTGATCGATGGAGGATGACCCCCCTCGCCTCCATCGCCCGGGGCCACCCTGTGCCAATGCCCTAACCGCGCGCGATTTCCCTCCCCTTGGCATCGGCCATTCCACTTTGTAGGCCTGCAGGCCGTTCTGGCTTCAATGTCGCTGTCCAACCGCTCCCCCGAAGACCTCGATCTCGCTGCTGTATGCCAGGGCGTCTTCTTCGGCATGATCTTCGCCTTTCTGACGATCCTGCTCAAGCTGACGTATCCGATTGCCCTGCTGCAACCGGCCTGGCAGCTCAAGGCGGCCGACGCCCTGCTCGGCACCGCTTCGCTTCCGCTTGTGGCGGCGGTTCTGATGGTCTTCGCCCGCCGCTACGACCCCGAGTCTCCGATTCTTGCGGCGCGGGTCCTCTGGGGTCGGCGTCTTGCCCTGTTCGTGGCCATCGGTTTCTTCCTGCTCATCCCTTTGCAGATCAGCTCTGCGGTGCGCCAGATCAATCAGGCCACGATCGCTGAGTCGCGCCAGCTGCGCTCCATCCAGGACATTGCCTCCGCCATCCAGCGGGCCAAAACGCCCCCGGATCTGTATCGCGCAGTCTCCAGAATCCCAGGCTTGCCCCCCGATTTTCGTATCGACGATTCGCTTCCCATTCCCCTCGTCCGTTCCACTCTTCTCAGCCAGATCCGCCCCCAGATCCTCAACATCGAGGCCCGGCTTCGCCAGGTCCGCAGCGATCGGCTGCAGGCTTCCCTCGGCTTTCTGATCTTCAACGGGGCTACCTCTCTCGGCTACGCCATCGGCTTCGCCGCCGTCGGGCGTACGGGTGAGGAGAAAGCCACCCTGTTGCAAACTCTCATCCGTCTGCCCGCAAGCCTGCGGCTGGGCCTGCTTAATTTTCGCCTCGCGCTTCTCTCGGGGACCCTCATCCCCCCTGGCTTTCGTTTGTTCATGGCTCGCTGGCTTCGCTGGCCCCGACTGCCCCGATTGCCCCGCTGGTCTCCTGCACCTCGCCCCCGCCGCCGCCGCCCCTCCCCTGACTCCCCCCGTTTCTCCTTCTTCAAGAGCGAGGGCCGTCCACGTCGCCGTCGCCGCCGCTCGAACCACAACTGGTTTCCCTTCTCCCGCCGCGGCCCCTCAGGCTCTGGTCCGGATCCCCGCACGGAAGCCTGGCTGCGGGAGGATTCCGATTCCGACCGCCCCTCCTGAATCTCTCCCCGGGAGACGCGCCGAAAGCCCTCAGGCCCGTGCCACCGGCAGCTCCTCCAGGCGGGTGGTGGCCGCCCCTGACAGGAGCGAGCGCCGCATCGTCCAGCCCGGTCGCAGACCGCAGGCAGCCCACTGGATCGCGCCGCGACCGTAGCGGTGGTTCAGGGCGTCCACCGTGGCCATCAGGGCGGCGCGCCGCCGTTGCTCGCCCTCGCTCTGGGGTGCCAGCAGATGGTGCTGCAGTTGCTCCAGCGATTGCAGCTCCTGAAGCAGCACGCCGGCTTTCTGCAGTGGCCGGTGGGGGCGAAACAGGTGTTCCACCAGCGGCAGGGCCGCAGCCAGCAGCACGGCGGTGTCGTCGCTGGCGACCGCCAGCCGCACACGGGCGGCGTTGCTGTAGAAGGGGCGGCCGTCGAAGGGGCTGGTGCGCACGAACACGGTGATCGCCCCGGCGCGCTGCCGCTGCTGCCGCAGCTTCTCCGCGGCGCGGCTGAGGTAGGTGGCCACCGCCTCCTTCAGCTCCCGGACGCTGTTGAGTGGCCTGCGGAAACTGCGGCTCACGCAGGTTTCCTGCTTCGCCGGTGGCAGGCGCACCAGGGGAAGGCAGCTGTACCCCAGCAGCTCTCGCTGCAGTCGCAGCCCCACCACGCCACAGCGCTGGCGCAGCTCTTCCGCCGGAAGATCCCGCAGCTCCCGCGCGTTGCGCACGCCGCGCAGGCGGCACCAGCGGGCCAGCTTTCGGCCGATGCCCCAGACGTCTTCCACCGCCACCCCCTCCAGCCAGGGATCGGGATCCTCTACAGCACCGAGATCAAACACGCCGCGCTGCCGCCGCTCGGGGTGATGCTTCGCGATGCGGTTCGCCAACTTGGCCAGCACCTTGGTGGGAGCGATGCCCACCGCCACCGGCAGTCCCAGATCCCGCCGCACCGCTGCTCGCAGCGCGTCGCCCCAGGTGCCGAGATCGGCCCCGCCGCGGGGGCGATGCAGACGGCCGAAGGCTTCGTCGATGGAGTAGACCTCGACCTCCTCGAGCCAGAGTTCGAGCGTGTCCATCAGCCGCTGGCTCATGTCGGCGTAGAGGGTGTAGTTGGAGCTGCGCACCCGCACAGCGTGGTGTTCCAGCAGCGGCCGCGCCTGGAAGTAGGGGGTGCCCATGGCGATGCCCAGAGCGCGGGCCTCAGCGCTGCGGGCGACGATGCAGCCGTCGTTGTTGGAGAGCACCACCAGCGGCCGGCCGGCGAGGGAGGGATCGAGCACCGCCTCGCAGGAGGCGTAGAAGTTGTTGGCGTCGACCAGCACAAACGCCTCGCGCGAGCGCAGCGGTCGGCCGGGCGGCGGGTGGTGCGGGGCCACGGGCGGCGCAGCGGGCCTTTCACACTAGTTCATGTGTACTGCCAGGTGATTGCCGGCGGCGTCACAATCCAGAAGCGCTGCGCCGCTGCGCTCTCCCGGCGCGGATTCGATCCCCCTCTCCCTCCCCTCCGCGTGTCATGACCATGGACAGCGAGCATCCGGCCGTGGCCGAGCAGCGCCGACCCCATCCCCGGCAGCACGAGCACCGGCCCGCCTCGGCCGCCGCCTTTCGCTGGAGCATCGTGCTCAACAGTGCCCTTTCCGGCCTGCAGCTGGCGATCGGGGTGGCCTTCGGCTCCCTCGCCCTGATCGGGGACGCCGTCCACAACCTCGGAGACGTCCTCGGCCTGCTGCTGGGCTGGGGGGCGGAGCGGCTCAGCACGCGGCCGGCCACCCCCCGATTCACCTACGGCTTCGGGCGCAGCACCCAGCTGGCGTCCCTGGTGAACGCGGTGCTGATCCTGATGGCGGCCGCCGTGGTGGTTGTCGAGGCTCTGCAGCGCCTGCGCGATCCCGTGGCGGTGGTCAGCGGTCCGGTGGCGCTGGCGGCTGCCGCGGGCATCGTGGTCAACCTGCTCTCGGCACGCCTCTTCGGCCACGTCGCCTCCCATGACCTCAACCGCCGGGCCGCCGTCGTGCACCTGCTGACGGATGCCGCCGTCTCCGCCGCCGTGCTGGCAAGCGCGCTGCTGGTGCGCCTGACCGGCTGGGATGCTCTCGATGCCTTCACCGCGATCGGGGTGGGGCTGGCGGTGGCCGCCAGCGGCTGGGGGCTGCTGCGCGAATCGCTGATCGTGGCCCTCGACGCGGTTCCCCGCGGCATCAATCCCGCCGAGGTGGAGACGACCCTGCGGGATCTTCCCGGCGTGACGGACGTGCACCACTTGCACATATGGGCGATGAGCACCTCGCAGAACGCCCTCACGGCGCACCTGTGTCGCAGCGAGGAAGGAGACGACATGGCTCTGTTGCATACAGCGAAGCAACGGCTGGCCCGGTTGGGCATCGCCCACACCACCATCCAGCTGGAGCCCGAGGGCCAACCCCGGATCCATCCTCCCGTTTCCAGGGGGGCGCCGCACAACTGAGGGGTCAGCCCCCTCAGGCGACGTCCTCTTCCTCCTGCTCCAGCAGCAGCTGGGCGAAGGTGGCGTAGAGCTGCGGATCCTGCTGGGCATCGGAGGGTCGAACGCCCGGTCGGCGGGGGGCGGCAGGAGCAGCTGGCCCGGTTGGCGCGGTCGATGCGTTCGGAGGGGCGGCACGGCGCCCCTCCAGCTCCCGCAGCCGATCGAGCAGGTGGGGTGGAACGCGCCCATCGGGACTCGCGGCCATCAGCTCGCGAAACAGCTGCTCCGGATCCTCTTCGGCCTCAATCGGATGGCGCGGGGAGCTGGCAGCGGGTTTTGCCGCCGGGGCCGGCAGGGGCTGGGGCAGGCGCCGGCCCAGAGCTTCCAGTCGTTCGCGGCTGCGGGGATCGAGGCTCATCGGGGGCGAGCAACTCAGCAACCCAGACTCTCACGGGTTTCGCGACCGCTGATCGGGTTGGTTCCCGTCGCCATCGCGCAAAGGCTCTTGAGGGCATCGCCGCGCAGGGGCACGCCGCTGAAGTCGGCGCCGTCGATGCGCACATCCTGGAAGCGGGTGTTGAAGGCGAAGGCGTCATCCAGCCGGGCATTGCGCAGATCGGTGCCCTGCAGCACGGCCGAGTCGAGGGTGGCCCCCCGCAGGTCCGCTCCGGACAGGTTGGCGTCCTGGAGCTTCGCCCCGAACAGACTCGCCCCCCGCAGGTCGGCGTCATGCAGGTCGGCGTCCCGCAGATTGGTGAGGCTGAAGGTGACCCCCTGCAGGTCGGCGCCATGGAAGTCCGCGCCGATCAATACCTGCTTGGCGTAGTCCATGGCCGCCAGGGCCGCGGGCGGCGCCGCCAGCACCACACTCAGCAGGACAGTGAGGATCATCGCCACCAGGGCGCGGGCGCTGGGGGAGGGAAAGGGGGGCTGGGGCATGGGGCGAAAGGATCGGATCTGCCGGCGGAGCGTCTAGAACCTCATCTTGGCAACGCAGCGGTGTGGCCTCGGCCCGCACGGCTGCTGTGGTGGCGCCCCGTGGGAATCCTTGCGGAACACACTTGCAGGGGGGCCGTTGCCCGCATCGATCCAAGGCGGTGATTCCCAGCGGTGGGGCCAGTGGGCGGAGCGTCGCGCCTGGGCGCTTCTGCGTCGCCGCGGCTGGAGCCTGGTCAGCCGCAACTGGCGCTGCCGTTGGGGCGAACTCGACCTGGTGGTGGCAAAACCCGGGCGACTGCTGGTGGTCGAGGTGAAGGGTCGGAGGCCCGGGGGGCGCGATGGCGAGGGGCGGGCCGCGCTGCGCGCCGCCAAGCTGCGGCGACTGGCACGGGCCTGGGACTGCTGGTTGGCGGCCCACCCCGAGCAGGCGAACCTTCCGGTGGAGTTGGTGGCGGCCCTGGTGCCGCTTCCGGTCGTGGATCCTCACGAGGTTCCGGCGCCGGTTCGCTGGATCCGGCTGGAGATTTGAGGGGGGATTCAGGGCCCGGGCGGTGTCGCCCCCGCCGGTTGGTAGTCCACGGTGCAGCGGTAACGCGGGTTGTCCATGCCGCCGACCCCGATCTCCTGGCAGCGGGTGCCGGTCACGGTGGCGCCACGGGGCACCTGCTCCATCGCCGCCTGCCGTGCTCCCTCCGAATCCAGGATCGAGTCGGCGGTGACGCTTCCCGCCTGCGCCGGCAGGATCAGCAACAAGGAAGCTGCCAGCAGGGATGGCAGATGGGGGGAAGGGCGAAGCATGGGGGAGGGCGCGGCTCTCCTTCAAGCTGTAGCGAGGACGCCCGCGATCCGGCGGCGTCGCGCCATTGGTTCCCATGCCCTTCGAAGGCCATCGGCCGCGCAAGCGTTTCGGCCAGCATTGGCTGATCGAGCCCGGCGTGCTGGACCGGATCGTGGCGGCGGCGCAACTGCAGCCCGGCGAACGGGTGCTTGAGGTGGGCCCCGGCCGCGGTGCCCTCACCGAACGATTGCTGGCCTCCCCCGCCGCCGCGGTGGTGGCTGTCGAACTCGACCGCGACCTGCTGGCTGGCCTGCGGGAGCGCTTCGCGGCCGATCCCCGCCTGCACCTGATCGCCGGCGATGCGTTGGAGGTGCCGCTGGAACCCCCTGGCGAGCCCCCCGCCGACACCGTGGTGGCCAACATCCCCTACAACATCACGGGCCCCCTGCTGGAGCGGCTGGTCGGACGACTCGACCATCCCGTCACCCCCCCCTACCGGCGTCTGGTGCTGCTGGTCCAGCGCGAGGTGGGGGAGCGCATCCGCGCCTGTCCCGGCGACAGCGCCTTCTCCGCGCTGAGCGTGCGACTGCAGCTGTTGGCCCGCGCTGTGCCTGTCTGCCCGGTGCCACCGCGCTGCTTCTCGCCCCCGCCGAAGGTGGACTCCGAGGTGATCGCCCTCGACCCCCTGCCACCGGAGCAGCGTCTGGCACCGGATCTGGCCCGGACGGTCGAGCAGCTGTTGCGGCGCGCGTTCACGGCCCGGCGCAAGATGCTGCGCAACAGCCTGGCCGGTCTGCTGCCGGCCGAAGACCTCGCCGCTCTGGCGGCGGAGGCCGCCATCGACCTGGCCCAACGGCCCCAGGAGCTGGGCCCGGAGCGCTGGGTCGCCCTGGCGGCAGGTTTGAATCGCCGCAACGCCGCCCGCGGCGACCTTCCCGCTTGACACCCGCAATGGCCGAGGTCTCCGTTTTCGCCCCCGCCAAGATCAATCTGCACCTGGAGGTGCTGGGGCTCAGGCCGGACGGCTACCACGAGCTGGCGATGGTGATGCAGAGCCTCGATCTGGGGGATCGCCTGCTGCTGCGCAACACCGCCGACGCCTCGATTCGGTTGGAGAGCGACTGCCCGGAGCTTCCCTTGGGCCCGGAGAATCTGATTCTCCGGGCGGCGGAGCGGCTGCGCTCCCGGGTGGGCCTGCCCGAGCTTGGGGCCGCGATCCACCTGGCAAAGCGCATCCCCATCGGGGCCGGGCTGGCCGGGGGCTCCAGCGACGCCGCCGCCACCTTGGTGGGCCTCAATGAACTCTGGGGTCTGGCCATGGAGGCCCCCGCCCTCCGGCGACTGGCGGAGGAAATCGGCTCAGATGTGCCCTTCTGCCTGGAGGGCGGCACACGCCTGTGTTTCGGACGGGGCGAGTGGCTGGAGCCTCTGCAACAACCCTTGCGGCCTCTGGCGGCCCTTCTCATCAAACACCCGCAGGCCAGCGTCTCCACACCCTGGGCCTATGGCCGCTGCCGAGAGCTGCGCAGCGACTTCTACCTCAGCCGGGAGGTCGACTTCGATCAACGCCGCCACGCCCTGCGTGAAGGGCCGCTGCTGGCCGCCCTCCAGGGGGAGGGGGCACTGCCGCCGCTGCGCAACGATCTGCAGGGTGTGGTGGAGAGCGAGGTTGCGTCGGTGGCCGAGGGGCTCGCCCTGCTGCGCCGTGCCCCACGGCCCCTGGCGGTGGCGATGAGCGGTTCCGGTCCTTCCCTCTTTGCCCTCTTTGCCGATCTCGCCCAGGCGCAGGAGGCACAGCGGGCTCTGGCGGAGGATCTGGCGGCGGGGGGCTTCCAGAGCTGGTGCTGCCGAAGCCGCGATGCGGGTGTCAGCCTGGAGAACCTGGAGCCGGCCCGATGAGCGAGAGTCCCGCTGAATCCCCCGCAGCCGTGCCAGCGCGCAAGGGGCCGCTGAGCTTCCTGAGCGGAGCGGTCACCAGCGTCCTTCTGGGCTGGTTTTGCCTGGGCCTCAGTCAGCGGGTGCTCACCTGGTATTCCGCCCATCCCCCCCACTACGCCGCGCCGATCGCCCAGAGCATCGCCACGGCGGTGAAAACCCTTGTGGTGGGCATGAGCTTCCTGGCCACCTTCAGCTTTCTGTTCATCGGTCTGGGACTCTTCCTGACCTTCCTGCGCAGCCTTCTGCCGGCCGAAACGGGCTCGCCTCCCTAGGCTGGAGACCCGATTCCGCGCCGATGACACCCCACGACCTGGGTCTGCTGGTGGTTCTGTTGCTGCCGGGCATGCTGCTCTCGGTGCTGGTGCTGAGCACCTTTGCGGCCGGCGGCTGACCCTGTTGGCGGCGCCGAACGACCCGGAACGGAGAGCTGGCCCCGTACTGGGATAGGTTAAGCGCGCTCAGCCAGGCTCCAGCCCCGTGGCCGAAACTCTTCTTTTCAACGCCCTGCGCGACGCCATCGATGAGGAGATGGCCCGCGATCCGCACGTCTGTGTGCTGGGCGAGGACGTAGGTCACTACGGCGGGTCGTACAAGGTCACGAAAGATCTCTACGAAAAGTACGGAGAATGGCGGGTGCTGGATACGCCGATCGCCGAGAACAGTTTCACCGGCATGGCCGTCGGTGCCGCGATGACGGGGCTGCGGCCGATTGTGGAGGGCATGAACATGGGCTTCCTGTTGCTCGCCTTCAACCAGATCTCCAACAACATGGGCATGCTCCGCTACACCAGCGGTGGCAACTACACGATCCCTGCCGTGGTGCGGGGTCCCGGCGGGGTAGGCCGCCAACTCGGGGCGGAACACAGCCAGCGCCTGGAGGCCTACTTCCACGCCATCCCCGGCATCAAGATTGTGGCCTGCAGTACCCCCACCAATGCCAAGGGCCTGATGAAGGCAGCGATTCGCGATAACAACCCCGTGGTATTCTTTGAGCATGTACTTCTTTACAATCTCTCGGAAGAGCTGCCCGAGGGGGAATACGTGTGCGCTCTTGATCAGGCAGACGTGGTGCGTGAAGGCAAGGATGTCACCATTCTCACCTACTCTCGAATGCGCCATCACTGCCTCAAGGCGGTGCAGCAGTTGGAGCGCGACGGGGTGGATGTGGAGTTGATCGATCTGATCAGCCTCAAGCCTTTCGATCTCGACACGATTTGCCGCTCCATCCGCAAGACCCGCCGCGTTCTGATCGTGGAGGAATGCATGAAAACCGGCGGCATCGGCGCTGAACTGATCGCCTTGATCACCGAAGAGTGCTTCGACGAACTCGACGCTCGCCCCGTGCGGTTGTCCTCCCAGGACATCCCCACCCCTTACAACGGCAATCTGGAGAACCTGACAATCATCCAGCCCCATCAGATCGTGGCGGCTGCGCAAAAGCTCAAGCAGGGTGCCCTCTAAGTCCATGACACGACCACAGGGCTGGCTGGCATTCATTCTCTCGTTGGCGATCGCCGCCGGCGCCTTGCTCGCCACCTGGAACACACCCACCGATCCACTCGGCCAGAAACTGGGCCTCGACCTGCGCGGCGGCAGCCAGCTCACCCTGCAGGTGTTGCCCGCCGGCGAGATCCGCACGATTCAGCCCGAGCAGCTTGAGGCGGTGCGAGAGGTGCTCGAGCGACGCATCAATGGCCTCGGCGTTGCGGAGTCCACCCTCCAGACGGTGGGCAATGACCAGCTGGTGTTGCAGCTCCCCGGCGAACAAAACCCCAGCCAGGCGGCCAAGGTGCTCGGTACCACCGCTCTGCTCGAGTTCCGCAGCCAGCTTCCGGGCACGGAAAAGGAGATGCAGGATCTTCTGCCCCTCAAACGACAGGTGGAAGCGGTCATCGCAGCCCGGCGTCCGGCGGCCCCGCCGCAGGTCACCGCCCCGGGGCAGAAGCAACCCCCCAAGCCCAGCCTCAGCGACGAACAGCGGGCCGATGCCCTGCGGGCCCTCGGCGTGAAGGTGGCCGCCGGCAGCGGAGAGATCGAGCAGCTCGAGGCTCTCGGCGATGAGGTCAACCGGCGCATCCTTTCCCTTTACGGCCCCACTTTGTTTACAGGCAAGGAGCTGCAGAGCGCCGGACGCCAGCAGCGCCAGAGCGGCAGCGGTTGGGAGGTGACCCTCAATTTCACCCGCGAAGGCGGCGAGCAGTTTGCCCGTCTCACCCAATCGATCGCCGGCACGGGCCGCGTTCTGGGAATCGTTCTGGACGGTCGCTCCATCAGCGAAGCCACCGTGGGCCCGGAGTTCCGCACCGCGGGGATCACCGGCGGCGGGGCCACGATCAGCGGCAACTTCACCGCCGAAAGCGCACGTGAGCTGGAGGTGCAGTTGCGTGGGGGGTCCCTGCCCCTGCCGGTGAAGATCGTGGAGGTGCGCACCGTGGGCCCCTCCCTCGGGGCAGAGAACGTTCGCAACAGCCTGGTGGCCGGTCTGGCTGGGCTGGCTCTGGTCGGGGTGTTCATGGTGGTCGTCTACCGACTTCCGGGCGTGGTCGCGGTGTTGGCCCTGGCTCTCTACGCCTTGTTCAATCTCGCCCTCTATGCCCTGATTCCGGTGACGCTGACCCTGCCAGGCATCGCCGGTTTCATCCTCTCCG
Organism: Cyanobium sp.; assembly: GCA_044351065.1. Taxonomy (GTDB): domain Bacteria; phylum Cyanobacteriota; class Cyanobacteriia; order PCC-6307; family Cyanobiaceae; genus Cyanobium. Next base: position 29,762 of record JBILGK010000002.1, read on the forward strand.
TGGGAATGGCGGTGGACGCCAACGTGCTGATCTTTGAGAGGGTGAAGGAAGAGCTGCGCGGGGGCAACACCCTGATCCGTTCGATCGATACAGGCTTCTCCCTGGCCTTCTCCTCCATTTTTGATGGCCATGTCACCGGCCTGATCAGCTGCGCTGCCCTGTTCTTCCTCGGCACCGGGCTGGTGCGCGGCTTTGCCGTCACCCTGGCGATCGGTCTGCTGCTCAGCCTGTTCACGGCTCTCACCTGCACCCGCACCCTGCTCAAGCTGTTGATGACCTATCCCGCCTTGCGTCGGGTCACCTATTTCCTGCCGGCTCGATCGCATCCGGCGGCGACACCATCCTGACGCCCCTTTTTCCGCACGCTCCGCCTGTGACCGCCGCGAATCCCACCGCCAACCCCACCCCGCCTGCCGCGGGTGAGGGGCCCGCGCTGCCGCCCCTCCGCTTCCGCATCAGCCGCTGGCGTCGCCAGGCCTGGATCGGTTCCCTCCTTGCCTGCAGCCTCAGCGTGCTCGGTCTGGTGCTCTGTTGGACCAATCCAACGATTCGTGCCCCGCTGCGACCCGGATTGGATTTCACCGGCGGCACCCAGATTCAGCTGGAGCGGCGCTGCGGCGGGGCCTGTTCCCCCCTCGGGGTCGACACCGTGCGCGGCAGTCTCGCCGCGCTTCGCCTCCCCGTCGAGGCAGGAGAGCGGGCTCCAGCCCTCGCTGCGGCTGCCGTGCAGCTCCTCGATGGGGGGCGAACGGTGGTGCTTCGCTTGCCCGCCCTCTCTCCGGATCAAGGCGAAGCGGTGCTGCAGGGTCTGGCCAGCTCGCTGGGCCCCTTCAACCCGTCGGGTACCTCCGTCAATACCATCGGCCCCACCTTGGGATCCCGACTGCTGCGCAGCAGCGTGGTTTCCCTGCTGGTGAGCTTCGCGGCCATCGCGGTGTACATCTCCTTCATGTACAGCGGCGTGTTTGCTTTCCTGGCCCTGCTCTGCCTCGCCCACGACGTCCTGGTCACCTGCGGGGCGTTCGCCTGGCTTGGTCTGCTGGCTGGCATCGAAGTCGACTCCCTGTTTGCGGTGGCGCTGATCACCGTGGCCGGTTACTCAGTCACCGATACGGTGGTGATCTACGACCGCATCCGCGAACAAAGGAAGGCGCTGGCGCAGATGCCTTTGCTGGAGCAGGTGGACGTGGCCGTCGATGCCACCCTCACACGCTCCCTCTACACCTCCTTCACCACCCTGCTGCCCTTGCTGGCGTTGATTTTCTTCGGGGGCAGCACGCTGTTCTGGTTCGCCGTGGCCCTCAGTCTCGGCATTGCCGTCGGGAGCTGGTCGAGCATTGGCCTGGCCCCCACCCTGCTGCCGGTGCTGTCGCGACGATGAACGAGAACGAGAGCCCTGAGCCGCTCCCCCCCGCAGGCGAGCCGATTCGGCGACGACGGGTGCGGCCTCTGGTTCCCCTGCTGTTGCTTTTGTTCGCCCTGTTTGATCTACGGGTGGAGTTTTTGCTTCTCGCAGACGGTTTCACCCTGACCACCCTGCTCACCGGCATTCGCAATCACGGGCTGGCCGTGGCCGTGTTGCTGTTTCAGCCATCGTTGTGGCGTCAGTACGGGCGATCGCCTCGCTGAGAGCGACATCCCTGTTCAAGCAGCTGCCTGAATGGTTCAAGCAGCTGCCTGAATGCGAAGTCTTCCCGATTCAGAGACGTTCTTGCGGGAATCCGTCCACTTCCCAACGGTCCATCACATCACGCACCAACACCTCCTGGCTGATCACCTGCAGCACCACCACCAGGGGCAACGCCAGCAGGACGCCCGGCAGGCCGAGCAGCACCCCCAGGCAGAGCTGGGCGATCAGGGCAACGGTGGGAAGCAGGTTCACGGTGCGGCTCAGCAGCAACGGCGTGAGGAGAAACGCCTCACCGTTCTGCAGGATCAGGCGCAGAATCAGCACCTGAAACATCTTGGCCGGAGAGACAAGCAGTAAGGCCACTGACATCGGCAGGAGCGTGGCGGCCGTCGGTCCGATCGTGGGTACGAACGTCAACAGGCCGCACACAATGCCGCTGAGCAGGGCCAGCGGCACCCCCAGCAGCACCAGACCAGACCAGGTGGTCAGAAAGACCACGAGAGCAGAGAGGGTCATCCCTGCCAGCCAACCGCCCAGAGCCTCGCGACATTCCCGCAGGATCGTCTGCATGCGCGAGCGGTAGAAGCGTGGGGTGGCGGCGATCAGCAGGCGCTGATGGCTGCGGGGATCGACGGCCAGCAGGATGGCCAGCAGAGCCATCAACAGCAGCTGCAGGGTGCTGTTGGCGGCTCCACCCGCGATGCCCAGCGCTCCACCGGCCAGATTCTGAAGCCGATCGAAGCTGATGTTGGCCAACAGGGTCTCGGCCCGCCCCAGCAGCGGCACCTTCTCCACCAGATCGCTCAGTTTCTGCGGAAGAACCGGGATCAGTTCCGAGAGTTGCTGGCTCTGCTCCAGAACCTCAGGCAGCAGAAGGCTGACCAGCAGCCCGCCCCCCAGCGCCAGCAGCACCACCACAATCACCAGCGCCACGGGCCTGCTGAGCGGGAGACGGCGGCGCAGCTGGCTGATGAGGACGTCGAGGGCCACGGCCAGCACCACGGCGCCGAACAGCACCAGGAGCACCCAGCGAAGCTCCCAGGCCATCAGCCCTAAAACGACAAGGGCGAGTCCGCCGAGAAGGGTGCTGGCGTTCACGTGCTGTTGCTGAAGCGCTGCCGCTTCCAGGGATCAAGGATGTCGTGGATCAGCACTTCGCGCAGAATCACCTGCAGGCAGACGGCCATCGGCAGGGCCAGCAGCAGCCCGAGCGGCCCGAACAGGACGGTGAAGATCAGCTGGGCGGAGAGGGTGAGGCCGGGCAGAAGCTGCAGCTGGTGGTGCATCACCGAGGGGGTGATCACATAGCTCTCGAGGTTTTGCACCACCACATAGAGGAGCAGCACGGCCAGAGATTTCCAAGGGGAATCGAGCAGGGCCACCGACATCGGGAAGATCGTGCTGAGGGTGGGGCCGATGTTGGGGATGATGTTCAGCAAGCCAGCCAGCACCGCATTGGCCGCCACGAGTTTCACTCCCAGCAGCGACAGGCCGATCGCCGCAAGGGCGCCGACGCAAAGGGAGCTGATCAGAACTCCTCCCATCCAACCGCTCAGGGCCTCACCGCACTGCACCAATACCTGGCGCAGCCGTCGCCGGTAGAACGAGGGCACCAGCAGCAGCATCACCTCCCGGTAGGCGGTGGGCTGGGCGCTGATCATCAAGGCCACCGCCACCACGAACAGCGTCTGGAGCAGGCCGGTTCCCAGCCTGCCGGTCCAGCCGAGCAGGCGCAGGGCGCCGCCACTGAGGCCATTGGCCAGAGCGCCTGTCCCATCCGCCTCCCCCCTGAACTCCTGCTTCAGCAGGACCAGGCCGCCATCCTTGCTGCCATAGAGCATTTTGGAGGCGTTCTCCATGGCGCGATGCAGGAGATCGAGCAAAATGGAGGCGGCCTTGGGCAGCTTCTGCAGCAGTTCGGCGAATTGATCCACAAAGGGCGGGATGACCGCCGTGGCCACTACGGCGACCACCACCAGAACGGCCACCAGACTGAGGGCCAGGGCCAGGATCCGACGGCACCCCAGCCGGTCCCGCACCACCCCCACCAGGGTGCAGAGGGCCATCGCCAGCACCACAGAGGCGAAGAGCAACATCATCGCTTCGCGCAGGCTCCAGAGGAGGAGCAGCGCCGAGACGACGGCGATCAGACCCAGCCATTGCCCGAATTTCAAGCTTCCGCGCTCTCCCCTGCCGACTCTTCCGCTTCCTCGCTCTTGTCGGGGCTGGAGAAGCCCAACTCATGGCTGTCGGCATAGCGCTGGGCGAAGCGCATGAACCGCTCGAAGTCGTCGCTGGTCTTCCAGGTGTAGGTGGCCTCGATCGCCGAGGCCCGTCCATTGACAAACCGGGCCTTGACCTCCCGCGTGACCAACTCGCCCTCCTCGTCCACCAGGAACATGCCTGTGATGTCTCCCATCGATTCGGGCGCCAGCGCATCGGGCTCCTCAAAGACAAACAGAGCTTGTCCGGTGCGACCGTCGCGGGAGCGGGTCAGTCGGATGTCGGGGACGACCGGCTCGTCGACTCCGCGGAAGAACTGGATCGCGGCGGCCATGGTGGGTGGCGAAAGGCCGATCCTAGGCAGGGAGGTTCCCCCTGCCCAGCTGACGCTCTCCGGATCCGTCTGACAGAGTGGGCTCAGCCGCTTCCGCCGGCCCCACCCGCACGGCCGTCTGCTCCCGTTCATGCTCTCCGGCCCACCGGTCACCTCCAGCGTCGCCGCCGATCAACTGCTGGAACGTTTCCTCTCCGGCTCGCCGCGTCAGCGGCGCAGCCTGCTGGCGCTGCTGGAGGCACGGGCCAGCGAGTTGATTGCCCTGATCCCGGCCACCCTCGACCGGCTCGATGCCACGGGCGAGGATTGGGCCGCCGGCACCTTGCTGCAATTGCTGCACCGCCATGGTGGCGAGGCTCCCCGGCTCGCCCTGCGGGAGCGCTACCCGGACGGCTGGCTGGTCACGCCAAGTGCCGCGGGCCTTGACTACGGCCCGCTCCAAGGCCGGTTGATGGAGCAGGCCTTCGAGGAGGCCGATCGCCTCACGTCCGTGCATCTGCGCCAGTTGGCCGGTCCCGAGGCCGAACGTCGCGGCTACGTCTATTACTCCGAAGTGGCGCGCATGCCGGGCGTGGATCTGGAGAACCTCGACCGCCTCTGGCTTGTCTATTCCCGGGCCCGCTTCGGATTCTCCGTGCAGGGACGGCTGCTGCGTGCCTGCGGAGGCCGCTGGGAGCAGCTCTGGCCCCGTCTGGGGTGGAAGTGCGACGGGGTGTGGACCCGCTATCCGGGGTCGTTCACCTGGACGTTGGAAGCCCCGGAGGGTCACATGCCGCTGGTGAACCAGTTGCGGGGTGTGCGTCTGATGGATGCCCTGCTCCGCCACCCCGCCCTGGCGGGCCGCTGCGACGCCAAGGGCGCCTGAAGCCGGAGGGGGCCACTTCGGGTTTACCGTGGGAGTAGCTGATTCCCGCTGGCAGTCACCGCCATGGCAGCGCGCTGGGCCGACTTCATCACGCCCTCCACGCTCCAGTTGGCGCCACTGGTGGAGCTGCTCCTCGAACCCATCGGTGATGCCCTTCTGCAGGCAGAGCTGCAGCTGGGCCTGCAGGAGGCTCTTGTGAACGCCGTTCGCCACGGAAATGGTTGTGATCCAGGCAAGTGCCTGCGGGTGCGGCGCATCGTCACCCGCCGCTGGGTTGTCTGGCAGATCCAGGACGAAGGTCCTGGCATCCCGGCGAAGGCCCGGGTTCACCAATTGCCGCTGCAACCTGACTCCGTCACCGGTCGCGGTCTCTTCCTCATCCACCACTGTTTCGATGACGTGCGCTGGAGCGGCCGGGGCAACCGCCTTCAGCTCGCCGCCCGGAGGCCGGGCTTCCGGCTCCGCTGGAACGCTTAACGGGTGTGGCCCGGGCAGCCCGGATCGCTGAGGCTGCCCTTCAACCAGGCCAGGGCGTTCTCCAGCAGATCGATGGCCTGTTGCCTCCCCTCGCCGCTGTCGCGGCGACGGGGATCATCGCTCGAGAGCAAATGCACCAGGGAAGCGGCGATCTGCTCGGCGGCGCGGCGAGCCGATTGATTCTTGACCGCATGCCATTCCCGATCACCGATGGCCAGCTGATGCAGCAGCCTTTCCGCCAGATCGTCTGCTCCAGCGGGCCATCCAGGGGCGCCTGAGCGCCTGGGAGCAGGCCCATCAGGCCAAACCTGGGTGGGCTTCGCCTCGACTGGGTTCTGCACTGGACGGGTCGCACTTCTCATCCCATCCTGGCTCAAGCCCTCGCCCCGGACCAGATGGGCAACCCACATCGAGGTTCAAGTCACCGCCAGCGTCGCGCCGGTGTTCTCCACCCCATGGCGGCCGTCTTGAACGTTGCGGCCCGTAGCCTCCCCCCGGGGGAGGTCGGTGCGCCGCTGCGCCGTCGCCGTCAGCGCCTGGCGTTGATGCAGCGGTTGCTGGATCCGCTGCCGACCGGTCTGCAGCCCCTGAACGCTGGTTCGGAGCGCTTCTGGCGCCTCTTCCGCTGGGGCAGCCTCGGCCTGGTGGTGGCATGGGTTCTGCGTCCCTGAGCAAGGCAGCTGCGGGGTCAAGGGGTACGGAACACCCGCCGCCAATCCGGATCAGGCGTCGTAGTACATCACGAACTCGTGGGGGTGGGGACGTTGGCGCAACTGCTGCACCTCCTCATACTTCAACGCGATCCAGTTGCTGATGAAGTCTTCGCTGAAGACTCCGCCCGCCAGGAGGTAGTCCTTGTCGGCATCGAGGGCCTCCAAGGCTCCATTGAGCGAGGCAGGAACCGTGGAGATCTTGGCAAGCTCCTCGGCAGAGAGCTCGAACAGATCCACGTCGGTGCCATCGCCAGGGTCGATTTGGTTCTTGATGCCGTCAAGGCCGGCCATCAACATCGCCGCAAAGGCGATGTAGGGGTTGGCCAGGGCATCGCCGGAACGGAACTCCAAACGCTTGGCTTTCGGGTTCGGCCCGGTGAGCGGAATGCGCACTGCGGCAGAGCGGTTGCCCTGGGAATAGACCAGGTTGACGGGCGCTTCAAAGCCAGGCACCAATCGCTTGTAGCTGTTGGTGGTGGGATTGGTGAAGGCCAGGAAGGAAGGGGCGTGCTTCAGCAGACCGCCGATGTACCAACGGGCAGTTTGCGAGAGGTTGGCATAGGTGCCCTCTCCGAAGAACAAGGGCTGGCCCGCCTTCCAAAGGCTCTGGTGCACGTGCATGCCGCTGCCGTTGTCAGCGAACACAGGCTTGGGCATGAACGTTGCCGTTTTGCCATACTTGCGCGCGATATTGCGTACCACATATTTGTAGATCATCACATTATCGGCGGCTTTGATCAGCTCAGAAAACTTGATGCCGAGTTCGTGCTGTGCGGTTGCCACTTCGTGGTGCTGCTTTTCGATCGGCACCCCCAGGGAGCCCATGGTGAGCAGCATTTCACTGCGAATGTCCTGAAGGGTGTCGTTGGGAGCTACGGGGAAGTAGCCCTCTTTAAGCAGAATCTTGTAGGCGAGATTGCCTCCCTCTTCCACACGGTCGGTGTTCCATGCCGCCTCGATTGAATCCACGTGATAGAAACTTTCGCCGTTGCTGCTCTTGTAGCGGACGTCGTCAAAAATAAAAAATTCTGGCTCCGGGCCGAAATAGGCCGTATCCGCCAAGCCGGTGGATTGGAGATAGTTGAGTGCTTTCTGCGCCAGGGCCCGGGGGCAGCGGCCGTAGGGCTCACCGCTGCGGGGTTCCTGAATGGAACAGATCAGGCTCAGGGTTTTGTGGCTGTAGAAGGGGTCGATCCAGGCGGTCTCCGGGTCGGGGACCATGGCCATGTCCGATTCGTTGATCGCCTTCCAACCGCGGATCGAGGAGCCGTCGAAGGCGACCCCGTCACTGAAGGCATCGGCATCGAGCAGATCGGAACAGACGGTCAGGTGTTGCCACTTGCCGTGCAGGTCGATGAACTTCAGGTCGATCAGTTCGATGCCTTCGTCCTGGATCTGACGAAGAACGTCCTGAGCGGTCTTGGCCATGGCGATCGTTCTGGCTGGGAAGGGGGAGTGGGGCCGGCTCGACGCCCGGCAGGGCTGGACCGTAGGCAGCGTCACGACCTTCACTGTGTAGCGGTTGGTACCAAAAGGTGCCTGTTGGTCGCTCTGGCGCAGGGGTCCGGGCCCCGGGGCCCGTTCTGGAGGGCGGTGCGTAACCGTTCTTGTCAGATTCCTCAGAACCTTCCCCACGACAGGGGTCTGGCGCATTGCGAGTGCTAACTTCCGGCTCAGGTGCGTCGAATCCCGTCCATGCGCGATGCCATCAGCGGCCTGATCGGCCGTTACGACAAACTCGGCCGCTACTTCGATCGCGCCGCGATCGATCGGATCGATGCCTATTACTCCGAAGCGAGCTTGCGGCTGGCGGCCGTGGAGCTGATCAACCGGGAGGCGGCCGGCATCGTGCGGGAAGCCTCCCAGCGGCTGTGGTTGGACAATCCGGAGCTGATCCTCCCCGGTGGCAACGCCTACACCACCCGTCGCCTGGCCGCCTGCCTGCGCGACATGGATTACTTTCTGCGTTACGCCAGTTACGCCTTGATCGCTGACGACGTCACGATTCTCGACGAGCGGGTGCTCAACGGCCTCGACGACACTTACAAGAGCCTGGGGGTGCCCACCGGGCCCACCGTCCGCAGCATTGCCCTGCTCGCCGATGTGGTGGTGGAGATGCTGGAGACCTCTGGCCTCACAGACAACGGCGCCGTGCGTGCTCCCTTTGAGCACCTCTGCCGCGGACTGGCCGCCAGCAACGTGCGCGCCCGCTGAACCGGCTAGCCAGGCTGGCTCTTCGGGCTCGCCCCATCCCCATCCTGTTCCCTAATGTCTGCGGACTGCCCCGCTGCCCCGGTCTTGCCCCTACCCGTTCTGCCCCCTGTGAATGACGCCCACCGGCTCGGGCTGGCGCCGATCGCCACGCCTGACCGGCTGCTGCTGGGCCCGGGACCGTCCAATGCCCATCCCATGGTGCTGCAGGCCTTGGCCCGCACCCCCATCGGCCACCTCGACCCGCTCTACATCGAGTTGATGGCCGAGGTTCAGGAGCTTCTCCGCTACGTCTGGCAAACCGACAACCGTCTCACCCTGCCGATGAGCGGCACGGGCAGCGCGGCCATGGAGGCCACTCTGGCCAACACCATCGAGCCAGGCGACACGGTATTGGTGGCGGTGAAGGGATACTTCGGCCATCGACTTGTCGACATGGCCCAGAGATACCGGGCCAACGTCGTCACGATCGAACGAGCCTGGGGCGAGGCCTTCACCCTGGCCGAGTTGGAGGAGGCCGTCTTCACCCATCGTCCGGCGATCCTGGCGATCGTGCATGCGGAAACCTCCACCGGCGTCTGCCAGCCGATGGAGGGGATCGGTGACCTCTGCCGACGCCACGACTGCCTCCTGCTGCTCGACACCGTCACCTCCCTCGGTGCTGCGCCCCTGTTCCTGGACGAGTGGAAGGTGGATCTGGCCTACAGCTGCAGTCAGAAGGGCCTGAGCTGTCCGCCGGGCCTCGGCCCGTTCACGATGGGTCCGCGGGCTGAGGCGAAGCTCTCCGCCCGTACTGAACAAGTTCCGAACTGGTATCTCGACGTCTCCCTGCTCAACAAGTATTGGGGGAGCGATCGCACCTACCACCACACCGCTCCGGTGAACATGAACTTCGGGCTGCGGGAGGCCCTGCGCCTCCTCGCCGAGGAGGGTTTGCAGAACGCCTGGGATCGCCATCGCCGCAATGCCGAACGCTTTTGGGCAGGCCTGGAGAGGTTGGGTCTTGAGCTGCATGTGCCTGCGGATCTGCGCCTGCCGACCCTCACCACCGTGCGCATCCCGGAGGGGGTGGACGGCAAGGCTTTCACCCAGCACCTGCTCGATCGCCACGGCATTGAGGTGGGGGGAGGGCTCGGGGCCCTCGCGGGCAAGGTCTGGCGCGTGGGTCTGATGGGCTACAACAGCACCCCGGAGAACGTTGACCGCCTGCTCAATCTTCTTGAGATGGAGCTGCCGGCATTCCGCTGCAAAGCCCCTGCGGTCATGGCTGCCTGAGGCGTCGCCGCGCTCGAAACCACGCCTCCAATTGGCGGCGCGCCACCCCTTCCCGCACCCCACCGACCACGCGCATCGCGTGATGGGCACTCGGATCATTTGCCAGATCCAGACATCCTCCCAGCGCCCCCCGCTTGGCATCGGAGGCGCCGAACACCACGGCGCCCATACGGGCTTGGATCAGGGCGCCGGCGCACATCGGGCAGGGCTCAAGGGTCACCAACAGGGTGCACTCGTTGAAGCGCCAATCGCCGCGGCTGAACGCCGCTTGGCGCAGCGCCACGATCTCGGCATGCCCTAACGGGTCCTGCTGGCCGTGGCGTCGGTTGCTGCCCCAGCCCAGCGCCCTCCCCCTGCCATCCAGCACCACGGCAGCCACTGGTACCTCTCCCCGCTTCCCCACCCTGACGCTGTAGCGGAGCAGCCGATCCATCCACAGCTCCCATTCGCCAGGAAGGGGGAGGGCGCTGCTGGTCATGGAAAAGGGGAGGGGCAACGTTCGGCGGGCAGAATGCCCCCATCGTGGAGCCGCCTTTGGCCAGCCCCTTTCCTGCTCGGCGGCTTGGTTCGCTGCCTCCGGCTCCTCCTCCCACCCACCGCGAGGGCTCCCTGCCGGAACCGCGCCCCCTCGACCCCTTCCCCGATCCGTTCGGCGAACCCCTTACGGCCGACCCAGCGCTCGAGGCCTTCCTCCATGACGCCGCCTCGCGCCTCAGCCGCTGGCTTGGGGGCGCCGCGTCCGGCACCCCCCTTCCGGGCATTCACCTGTTGCCGGAGCCGGAGCCGCAGCTGGGCGGGCTCAGCCCCGAGCGCTTGCTCAACGATCTGCAGCTGGTGTTGGAGGGGGCTTACAACCCCAGCCATCCCGGAGCCCTGGCCCATCTCGATCCCCCTCCCCTCACCGCCGCCATCGCAGCGGAGTTGGTCTGCGCGGGTCTGAACAACAACCTTCTGGCCGAGGAGCTCTCCCCGGGCATCAGCCGCCTTGAGCGAAGTCTGTGCGCTTGGCTGGCCAACCGTCTGGGCCTTCCGCCAGGAGCTGGCGGGGTTCCGGCTTCAGGCGGCAGCCTCAGCAACCTGATGGCTCTGGTCACCGCCCGCCAGGTCCAAGGTCTTGCGGGCCGCTCCGATGCCGTCGTTCTCTGCGGGGCCGACGCCCACGTCTCCCTTGACAAGGCGGTGATGGTGATGGGGCTTCCCCCGCAGGCCCTGATCCGCTTGCCGGTGGGGGAGTGCGGCTGTCTTCAGGTCGGCCAGCTCGAGCAGCGGTTGACGGAGCTGGATCGAGGCGGGGTGCCGGTGATCGCGGTCGTGGCCACCGCAGGGACAACCGTGCGCGGTGCCATCGACCCTCTTGCGGCGCTGGCGGAATTCTGCCGCCGAAGGGGCTTGTGGCTGCATGTGGATGGGGCGATCGGTGCGGTTTTCGCTCTCGGGAGTCAGCGGCTTCCCGCCTTGGAGGGCCTCGGCCTGGCCGATTCGCTCACGGTGAACCCCCAGAAATTGCTCGGCATCCCCAAGACCTCTTCGCTGCTCCTCCTGGCGGATCCCGCCGCGCTGTCCCGCACCTTCGCCACCGGTCTGCCGTACATGGAGCCTGCCGGGGAGGGGGGACACGGGGGGGAAGCGGGACTGCAGGGCACCCGGCCGGCGGAGATTCTCAAGCTCTGGCTGGGCTTGCGTCAGCTCGGTCTGGAGGGAATCGACGCCCTGCTGGAAGGGGCCCTCGAACGCTGCCGCCTCCTGGAGACGCTGCTGTCGCCGGCTGGAGGTGAATTGCTGCTCCGGGGCGGTCCCCTGCACCTGCTGGCCTTCACCCCCGCCGCCGCCGATGCAGCGCAGGCTGATGTTTGGAGCGAGCGCACCCGTTCCGAACTCCTGGCGAGCGGGTTGATGCTCTCGCGCCCCCTGCACCAGGGCCGCCGCCATCTCAAGGCGGTGCTGGGCAACCCCCACACCCGCCGCGGCGATCTGGAGCGCCTGGCCACCATCGTGATCGCCGGTCTTCCTTCGCCATGACTCCCACCCCTCCTGATCCATCCGCCCGCCGGTCGCGCTGGGTGGCGATCGTCACCGGGGCCCTCTCGATCCTGGTGGCCCTGCTCTACCTGGCTTTTGTCACGATCCTCGATAGCCGGGGACCGCTGCAGCCGCCACCGCCGGAGGCCCTCGGCGGTGCCGTCATGGCCCCGGGCGGGGCGGCAGGCGTGGTTCCCCCTGGCGCTGGAGAGGTTCCACCACCCGCGTGAAGGCGGCGCTCAGGAAACTGCGCAGGGCCCCCTCGCGGCGATTCAGCTCGTACTCCCGCTGCAGCACCTCGGCCATGCCGCCGTCGCCCCAATCCTGATTCTGCTGGAAATAGGTGATGAAGCTGCGGCCCGCCACCCGCGTCAGCCAGGCGCCGCTCACCGCCTGCAGGGCGCGGCTGACCAACAGGGTCGGCAGGCTGAGGCTCAGGCTGCTGCTCAGCAACGCCACGCCCCCTTTGATCAATCCCAGGCCGGCCAGGGTGCGCCCCACCGAGATCGCCAGCTCCTGGGCCGTGGCCCGGCTGAGGGTGATGCCGTACACCCGGCCGATCTCCATCACCATCTGGGCGTTGACGGCGGCGGTGCCCAGCAGGTCGAGCCCGGGCAGCGGCGTGGCCATCAGCACCCCGGCGCCAATCCAGGCGTAGCGGTCGACGATCGCCTCGGCATCACGGCGGCGTTGGCGATCGAGCAGGCCGCGGCTGGCCTCCCCGAGGCGTCGACATTGCAGGAGCAGATTGTCTGCGATCAATTCCTCCCCGTCCTGGCGCAGCACCATGGCCATGCGTTGCAGCAGGCCGTCGATCTCCGGTGACGGCTGCAGCGGTCGCCCTCCCGGCATGGGCACCGACTGGGGGGAGGCGCTGGCGGGGATCACGTCCTCCGCGGCGATGCGGCCGGCACAGCGGCGGCGGAGCAGGGTCAGAAGCTTCTGCTCCTCCTGTTCGCCGCGCAGATCGCATTTGTTCAGCACCAGCAGCAGCCTTTTGCCGAGGGAGGCCAGGGCCTCGAACACCTCCAGCTCACTGCCGCGCAGATCACCATCGACGACGAGGAGCAACAGATCGGCTCGCACGGCCTGCCGGCGGGCCAGCTGCTCCCGTTCCCGTCCTTCCGGACCGGCTTCCAGAATGCCGGGGGTGTCCTCCAGAATCACCGTTCGCTCCAGGCCCTGAAGTCGCAGCCGATAGCGACCTCCGGCACGCGTGCTGCCCATCGCCGCCCCGACCTCCCCCACCAGCTCCCGCAGCAGGGCTCGGATCAAGGAGGTTTTGCCGGAGGAGCCGCAGCCAAAGAAGACGATCACCAGGTCGCCGCGTTCGAGCTCGTTCTCCATCCGCGCGCGCTCCTGGCAGAGGGCTTCGCGCTCCACCGCATCCCGCACCCTCTCCAGGGTGCGATCGATCGCCTCCAGGTTGCGCCGCGCCGCCTCCCGTCGATTGGCGGGCAGGGGCAGGGAAGCGGTGCCCGACGCGCTTGAGCGGCCGCCCCGACGCCAGGCCCTCAGCCAGGGCCAGCCGATCTGCGCGAAAGCCAGGCCCACCGCCGCCAGCAGCAGGAGCAGCAGTGGGCCCAGCAGCCAGCCGGGCAGCCAGTAGCTCAGTTGCCAGAGCAATTGATTGAGGGCCTGCAGCGCCACACCCGCCAGGGCCAGGGCGAGGAAGGCCAGGGCGATCCACAGCCAGAGGCGCGGTCCCGGGGATGGGCGGGGCGCCATCGGTTCAGCGGGAGGGGGAGGAGGCGCGCAGAATGTCGCCCCACAGTCCTGCCGCCAGCGCACTGGAGGCGCGCGTCGGGCGGTTGTCGTCGTTGCCGAGCCACACCCCCATCGTCCAGTGGCGCTCCGGCAGGAAGCCGACGAACAGCAGATCGCGGGCCTCGTTGGTGGTGCCGGTCTTGCCGGCAGCGCCACCCCCCACCCAGGCCGCGCTGCCCGTGCCGTTGTTCACCACCCCCTGGAGCAGGGTGCGCATGTCGCGGGCGGTGCTGCCCTTCATCGCCCGGCGGCCCGGAGAGGTGAGGCCTTTGCTGACAGTCATCGTGCGGCAGTCGGGAGCCGCTGCGCCGCCGCGGGAGGAAGCCGCGGTGCGCGGCACGGTGGGGCACGCCTCGGCGTCGGTGAGGCGCCGGATCGTCGTGGGCGGATTCCAGATGCCGTTGTTGGCCACAGCGGCGTAGGCCGCGGTGAGTTCCAGGAGGGTCACCTCGCTCTGGCCCAGAACCAAGCCGGGAACAGGGGCGAGTGGACTGCGGATGCCCAGGTCCCGGGCTTTCTGCACCACCGCCTCCAGGCCCACCTCGCGCGCCAGACGCAGGGCGGCGGTGTTGCTGCTGGCGGCCAGGGCGGTGCGCAGGCTGAGGGATCCCCCGCAGCCGCTGTCGAAGAATTGGCCGCGCCACCGCAACGGACCGCAACCCACGACGTCGCCAGGGCGCTTGCCTCGCTCGAGGGCCACCACGTAAGGCATGAGCTTGAAGGTGCTGCCCGGTTGGCGCAGGGCCATCGAGGCACGGTTGAACTGGCTCTGGCGGTAATCTCTCCCGCCGGCAATCGCCAGGATTCCACCATTGCGGCTGTCGAGCACCACCACAGCCCCCTGGCTGACCTGCCGATTCCGGTTGGCGTCGATCCGCTCCCGCAACAGCCTCTCCACCAACGTTTGCAGAGCGGGGTCGAAGTGCGTGTCGATCAGGTAGTTGCCCTCCGCGGCCATCTCCACCCCCACCAGGTCGTTGAGGTCGCGCCGCACCTGATCGCTGTAGAAGGGGGCGGCCCGACGGTTTTCGGCCCGGCAGGCGCTCCCCGACAAACGGATCGGCCGCCGCTTGGCGGCGCGAGCCTGATCGGCGCTGATCCGACCGGTGGCCGCCATCTTGCTCAACACGCTGTTGCGCGCGCTGAGGGCCGCCCGGGGATCGATGCAGGGATCATGACCGTTGGGGGAGGGAAGCAGACCCACCAGCAGCGCCGCCTCCTCAAGCTGCAGCCGGGCGGCGGACTTGCCGAAAAAGCGGCGGGAGGCGTCTTCAAAGCCCCAGCCGGCGCCCAGGTAGGCCCGGTTCAGGTAGCTGAGCAATAGATCGCGCTTGCTGAACCGCGCCTCGAGCTGCAGGGCCACCAACAGCTCCCGCCACTTGCGCTCCAGGGTTTCCCCCTCCCCCACCTGCTCGGGATAGAGGCTGCGGGCCAACTGCTGGGTGAGGGTGCTGCCCCCTTCCATGACCCGGCCGCCCATCAGGTTGACCACAAGGGCGCGGGCGGTGCCGATCGGATCGACGCCGGGATGCCACCAGAAGCGGCTGTCCTCGCTGGCGAGCAGGGCATCGACCAGGAGCGGAGGGTAGTCAGCCAGGTTCTTCAGTTCATGGTGTCGCTGGTCGCTGGCGGAAGCGATCGGTCGGCTGGCACCGTCGTAGAGCACCAGGGGGGCCCGCACCGTCGCCAGGCTGCCGCGGATCGGCATCTGAAGGGCGGAGAGAGCGACCAGCAGCAAACCTCCGCCCGCCACAGCGGCCAGGGCGATGCCACCGCGTCTCGACAGGGATTGCCAACCGGAGCTGGCCGGGCGCTGAAAGAGCAGGGAGGGAAACTCCCCTTTCGCCTCGGGCCCGAACCGGATCCGGTCGCCGTCGCGCAGCACCAGCTGGCGCACCCGTCGGCCACGCCACCAGAGACCATTGGTCGACCCGCAGTCCTGCAGCAGCCAGTGGTTCCCGTGGCGCTCCAGGAGGGCATGGCGGCGGCTGACGACGGCGTGGTCGCACACCACGTCGGAGGCGGTATCGCGGCCGATCCGATAGCAGCTGCCGAGCAGGGGCAGCGCCTGCGTCGGAAGCCCGGGAATGTCCAGCATGAGCTGTGCGGCGGCCGTGGCGGCCGGGACCAGGCCCAGCTGGGCCGGAAGACGCTGCAAGCGCTCCAGCGTCTCAGGCATCCCGCTCCCCCTCGCGTCTCAGGCCGTTCAGCCAATCCAGGGCGAAGCAGAGCACCGCCAGGTTGATGGCCACGTCGGCGATGTTGAACACCGGGAAGTGAATCGGCACGAACTCGAGGAAGTCGATCACCGCGCCGAGGCGCCAGCGGTCGAGGCCATTGCCCGCTGCCCCTCCCAAGAGGAAGCCCAGGGCCAGAGCCGGGGTGATGGCGGTGGGGGGTCGACGCCACAGCAACGCCGCCACGGCCAGGCAGACCGCCAGGCTGATCAGGCTGAGCAGGGCCGTCGAGCCGGAGAGAAGACTGAAGGCGGCGCCGGTGTTCCGCACCAGGCGGAACTGCAGCAGCCCGGGCAGGAACGCGGCGCCGACCCCGGGCTCCAGCTCCTGGACCGCCGCCAGCTTGCTCAGCTGATCCAGCGCAAGCAGGCTGCCGGCCAGTGCCCAGCTGAGGGAGGCCAGGCCGCGCCCGCCACGAGCCGAGCGTCCGCTCTCACCCGCGCGCATCATGAGGGGATCAGCAGAAGGCGGCGCAGCAGCCAGGCCATCACCCCGACCGCGCAGCAGGCGATGAGCTGGGGCACAAGGGCCAGGCTGTAGTCGCGCACCAGATGGGGAAAGCTTGATCCCCAACGGCCCGCCAGCCCGCCGAGCAGCAGGTTGGCCAGCCCGCAGAGATGAATCACCAGCAGGCCGATGGCCGCCAGCGCACTGAGGGAGAGGGGATCGTCGAGGCCCTGCTGCCTTGCCAACTTGCCGGTGAGCCAGGCGGCCGGAACGAAACCCGCCAGATAACCAAAGCCTGGATCCAGCAGGTAACTGATGCCTCCGCCCTCATGGAAGACCGGCAGCTGGAACAAGCCAAGACTCAGATAGGCCACCGCCGCCAGGATGGCCGCCCGGTGGCCGCAGACCAGGGCGGTGAGCAGAAGAGCGGGGACCTGCAGGGTGATCATCAGCGGCTTGAGGGCCCATCCGTGGGCCGGATCCCACACCGGCAAGGACGCCGGCATCAGACCGCCCACAAGAATCAACAGCAAGCCGGCGATGGCGCCGCTCAGATTGGCCAGGGCCCGCACGGGCTTCCTCCGTCGCTTCCGTCCATCCTGCTGCAGCTAGGGTCACTTGCCCAGGTCTGACGCAGGTGAAGCGGCGGCCGGGATCTTGAGCCATGCCGACCGACAACCCCAGCCCGAGCGAGCGAAGCGAGACATTCCCCCCGGGCGCGGCCGTGCGGCTGAACAGTGCCCTGCCCTATTTGAAAACCGCGGATCCCATGCCGATGCTCCGTCCCCCTGACCTGGTCGATCCCGGCGAGACAGGTGTCGTGGTGGAGTGCCGCGCCCTGGGGGTGCGGGCGGTGCGCTTCCGCCGCGGCACGTTCCTGGTGGAGGAGGGCCGACTCAGCCCGGCACCGCTGGAGACACCGGATCCGGGCTGAGTGGATGGTGCCGCCAGGCCCGTTCGGCCACCCCCACAGCGGTGGCCGGACCCACCAGGCTGAGGCTTGGATGTTGCAGCCAGCGGCGAGCTGCCGCCTGCAGATCCGCGCCGCTCAGGTCGGCGGCCTGCTCCACCGTGCGCTCCACGTGATCCACCGGTAGGCCGTGTCCGAGCAGCAGCGCCCGCCGCTCCGCAATCTGCCCGCACGTCTGCCGCCCCATCGCCTCCTGCCCGATGAACTTGGCCAGGGCCAGGTTCCGTTCCGCTTCCGTGAGAGGTTTCTCCAGCAGGCGTTGCCATTCGTCGAGCAGGCAGCTGGTGGCTTCCTCGGCACGCTCGGCCGAGGTGGAGAGGTGCATCATGTAGGGGGAAGGGCCGCAGCGGGCGGGCAGATGCACCCCGACGTCGTAGGCCAGCCCCCGCTCCTCTCGCATCGTCACAAACAGGCGGGAGGACATGCCCAGGCCGAGGTGTGCCTGCAGCAGGCGGAGCGCCAGCGCATCCTCGTGGCCCAGGGGCACGGTGGCGGTGCCGAGCATCAACACGAGTTGTTCGGTGTCCTGCTCCAGGCAGGCTGATCGCTGCCGCAGCTCCGGGCCGCCAGGGCAGGTGCTGGATTTCGGCAGGGCGGTCGCCCAGGGAGCCGCCACCAGCTCCTCCTCCAGCAGTTCGATCACCCCGGCGGGGGAATCTCCACACAGCACCAGCACGGCGCCCTGGCGACCCAGATCCGCCAGCAGCGGCGTCAGATCACCAGGGCACAAGGCCTCCAGTTCCTCCTCCACCCCTAGAGGGTCGTGCCCGTAGGGGCCATGGTCGAAGAGGAGCTGGCGGAGCTGATCGTGGGCGAGCTGGAAGGGGTCCTCCCGTTGGCGTTGCAGCATCTGGAGATTGAGCTGTCGTTCCAGCTCGAACTGGTCCGCCGCCAGCACCGGTTGGCGCACCATGCGCAGCAGCAGTGGCAGGAGAGCGGCCGCATCATCGGCAGCGCATTTCAAGCCCAGGAGCAAGGCGTCCTCCTGGGCCTCGGCCCGGAGCCCGGCGCCGGCTCCCTCGATCAGATCGGCGAGGGCCTCCGCATCGAGGTCGCCGCATCCGCGGGTCATCAGGCCTGCCAGCAATTGGTGGGCACCACGGCCGCCGTGGGGATCGATGCCGCTGCCGCCGCGGATCACCAGCCTGGCGGCCAGGATCGCCGGCCCCGGGCGCTCCTCGATCCAAACGGGCAGTCCGCCCTGGAGCCGGAAGGTGGAGGGGGTGGCAAAGGGGGGAACGTTCACGCGGGCACCGCCTCCAGCACGCAGGCACGCTGGGGATCGAGGCGTCGCAGGGCTTCATTTTGCAGTCGCAGCGGGCTCCAGTGCTCCAGCTCCAGCAGCGGCGCACTCAAGGGCTGACGACGTCCCCAAAGATGACTGTTGCCGATCATCCCGGCCACGGCGCTGGCCGATTCCAAACCAAAGCGGTAGTTGTTGGCCACCAGGCGGCATGCCCGCCCCCATTCCGCCTCCCCCGGGGGATCCTCCATCACCTCCTGCCACACCTGCTGAATGGCCTGGCGAACCTCCGGCAGCTCGGATTCCTCGCAGACCGCCTCCAGCAGCGCGAGGCTGCCGCACTCCATCGGGTGAAGATCGAGATCGATGCTCTCCACGATGCGCAGCTGCTCCCGCAGCCGCTCCACCAGACGGCTGCGGCGCCCTTCCGCCAGCAGGGAGGTGGCCAGATCCGCTCCCATCACCCCAGCGAGATCGGCTGCGGGGGGCTGCCACCAGGCCATCAGCAGACGGGCCGCCTCCAGCCGGGGCAGGGCCAGCTGATGCTCGCCAGGCACCAGTTGCAGGGGTGGGGGCGTCTTCGGTTCGGCCACCGCCTCCAGCTGGCCCAGCGCACCGGCGGCCACATGGTCGAGCAGTGCGTTGTCCACGGCGCCGCTCAGGGCCAGCTCACAGCGGCCGGCACCGTAGAGACGCCGATGGAAGTCGGCCATGGCGTCGGGCCCATGGGCGAGGAGCCGCTCCCGCCGCCCCAGGATCGGCAGGCCGTAGGGATGGCCGGGACAGGCGCGGGCGAGCAGCGTCTGCACCGCCACCTCCTCCGGCTGGTCCTCGCTCTGGGAGAGCTCCTCCAGCACCACCTGCCGCTCCATGGTGAAGGCTTCCGGTTCGAGACGCGGCCGCAGCACCAGGTCGAGCAACAAATCCACCGCTTCAGCCGCGGCGTTGGGTGGGATCAAAACGTGATAGTGCACATCGTCGAAGCCGGTGGCGGCGTTGCTGCTGCCGCCGAGGGCTTCGATGCGCCGGTCGAACTCGCCCGCCGCCAGCCGCTCGCTGCCCTTGAACACCATGTGCTCGAGGAAATGGGCCATGCCGCTCTCCTCGTCCCGCTCGAAGGCGCTGCCGGCGCGGCACCAGAAGTCGATGCAGACCAGAGGCGCCCCGGGCAGGGGCAGGCTCACAAGCTCGGCGCCATTCGGCAGTCCGCGGCGCCTGGGCATGGCGAGGCCGGGCAGCAGGCTGGCGCCGCTTTCCGTGGTGGTTTGCGCTGTTCCGTCCCCTGGCTCATCCACACCCATCCGGAGCGGCATCCACGCGTGTCAAGATCGCCATTCTGAACCTCTTCGGGCCGCCATGCCCCAGGCCCCCGCCAGCCCCACCGGCATTCACCCCCTGGTCGACGCCCTGGCGGAGCGCATCCGCACCTGGCGAGAAGGGTTGAGTGGCTTGGAGCCTCTGCCGATCGATCCCGACCTGGAGGCGATCAGCGGCCGCCTCGATGGGGAGGCGCTGTTCATTCACAACGAGGTGCACCGCTGCCGCGGCCTGCGCAAGCTGCATCTCGAGACCGCCCGCCTCGGTGCTGGCCTGCAGATCCTGCACTGCGTGCTGTTTCCCGACCCCCGCTACGACCTGCCGGTGTTCGGGGCCGACATCGTGGCCGGCCGCGGCGTGGTGTCGGCGGCGATCGTGGATCTCTCCCCGGTTCTCGACTCCCTGCCGCCCCCCGTGGAGACAGCCCTGGCGGCCTGGACCCCACCGCCCTTCTCCCAGCCCCGCCCTCTGCCGGATTGGGGCGAGATCTTCTCCTCCCACGTGCTGTTCGTGCGCCCCTCCACCCCCCGGGAGGAAGGCTGGTTCATCGACTGTGTTGAGGCCTATCTCCGCGTGCTCGCGGCGGCGGCGAATGCCGCAGAACCTCAGAGCGCTGAAGATCCGGCTACGGTGCAACGCTGGCAGGGTCAGCTCCGCTATTGCAGGCAGCAGAAGAAGAACGACAAGACGCGCCGGGTGCTTGAAAAGGCGTTCACGCCCCAGTGGGCAGATCGCTATATCGAGGCTTTGCTGTTTGACGACCCTCCCGCTCCCTCGCCATCGACCTGATCCACCCGGAGATTGGGGGGCATGACCGCACGCCGGTTGATCGCACGGGTCCGAAGCGGCGCCTGCACCTCGCTCCCGAGTCGGCCCGCCGGCTGTACGCCCCCATCCGGCTGAAGGTGATCGCCCTCCTGCAACCCTGATTCCCGATGCGCAGTCCATGGTCCCAACGCAACGTCCCCCTGGCCTGGCTCCTGCTCACCCGCCAGCCGGCTCGCTTGGCCGTGGCCCTGGCTGGCATCGCCTTTGCGGGGATTTTGATGTTCATGCAGCTGGGATTCCGCGATGGGCTCTTCGATGCCAGCGTCGTGATTCACAAGCGCTTTGACGCCGACCTGGTGTTGATCAGTCCGCGCACCACCAGCTCGATCGGGATGGCCGGCTTCCCCAGGCGGCGACTGGTGCAAGCGATGGCGGATCCCGACGTGGTGGGAATCACGCCCGTGCATTGGAATCTGTTGCTCTGGCGCAACCCGCAGACCCGACTGAACCGCTCGATCCTGGCGATCGGGTTTGAACCCGACGATCCCCTGTTCACCGATCCGGGGCTGGCCAGCAAGGCGCAGCTGCTCACCCAACCGGGTCGCGTTCTGTTCGACGAACTCTCCCGGCCGGAGTTCGGACCGATCGCGGCGTGGCTGAAGAAGGGGAAGGTGGTGGAGACCGAGGTGGCGGGCAAGCGGGTGCGGGTGGCGGGTCTGGTGGCCCTGGGCGCCTCCTTCGGGGCCGACGGCAACATGCTGCTCAGCAGCGAGAGTTTTCTCACGCTGATGCCCGAAACCCCACGGGGCAGCATTGAGCTGGGCCTGGTGCGTGTGGGGAAGGGCGCCGATCCCCTGCGGGTGGCGGATCGTCTGCGCCGCCTGCTGCCTCGGGACGTGACGATCCTCACCAAGAAAGCTTTTGAAGAGTTCGAGAAAAACTATTGGCGATCCAGCACTGCCATCGGCTTCATCTTCAGTCTCGGCACGGCGATGGGGTTCGTAGTGGGCTGTGTGATCGTCTACCAGATCCTCTACTCTGACGTCAGCGACCATCTCCCGGAATACGCCACCTTGATGGCGATGGGCTACCGGCTCAGCAGTCTTTTCGGGGTGGTGGCGCGGGAGGGATTGCTCCTCTCCCTCCTCGGCTATGTACCGGCCTGGTTGACGGGACAGGGGCTGTATGGGCTGGTGCGCTCCGGTACGAGCCTGCCCGTCTTCATGGATCTGAATCGCTCCGTGATCGTTTTTGCCTTGATCCTCAGCATGTGCATGGTTTCGGCAGCCTTGGCGATGCGCAAACTGGTGGATGCCGACCCGGCAGAGATCTTTTGAACCATGGCCCCCTCCGGCAGGAGGCGGGATCTTGCAGGGTCACAACCCTTCGCGTTGCCTGAGCGCCGAGCAGAACGTGCCATCGGGCTTGGACATGCGGCCTTCGAAAGCGCAGCGGCCGGAAGGAGGTGGACCTGATCCCTGGCGCCCCCGGAGCCGGAATCGAAGCCGCTGTAGAGGGGAGGCCCCCGGGGAGCGAGCGGCTTCCCGATCCCCACGGCCCGGGAGCTTGCGGTTCGGTTGGGTAGGGTGGAGATTCTCCCCCCCTAGAGGATCACCGCCCGCATGGCCAAACGCAGGAATCTCAAGAAGGAAAAGCAGGAACGCAACCGCGCTTACGCCCGCAAGTTCAAGAAGCGCAAGCTGCGCAATGATGGCCGAGGCGAAGGGGCTGGCAACGGCGTCACCGGCACCGCCAACAACGGCGGCGCCGCCGACTGATCCAGCGCCTCCTTCCCTTTGGGGACCCCTCGGGGTCCCCTTTTTGGCGTCATCCCCCCGCACTCGTCCCCGCGAGGCGACTCCTCCGCCCATGTTTCTGAGCGTCGTCATCCCCACTTACAACCGCTTGCCGATCCTGCGCAAGTGCCTGGCAGCGCTCGAAAGCCAGCGCCTCGCCTCGCCGCTGCAGCGCTACGAGGTGGTGGTGGTGGATGACGGCTCGACCGATGACACCGTGCGCTGGCTGGATGGCCATGCCACCGCGCTGCCCCATGTGCGTCTGCTCCGCCAGGAGCACGGGGGTCCTGCCGAGGGGCGAAACCGCGGCGTCGAAGCCGCCTATGGCGATGTGATCGTCTTCATCGACAGCGATTTGGTGGTCACCCCCGATTTTCTTCTTTGCCATGCCCGCGCACTGGAGGAGCAGTGGCAGCGCCGCGGCGATCGCCTCTGCTTCACCTACGGCGCGGTGATCAACACCGCCAATTTCGACGATCCCACCAGCGAGCCCCACAAGCCCACTGACCTCTCATGGGCGTATTTCGCCACCGGCAACGTGGCCATCGATCGGCAGCTTCTGCTGCGCAGCGGCCTGTTCGACACCTCCTTTCGCCTCTATGGCTGGGAGGACCTCGAACTGGGGGAGCGGTTGCGACGCCAGGGTGTGCGTCTGATCCGATGCCCCCAGGCAGTGGGCTACCACTGGCATCCCGCCCTCAGCCTGGAGCAGATCCCCGATCTGGTTCGCATCGAGCGAGAGAGGGCAAAGATGGGTCTGGTCTTCTTCCGCAAGCATCCCACCCGCCGCGTGCGCTTCATCATCCAGTACACCTGGTTGCACCGCCTGCTGTGGGAGCTGCTCACCCTGGGTGGGCTGATCAACGAGCGCAGCCTCCGCCCGTTGCTCGCCTGGTTGATCCGCCGCGGCCACCCCGCCCTGGCGATGGAGCTGCTGCGCCTGCCCCTCAACCGCCTGGGGGTGCGAGCGCTCTTCGCCGAAGCCCGCTCGGCCGTTTGATAGGTTGCACCGGTACCCAACACACCGCACACCTGCACGTTTCGGGTGACCCCATCGGGTCCCTGGCAGGTGGTGGCCAACCCGAAACCCCACGATTTCCATGGCTGTCGTCACTCTCGCCGAGATGATGGAGGCGGGCGCCCACTTCGGGCACCAGACCCGTCGCTGGAACCCGAAGATGTCGCGCTACATCTACTGCGCGCGCAACGGCGTTCACATCATCGACCTCGTGCAGACCGCCGTCTGCATGAACAATGCCTACAAATGGGTGCGCAACGCTTCCCGCAGTGGCAAGCGCTTCCTGTTCGTCGGTACCAAGAAGCAGGCCTCCGAGGTGATCGCCCAGGAGGCGGCCCGCTGCGGCGCCTCGTTTGTGAACCAGCGCTGGCTGGGGGGCATGCTCACCAACTGGACCACCATGCGGGCCCGCATTGACCGGCTGAAGGATCTGGAGCGGATGGAATCCTCCGGTGCCATCGCCATGCGACCCAAGAAAGAGGCCGCCGTCCTGCGCCGCGAGCTGGACCGTCTGCAGAAGTATCTCGGCGGTCTGAAGAACATGCGCCGTCTTCCCGATGTGGTGATCCTCGTGGATCAGCGCCGCGAGACCAACGCCGTGCTGGAGGCCCGCAAGCTCGACATCCCCCTGGTGTCGATGCTTGACACCAACTGCGACCCCGATCTCTGCGACGTGCCGATCCCCTGCAACGACGACGCCGTGCGCTCCGTGCAGCTGGTGCTCGGCCGTCTGGCCGATGCGATCAACGAGGGCCGGCACGGAGCCCAGGATCGCGGCGCTGAGGAGGAGGGCTGATCGCCCCTCCCCCCACTTCTCCCCCCCCTCTCCCCACCCCGTCCCATGCCTGAGATCTCCGCCAAGCTCGTCAAGGAACTGCGCGACAAGACCGGCGCAGGGATGATGGATTGCAAGAAGGCCCTGGCCGAGTCCGGTGGCGACATGACCAAAGCCAGCGAATGGCTGCGGCAAAAGGGCATTGCTTCCGCTGAGAAGAAGGCGGGCCGCACCGCCGCGGAGGGTGCGATCGGCAGCTACATCCACACCGGAGCCCGCGTCGGCGTGCTCGTGGAGGTGAACTGCGAGACCGACTTCGTCGCCCGCGGCGAACTCTTCCAGGAGCTGCTCCGCAACGTGGCCATGCAGATCGCCGCCTGTCCCAACGTCGAATACGTCAACACCGACCAGATCCCCGAGGATGTGGTCGAGCGGGAAAAGTCGATCGAGATGGGCCGCGATGATCTGGAGGGCAAGAAGCCAGAGATGAAGGTGAAGATTGTCGAGGGGCGCATCGGCAAGCGTCTCAAGGAGATGGCCCTGCTGGAGCAGCCGTTCATCCGCGACCCCAATGTCACCCTCGGCGAGATGGTCAAACAGGCCGCCGGCAAGACGGGCGAAAACATCCAGGTACGCCGCTTCACCCGCTACACCCTTGGGGAAGGCATTGAGGTGGAGCAGGCCGATTTCGCCGCAGAGGTCGCGGCCATGACCCAAGGGGTCTGAGGAATCCGGATTGGCCAGCTCCCCATCGCCGGAGCGGGCCGGTCCCGCAGGCCAGCTGCAGGAGTTGAGGCAGGAGCTTCGCGGCGGCAATCCGGATCTCTATCGCCATCTGGCGCTCTACCTCCAGGTGTTGCGTCAGGTGTTGCCCGTCCGGGTCGAACGCGCCTGTTTCCACCTGGCCGCCCAGCTGCAGCCGCGCCGCTATTCCAAACTGCCGATTGACGATCGGCGACAGCTGCACCGACGCGTCAGCACCTTGGTGGGTCGCTGCACGAGCCTCCTGACCGTGGAGCAGCTGGCAAGCCTGGCGGCTCAGATGGCCCGGGAGCGGCAGCGGCAGGAGCGCCGCCAGCGGCAGCAGTTGGTGCAGAGCTTCTCCCCATCGCCCGAGGAGGAGGAGGAGAGCAGCCCCGTACTGCCGGCCTTCCCCTTTTCCACCCCGCCGCCCGGGTCCACCCCTCCCGTCAGCCCTGCCGAGTCCGCCGGGGATTCCCTGCCCGAGGGCTCGGTGAATCTTGATGGGTCGCTTCCCTTCTCCGCGGGTCTGTTGCGGGCGATCAGCGCCATGGGCGGACTGCCGTCCGCCGCCGATTCCCTTGCTCTGCCCTGGGAGGCTGCCGCCAGGGCGGAGGCTGCCGCCAAGGCGGAGGAGGCCGACGAAGAGGGCCCGAGCGGGCGCCCTTCCCCGCACGACCTGCCGCCCCTCCTGCAGCGCCTGATCGAGGATCCCCAGCCCGCGGCAGCTCTCCTGGCGGAGGAGGGCACCGATCCCTGGAGGGGTGGCCAGCTTCCCGACGATCCCCTCTCCCTCCTGCGCTGGCTGGATGGCATCGAGTCGGCCCTGTCCCGGCGTCTGCGCAATCTCTCCCACGCAATCAACGTCGAGATGCTGCGGCTCGGCCTGAGCGGCTGCCTGTTGCCGGTCTCCCTGCTTGATGCCGTGCTTGCGGGTCAGCTCGAACCCCAGCCAGCGCCCCCCAATCTGCTGCGGCTCAGGCTGCCGTTCCCGGCGGATGATGCGAGCCCCCTGCAGGTGATGGCGTTGCTGTTGCGCAGCGTCGATCTGGAGCTGGAGGAGCCTCGCCTGCGCACCTGCCGACGCCGTTTGCAACAGCACCGGCAGGAGGTGCGCAGAATGGCGCAGCAATTTCAGCGCCTGCAGCGGCGGCGCGAGGCGCACGAGGCCGAACAGCTGTGGTTGCAGGATCGCCGCGAGAGTCTCAGCCCACCGGGTTGAGCCCCGCCCCGGGCCAGTCGGTGGATCTGGAGCGGTGGTGCGCCACCCTTCAGCAGGCGAGCCAGCTGGAGAGCGAGCGGGGCTTCGGCGATCTGATGGGCCGCCGCGAGACGTACAGCACTTTCGTGGTTCGAAACCTGCGGGAGGGGGTGAGCGGTCTCGGCGCCGAGGAGCGGCGCTCCCTGGCGGAGCTGGGCGATCGCTTCAGCCGCTATGCCGACGACTCTCCCGAGCAGCGGGCGCGGCTGGTGAGCCAGCTGCGCCAGCGCGTGCATCAGCTGCGCTGCCAGCACCGTGCGCCCCTGCCGGCGGCGCCACCGCGATTGCGGCTGGTTGAGCCCGCCCCCGCTGCCGGACCGCTGGAACGCCTCAGTCCCGACTCCCCTCTCACGGCCTTGCCCGGTGTGGGTCCGAAGCTGGGGGCTCAGCTGGCTGGCCTCGGGTTGCTGGTGGCGCGCGATCTGCTGCGCCATTACCCCCGCGACTACCTCGACTACGCGCGGCTGGTGCGCATCGCGGCCTTGGAGCCGGGCACCACCGCCACGATCGTGGCCCGCGTGCGCCGCTGCCATGCCTTCGCCAGCCCCCGCAACCCCAACCTGGCGATCCTGGAGCTGCACCTGCAGGACGGTACGGGTCGACTGCGGGTGTCGCGCTTCCTCGCCGGTCGCCGCTTCGCCTCTCCGGGCGCGCTGCGCCAGCAGCAGAGCCTGTTTCCGGTCGGTGCCAGCGTCGCGGTCAGCGGTCTGGTGCGGGAGAGCCCCTATGGCCCGGCCTTCCGCGATCCCCTGATCGAGGTGTTGGAGGGAGCCTCTGCGCCGGTGCGCTCCGGCGGCATCGGCCGCATCGTGCCGGTGTACGCCCTGGGGGAGGGGTTGACGCAGGAGCGCATGGGCGGCGTCATCCGCAGCCTTCTGCCCCGGATTGCCCACTGGCCCGATCCGCTCGATCCCGTTTTGCGGCGGGAGCTGGCCCTGCTTCCCCTGGAGGAGGCCCGAAGCGGCATCCACGCCCCGAAGGACCAGGAGCATCTGCAGGCCAGCCGCCGCCGCCTGGTGTTCGATGAGTTCCTGCTGCTGCAGCTCACCCTCGCCCTGCGGCGTCAACAGCTGCGCGGCCGGGCAGCGCCGCCTCTGGCGCTGCCCCCCGGTGGGGACGACCTGGTGGCGCGCCTGCTGCAGCTGCTGCCCTTTCCCCTGACCGGGGCGCAGGGGCGGGTGCTGGCGGAAATTCGGCGCGACATGGCCGGCAGCCGCCCGATGGCGCGACTGTTGCAGGGGGATGTGGGCAGCGGCAAGACGGTGGTGGCCCTGGCGGCCCTGCTCGGTGCGGTCCAGGCCGGCTGGCAGGGGGCGTTCATGGCCCCCACCGAGGTGCTGGCGGAGCAGCATCTGCAGCGCCTGGCGGAATGGCTGCCCCGGCTGCATGTGAGCTTTGCCCTGCTCACCGGCTCCACCCCGGCGCGGCAGCGGCGCCAGCTTCTGCAGGATCTCGCCAATGGACAGATCCAGATCCTGGTGGGTACGCACGCCCTGCTGGAGGATCCGGTGCAGTTCGCCCGCCTGGGACTGGTGGTGGTGGACGAGCAGCACCGCTTCGGCGTGCGGCAGCGGAACCGCCTGCTGGCCAAAGGGCTACAGCCCCATCTGCTCACCATGACGGCGACCCCCATCCCCCGCACCCTCGCCCTCTCCATCCACGGCGATCTGGATGTGAGCCAGATCGATGAGCTGCCCCCCGGCCGCACCCCGATCCGCACCCTCACCCTGGCCAGCGGCGAGCGGCAGAAGGCGTGGGAGCTCATCCGCGCCCAGGTGGATCAGGGCCAGCGCGCCTACGTGGTGCTGCCACTGGTGGAGGAATCGGAGAAGGTGGATCTGCGCTCAGCGGTGGAGGTGCATCACCACCTGGCTGCGGAGGTGTTCCCGGATCTCCGTGTCGGACTGTTGCACGGCCGCCTTTCCAGCGAGCAGAAGCAGGCGGAGATCGGTGCCTTCGCCCGCGGTGAGTCTCAGGTGCTGGTTTCCACCACCGTGGTGGAGGTGGGGGTGGACGTTCCGGAGGCCAGCGTGATGGTGATCGATCACGCCGACCGCTTCGGCCTCTCCCAGCTGCACCAGCTGCGCGGACGGGTGGGGCGCGGGGCAGCGGCCTCCCATTGCCTGCTGATCCATGACGGTGACGGCGCCACTGCGCGCCAGCGCCTCGACGTGCTGGTGCACAGCACCGATGGGTTTGAGATCGCCGAGATGGATCTGCGGCTGCGGGGACCCGGCCAAGTGCTCGGCACCCGTCAATCGGGGTTGCCGGATCTGGCCCTGGCCAGCCTGAGTGATGACGGGGAGGTGTTGGAGCAGGCCCGCGATCTGGCCCGTCGGCTGCTCGAGGAGGATCCTCGGCTGGAGGGACGGCCGCTGCTTCGCGCCGCCCTTGTGGCCCGTCGCCAGCGGCTGCTGGAGGCCGCGCAGTTGAATTGAGCGCCACCACCCCTCCCCACCCCGTCGCGCCTGCCATGGCCCTGCGCCCCTGGAATCCGATCCCGATCCGCGACAACGGGGAAGTGCTGGAGGATCTGCCTGCGGAGCTGCTGCGTCTGGAGCCCCACCCCTATGCCTCCCTTGGTGCCCCCTATGGAATGGACGCCACCCCGTTCCGTCTGCGGCCCGGGGTGATCCAGCGGCTGCTCGAGGCCCAGGCGTTGCTGCAGCAGCAGCAGCCCCACTGGCGGTTGGCGATCTTCGATGCCTGGCGGCCGCTGGCGGTGCAACGCTTCATGGTGCGCCATGCCCTGGAGCAGGAGTGCCGCAACCGGGGCCTCGACCCAGACGACCCCAGCCCAGCGCGCGGAGAGGTGGAGCGGTTGGTCGCCCGGTTCTGGGCGCCCCCCAGTGCGGATCCGGCAACCCCTCCGCCCCACAGCACGGGGGGGGCCGTGGATCTCACCCTGGCGGACGGGGAGGGTCGCCCTCTGGCGATGGGAGGGGCGATCGACGCGCTCGGAGCCGTGTCCGAGCCCGACCACCACGCCGCCGCCGCCGCCGAGCGTCCCGGTTCCCGGGAGGCCGACTGGCATGGGCGCCGCTGCCTGTTGGCCCAGTGCCTGGCGAGCGTGGAGTTCGCCCAGCATCCCAACGAGTGGTGGCACTTCAGCTATGGCGATCAGCTCTGGGCCTGGCGGCAGGGGCGCTCCGTGGCCTGCTACGGCCGCTGCCCCGAGGGTTGAGCCGCGGGTGAGGGGAGGAGCCGCTGCTCCAGGGACGTCGCTTCGGCGGGACTGAGCAGTCCGAGCCCGACGCAACGGCTGAGGCTGGCGCGCAGCATTTCGGCCTGCAGGGCCCGCAGGCGCACCTGCACCGATTCCGGCTGATCCGCCCAGGGTTTCAGTTGTTCCTGGAAGCTGCGCGCCAGGTGATCCGACTGGCAGGTGGCCTGGTCGGGGTTGTAGTTCTCCTTGCGCGGGGGGGGCGGTTGCGGCCGGGTGGGGCCTGCCGCGGCGGCGGCGCAAACCATGCCCCCGACGGCCGCCGCGAGCAGCGGAACCACCAGCGGAAGCAGCCAGGGCCAGGGTGTGCTCTGCGCCGGAGTGGATCGGCTCATGAACGGGCGAGCAGTTTCTGAACGCGGGCCTCGCCGATGCGTTCCACGTAGTCGCCGAGTGTGCGGCGGGGCCCGCTCTCCTCATCCCAGGCCTTCAGCAGCGGCTCCAGGGTGCTCTCCAATTGCTCCAGCGGCATCCGCTCCAGGTAGGGGCGGGCCAGGCGGGTGAGCCCCGGAGTGCCCCCCAGCCAGAGTTGGTATTGATCCACGCCGCTGCCCACCAGACCGATCTCGGCCATGTAGGGACGCGCGCAGCCATTCGGGCAGCCGGTCATGCGCACGAGCACCTGCCGCTCGATTCCCAGTCGGCTCAGCAGTACCTCCAGCCGTTGCAGCACCGCGGGCAGCACCCGCTCGGACTCGGTGATCGCCAGGCCGCAGGTGGGCAGGGCCGGGCAGGCGATCGCATGGCGCTCGAGCCGGGGCGGCGTTTCCGGGTTGTCGAAGCCGAGGGCTGCAAGGGCCTGGCGCACACCCTTGCGCTGGGCCGTGCCGATGTTGCAGAGCAGCAGGTCCTGGTTGGGGGTGAGCCGCACCTCCAGCTGGTAGGTGGCCACCAGCCGTCGCAGGCCGGCCTTGCGTTCTCCCTCCAGCCGCCCGCAGAGCAGGGGCAAACCCACGAACCACAGGCCGTCCCCTTGACGGCTCCAGCCCAGGTAGTCGTGCAGCCGAGCCTTGGGCTCCTTCCGCAGCGACCGGATCGGGTGGGGGAAGTAGCCGGCCAACTCGGCGCGGAACCAGTCGAGGCCCCGGTCGTGGATCAGGTACTTCATGCGGGCATGGCGCCGCTGCTGGCGGTCGCCGTGGTCGCGCTGCAGGGCCGCGATCGCCTGCACCAGATCGAGCACATGCTCCGGGGCGATGAAGCCGAGGGGATCGGCGGTGCGGGCGAAGGTATCTTCTTTGTTGTGGGTGCGGCCCATGCCACCGCCTACGTAGACGTTGCAGCCCAGGGGTCGCCCCCGGCGGTCGCTGAACAGCACCAGGCCGATGTCCTGGGTGAGCAGGTCGACGGAGTTGTCGCCGGGAACCGTGACGGCGATCTTGAATTTGCGGGGCAGATAGGTGCTGCCATACAGGGGCTCTTCAGGGTCGCCGCTGAACAACTTGCCGTCTTGCTGGCGCTCCCGGGCTGCACGCACAGCCCGGCTGGGTTGGATGCGGTAGGCGAGATCTCCGTCCACCCACAGGTCGAGGTAGGAGCCCTCTGCCGCCCGGGGGGCGAGCAGATCGGCGATGTCGTCGGCCAGCTGGCGGGCGGCGGGGTAGCCGTCCTGCTGGAAGGGGGCCGCCGGGGCCATCACGTTGCGGTTGATGTCGCCGCAGGCGGAGAGGGTGGAGCCCATCGCCCGCACGATCGTGCCGATCACTTCGGTGAGATCCGCCTTGGCGATGCCGTGCATCTGGAAGGCCTGGCGCGTGGTGGCCCGCAGGGTGCCGTTGCCCAGTCGATCGGCCAGTTCGTCGAGGGCGAGATACAGGGAGGCGGGGATGCGCCCGCCGGGGCTGCGCAGGCGCAGCATCATCTGCCAATCCTTCTCGTGCCCCTTCTGACGCTTGTCCCGGTCGTCCTGCTGGTAGCTGCCGTGGAATTTGAGAATCGAGACAGCGCTCTGGCCGAAGTGGCGGCTCCCGTCGGCCGCTTCCAGCTCCGCCAACAGCGGCTCGCGCAGGTGGCCGCTCTCTCGTTTGAGGGTCTCGGCCGCTGTGAGCACAGGTGCGGTCGTCGGGTTTGCGGTGGATGGGTTCTTGCTGACCCCCTTAGGTGACATCCGCGGCCGACGCTCGTACTTCCTGGAAGCTAGCGAATGAAAGGGGGGTGTCTTCCTTTCGGTGCGGGGGAGGGTCAGGGAAGGGGCAGTTGTTCCATAAAGTCGCCACCAGCATCGGTCGTGCCATGGCCACCTTTCTGCTGGAGATCGGCTCGGAGGAGCTGCCGGCCGATTTCGCGCGGGAGGCCCTGCCCCAATTGCGGGAGCTGGTTCGGGTGGACCTGGAGCGCCTGCGCCTGTCGTTCACGGCGGTGCGCAGCACCGGCACGCCCCGACGCCTGGCGCTCACCATCGAGGGTCTGGCGGAGTGGCAGGAAGACCTGCGCGCCGAGCGCAAGGGTCCGCCGGCCCAGCAGGCGTTTCGCGATGGCCAACCCACCGAGGCGGCTCTTGGCTTTGCCCGCCGCTGCGGCGTGGATCCGCAAGCCCTGGAGGTGCGCGAGACGGAGAAGGGCCCGTTCGTCTTTGCGCGCACCCTGGAGCGTGGCCAGTCCACCGCGGCGCTGCTGCCCGCGCTGATCCCCGCCTGGCTGTGGAGCCTGCAGGGCCGTCGCTTCATGCGCTGGGGGGCGGGCGAGAGCCGCTTCAGCCGCCCGGTGCGGTGGCTGGTGGCCCTGCTCGATTCCGAGGTGGTGCCGGTGGCTCTGCCCGAATGCGATCCGCCGCTGCGCAGCGACCGCTTCAGCCGCGGCCATCGGCTGCAGAACGACCCCCTGGAGATCGCCAATGCCGGCGTCTACCCCGCCACCCTCGCCGCCCATGACGTGCAGGTGGAGCGGGACACCCGCGCCGCCTGGATCCGCGAGCACCTGGAGCAGGCGGCCGTGGAGGCTGGCGGCCGGCTGGATCTGCCGGAGGCGTTGTTCGAGGAGCTGGTGGACCTGGTCGAGGCGCCCCAGCTGATCGAGGGTGCGATCGAAGCGCGCTTCCTGGCGCTGCCTCCGGAGGTGCTCAGCACGGTGATGCGCTCCCACCAGCGCTATGTGCCCCTGCTGCGGGCCGATGCGGCCGCCGATCCCCTGGCCCTGGAGGCCGATGGGGTGTTGCTGCCCCGTTTCCTTTGCATCGGCAACGGGCGCGCCGACGCGGCGGCGACGATCCGCCGCGGCAACGAGCGGGTGCTGCGGGCCCGCCTCGCCGATGCGGAATTCTTCTGGCAAGCCGATTGTGCGGTGCCGAGCATCGACCGGCGCGATGCCCTGGCGCGCGTCACCTTCGCCGAGGGATTGGGCAGCCTGCGCGATCGCGGCGAGCGGATCGAGTGGCTCACCGATGTGCTGTTGGAGGCCAGCGGTCAGGAGGGCGGCGTCGCGGAGGCGGCCCGCCGGGCGGCCCATCTGTGCAAGCACGATCTGGTGAGCCAGATGGTGGGGGAATTCCCGGAGCTGCAGGGGGTGATGGGGGCGAAGTACCTGCTGGCCGAGGGGGAACCCCGCGCCGTGGCGCTGGCGGTGCTGGAGCACT
Organism: Cyanobium sp.; assembly: GCA_044351065.1. Taxonomy (GTDB): domain Bacteria; phylum Cyanobacteriota; class Cyanobacteriia; order PCC-6307; family Cyanobiaceae; genus Cyanobium. Next base: position 62,643 of record JBILGK010000002.1, read on the forward strand.
ACCTGCCCCGCGGGGCGGGGGATGCCCTGCCGAGCTCCGATGCCGGGGCCGTGGTGGCTTTGGCGGAGCGCCTGGAGCTGCTGCTGAGCATTTTCGCGAAGGGGGAGCGCCCCAGCGGCTCGTCGGATCCCTATGCCCTGCGCCGGGCGGGCAACGGCCTGTTGCAAATCCTCTGGCAGCGGGGCTGGCGCCTGAATCTGCTGGCGTTGCTGGAGCGGGCCTGCGGCCATTGGGGGGAGCTGTTGCCGGAGCGGAGCATCGACAGCCAGGCTCTGGTCGGCGACCTGCAGGCGTTTCTGCGGGCGCGCATCCTTTCGCTGCTGGAGGAGCAGGGGATCGACCCGGATCTGGGCCAGGCGGTGGCTGGGGAGAGCGTGCCCATCGAAAGGGTGCTCGTTCATCCGGTGGGGGTGCAGCAGCGGGCCCAGTTGCTTCAGGATTGGCGGCGGAATCGCAACGACGCTTTCCAGAGGGTGCAGGAGGTTGTTCAGCGTGCTGCTCGCCTGGCGGATCAGGCTACTGAGGCAGACTTGAAAGCCATTGAGCTGATCAGGCGGAATCCGAATGATCCAAGTCTCTACAAAAGATCATCCGAGAGGGAGCTTTTCGATGCCGTTGCAGGGCTTGCTGATGCCATGATGTCGAATTGGAGTCCTGATAAGCTAGCTTTGATCGCTCGCGCATCAGCCGCGTACCCCTTTCTCGATGCTGCTGATTTACACAGCATTGCCTCTAGCCTTTCTGGGTTAACAGATCCGCTTTCCAAGTTTTTCGATGGCGAGGAGAGCGTCATGGTGATGTGTGAGGATCTGCATGTGAGGGCAAGCCGTCTGGGAATGCTGCTTCAGATCAAGGAGTTTGCATCATTGCTGGCTGACTTCACAAAAATCCAAAATCGTAGAGCTGCGGGTTGATCGGAAGCTGCCTGCCTTATTTAACAGCAAAGTCCTATGATTTGATGGCGTGCCATGCATTGTGTATTCGCGAGTCTTGCCGAATGTTATCTCTAGAGAATCAAGCCCGATGACTGGCGCTTGCGACTTGTCCATGCCCCAGGCGATCCAGCTGCTGCAACTCTTCCGGAGGGATCGACTTCTTATTGCAGTCTTATTGCCTCGTGGTCTTTCCTGTGTCACCAAACTATCAATCTGGCGACGCTGCCAGGGCTGAGACGCATCGGATGACTGGCCGGCTGATGTGTCCCTCCCCGCCAAGGGAAGCCGCAGCCCCCCACTCCCCTCCATGATCGGAAGGTCTCCGTCCGGATGTCATGCAGATCGTTGCCGCCTTGATCGAAGCCCTGCGGCAGCGCGATGTGCGGCGCGTCTATGGGGTGCCGGGGGACTACGTGCTGGGCCTGTTCGCCGCCCTGCAGGCCTCGCCGATCGATCTGATCTGCACCGCCGGTGAGGAGGGGGCGGGCTTTGCCGCCGATGCCCATGGGCGCCTGCAGGGGCTGGGGGTGGCAGTGGTCACCTACGGCGTCGGCGCCCTGAAGCTGCTCAATCCAGTGGCCGGCGCCTACGCCGAACGCTCCCCCCTGCTGGTGATCTCAGGCGCCCCGGGCCTGCGGGAGAGCGAGGAGCACCCCCTGCTGCATCACCGCATCCGGGCGGATCAAACCCAGCTGCGCCTCTTCCGGGAGGTCACGGTGGCCAGCGCGGTGCTCGATTCCGGCCGCACCGCTGCCGAGGAGCTGGTGCGGGTGCTGGAGGCGATGCGGCGTGAATCCCGACCCGGCTACCTGGAGCTTCCGGCCGATTGCCTGAGCCGCGAGATTGCCTGGCCGATTGATCTGACCCCGCCCACTCCCGCAGCCCCGGCCATTCCAGAGGGTCTGCGGCGCGAGGGGGAGCGCTGGCTGGCCTGGATGCGCGCCCGCCAGCGCCCCTTGGTGCTGGCGGGCGTGGAGCTGGCCCGCTTCCGGCTGGAACCCCTGCTGCGGCAGATCCTGGAGCGGGAGGGCTGGCCTTTGGCCACCAGCCTCTCAGGCAAGAGCCTCCTACCCGAGAGCCATCCCCGGGTACTGGGCATCTACGAGGGAGCGATGGGGCAGCCCGGGGTTCGGGAACGGGTGGAGAGCAGCGATGGCCTGCTGGTGCTCGGCCAGCCCCTCAACGACCTCGACACGGGGGTGTTCACCATGGTGCTGGATCCCTCCCACGTTCTGCAGGTCGACCTGGAGGGGGGGCTGCGCACGGCCGAGGAGCGCAACGAAAACCTCGATCCCCTCACCCTGCTGCGTATCTGGGCGGAGGCATCCGGGCCGGAGCCCGCCCCCCTGCCGCTTGCGGTCAGCGACCCCGACCCCGGCCCCGCGTTCGAGCCGGCGCCCGACCAGCCGGTGGGGGTGGAGCGGTTGATGGCGGCGATCGAAGCCGTCCTGCCCGCCGAAGCCACCGTGCTGGCCGATCCCGGTGATGCCCTCTTCGCCGCCGCCGATCTGCGCCTCGGGGAAGACAGCCATTTCCTCGCCAGCAGCTTCTGGGCGTCTCTCGGCTTCGCCCTGCCCGCCGCCGTGGGGGCCTGGGGAGCTTGCCCGCAGCGCCTTCCCGTGGTGCTCCTCGGGGACGGCGCCCTGCTGATGTGCGCCAACGAGCTGGCCAGCCTGGCCCGCTATGCCATTCCCGCCCTGGTGATCGTGCTCGACAACAGGGGCTATGGCACCGAGCGCCCCATCCTCAACGGTCCGTTCAACGATGTGCAGCCGGTGGCCCACAGGGAGCTGGCCCTGGCGATGGGATTCAGCACCGCGGAGCGGGTGGTGAACGAGGTGGAGCTCTGGGGCAGCCTGAACCGCTGGCGTTCTGACGGGATCAAGGGCCCTGCATTGATCAGTGTGGCGATCCCCGTCGGCGAGATGTCAGCTGCGCTGCGGCGGCTCTCCACGGCTCTGGCGGCCAAACTGAAGACCCCAACTCCACCGGCATGAGGAGGCGGAGCCGGGGGGGACAAAGCCAGGACCGGAATCCCTAAGAACGGGCCGACAGCGCCGGCTCCCGATCCGCCTTGCCTTCCGCTGCCGGCATGCGGATCCCACCCTTGATCGTCTGCACGGCGAGCATCCGCTGGGTTTCCTCCTCCGTGCGGACCGCGCTCGGCACCGGCTGATAGCCCGAGGGCGCCAAGGCCTGGCCCCGCAGCACCGAGGCCAGGGTTTTGGCGGTGAGTTTGAGCTGTTGCCAGGGGTTCATCACCACCACCCGCTTGTAGAGGTAGCTGTCGAAGGTGAGGCGTTGAACGTCCTTGTCGTCGCACATCTCGACGAACGCCTCGCGCGCGGCGTCGTTGCTGTAGAAGATGTTCTGCAGGATCTCCAGCACCTTATAGGTGGCACCGTATTTACGATCCCACTTTTTCAGATACACCTTGAGATCCTTCTCCGTGGGGATGCGGGTGCCGTTGGCGCTGGCCGCCACCACCTCTTCGGCGCACATGCGGCCACTTTTGGCTGCGAAGTAAATGCCCTCGCCAGAGCTTTTGGTAACGTACCCTGCAGCATCGCCCACCAGCGCCATGCGACCGACCACACGGCGCGGACGGGGATGTTCGGGGATCGGGTGCGCTTCCACCTTGATCACCTCCCCATTCACCAGGCGCTTGGCGGCTCGCTCGCGGATGCCCTGCTGCAGCGACTTGATCAACGACTGATTCTTCTGCATCGTGCCGGTACCCACGGCCACGTGGTCGTACTTGGGGAAGACCCAGGCGTAAAAATCGGGGGATACATCGGTGCCGACATACATCTCGGCCAGATCCTCGTAGTAGGCCATCTCCTCCTTCGGCAGGCGGATGCGCTCCTGGAAAGCGATCGCCACGTTGTAATCGCCGGCATCCATCGCCTTGGCCACACGGCTGTTGGCCCCATCGGCACCGATGATCAGATCCACCTCGAGGCTTTTCGGCTCGCCCGTGGCTTCGCCACGGCTGTAATCGGAATAGTGGAGCGTGTAGGGGCCTTGGCGGTTGGTGCCGGTGTCGATTTTCTGCACCAGGCCATTGACCAGATGGGCGCCGAGGTCAGCAGCCCGCTCGCGCAGGAAGGAATCGAGCACCTCACGCCGACACATGCCGATGTACTCGTTCTGGTCGTCCAGATGAATGTCCACCTCCCGGTTGGAGGGGGAGATCATCCGCATGTTGCGGACCTTGCGATCGATGATGGCGGCCGGCAGGTCAAATTCGCTGACCATGCACAAGGGAATCGCACCCCCGCAGGGCTTGGCGTTGTCAAGCTTGCGCTCGAACAGCCAGGTTTCGATTCCTGCCCGAGCCAGCACTTCCGCAGCACAGGATCCGCTGGGTCCACCCCCGACCACCGCGACTCGCAACATCTTGAAACGCGCTCCTGGCAAGGGATTTCGCTCGGAAGCTAACACTTCCAACCTGCCTGCCGCTGGCAGCCCCCCGTAGCATCGGCCTGGCACGCCACGCCTGAGCGCCCCATCGCCGTTGTCCCGAAGGTCCTCCCGCTCCGGTCGCTCCCCGTCGCGCGGCGTCGCCAACTCCCGCGTCGACGACATCCCGGTTGCTTTGCGCAGCCCCACCCCGGCGGCCCTCCCCTCCCCGCCTTGGCGAGGCTTCGGTTGGCTGCTGGTGGGGGCAGCGGGCTCTGCCGCCGTTGCGGCCGCGCTGCTCCTCTCGCCGTTGCGCCTCCGCCTCGCACCTGCGCCGATGGCGGGACTCGACGCCCGCCCGTCCACCGATGGCCGTTTGCTCGGCCATTTCCCCTACCCCGAGGCGCCCGCCGACACGCTCACGCCGATCGCCCCCGGCCTGACGCTGCGCACGGAAGCCGCCCGCTCCTTGCTGGCGATGCAGCGCGATGCCGCTGCCGCTGGCGTTGATCTGCGTGTGCTCAGCGCCTTCCGCAGTCTGGCGCTGCAGAAGCAGCTTTTCTTTGCGGTCAAGGCGGACCGCAACCAGGACGCCCGCACCCGCGCGCGGGTGAGTGCGCCACCGGGCTTTTCGGAACACAGCACCGGCTACGCGGTGGATCTGGGAGACGGACGCCTGCCCGCCACCAACCTTTCGGAAAGCTTTGAGCAGAGTCCGGCCTTCCGCTGGCTGCGGTCCCATGCCAACCGCTATCACTTCACCCTTTCCTTCCCCCGCGCCAATCGCCAGGGCGTGAACTACGAGCCCTGGCACTGGCGCTATGAAGGATCCACCGAGGCGCTGCGTCTGTTCGAGCCGGCCCAACGCTTTGCGGCTCCCTGATCCGCTCGGGGATCCGCCCGTGGGGATCCCGCGGCGGGAGGCTGGCGTCTAGAGTCAAGAATCGCTTCAGAATCCACCGCTTCGCGGCCGCATTCTTCCAGCACTGCCAACCCCATCCCCATCCGCAGGACCCCGACCTCATGAGCGGCGAGCATAAAGGCGTAAAGATCCGCAACATTGCGATCATCGCCCACGTCGACCACGGCAAGACCACCCTGGTGGACGCATTGCTCGCCCAGTCGGGCATCTTTCGCGACAACGAAGCGGTGCCCACCTGCGTGCTCGATTCCAACGATCTCGAGCGGGAGCGCGGCATCACCATCCTTTCCAAGAACACGGCGGTTGACTACGAGGGCATCCGCATCAACATCGTCGACACCCCCGGCCACGCCGATTTCGGCGGGGAGGTGGAGCGGGTGCTGGGCATGGTCGATGGCTGCCTGCTGATCGTCGATGCCAACGAGGGGCCGATGCCCCAAACCCGGTTCGTTCTCAAGAAGGCCCTCGAGAAGGGCCTGCGTCCGATCGTGTTCGTCAACAAGATCGACCGGGCCCGGGTCGACCCCGAGCAGGCGGTCGACAAGGTGCTCGATCTCTTCCTGGAGCTTGGTGCCGATGATGACCAGTGCGATTTCCCCTACCTCTTTGGCAGCGGCATGGGCGGATACGCCAAGCCCGACATGGCCACGGAGAGTGAAACCATGCGGCCGCTGTTCGACGCGATCCTGCGCCATGTTCCGCCGCCGGTTGGCGATGCCGCCAAGCCCCTGCAGATGCAGGTGACCACCCTCGATTACAGCGATTTTCTCGGCCGCATCATGATTGGCCGTATCCACAACGGCACAATCCGCGCCAACCAGCCGGTGGCCCTGCTCCGCGATGACGGCAGTGTCAAACGCGGTCGCATCAGCAAGCTGCTGGGTTTCCAAGGGCTGCAGCGGGTGGAGATTGAATCGGCCAGCGCCGGCGACCTTGTGGCCGTGGCCGGCTTCGATGAGGTGAACATCGGCGAGACGATCGCCTGCCCCGACAATCCCGAAGCCCTGCCGTTGATCAAGGTGGATGAACCCACCCTGCAGATGACCTTCGTCATCAACGATTCCCCCTTCGCCGGCAAAGAGGGCAAGTTCGTCACCAGCCGTCAACTGCGCGACCGGCTGAGCAAGGAGCTGCTCACCAACGTCGCCCTGCGGGTGGAGGACACCGATTCGCCGGACCGCTGGTCGGTGAGTGGTCGCGGCGAGCTGCACCTGGGCATCCTGATCGAAACGATGCGCCGCGAGGGCTATGAATTCCAGGTGAGCCAGCCCCAGGTCATCTTCCGCACCATCGACGGCACCCCGTCGGAGCCCTACGAGACCCTGGTGCTCGATGTGCCCGAGGAAGCCGTCGGGGCCTGCATCGAGAAACTGGGCATCCGCAAGGCCGAGATGCAGAACATGGAGACGAGCAACGATGGTCGCACCCAGCTGGAATTCCTCGTGCCTGCTCGCGGTCTGATCGGCTTCCGGGGCGAGTTCATTCGCGCCACCCGCGGCGAGGGGATCATGAGCCACTCCTTCCTCGATTACCGGCCGATGCAGGGTGACTTCGACACCCGTCGCAACGGTGTGCTGGTCGCCTTCGAGGAGGGAACCGCCACCTTCTATGCGTTGAAAAATGCCGAGGATCGGGGTCAGTTCTTCATCACCCCCGGCACCAAGGTCTACAAGGGGATGATCGTGGGGGAGAACAACCGTCCCCAGGATCTGGAGATCAACGTCTGCAAAGCCAAGCAGCTCACCAACATGCGCTCGGCCGGCGCCGAAGAGCTCGACACCCTGCAGGCACCCTTGCAGATGACCTTGGAGCGGGCGCTCGAATACATCGGTCCCGACGAGATGCTTGAAGTCACCCCCGAGTCGATCCGCTTGCGCAAACTCCCCGCCCGCAAACCCGCCAAGCGGTGAGCCACGCCGCCGCCTCCCCCCGCGGGGAGGGCTCCGCCGCTGAGGAGATGCAGCTGATCTCCGATCCGCGCCTTCAGGCCGCCGTGGCCTTCTTCAATGCCGGCGACTGGTACGCCTGTCATGACGGCTTCGAAGAGCTCTGGCACGAGACCCAGGGCCCGATGCGGCCGGTGCTGCAGGGCTTGCTCCAGATCGCGGTGGCAGAACTCCACCAGGAGCGTGGCAACCGCCACGGCGCCACCGTGTTGATGGGTGAAGGCCTGGGACGGCTTCAGGGCTGCGGGGCGGTGGCCCTGGGGCTCTGCCTCGATTCGCTTCGGAGATCGGCCGGGAACCGGTTGCGGGCCTTGCAAGCGCAACTTTCCCTGGCGGATCTGCCGCTGCCCCGTCTGGAGGATCCAGGTGCTGGCCATCGGTAAATTGGTGCGCTTGTCCCTCACCTGAGCTCTGGTCTTGCCTCCCCTGGCTCGCCTCCACCCCCTCACCTTCCTGGCGACCGCGCTGTTTGGCACCCTGCTCCTGCTGGGGGATATTCTGCCGCGCCTTCCCCAGGCCAGCGCCGCCTCCACGCCGACCACGGCCCCCGCAACCCCTGCAGTCAGCCCAGCTCCTGCAGCCAGCCCAGCGCCGGCGGCCAGCCCAGCCCCGCCCGATGCCGGCATGGTCACGATCGAGTCGGATAGCCAGCAGGCAGACAACGCCACCGGGATCGTCACCGCCACCGGCAACGTCCGCATCACCTACCCCGCCAAGGGGATGGTGGCGACCGCTCGCCAGGCCCAGTACTTCTCGAAGGAAGGCAAGCTCGTGCTGGTGGGAGATGTAGATGTGATCGATTCGGAAGGGCAGCGCATCCGGGCCGAGAAGATCACCTACCGCCTCGACAGCGAGCGGATCGTGGCCGAACCCCAGGCCGGCCGGCAGGTCACCAGTCGCCTGAAGCTCCGTCAGCAGAGCGTGCCGGCTCCGACCCCCCGCCTGCCATGAGCCTGACCCTCGATCGGGTCGCCATCACCCTCGGGGGTCGGCCTCTGGTCCATGACGTGAGCCTTGTCCTCCATCCCGGCGAAGTGGTCGGCTTGCTGGGACCCAATGGCGCTGGCAAAACCACCACCTTCAACCTCGTCACCGGTCTGTTGCGCCCCGATCAGGGCGACGTACTCCTGGATGGTGAGAGCGTGGCCGATCTTTCGATGCCCCGGCGCGCCCGCCTGGGGATCGGCTATCTGCCCCAGGAGGCAAGTGTGTTTCGCAGCCTCACGGTTCGCGACAATCTGCGTTTGGCGTTGCAGCAGAGCGGCACTTCATCCGAACGCCATGGTGAAAGGCTGGAGGGGTTGATCGGGGAGTTCCATCTCGCCGCTTTTCAGCACCGCCGCGGTTTTCAGCTTTCCGGAGGCGAGCGACGGCGGTGCGAGGTGGCGCGTGCGCTGGCGGTGGGCGATCACGGCCCCCGCTATCTGCTGCTGGATGAACCGTTCGCCGGCGTGGATCCGATGGCGGTGGCCGATCTGCAGCAGTTGATCGACGACCTGCGCTCCAGGGGCATGGGCGTTTTGATCACCGACCACAACGTGCGCGAGACCTTGGCGATCACAGATCGGGCTTACATCCTCACCGACGGTCGCATCCTTGCGGCAGGCAGCTCCAAGGAGATGGCCCACGACCCGCTGGTCCGTCGTCACTATCTCGGAGAGGCCTTCCAGCTGTGAGGGGAGCGAGCCCATCGACCCTCCCGGCGCCCCGGCGCTCGAAGCTGAAGGCTGCGGTTCCGATGCGTCTGATCGAGGGGCTGGCGGAACGGATCCGCCCCCGTTGGCAGCGCCTGCCTCTGCTGGATCGTTGGCTGCTCCAGGAACTGATCAGTCCGTTGTTGTTCGGGATCGCGGCCTTCACCGCGGTCACCCTCTCCGTGGGGGTGGTGTTTGAGTTGGTGCGGCGGGTGGCGGAGTCGGGGTTGCCGCTCACGGCGGCCATGCAGGTGCTGCTGCTTCGCCTGCCCGGCTTCCTGGTGTTGTCTTTTCCAATGGCCACGTTGATGGCCACCCTGCTGGCCTTCAGCCGCCTCTCGGGCAACAGTGAACTCACGGCTCTGCGCAGCGTCGGCGTGAGCACCCGCCGCATGGTGGTGCCGGCCCTGGCCCTGGCCCTGTGCATGAGCCTGCTCACCTTTGTGTTCAACGACCTGATCGTGCCCCGGGCCAACTTGGCGGCCACCACAAGTCTCGAGCGAGCCCTCGGCAAGGCGATCTCCACCGAGAAGGGAAGCAACATCATGTATTCCCGCTTCGGGCGCATCGCCCTGGAGGGGGGGGAAAAGGAGAAGATGCTCACCCATATCTTCTATGCCCGCCGCTTCCTGCGCGGCGAGATGAAGGATGTAACCTTACTGGATTTCTCCCGTATCGGCCAGCGGCAGATGCTCACCGCCGACAGTGCCTACTGGAACGAGGAGCAGTCCGTCTGGGAGTTTCACCATGGCCGCATCATCAATGTCGATGACCGGACGGGCAGCACCACCTCGGCGCGTTTTGACCGTTACAACTACCCCCTCAGCCGCGATCCGCTGGAGGTGGCCCAGCTTCCCACCGACCCGAGCGTGATGACCGTTGGTCAGGCGCGCACTGCGGAACGCTTGCAGCGGCAGGCGGGCAACGCGAAGGAGGCCCGTCGCCTGCGCGTTCGCATCCAGGAGAAATTTGCGTTTCCCGCCATCTGCCTGGTGTTCGGTCTGATCGGTAGCAGCCTCGGCGTGCGCCCCCATTCCCGCACCAGTCGCAGCCAGGGCTTCGGCATCTCTGTGTTGTTGATCTTCGGCTACTACCTGATGTCGTTCATCTTCAGCTCGCTCGGCATCACCGGCGCCCTCTCGCCCTTCCTGGCGGCCTGGTTGCCAGTGTTGGTGGGTATGGCCGGCGGGCTGTTCCTGCTCCGCCAGGCCAGCCGCTGAAGGCACCCGCGCCGCGGCAGACTGGCGCAGTTTCGCATCTGCCAGGTGAACGATCCGGTCATGGCCCTCGGCCTGGGGGCCTTTGCCCTGCTGCTTCTGGTCCTCCCCCTGAGCTTCTGGGTCCTCAGTGGCGGTCGCCAAGGTCGGGCCAGCTCTGCGGTGCGCTTTCTGGTGGCCACGGCCAATCTCTGCCTCACCGCCCAACTGGTGCTGCGCTGGTGGGATTCAGGGCACTTCCCGATCAGCAACCTCTACGAATCGCTGTGCTTCCTGGCCTGGGGCTGCACCCTCACCCAGCTGTTGGTGGAGCGCAGCTGGCCCAATCCGCTGGTGCCGGCGGCCGCCACGCCGATGGCCCTGGGCTGCGTCGCCTTTGCCAGCTTCGCCCTGCCGGAGCGCCTGCAGGAGGCCTCCCCCCTGGTGCCGGCCCTGCGTTCCAGCTGGTTGGTGATGCACGTGAGCGTGATCATGCTCAGCTACGCCGCCCTGTTGGTGGGGTCGCTCCTGTCGGTCGCCGTGCTCCTCACCGATCGCAACGAAGCCCTGGAGCTGCGCAGCAGCTCGATCGGGAGCGGCGGCTTCCGTCAGGCCCAGCTCGCCTCCGACGGCCCGGGCAGCATGAGCCTGAGCAGCGCCAGCTTCCGCATCAGCGAGCAGCTCGACAGCCTGAGTTACCGCACGATCACCGTGGGTTTCCTTTTGCTTTCGGTGGGTCTGGTGAGTGGTGCGGTTTGGGCGAACGAGGCCTGGGGAAGCTGGTGGAGCTGGGACCCGAAGGAAACCTGGGCTCTGATCACCTGGCTGGTGTATGCCGCCTATCTCCACACCCGCCTGATCCGCGGCTGGCAGGGCCGCAAGCCGGCCCTGCTGGCTTCCGCCGGGGTGGTGGTGCTGGCGGTCTGCTACATCGGAGTCAATCTGCTGGGCATTGGCCTGCACAGCTACGGGTGGTTTTTTGGGGGTGAGGCCTGACTCGCCTCCTCAGGCTGCGGCTCCAGGCCAGGGCGGCGGCGGCTCCGGCGGCTGGCAAGGGTCCGGGAACTGGCTCGTAGACCGCTTGATAGAAGCGCTGCCCGATCATGGCGTGGCCTGCGGTGGTGGGGTGGGTTCCATCCCAGAACAGGTAGGTGGACTGAGCTGCTGGGTCCCCGGTGATACAGCTGAGGGCCGAGATGCAGCGATTCGTGGTGTTGCTGAACCCGAAGGCTCCAGGATTGTTGCGAACCTCGGCAAACAGCGCATCCGTCTGGAATGCCGTGATGTCCAGTTCCGGGTTGTTAAGGCTGAGGCTGTTCAACTGCGTGGCCAGTTGGCTGTTGAAGGCAATGCTCAGGTCGCTGAAGGCTTTGCTTTTGACCGGGTCGCCATTGAATTCTGGCACCAGACCCATATCTGGCGAATTGGGCACCAGGAAGTTCTTGGCGCCGTAGCTGGCCAGTTGCTCGATCGTGCCTTTGATGTTGTAAACGGCCAACCCTGTCAGGTCCAAGTTGGAAGGCGGTGGGTTCTTGTCAAAGCTCCCGACGCTCGATCCGCCTGTGGCGCCGGCCCAGAAGGCGTCGTTCGGAAACAGCCACACCACAAACAGCGAGGTTTCCGGGTCGAACGAGCGCGGGGTGGGGGTTTTGAAGGCATCCAGCTGCCAGGCATTGCCCGTGCCTGCGTAGTACGGCCGAAGACCAACCGGCGTGTTGTCCCACACCTGGATGAAGTTCTGCGTACCGGTGGTGGCGCCGCCAATGGCAAAGTTGCTGCCGCCGGCCAGGGAGGCCATCAAGGCGCCACCGCTGGGGTTGAAGGCCCTCCACAGGTATTCAACGGCCACATCTCCATTGCTGAAACGGCCCCCCTTGTAGGGGGGAGGCGGGAAGGTGGCCCCCACACTTGTGTCACTGATCGCTTTGCTGTTGCCGTTGTCGGAGAGGCTGTCTCCGAAGACGAACAGATTGGTGAGGGAATGAACCCCCGCCTGTGCGCTCCCGGCCGCCAGGGCAGCTCCCAGCAAAGGGGCCAGGGCCAGGCGGCGAAGGGGGCAGCGGAGCGATGGGAAGGGCATCGAGCCATTCGGAACGACCCTTCACGATGCCTTCAAACCGAGAAAATGCCAACAGAAGTTTGGGCAAGCGCCCTGAGCCCGTCAGACCAGGGCTGGCTCTGGCCGGCGGCTGTTGCGGATTCCCTTGATGGCCGTTGCGTAGTCGGCGGCGCCGAACACGCCACTGCCGGACACGATGGCGTTGGCACCGGCCTCAATCACCTTCCAGGCATTGCCGGGCTTGATCCCCCCATCCACCTCGATCCAGGGATCAAGGCCCCGTTCGTCGCAGAGGCGGCGCAGGGAACGGATCTTGTCCACCTGGTTCTCGATGAAGCTCTGGCCGCCGAAGCCGGGATTCACGCTCATGATCAGCACAAGGTCGCACAGCTCAAGGCAGTACTCCAAGGTGTCGATCGGCGTGCCGGGATTGAGAACGGCGCCCGCCATCTTGCCGAGCTCCTTGATCTGTCCCAGGTTGCGATGCAGGTGCGGGCAGGCTTCCACCTGCACCGAGATGATGTCGGCCCCGGCCCGTGCGAACTCGGGCACGTACTTCTCCGGTTCAACGATCATCAGGTGCACATCCAGCGGTTTGGCGGTGACCGGCCGCAGGGCCTCGACGATCAGGGGGCCGATGGTGATGTTCGGAACGAAGCGTCCGTCCATCACGTCCACGTGGATCCAGTCGGCGCCGGCGGCGTCCACCGCGCGCACGTCATCGCCCAGGCGCGAGAAGTCAGCCGAGAGGATCGAGGGCGAAACCACCAGGGGCTTGAGGCTCATGGACGTCCACCGGGGCGAAGGGCACAAAATTGTAAGGAATCGTCGGCCCGAGGATCCTGTCGGCCGCGCTGATACGATGGCCAAGCTTCCCGTCCCCCCCGGAGGGCTCGTGGCGGTCGGCGCTTCCGGCCTCCATCCCAGGGCACTGCCCAGGGTTGCCGTCCACTCGCCCCGCCTTCGCCAAGGCTCGGGTTCCCTCTGCCGATCGTTCGCGAAGCTCCCTTTCCCTCGCCGGTCAGTTGTGGATCGCTCTCTCATCCAGGAAATTCTCGAAGTCGTCGAACAGGCCGCCATTGCCTCCGCCCGGCTGACGGGCATGGGTCTGAAGAATGAGGCCGATGCCGCCGCTGTGGAGGCCATGCGCGAGCGCATGGGCCAGATCGCCATGCAGGGCAGGATCGTGATCGGAGAAGGGGAACGGGATGAGGCCCCGATGCTCTACATCGGTGAAGAGGTGGGCAGCGGCACCGGTCCCGGAGTCGACTTCGCTGTCGACCCCTGCGAGGGCACCAACCTCTGCGCCAACAGCCAGAGGGGGTCCATGGCGGTGCTTGCAGCCTCCGATCGCGGCGGCCTGTTCAACGCCCCTGATTTCTACATGAAAAAGCTGGCGGCACCTCCTGCCGCCAAGGGCAAGGTGGACATCCGCAAGACGGCCACCGAAAACATCCAGATCCTCAGTGATTGCCTGGGCGTGGCGATCGATGAGCTGGTGATCGTGGTGATGGACCGCGCTCGCCACAAAGACTTGATTGCTGAGATCCGGGCCACCGGCGCCCGCGTGCAGCCCATCTCCGATGGCGATGTGCAAGCCGCCATCGCCGCAGGCTTCGCCGGCACCGGCACCCACTGCCTGATGGGCATTGGCGCCGCTCCGGAGGGGGTGATCTCCGCCGCGGCGTTGCGGGCTTTGGGCGGTCATTTCCAGGGCCAACTGGTCTATGACCCCGCCGTTGCCCAGACCAAGGAATGGGAGGGTCTCACCCGGGAAGGCAACCTCGCCCGTCTGGCCGAGATGGGCATCAGTGATCCCGATAAGGTTTATGAAGCTGAGGAGCTCGCCTCTGGAGCCAATGTGGTGTTCGCCGCCAGCGGCATCACCGATGGGCTCCTCTTCGACGGCGTCAAGTTCGAGAGGGATTGCACGCGCACCAGCAGCCTGGTGATCAGCACCCTCGACAACACCGCCCGCTTCACCACCACCGTGCACATCAAGCCCGGCGCCCAGAGCATCGCCCTGCGCTGAGCTCCGGCAGCGGATCCGTCTCCATGCACATCGCCGTCCTCGGCCTCAGTCACCGCACGGCTCCTGTGGAGATCCGGGAGCGGCTGAGCATTCCGGAGCCCACGATGGAGGCCTCGCTGGAGCGGCTCAAGGCCGACGACCAGGTGCTCGAGGCTTCCATCCTCAGCACCTGCAACCGCCTTGAGATCTATGCCCTGCTCCGCCATCCGGAGGAGGGCATTGCGGCCGTGTCCGCCTTTCTCAGTCAGGTCTCCAGCCTGCCGATCGAAGCGCTGCAGCCGCATCTCTTTGCTTACCACCACGAGGCGGCGATCGACCATCTGCTGCGGGTGTCCGCCGGCCTCGACAGCCTGGTGCTCGGAGAGGGTCAGATCCTCTCCCAGGTGAAGAAAATGGTGCGACTGGGTCAGGAGCACCGCTCCGTCGGCCCGATCCTCAATCGCCTGCTCAACCAGGCCGTGAGCACCGGCAAGCGGGTGCGCAGCGAAACCAATCTTGGCACCGGGGCGGTCTCAATCAGTTCCGCCGCCGTCGAGTTGGCCCAACTGAAGGTGGGGCAGGCCCGCGGCCTTGACGAACTGGTGCCCCTTGACCAGGAGCAAGTGGCCGTGGTGGGCGCCGGCCGGATGGCCCGGCTGCTGCTGCAGCATCTCCAGGCCAAGGGCTGTCGCGGCGTGGTGCTTCTGAATCGCACCCTGGCCCGGGCCGAGCAGCTGGCGGCCGACTTCCCGCAATTGCCCGTCCAGTGCCGTCCGATCGACGACCTGGATCACTGCCTGAGCACCTGTTCGCTCGTGTTCACCAGCACCGCGGCGGAGGAGCCGATCATCCACCGCCCGCGCCTGGAGAAGCTCAACCGCCGCTCCAGCCTGCTGCTGATCGACATCGGGGTTCCCCGCAACATCAGCCCCGATGCCGCGGAACTCGAGGGGGTCGGCAGTTTTGATGTGGATGACCTGCAGGAGGTGGTGGCCCGCAACCAGGAGGCGCGTCGGGAGATGGCGGCTGAAGCCGAAGCACTGCTGCGGGAGGAGTCCCAGCTCTTTCTCGACTGGTGGGATGGCCTGGAAGCCGTGCCGCTGGTCAACCGTCTGCGCATGCAGCTGGAGGAGATCCGCGAGCAGGAGCTGCAGAAGGCGCTCAGCCGCATGGGTCCCGACCTCTCCGCCCGCGAACGCAAGGTGGTGGAGGCCCTGAGCAAGGGAATCATCAATAAGGTGCTGCACACGCCTGTGACCCGCCTGCGGGCCCCCCAGCCGCGCCAGCAGAGGCTGGCGGCCATGCAGGTGCTCCAGGAGCTGTTCGAGTTGAATGACGACCTCGCGGGAGCTCCCTAGGTGTCCGCCATAACGACTACAAAATGCTGCCGATCCCGGCGGGGGTGCCCCCCACTCCGGTACGGTCGGTGCCTGCCGGGGAACGAGGGTTCTCGATGAAACGGGTTCTGGCGATCATCCTTGGCGGAGGTGCGGGAACACGCCTCTACCCCCTGACCAAGATGCGGGCAAAGCCCGCCGTTCCCTTGGCGGGCAAGTACCGTTTGATTGATATTCCAATCAGCAACTGCATCAACTCGGAAATCAATAAGATTTACGTGTTGACCCAGTTCAACAGTGCCTCACTCAATCGTCATCTGACGATGACCTATAACCTCTCGGCTGGCTTTGGTCAGGGGTTTGTCGAGGTGCTTGCCGCTCAGCAGACACCCGACAGCCCCAGCTGGTTTGAGGGAACGGCCGATGCTGTGCGCAAATACCAGTGGCTCTTCCAGGAATGGGATGTGGACCATGTGCTGATCCTGTCGGGCGATCAGCTCTATCGCATGGATTACAGCCGGTTCGTGCAGCACCACATCGACAGCGGCGCGCAGCTCTCCGTGGGCGCTCTGCCGGTGAACGCCAAGGATGCGGAGGGCTTCGGCCTGATGCGCACCGACAGCCAAGGTCGCATCCGGGAATTCCGTGAGAAGCCGAAGGGGGAGGCCCTCCACCAGATGGCGGTCGACACCGCCAGTCTTGGCCTCAATCCGGAAGAGGCGCAACGGCGTCCCTATCTGGCGTCGATGGGCATCTATGTTTTCAGTCGCGACACCCTCTTCAACCTCCTGGCCGCACACCCCGCGGCAACAGACTTTGGCAAGGAGATCATTCCGGCCTCACTGGCTCGCGGCGACAACCTGCAGAGCTATCTATTCAATGACTACTGGGAAGATATCGGTACGATCGGAGCCTTCTACGATGCCAACCTTGCGCTGACTGAGCAGCCGAATCCTCCCTTTTCCTTTTACGATGAGAAATTTCCAATCTATACAAGGCCCCGCTATCTGCCCCCCAGCAAGCTAAACGATTGCCAGATCACCCAATCCATCATTGGAGAGGGCTCTCTGCTCAAAACCTGCAGCATCCACCACTGTGTTCTTGGGGTTCGCACCCGCGTAGAGGACGAGGTGGTTCTTCAGGACACTTTGGTAATGGGCGCCGATTACTTTGAGTCCGCCGAAGAGAGAGCCGTGCTGCGGGAGCGAGGCGGCATCCCCATTGGCGTGGGACCTGGCACCACGGTGAAACGCGCCATTCTGGACAAGAACGTTCGGATCGGTGCCAATGTTACGATCGTGAACAAAGATCACATTGAAGAGGCAGACCGACCAGAGCTAAACTTTTACATTCGCAATGGTATTGTGGTTGTGGTTAAAAATGGCACAATTGCTGACGGCAGCGTCATCTGAAGCCGCAGTTCCTCTCGCTCTGGCATCGCCGGCAGCTCATCGCTGAGTTGTTTGGGCGGCGACGGTTGCGGAGTTGCTGACATCGGGGCCCTGCGGGTCCCGTTTGTGGCCCCTGCGGGGTCACACTTGGCCAGGAGCCACGCGACTGTGATTTTCTAATGGGCAAGGCGCATTTTGGTCTGATCGGCCTGGGGGTGATGGGCGAGAACCTCGTTCTCAACGCAGAGCGCAACGGGTTTTCGAGCGTTGTTTGGAACCGCACCTACGCCAAAACCCTGGAATTCCTCACCGCGCGCGGATCCGGCAAGGACATCATCGGCGCCGAGACCCTGCCGGAGTTCGTGGCTGCCCTGGAGCGTCCCCGCCGCATCCTGATGATGGTGAAGGCCGGTCAGCCCGTGGACGACATGATCGCCACTCTGTCCCCGTTGCTGGAGGAGGGGGATCTGCTGATCGACGGGGGCAACAGCCTCTACACCGACACCGAACGTCGGGTGAAGGAGCTGGAGAGCCGCAGCTTCGGCTACATCGGCATGGGCGTCTCCGGTGGGGCGAAGGGGGCGCTGGAGGGGCCGAGCATGATGCCCGGTGGCACCCGCACTGCCTACGACTCCATCGAATCGCTGCTCACGGCGATGGCCGCCAAGGTGAGCGATGGAGCTTGTGTCACCTATGTGGGACCCGGCGGCGCTGGCCACTTTGTCAAGACCGTCCACAACGGCATCGAGTACGGGATCGAGCAGATCCTTGCCGAGGCCTACGACCTGATGAAGCGGGTGGCGGGCCTGGGGGGCATTGCGATGGCGGATGTGCTGGGCGGCTGGAACGAAACCGAAGAGCTGTCCTCCTTCCTCGTCGAGATCACCGAGGTGTGTCTGCGCACCAGGGATCCCCAGACGGGCGGGGATCTGGTGGAATTCATTGTCGATGCCGCCGGCCAGAAGGGAACCGGCCTCTGGACCGTGGAAAGCGCTCTGAACATGGGCGTGCCGGTGCCGACGATCTATGCGGCCCTCAACGCCCGTGTGCTCAGTTCCCTGCGCCCCCAACGGTTGGTCGCCGAGCCTCTGCTCGCGGTCCCGCCTGGCCCCGCCTTTGATCTGGGCACCCCGGCCGATGGCATGGGCCCCTTGAAGGATGCCTGCATCCTGGCCTGCATCGCCAGCTACGCCCAGGGCATGGCCCTGATGCAGGAAGCCTCACAGCTGCACGACTACCAGCTCAACTTCCCGGAGATCGGTCGGATCTGGAAGGGGGGCTGCATCATCCGTGCCCGCCTGCTGCAGAGGATCCAGGATGCCTACGTCGCCCGTGCCGACCTGGCCAACCTGATGCTGGACCCCTGGTTCCTGGCCCAGGTGAATGCCCGCCTGCCTGGCTTGCGCCAGGTGGTGGCGGGCGCAGCCCTGGCGGGCATCCCGGTTCCCTGCCTGAGCAGCACCCTCGATTACATCCAGAGCTTCTTCACCGCACGGCTGCCACAGAATCTGGTGCAGGCGATGCGCGACTGCTTCGGCTCCCACACCTACGAGCGCACCGACCAGCCCGGCTCCTTCCACACCGAGTGGCTCCCATGACCCAGTACCACCTCCGCCTCGCGGCCTCGGCCGAAGATCTGGCCCGACAGGTCGCGGAGCAGGTGGCCTCCCAGATCGATCTGGCCCTGGCCCAACGCGACCGGTGCCAGATCGCCCTGGCAGGGGGCGAAACCCCGCGAGCGGCCTACGGCCGCCTGGGCTCGGAGCATCTGCCCTGGGAGCGGGTCGATGTGCTGCTTGGCGATGAGCGCTGGGTGAGTGCGGACAACCCGGCCAGCAATGCCCGCATGATCGGCGAAACGCTGCTGGCCCAGCCCACGGCAACCCGCGCTGCCTTCCACCCGGTGCCCACCGAAGAAAGCAGCCCCGAAGCCAGCGCCGTCGCCTACGGCAAGGTGCTGAGCGACCTCTGTGCCGGGGAGCCCCCCATCCTTGATGTGATCCTGCTCGGTCTTGGGGAGGACGGCCACACCGCCTCCCTCTTCCCCGGCAGCCCCGCCCTGGCGGTGGTCGATCGCAGCGTCACCGTGGGGGAGGGGAAGGGACTGCCCCGCATCACCCTCACCGCTCCTGTGCTCTCGGCGGCGCGCCAGGTGATCTTTCTGGTGAGCGGTGCCGGGAAGCGTCAGGCGCTCAGCAGGCTGCTGGATCCCCGGGAACCGGTGGAACGCACCCCCGCCCGGCTGGTAAGCCCGATCCGGGAGGTGCTGATCCTCGCCGACGCGGAGGCCGGCGCGGGGTTTCCAGAGCACGTCACCGCCTGAACGAGCCTCCGGGGTTTCGGCTCCTTTGCGCGTGCCCCAGGCCAGACTGGGGCTGACTTGCGGCTCTGCTCTGGGCCCCCCCATGGATTCCCCCCCCGCCGAGCCCCTCTCTCCCCCTTCCCGCACTTTGGTGCGCGGCGATGGCTTTGCTGGTTGGCATGCCCTCAACGACACCGTGATGGGGGGGCGCAGCAGCGGCCAGTGCACGGTGGGACCGGAAGGTCTGCGTTTCACGGGCGATGTGGTGGCCGAGGGCGGGGGATTCGTCTCGGTGCGCTCCCCCCTGTTTTCCCCACCGCTGGATCTCTCCGCCTTCAGCGCCCTGCAGCTGAGCCTGCGGGGGGAAGGGCGCCGCTTCAAACTCGCTGTGGCCTGCGCAGACGGCATGGCTGGCCTCACCGAGCTCATCCCCGGCGGGTTGCGCTGGGTGAACGAATTCGGCACCGAGGGCGAGGGTCTCAGTCGCGTCACGATTCGTTTCGCCGATCTGATTCCCTCCGTGCGCGCCCGGCCGGTGGATGGGCTACCGCTGGGGTTGCCGCTGCGCTTTGATCCTGCCCGCCTCACCCGCCTCCAGCTACTCCACTCCCGCTTCGGTGACGACGGAGGCCCCAATGCCGGCTTTCGTCCGGGGCCGATCCACCTGGAGATTCAGCGGATCGATGGCCTGGTCTGATGCCGCCAACACCGATCTGAGTCGGCTGGTGGCCGCCGCCGCCGACCTCTGCCGCAAGCCGCTTCGCCATGGGGTGGTGCTCACCTCTCCTGGCCAGGAGGAGGACTACTGCCTCCGGATCGAGGCCCGCTCTGCGGAGGGGGAGAGGTTGGCGGGGGAGGATCTGGAGCTGGAGATCTACCGCAGTGGCGAGGATCTCCATCTCACCTTGGCCTGGCGTGCCGATGAGCTCCGGCCCATGCTCTGGCAAGGCAGCCATCCCGTGTGGATGAGCCCGCGGGGAGAACGGTGCGACAGGCCCCATGACGGCCTGCCGATCGAAGCGCTGGCACGTCGCTTGCGCGTGCTGCTCGCGACGGGCTGAGGCCGCGGGTGGCGGTGATCAGGAGGGTGGCTGGTCGGTGACGGCTCCGACGCTGCTGCTGCTCACCTGACGGGCGTATTTCCCCAGTACACCGGTCCGGTAGCGGGGCTCGGGTCTCACCCAGGCGGCGCGGCGGCGCTCCAGCTCGCCCTCCTCCACATTCAGGGCGAGGCGCAGTTGGTGGGCATCCACCGTGATGCTGTCGCCTTCCTGCACCAAGGCGATCAGGCCTCCGACTGCGGCCTCCGGCGCGACGTGCCCCACCACCATCCCGTAGGTACCACCACTGAAGCGGCCGTCGGTGATCAGAGCCACCTTGTCACCGAGCCCCTCGCCGATGATCGCCGCTGTCGGTGCGAGCATTTCCCGCATCCCCGGCCCCCCCACCGGGCCCTCGTAGCGGATCACCACCACATCGCCCTCGCGGATCCGCTTGGCGAGGATCGCCGCCAGGGCTTCCTCTTCGCTTTCGAAAACGCGGGCCGGGCCGGTGATGGAGGGGTTCTTCACCCCGCTGATCTTCGCCACGCTGCCTTCCCGGGCGAGATTGCCCTTGAGGATGGCCAGGTGTCCCTTGGGGTAAAGAGGCTGGCTCAGCGGCCGGATCACCTCCTGGCCCGTCGGGGGCTCGCTGGGAACCTCGGCCAAAACCTCGCGCAGGGTGCGGTTTTCGACCGTGCGGCACTCACCGTGGAGCAGGCCCGCATCCAGGAGCAGCTTCATCACCTGCGGGATGCCGCCGGACCGGTGCAGATCCACGGTGACAAAGCGACCGCTCGGCTTGAGGTCGCAGATCACAGGAACCCGCTGCCGAATCGTCTCGAAATCATCGATGCTGAGGGCCACCCCGGCGGTTCGAGCCACCGCCAACAGATGCAGCACCGAATTGGTGGAACCACCCACCGCCATGATCACGCTGATCGCATTCTCAAAGGCCTCGCGGCTTAGCAGATCGCGCGGTCGGATGTTCCTGGCCACGGCCTCCACCAGCACCTCGGCACTGCGGGCGGCACTGTCGGCCTTCTCCGGGTCTTCCGCAGCCATGGTGGAGCTGTAGGGGAGGCTCAGCCCCATGGCCTCGAACGCGGCGCTCATCGTGTTGGCGGTGAACATGCCGCCGCAGCTGCCTGCTCCCGGACAGGCATTCTTTTCGATGGCCGTGAGTTCCAGCTCGTCGATCCTGCCCCCGCTGTACTGACCCACCGCCTCGAAGGCGCTCACCACGGTGAGGTCGCAAGCGCCCAACTTGCCCGGCTTGATCGTGCCGCCGTAAACGAACACCGACGGGATGTTCATGCGCGCCATGGCCAGCATCGCGCCGGGCATGTTCTTGTCGCATCCCCCGATCGCCAGCAAACCATCCATGCTCTGGGCATTGCAGGCGGTCTCGATCGAGTCGGCGATCACCTCACGGCTGACCAGGGAATACTTCATCCCCTCGGTCCCCATCGAGATGCCATCGCTGACGGTGATCGTGCCAAACATCTGGGGCATGGCTCCGGCGGCGAGCGCGGCAGCTTCAGCCCGGTGGGCCAGATCGTTCAGGCCGATGTTGCAGGGTGTGATCGTGCTGTAACCGTTGGCGATCCCCAGGATCGGTTTGTTGAAGTCGTCATCGCCGAAGCCGACCGCCCGCAGCATCGCCCGGTTGGGGGAGCGTTGGATGCCCTGGGTGATGGCGGCGGAGCGAAGCATGGCGCGGCAGCAAGTTCCTCCCCCGAACCTACCGAGCGGGGTGCCCCCAGCGACCGCGGCACTCAGTTCTGCGGCTGCATCCGCTCCAGCTGGCGGCGCACTTCTTCGATGGCCTGGTTGAGCTTCTGCACCCGGTCGTGCAGCCGGGGGTCCACGGAAGCAAGACGTTCGGGCTGGAGGGCTTCGCCCTCTTGCAATTCGAGCGTCTGCTCGCGGCCTGCCTGGAGAAGGCTTTGCTGGCGCTCCTGCCGGCGGCGGCGCTCAACGGCGGAAAGCAACCACAGGGCCAACCCGGCAGCCCCCACCACGGCACCGGCAACCGCGCTGGCCATGATGGCGGAGCCACCGACGCTGGGGGAATCCCTGGAATCAGGCATGGAGGGGAATCGAGCCGGCATCCGGGGCGGTCATGGCCCTGGATGTTCAGCCTAGGGGCCCCGAGCCGGGCTTTCCATAAAGGCGCGCCGCGGCATCGCCGAATCCAGGCCGCACCCGCCGCTGCTCATCCACCTCCGGATCGATCCCGGCCGCGTAGATCGTGAGGTTGGGGAAGCGCTCGCCCACCGCCTTGAGGCCCGGCGCGCTGCACAGGGGGGTGACCACCCGCAGCCGTTGTCCGCTGACACCCAGGCCACGGAGACGCTCCAGCAAGACCAGAAGGGTGGTCCCGCTGGCAAGAATGGGCAGGAACACCAGCACCCCAACCCGCTCGCCGATCCTCTCCGGCAGGTCGTCGAGGTACCAGTGGGCCTGGTGCTCGCAAGAGTCGGTCTGCACTCCCACATGGGCCACCTGGGCGGCGGGGAGCACGGTCCTTGCTCCGTCCCAGAGGCCCAGGCCGCCCCGCAGCACCGGAATCGCCAGCACCGGCACCGAGGGGTCGATCACCCGTCCCTCGCAGGGGGCGAGGGGCGTCTGCACCGTCACGCTTCGCTCCGGCAACCAGTCGCGCAGGGCTTCATAGGTGAGCCAGCGCCCGAGCTCTGTCATGGCCGTCGCGAACAGGGGCGGTGGGGTCTGGCGGTCCCGCAGCAGGGTGAGCCAGTGGCCGATCAGGGGGTGGGGGGGAACCACCACCCGCAGCGTCATGCTCATGCCTGCCATAACTTGTCGGTTCACCGTAAGCCTGGAGCCATGGGGGCACGCCTCCGCCACACCGCCCGCGCCCTGGTCCGTCACCTGCGTTCCGTTCTGCTCCTCGCGCTGCTGCTGGCACCCCTGGGCTGGGCGGGGGATCCGGTGCTGGCGATCACCGCCCCTGAGTTGCGCTCGCAGCGCACCTTGCAGGAACTCGACCCGGACATGCATGGTCGCAACCTGCGCCAGCAGGAGTTCTTGAAGGTGGACCTCGAGGGCTTCAACCTCAGCGAAACCGATCTGCGCGGGGCGGTGTTCAATGGCAGCAACCTTCAGGCCGCCGATCTGCACGGCGCCGATCTGCAGGACGTGGTGGCCTACGCCACGCGCTTCGATGAGGCCAATTTGGAGGGGGCGGTTTTGCGCAACGGCATGCTCATGCAAAGCCGCTTCCGCGGTGCCCGCATCGACGGGGCTGACTTCAGCGATGCGGTGCTCGACCTGCCCGAGCAGAAGGCTCTCTGCGCCAGGGCCAGTGGGGTGAACCCGCTGACCGGGGTGAGCACGCGCGACAGCCTTGCCTGCCGCTGATGCCCGCATAAAGTGCACCAGACCGGTTCCGCGGGGGATCAGCCCGCGGAGGAAACGGGGAAAGTCCGGTGATCCGGCGCTGTCCCGCAGCTGTGACGCTCCTTTCGGAGCCAGCCAGAACGCCCGCCGGTTACCTGCCCTCTTTCGACCGGCGCGGACCGGCTCTTCGATGACCAAGTTTTCTCGCGACGGGGTGTCCGGTTCCAGACCGTCCCTGTTCGGAGTCGCCCTGGCGGCGTCCCCATTGGCCTTGTTGATCCTGGCGGTCTCCCCTGCCCGGGCCCACCACGCCATGCAGCTGTTCCACTGGCAGCCCACACCCTTCCACGGACTGATCAGTGGTCTGTTGCATCCGGTGCTCGGCCCCGATCATCTGCTCTTCCTTCTGGCCCTCTCCCTGGTGGGGCTGCGCCAGCGCGCCAGCTGGATGCTCGCCCTGCTGGGGGTCGGGTTGCTGGGCAGCTGGGCCGGTCTGGTTCTGCCCGGTCTTCCGGGCGCGGAGGCGATGGTGGCCCTCTCGCTTGCCGTGGTGGCCTTGGTGTTGCTCGGCCGGCTGCCACGGCTGATGTTGCTGCCTGCCTTTGCCTTGCATGGGTATGTACTGAGCGCCTCGGTGCTGGGATGGAGTGCCATGCCCGTGGCGGCCTACCTGGCGGGTCTTGCACTCAGCCAGGGTTTGCTTCTGTTCGCCTCGCTCCAACTTCTGGCCCGATCTGCCGGTGCCTTGACAGGGCGCACGCGCCTTCGGCTGGCCCTTGCCCTGGCGGGTGCCGGTACCTTCCTGGCCGTGGCCCCGCTGTTGGCCTGAGATGGTCGATCCCCACACCCTGGCGGCTCCGTCGGTCGCCGATCGCTCCCAACGCCTGCCCGTCACCGTGGTGACGGGCTTTCTCGGCGCGGGCAAAACCACCTTGTTACGCCGTCTGCTCCTGGATGGCCACCGCCGCTTGGCCGTGCTGGTCAATGAATTCGGAGAGGTGGGCATCGACGGCGACCTCCTCGCCAGCTGCGGCTTCTGTCCAGAGGAGGAGCTTGAGGGGAGGCTTGTGGAGCTGGCCAATGGCTGCCTCTGCTGCACCGTTCAGGACGAGTTTCTGCCGACGATGGAGAAGCTGCTGGAGCGGGCGGATCAGCTCGATGGGATCGTTGTGGAAACCAGCGGATTGGCCCTGCCTGAACCGTTGGTCGCCGCCTTTGGCTGGCCCGCGATTCGAACACGCACCCGGGTCAACGCCGTGGTGACCGTGGTGGATGGCGAAGCGCTCTGCGCGGGCCATGTGGTGGGCGATGCCGAGGCGGTGGAGGCACAGCGGCGAGCCGATCCCAGCCTCGACCATCTCACGGCGATCGAAGAGCTGTTTGAGGAACAGCTGGAGGCAGCCGACCTGGTGTTGATCAGTCGTGCCGATGTGCTCGATCCCCAACAGCTTGCCGCCGTTTCCGAGTCGTTGCGCCCTCGCCTTCGCCCCGGCACCCGGGTTCTGCCGATTGCCCGGGGCGCGCTCGATCCTCGCGTGATCTTCGGCGGGGTAGCGCGCCCCGAGGTCCGCGACGACACCTCCGCCCCGGCGGACGATGATCACCATCACGACCATGGCCATGTGGCGATGGCCTCGCTTGTGGTGCGTCAATCCGTCCCCTGGGAGCGCACCGCTCTGGAGGAGCGTCTGCGCACCCTCCTGGCCACCGAGCCGGTGATTCGCCTCAAAGGTCGGCTGTCTCAGGCCGGACGGCCCTTGCGGCTTCAGATCCAGGCCGTCGGCCCACGCCTGGAAACCTGGTATGAAGGGGCCCTCGCTGCTGGCGATGGTGAGGAAGGCCTCGAGTTGGTGGTTCTGGGGGCAGCCAGCGACAAAGACCGATTGGAGAGGGCGTTTGCCACTCTTTGAGCCGGATGCCCGTCCCGTCTCAATCCAGGGGGATCTCCCCTCGGGCGCAGGTTCCGTCCCAGCAGAGGCTGCGGTCTTCCAGCCAGCGACTGGTGACCGCCCGGATCCGACCCTGCTCCTGCATCGTCACCGTGCCGCTGCCGTCGTGGCGGAACTCGATTTGGCGATCCCCCACCAGAAGGAACCAGTGTGCTCCCACCTCTTCCACCCGCATCTGGCAGTCCTGCCAGGGCCCATCGGCAAGGCGGCACTGGAGGTTCATCACCCCGGCTGCGCTGCTGCTGCCCGACGTTGGCTGCGCCCTGCCGGCCGTCCCCGGCAGCAGCAGGAGCCACCACACAAGAGCCCAGGCAGGCTTGATTCGGCCCGGTCTCATCACGGCCCGTGGACGCGAAGGTCTGCTTCCACCCTGAGGCGCAGCGCCGTGACCCGACGGGCGGGCTGCCAAGATTTAACAAAAGCCTTGCTGCCGGTGCCCCTCTTCCATGCCCGCGTTCAGGTCTCCCTGCGCCCTTCCGTTCTCGATCCGGCCGGGGAAGCCACGCGCGCTGCCGCCGGGAGGCTGGGGGTGGAGGGTGTGCGACGCCTGCGCATCGGCAAGGCGATCGAGGTGGAGCTGGAGGCCCCCGATCCCGACACGGCCAGGGCGCAGCTTGAGCTGCTCAGCGACCGGCTGCTCGCCAATCCAGTGATCGAAGACTGGTCGCTGGAGCTCCATGAAGCCGGCAGGAGGGAAGGGGCATGACGATTGGCATCGTGGTGTTTCCCGGCTCCAACTGCGACCGGGATGTGCAGTGGGCGTTGCAGGGCTGCCTTGGGCATCCCACCCGCTTCCTCTGGCATGAAGAGCGCACCCTCGGCTCCGTGGAGGGCGTCGTGCTGCCTGGAGGCTTCAGCTACGGTGATTATCTGCGCTGCGGCGCGATCGCCCGCTTTGCGCCAGTGTTAGAGGAGGTGCGTCGATTCGCCGCGGACGGCGGTCCCGTGCTGGGCATCTGCAACGGTTTTCAGGTGCTGACTGAAATGGGGTTGCTACCCGGGGCGCTGACCCGTAACCGCGATCTTCGCTTTGTTTGTGACGTGGCAGAACTGGAGGTAAGGCCGGGGCCCTGTCGATGGCTGCAGGGTTATGGGGAGTCGGAGCGGATCCATCTGCCGATTGCCCATGGCGAAGGGCGCTACCAGGTGGGGACTGAGGAGTTGCGGCGCCTGGAGGGGGAAGGCTGCATCGTGCTGCGCTACGCCGCGAACCCCAATGGCTCCGTGGGGGATGTGGCGGGTCTGAGCAACCCAGCCGGCAATGTGCTCGGCTTGATGCCCCATCCGGAGCGGGCCTGCGATCCCCAGTGCGGCGGACTGGATGGACGTCGCCTGTTGGCTTCGCTGCTCGGCTGAAGCCGAAAAAAAAGGGGGCTTTCGCCCCCGCATTGCCGCTCAGTTGACGGCCGCGAAGAACTCCTTGCTTTTGATCGGGTCGGGGTTCATGGTCTTTTCGCCGGGCTGCCAGTTGGCGGGGCAAACCTCATCGGGATGGGATTGCACGTACTGGAAGGCCTGCAGAACACGCAGGGTTTCATCGACGCTGCGGCCCACGGGCAGGTTGTTGATCGTGCTGTGCATGATCACCCCCTCGGGATCGATGATGAACAGGCCACGCAAGGCCACACCGGCATCCTCATCCAGCACCTCGTAAGCGCGGGCGATCTCCTTTTTCAGATCCGCGATCAGGGGGTAGGCGGTGTCGCCCAGACCGCCGCTTTTACGGTCGGTTTGCACCCAGGCCAGGTGGCTGAACTGGCTGTCCACGGAGACCCCCAACACTTCGGTGTTGCGGCTGGTGAAGTCGGCGTAGCGGTCGCTGAACGCGGTGATTTCTGTTGGGCAGACGAAGGTGAAGTCAAGCGGATAGAAAAAGAGCACCACGTATTTGCCGCGGTACTGGGAAAGGGTCACCTCCTTGAACTCCTGATCCACCACCGCGGTGGCCTTGAAGTCCGGGGCCGGCAGTCCGACGAGCCTGGTCATGGTCGAAGCGAGAGAAGGGAAAGAGAGACGCGCTGCAGGCAAGGCAGGTGCCCGACGGCTTCGGACACCAAGACAAAGTCGTACCGACTTCCACTTGCAACTCCTTCAACCTATCACGGATCTTCCGCTCCCTGTGGTTCGACGCCGCCATAGGCTGTAGAGCACCCGAACTCTCGACCCCCACTCCCGATGGCCTGGGACCCCTCCGTTTTGCGCAAGTACAACAGCACAGGACATTTCCGCCTGCTCAACCAGGTGCGCAGCGAGCTGAAAGCCAATCCGCTGGTGCGCCCGAAGGAAGGGGAGTCGGTGGCTGTGGTCAACCGCAGTCGCACCCTCATTCGGGCCCTGGAGAACCGGCCCCAGGGCATCAGCGCCTTACGCGCCCGGCGCAGCGCCGCCGCTTACCCCGCGGTCACCGTGGTCTCCGCCCACCCCGCAACACCGGATGCCCCGATCCCCCAGCCCTACGGCGGCGGCGCCAACGGGGCCAGCTTCCGGGATCGCCTCAATCAGATCGATATGCGCTGAGGGGTCTGGGCTGACTCCCCGTCATGGCCCGGCGCGAAGGGTTGTGGAGATTCGCGATACAAAGCCTGTGCAGGTTGACTGCTGGCAAGGATTGCGAGGGGCGCTTTCCGGGAACGATAAAAAGCAAAAAGCCCCGCCAAAGCGGGGGTCATGCCAGTGGCTCGGGGGAGACTTGAACTCCCGACCTTGGGGTTATGAATCCCACGCTCTAACCAGCTGAGCTACCGAGCCGCGGTGGATGGATCCTACGTCACGGTTTGCCAGGGAGTTGGCGAAAATGACGAAGTTCGGGTGGATCAGGCCCGCGGCGGCAGGAACTGCAGCGGATTGGTGGCACCGCGGCCGGCCGGGTGAATCTCGAAGTGCAGGTGAGGCCCGGTGCTCCGTCCGGTGCTGCCCATCTCACTGATCGTCTGACCTTGGGCGACAGCGTCTCCCTCCCGTACCAGCAGGCGGCTGTTGTGGCCATATCGGCTCAGGGAGCCATCCTCGTGGGTGATCTCCACCAGGTAGCCATAGCCGCCGTCATGCCAGCCGGCGAAGGTGACCCGGCCAGCGGCGGCGGCGACGATCGGCGTGCCGACATTGTTGGCGACATCAATCCCTTTGTGCATGCGCCCCCAGCGCCAGCCATAGCCAGAGGTGAAGACGCCCTGGGCAGGCCAGACCCAGGCAGTGCTGCCAGGATCGAAGGAGCCGGGGCGCTCCTGGCCGAAGCGGGGAAGCTCCGGCCAGCTGAGACCGCCGCTTCCCACGGGCTTGAGGCCCAACAGCAGCCGTCGGGGTGCCGGGGAGGACTGGGCCACCCGCACCTGCGTTCCGACCACCAGGCGAGCCGTCTCCAGCCCCGGGTTGAGCTGGAGCAATTCCGCCAGCGTCAGGCCGTAGCGTTGAGCGATCTTGACAAGGGTGTCGCCGAAACGCACCACCGCACTCGCCGCACTGTTGCCGGAGACGACGGGAGGCGGAGCTTGTACAGGCAGGGTGTGTTGCAGGGCGCGGGTATCGAGGGAGGCGACGCGGCCGGCCTCGCGGGCCTTGCGAAGGGGAAGGGTCAGCCAGTCGCCGGATTCGTAGCGATGGTCCTCGTCGGTGTCGTTCAGGTGGGCGAGCTGGGTTTCGTCAAGACCGAGCTGCAGAGCCAGGTCTTCGTTGCTCACGGGGCGGAGCACCTGAACCCAGACTCGATCGTTGCGCTGGGGCAGGGAGGCGAGCAGAACTTCGGTGGAGGCGGAGCCCCCCAGGTCTTCGGTGGCAATGCTCACCAGGGGCAAGCAGACCGAGGTGCCGACCAGAGAGGTAACGATCCATCGGGAAGGCTTCATGCAAATTCACCCAAGGGACAAAAAGCCTGCGGAGAAGCCACATCCACAAGACCGGCAGAGAGTAGCGGCCGGAACCCAGAACGGCAAGGTCCGGCGTGACAACACGGCTTTTGGCCTCAGCCGAGGTTCCAGGCCCCCAGCGGCTTCTCGTCAGTTTGTCAGGGAAGCCTGACGAAGGGCTTCGAACACCACCACCCCCACCGCCACCGACAGGTTGAGGCTGCGCACGCCGCCGCCCTCCCGATGGCGATGGCGAGGCATGGGGATCGTCAGCCGCTCATCGCAGTGCTCCAGCGCCGTCGCGGGGAGCCCGTCGCTCTCCCGGCCGAACAGCAGCCAGTCCTCCGCTTGAAACGCATGGGCGCTGTAGGCCCGCGATGCCTGGCTGCTGAAAGCCAGTAGCCGGCCGCCGCGACGTTGCTGCTCCGCCAGGAATGCCCGGAAGTCGGCGTGCCGGTGCAGATCCACCAGGGGCCAGTAGTCGAGGCCGGCGCGACGCAGCTGGCGATCGTCGATCGAAAAGCCCAGGGGTTCGATCAGATGCAGCTCCGATCCGGTGGCGGCGCAGGTGCGGGCCACGTTGCCGGTGTTCGGAGGGATCTCCGGTTGAAACAGAACAACCCGTGCCATGGCTCAGTCCGGAGCGACGGCCACGCCCAGCGCCCGCAGATCGAGGGCGCGCCCCTGCAGCACGAGCCAGGAGGCCTGGGCCGCTTCGGCCAAACGCCGCTGCACAGCGGTCAGGCGGCTCCGAAACCGCCCGCCCACCAGCGTCGGCGGCACCAGTCCCCATCCCACCTCCTCGCAGACCAGCAGCAGTGGCGCACGCGCTCTCCCCACGGCCGCGAGCAGGGCCTCGCAACGCTCGCCCCATTCCGGCTCGCTCAGCTCGAGGTGGGCGGCCACCCAGGTGCCGAGGGAATCCACCAGAGCGATCTGCCGGGGCCCGAGCTCGCTCAGGGCCTCCGCCAAAGCGCCCTGCACCTCCCGGCAGCACCAGCTCTCCGGACGGCGGCCGCGATGGCGCCGCAGCCGCTCCTGCCAGTCGGCGTCGTCGAGCAGGAGGGGACCTGTGGCGAGATAGACCACCTGCAGCCCGCTGGCTTCGGCCAGCTGCTCGGCCCAGCGACTCTTGCCGCTGCCGGCGGGGCCGCTGATCAGGGTGAGCCCTTCAGCCGCCACCATTCATGTTGTGCAATGTTGCCACCGAGGAGGGAGAAACACGGTTGAGGTACCGGAAGATCCAGTATTTGAAGATCGTCGCCAGCACCACTGGAAAGGTGGCGATGAACAGCATGATGAAATTCTCTCGAGCCGGCAGTCCGAAGTGATGGGCGATGCCACCGAGGAGCACTGTCCAACCTTCCGGACTGTGAAAGCCGACGAATATGTCCGTGAACAGAATGATGGCAAACGCTTTGGCACTATCGCTCAGGCCATAGATAAGCTCGTCGATAAAGCCCCGCAGCACCTGCAGATCGCGTTGCCCGAATATGCAAACCAGGGTGAAGCCGAGCAAGCCAAAGAGGTCGGCCAGCACATTCTTGAACGCCTGGCTGCTCTCCTGATCCGCCTCCTGCTTCAGATCCTTGGCCTTCTCCGCCAGCCGTTCCTGCATCTCACTGCGGCTTGGCACGGGCTCGCCGCGAATCAGGGCCTCGAATTCGATCTCATCCTGGAAGACGCGCAGCTTGCGGACGGCCACCTCCTCCAGCTGCGGCCGCGGGTAGGTGAGCAGTGGATTGCCCTGGGAGAAATGATCCACCAGCGGCGAGACCAGCTGGGCGCGCGTGACGTGCTGCGTGAGGATCGGGACCAGGACCAACAGCAACAGAATGCGCAGCGACACCAGGGTGGAGTCACGGCGGCGGCGGAAGCCGGCCACAACACTCACCTCGGCTTCCGGGTCAAGCTGACGCCGCACCTGATCCACCATGCCGATCAGGCTGCGGGGCAGCACCTCGGGGGAACGGCTGATCCTGGGGAGAGGCTTGCGGTTGGCGTCGTACCGGCTGACCACCGCTTCGATCAGCTGGAGCTGGCGGAGTTCCTGCCCCCCCAGCTCCTGCCGATAAGCCTCGATCGTTTCGAGGGATTGGCGGCAGATCTGCAAAGCAGCGCGGAAGCGGCGCAACATTTGGGCCTGGGTGGCCTTCGGGATGCGCAGTTCCAGCTCCGGACGAACCGGCCGATCGTTGTAGTACTCCATCTCGAGGCTCTGGATGAGCAGCGCGGATTCGTAACCGCGTTCGAGCTGGTTGCTGAGATCGAGGGACTGGGCACGACCGAAGGTACCCAGCCAGTCCGTTAGGCCCATCGTTGGAGTGGTGTCGTCGGCATCAGCGGGAGAAGACCCACCAGGTAAGCATCGGCACGATGGTGCCGACCACAAGCAGCACGATCACCCAGGTGAAGGCGTTGCTTCCGGCCGTTTCCTCGCGGGTGGGGATGTTCGTGGTCACCAGGGAGGCTTCGGGGATTGCGGGCTCGCCAGGATCCTCTCCACCCCGAAGGACGGTGCTCAGGCGCTCCAGGGCATCGAGGCTGGCCTGGCGGTAGCGATCCCCTTCCCGCAGCGGTTGCGCCAGGGTGGTGCGAGCGGTGCTGCGCAGCAGATCCGGCGGCAGCTGCCGTTCCAGGGCGGCGGAGGCGGCGATGGCGGCACTCTTGGTCTGGCTGTCGATCAGGATCAGCAAGCGCGATTCTTCACTCGGTGCCACCGACCAACTCTGCAGCAGCTGGCGGGCCAGCTCCGGCAGGGTGAGGCCGTAGTCGAGGCGTCCCACGGTCACCAATCGGGCATCGACGCGCTCCTCCAGAAAGTGATCCAGCTCTCGCTCGATCTCCGTGCGGGAGGCGATGCTGAGAACGTCGGCGTCATCGAGAACCCGGCTGGCGGGGGGCTGGGAGGGCAGGTCCTTGAGGGAGAGGGCGAGCGTGGGGCCCAGCGGCGCGAACAGCAAGACCAGGGCCAGAAGGGGCGCCAGGAGCGTCAGGGGCCAGGGAGTGCGCAGGCCGCTGCAAAGGGCCTGGGGCTGGGGGTGGGAACGCGGCACGCGGGGAATCGGCATCGGCCTGGCTTCAGTTTGACGTCAGGCGGCCAGGCTGTCGCGGTTCAGCACCGCAATCACATCGAGAATCTGCTCGGCCCGGCCCGTTGGCAGGGTCATCAGGCTCGACATTTCCCGCAGCAGTTCCAGCTCTTCCGCCGCCACGACGCGGTCGCAATGCACGAGCTGGGCGGCCATCGCCAAGGCCGTCTCCTGCTGGGCGGGGGAGAGAAGCGGGATCGCCTGGCCGATCAGGGCACGCCAACCCTCCAGGCGCAGCTGATCGAGAAGGCCATCAAACAGACGGCCCATGCTTTCTTCCGAGCACTGGGCATAGGGGTGACGCTCCTCCAACTGTCCCCGCAGGCTGCGGGCTTCCTCGTGGTCGAGCGCCCCATCGCAGGCGACCGCCGCCAGGGCGATCGCGGCAAAAGCTTCTGCGGCATTCATCGCTGACCGGCAGGGATTCCCATTGCAGCAGACCCCTCTCGCTTCCGTCATTGTGGTCGGCAGGAACGACATGCACCGCCCCCATGCTGCGCTCCATCCCGGCCCGCATCGCCCTGGGGGGCGGCGGGCTCGGCCTGCTCCTCACCCTGATCAACCAATGGAGCGATCCCCTGGCCGGGGAAGCGATGGCGCCGGCTCTGGAGCGTGCCGGCGTGTTGGCAAGCCTTCTGGCAGTGGTGCTGATGCTGGTGGGACTGCTGTGGGAGCGGATCGACCCGGTGCCGCCGCAACGGGTGGCGCTGCAGGGCCGCGAAGGGCTGGAACTGGTGCCGGGTCTGCCGGAGCCTCTGCGGCGTGAGCTGGCCTGGGGAAGTCAGATGCTGCTCACGGCAACCCCCGCCGCCACCTTGTTGCTGCTCTGGCGAGGCAGGGTTCTGTTGCGGCGCGGTCTGCTAAGCGAGGAATCCTTCCAGTCAGGGGGGATCTGCCAGCGGGCCCTCGCCCAAGGCCGGGCGATCTCCCTGGTCGACCTGCGCCTCTATCCGGGACGGGGGGAATTCGATGGCTTCCTGGCCAACCTGCCTTCTGTGATCGTCCAGCCCCTGGGAGAGGAGGGACTGCTGCTCCTCGGCGGTTGGTCGCCGCGCTGCTTCGGCCGCAGCGATCTGCTCTGGGTCGAGGGCTGGGCCCGTCGCCTCACAGACGAATTGGCTCCGGTCCCCGGCGAGGCGGTGGCGGCGTCGGCGCCGGACCCTTCCGCTTCGGCACCTGAAAGCGGCTGACCACCCGCCCGCCAGGGTTGGTGACCTTGAGTTCACCTCGATCCCCAAGCCGACCCTGCAGCAGATGGCCGCGGATGAACTGGCCGCTCGCACTCCGCCGGATCTCCAGATGGCCCTCGGCTTCGATCTGCTGGGTCATCCAGTTCCAGCGACAGCGTCGTGCCTGGAGGCTCTCGCCTGGCTGCTCCAACCAGCAGCTCGAAGGGATCTCCACGCTGTTCTCGCCACCGCGCACCAGCAGGGAATCGCCGCGGGCCGTCGCGGCACCCCGGCGGGCCAGGAAGGGCCGCGCGCTGGACAGCTGGTTCTGCTTCGCTTGCACGCGCAGGTCGCTGCCCTCGAACGAGAGGGCCTCGGCGGGATCGCGCAGCTGCACGGGACCCACCAATGTGTAGTCCTGCGCAAGGGTGTTGCCCTCCAGCCGGGCAGCGGTGAGGGTTTGGGGCGGGCGCTTGGGGGCGGATCCTTCCGGGTGTCGCACGGCCCGCACCGGTCCGCGGGTTTCGAGCAAGCCGGTGCTTGGTTTCCAGTCCATCTCACGGACGAAAACCACCAATTCGGGCCGGCCGCGGGGGTTCGGGGCCAAGGGGTCGAATGGGCGGCTCCAGCGCTGCAGCTGGGGACTGCCACGCAGCTCCAACCGATTCTTGTCGAGCCGGAAACGGGCCCGCTGCGCCAGCAGTCGCCCCTGGGCGTCGAAAGCCTCCGGGTGGCGATCGATCTCCATCAGTTCCTTCTGCGGGATCCAACGCACCCGCGAGGCGCGAATCAGAACCGCCTGAGGTCCGAGTTTCTCCAACCGAATCGCCCCCTCCAGCAGGATCACCTCCCCGTCATTGAGCACCGTGCCGCTTTGGGCGGACAGGCGGTAGAGGGGCTTGCCCCCCGCGTAGATCACCCCGCGGGGCCGCAGGGCCTGGGCGACGCGGCGGCTCAGGTCGTAGCGGGCCTCCGGACTGGTCAGTTCCCAGGCCGGTCGCCCCAGCAGATCCTGCTGGCGCAGGTTGAGGGAGCGGAAGACGAAGGGCAGGCTCCCTTCCTCCCGCGCAGGGGGACGGCGGGCACAGCCCATGGGCGCGGAGGCAACGAGCAGCAGACTCAGCACCAGGGCCAGCCGCGGCAGCGACGGACGGAAGGCCGAGGCGGGCACTGTCACAGAGGGCTGTCCAGCTCGAGACGCTGCATCACCGGTACGGGTTCCGGCAGCATCAGTCCGGGGGGCAGGGCTCCCCAGGTTCGGGCCGTCTGCCAAGTCACCGCTTCGGCCTCGTCCGGACCGCTTGCCAGGATCTCCTGGCCCAGTTGCGCGAGCATGCGGGCGGAGAGGTCGGGCAGCAGGGGCGCCAGCAGCACGGCCACCCAGCGGCTGGTTTCGAGAACGGCATAGAGATCGGCGGCGACGGCCGCCTGCTGATCGCTCTGCTTGCGCCGCACCCAGGGGGCTTGCTCGTTGAGAAATCCATTGGCATCGCCGGCCAAGGAAAGGATCGCCTCCGCGGCGGAGCGAAAATCGAACCGCTGCAAGGCGGCCTCCACGAGGGCATCGGCTTCGGCGGCCCGCCGGGCGAGGCAATGGTCGACACCGGCCGCAGCCCCCGGAGGCGGCACGGCTCCGTCGAACCACTTGCGCGCCATCGAGGAGGTGCGGTTCAGCAGGTTGCCGATGGTGTTCGCCAGGTCGTTGTTCACCAGATCCTGAAAGCGTTGCTGCTGGAAATCGCCGTCGTCGCCAAAGGGGATGTCGCGGAGCAGATACCAGCGCACGGCGTCGCGTCCACAACGCTCCAGCAGCACCTGCGGATCCAGAACGTTCCCCAGCGATTTGCCCATCTTCTGCCCTTCGCGGGTGAGGAAGCCATGGCCGAAGACCTGCTCCGGCAAGGGCAGCCCCGCCGAGAGGAGCATCGCCGGCCAGAAGACCGCATGAAAGCGCAGGATGTCTTTGCCGATCACATGCAGCCGTGCCGGCCAGCCCCGCTCGGCCAGGACCGCCAGGGAGGGCACTTCGCCGGGCTCCAGCAGCGCGGTGAGGTAGCCGAGCAGGGCATCAAACCAGACGTAGAAGGTGTGGCCGGGATGGCCGGGCACAGGAATTCCCCAGGGCAAGTCCACCCGAGAGATCGAAAAGTCCTTGAGGCCGCTGGCCACAAAGTTCTCCACTTCGCGCCGCCGCGAGGGAGGCATCACGAAGCCGGGCCGGGCCACCAGCTCGCGGATCGCCTGCTGGTACCGGGAGAGGCGGAAGAAGAGATTCAGCTCATCCCGCCATTCCAGCGGGCGACGATGGATCGAACACTCCGGATCCTCGGCCTCGTGAGGATCGTCCTTGAACTCCTCGCAAGCCACGCAGTACCAGCCCTGCTGGCGTCCTTCGACCACATCGCCGTTGGCCTCAACCCGGGCAAAGAATTCCGCCACAAGGGCAGGATGGCGCGGGTCGGTGGTGCGTACGAAGCGGTCGTGGCTGATGCCCCAGCGCTGCCACAGGCTTCGGAACTGCTCGCTCACGGCATCGCAGTGGGCCTGGGGGGTGAGTCCGGCGGCCTCGGCGGTGCGCTGAATCTTCAGACCGTGCTCATCGCAACCGGTCACGAAGGTCACCCGCTCCCCCTTCAGGCGCTGATAGCGGGCGATCGTGTCGCAGGCCAGGGTGGTGTAGGTGCTGCCGAGGTGGGGCCGATCGTTGACGTAATAAAGCGGAGTTGTGAGGGTGAAGGACATCGCACCTGGATCCGGGGGGGCAACGCCCTGGCCGGGAGGCCAAAGCCCTTCCCGTCGGCGGGATCCTACCGGGGGGTGCGGGTCGAACCCGGTGGGGTGGAAACTGGGCTGATCCGCCCCGTGGCCGAGATCGATGCGTGACGCCAGCGGCGAGGCGGCGGTTCTGGTCTGGGGGGGCGGCAGCGGCGGGGTGGCGGCAGCCCTGCAATCGGCCCGCGCCGGCGTCTCCACCCTGCTGCTCACCCCCGGTCCGTGGCTGGGGGGAATGGTGAGTGCCGCCGGTGTGTGCTGCCCCGACGGCAATGAGCTCTCCCCGTGGCAGACAGGGCTGTGGGGAGCTCTGTTGCGCGCCCTGGCGGCGGAAACACCGGGGGGTCTGGACCACAACTGGGTGAGCTGCTTCGGCTATCGGCCCGGCACCGCCGAGGGCATCCTGCGCCGCTGGGTAGCGGCCGAACCCCATCTGCGTTGGTGGTCCGATTGCCGGTTGCGGGAGCTGGAACGGCGCAATGGACGGATTCAGACCGCAACCGTGGAGCACGGGGGAGGCCACCGGATTCTTCGGCCCACGATCGTGATCGACGGCAGCGACCGGGGCGATCTGTTCCCCTTGGCGGGGGCTCCGTTCCATTTCGGCTGGGAGGCCCGCGAGCTGTGGCAGGAACCCAGTGCCCCGCCCGGGGAGTTGCTGGAGCGCGATCCCTTCTTCTCGCGCCAGATGGTGCAGTCCCCCACCTGGGTCGTGATGGGCCAGCTGGAGGAGGGCCAGGGGCCAGGCCCGCGCCGTCCAGCCTTGCCGCCACCCTTCACGGGAGCCTGCGACAGCTTCGGCCTCGAGGCCACCCTCACCTACGGCCGGCTGCCGGGCGGTCTGGTGATGCTCAACTGGCCCCTGGCCGGCAACGACTGGGATGGCGGACTGGAGCGGGCTTTTCCCCCCGAGGGAGCCGCCGCCGCCGCGGAGGTGGATCCCTCCCTGGCGGCGGAGATGCAGGAGCACAGCCGTGCCTTCGCCCGGGTGCTGCGGGAGGCCTCCGAAGGCTGGCTGCGCATCGGGGCCGCCTTCCCCACCGCGGCTGCCGCGACCGGCTCTCTGAGCGGCGCAAGTGACCTGGCCCTGATGCCCTACTGGCGCGAGGGGCGCCGGCTGGTGGCCCGGGAGATGGTGGTTGAGCAGCACCTGCTGCCCCGGGGAGCCGGGGCACGGATCGCCCCCCTGCCCATGGCGGCTGGAGGCACCACCGCCATCGCCGTGGGCAACTACGCCAATGACCATCACTATCCCGGGCCCGACTGGCCGTTGGCCCCCAAGAGTTGCCGTTGGGGCGGCCGTTGGAGCGGTACCCCCTTCACGGTGCCCTGGGGGGCGCTGATCAGCCGGGATGTGGCCAACCTTCTGGCCGCCGACAAGTGCTTCGGGGTGAGTCATCTGGCCAACGGCGCCACGCGTCTGCAGCCACTGGTGCTCAACCTCGGCCAGGCGGCGGGTCTGGCGGCGGCGCTCTGTGTCCGCGACGGTCTACTGCCGGCGGAGCTGCCGGTGCGACGTCTGCAGGAGGCCTTGATCGAAGATCCACTCGCCCCCGCCGGCCCCCTGCCGCTCTGGGACACCCCCTGGCACCACCCGGACTGGCGGGCCCGTCAACACCAGGCCCTGGAGGATCCCTCCCGGCTCGACACCTCCGGCCACCTGGCTGCTCCGCCCGGCCACCCCCACGCCGCCCCGCCCGAGCCGGGCGAACGCCCGTGGCGGGGAACGGTGGTGGGCGATGGCGAGGGCTCTTATCGCCTGGAGGGGTGCCTCGGACCCGATGGGGAACCTTGGCGCCTCATCACCCTGGAACCAGCCCTGCACGAATGGCTGGCGGACGGTGCTTCCCCCGCTCCAGTCACCTTGATCGGCTGCGCCAACCCCTGGGGTCCATGGTTGCGCGTGTCCCGTCTGGCGGAGTCCTAGCCCCGCCCCTCAAGCCGCAACTGATCTCGCAGGGAATCCACCTCCCGCACCCGCACCAGGAGTCGGTCTCCCGGTTCGCTGCCCATCGGAGCGCGGGCGGGCAACTCCCAGGCCAGATCCTCCAGCGCGACCAGGGCCAGTTGGTCCTGGGGCCGCAGCCAGCGCAGGAACAGCGCCTGCCACTCGGGCCGGGGATTCTGTTCGAACCACACCTGTTGCCAGTGGCGCTGGTCGTCCCGGCTGATGGCGATCCCCTGCCGCACCGGGCCTTCGATCTCCGTGAGCAGCGCAGCCAACTGCGCCTCATCCAACGGTGTTCCCCCGGCCTGCTGGAGGGTCAGCTGCCGTTGCACCAGCAGATCGGCATAGCGTCGGAT
Organism: Cyanobium sp.; assembly: GCA_044351065.1. Taxonomy (GTDB): domain Bacteria; phylum Cyanobacteriota; class Cyanobacteriia; order PCC-6307; family Cyanobiaceae; genus Cyanobium. The sequence continues at coordinate 101,369 of JBILGK010000002.1, forward strand.
CGGGGAGGTGGCCTGCACATAGGCCTCCAAGGCAAGGCTGAAGTGGGGGGAGGGGTGGGTGCCCAGGGCGCCGCGGCTCAAGCAGCGCTTCACGGCGGCATGGCGAACGGGGCCCGGCGGCAGGGCCTCCAGCTCGGCGCGGCTCGGCAGGTCGGCGGGGGGCTGGCTGCGATACGGCAAGGCCAGAGCCGTCCGCATGCCGTGGGCGGCGACGACGGCCCCGGCCAGGATCATCGCTTCCGCCACCAGGCTGCGGCTCGGCCCGGGCTCAATGATCTCCAGCTCGCTGTTCTCCCCTCGGCAGCGCACGCGACCCTCCGGCTGGTCGAGCAGCAGGGCGCCCCTGGCGACCCGCCAGGCCCGCCGCCGCTGCAAAAGCGTCTGCAGGGCCAGCAGATCCCGCTCCTGCGGAGGGGCCAGCTCCAGCAGCTCATCCGCGTCGGCGTAGGAGAGTCGGTAGGCCGGCCGAATCCAGCTGCGCTGCAGACTCGCCGACTCGATCGCCCCCTCCCCATCGAGCTCGACAGCCAGGCTCCAGGCCGGGCAGAGCTGCCCGCTGCGCAAGCTGAAAGGGCCGGTGGAAAGCCCGGGGGGAAACATCGGCAGGATTCCCTGCGCCAGGTAGAGGCTGGTGCCGCGTCGACGCGCCTCAAGATCGAGCGGGCTGTCCGGTGGGATCAGCCGCCCCGGATCGGCGACATGGATCCAGATCGTCGCTCGGCCATCCTCTCGCCATTGCAGGGAGAGCCCGTCGTCGATGTCTTCCGTGTCATCGTCGTCGATCGTCACGGTGTGCAGGGCGGTGAGATCCAGCCGCTCCTCATCGCCCGGCTGCTCCCGCTCCGCTTCTGCCATCAGCCGCTCCGCCTCCGCCTCCAGGGCGTGGGAGAAGCCAAGCTGCCACTGGGATTCGGCCAGAGCGGGAAGGTGGTGGCGCGGCCACTGGCCGAGATCGGCCAACAGATGGCGAATGGCTCCGGGATCGGCGGTGCAGTGGGCCTGCTGCAGGCTTCGCTTCAACGGATCGCTCAGCGGTTCCTCGCAGGCACCGGCGGCCCAGCGGCGCAGCAAGTGCAGCTCCCGCGACTGATTCGTGCCGAGATCCAGCGGGTCCGGCAGGGGAAGGCGCTGCCGCAGAAACTCCTGCCAGCGCCGTTGCCGGCCGGCCTCCAGGACGATGCGATGTCGATCTCGCCGCAGCCGTTTCAGCTCGGCCGGGGCAAGGGCCCAAGCCTTGGCCTGACGCCATCGGAACAGGGTCTGGGGACCCTGCAGCCAGAGCCAGCAGGCGGCCCGCTGGGCGGGATCCTCCGCGTCAGCGACCAACGCGGTGAAGGACTCAAGGGCGAGGGGCGCGCTCTCCTCGCCTGCGGCTTCCTCCCGCAGCAGCAACCAGGCGCTGGCGAAGTCGCGATGGGGCGGAGAGGCCTGGTTGAGCCGACCTGCCTCGATCCGCCAAGGGGCGGCAGCGAGGCAGCGGGCCACCTCGCCGGCAACCGGGGCGCTGGCAATGGTGTCGAGGAGACGAAGCGGCAGCTGGGTGAGGCGCCCTTCGGGTCCGAGGGCCACCTCTCCCCGACTGGAGCGGATCGCTTGCAGCACCCCGAGCTGGGGGCCCCGCGCCTCCACCACGCCGATCAGGTCTCCGGGCTGTGGGGCGCGTGCCGGCTCACCGCGGCTCGCTGCGGCGGGCAAGATCAGCCTTCGGGGTTCACGAAGGGCAGCAGAGCGACAATCCGGGCGCGCTTGACGGCGGTGGTGAGATCGCGTTGCTGCTTGGCGGTGAGACCCGTGAGCCGGCGGGGCAGGATCTTGCCTCGCTCCGTGATGAATTTCTTGAGCAGGTCTACGTCCTTGTAATCGATCGGGTCGCCGGGCTTGATCGGAGAAAGGCGCTTTTTGAAGAAGGAATTGGACATGGCGGGCCGGGAACGAACAGAGAAGGGAAGAAAGGCGCTGGGCTCAGGGGGCAGAGAACTGCCTCGCCCCTCACTTGATCTCCTTGTGGACGGTGGAGCTGTTGCAGTGAGGGCAGAACTTCTTCAGTTCGAGTCGTTCGGTGGTGTTGCGGCGGTTCTTCTGGGTGGTGTAGCGAGAGACACCCGGAGACCGCTTGGCGGGGTTGGACCGGCATTCGGTGCACTCGAGGGTGACAACGATCCGGACGCCCTTGTTTTTTGCCATGGAAGGACGTTGCGCCGCGTGAGCGAAGCGGAAGTAACAATCAGACACCCTACTCCCCGGTGTCTCCCTCCCTCCTCTCCCTAAACTCGATGGCCGATGGCCGGGGTTCGATGCGGGTTTCGCTCCAGTGGTTGAAGGAGCTGGTGGAGAGCGACCCGGCCTCCCTGGCGGTGGAGAGCCTGGCGGAGCGGCTCTCCACCGCCGGCTTCGAGGTGGAGGCGATCGATGATCTGGCGGCCCGGGCGGCGGGAGTGGTGGTGGGGGTCGTTCGCCGTTGTGACCCCCATCCCAACGCCGACAGCCTGAGCGTCTGCCAGGTGGATGTGGGAGCGGATGAGCCGCTGCAGATCGTCTGCGGGGCTCCCAACGTGCGGGCCGGTCAGCATGTGCCCGTGGCCCTGGTGGGCAGCACCCTGCCGGCGGTGAATCTCACCATCAAACCCGCCCAGCTGCGGGGCGTCGCCAGCGCGGGAATGATCTGCTCGCTGCAGGAGCTGGGTCTGGCGGAGCGATCGGAGGGCATCGCCGTTCTTGATGGGCTCCTCGATCCCCTGCCCGCGCCCGGAGCCCCGGTGGCAGAGGTGCTTGGCCTGGATGACCAGGTGCTGGAGCTGGCGATCACAGCCAATCGACCCGACGGCCTCTCGATGCAGGGAATCGCGCGGGAGGTGGCAGCCCTGGCCGGTGGCCGCACCACCTTTCGCGAGCCGCCCGTGGCGGCGGCTTCCCAGCCCCTCAACCCGAGCCCAGCGGCGGCGGCGGCGATGGAAGCCGGGGGCCTGTTCAGCGTCACCGTGCTGGATGGGGTGCGCGTCGCCCCTTCCCCCCCCTGGCTGCGGCAGCGCCTGGAGCGGGCGGGGCTGCGGGCCATCAACACCGTCGTCGACATCACCAACCTGGTGATGTTGGAAACCGGTCAACCCCTGCACGCCTTTGACCGGGAAGCCCTCGCTCGCTTGGGTGGGGAGAGCCTGGATCCCGCCTCCCTCGGGGTGCGCCAGGCCCGCGACGGCGAGAGCTTCACCACCCTCGACGGAGAGTCGCGCACCCTGAGCCCCGAGGCGCTGCTGGTCACCTGCGCCGACCATCCGATCGCGCTGGCGGGGGTGATGGGCGGCCTGGAGGAAGCGGTGCGGGAGAGCACCACATCGATCTGGCTGGAGGCGGCGGTGTTCCCTCCCCGGGCGGTGCGTCGCTCGGCCCGCAGCCTTGGTCTCCGCACCGAGGCCAGCAGCCGCTTTGAGAAGGGACTGCCGCGGGAGGCCACCCTGGCGGCGGCCGACAGGGCGGCAGAGCTGTTGCAGGCACTCGCCGGGGCCACGGTGCAAGGTCGCTGGCTGCACGAACGGCCCGTGGAGCCGCCCAGGCCGCTGCGGCTGGAGCGGGATCACCTGCTCAACCTGCTCGGACCGGTGCTGGTGAACGGGGTGCCCGAGGATCTGGAGGACGCTCGCATCGAGGCCACATTGGGGGCCCTGGGCTGTGCGCTGGTGGCGGATGCCGATGGCTGGTGGGTGACCGTTCCCCACTCCCGGGCGATGGATCTGCAGCGGGACGTCGATCTGATCGAAGAGGTGGCCCGGCTGGTGGGCTACGACCGCTTCGCGGCCCACCTCCCCGATCCCCTGGTGCCGGGGGGGCTTGAGCCCTCCCAACAGGTGGAGCGCCGCCTCCGCAAGGGTCTTTGCGCCGCCGGCCTTCAGGAAACCTGTTCCTACACCTTGGTGGCGGAGGGGCCGGGCCGGATTCCCCTGGCCAATCCCTTGCTGGCGGACTACGGGCACCTGCGGGACGAATTGCATTCGGAGTTGCTGCAGGCGGCCCGCCGCAATCTGCAGGCCTCCCAGCCTGGCTTCTGGGGGTTTGAAATCGGCCAGGTGTTCCGCGGCTCTGCCGGGGCGGAGGGCGAGCGTCAGCTGCTGGCCGGGGTGCTCTGCGGGGATCGCTGCGGGGAGCTGTGGAGCCGCAGCGGCAAACCACACCCGCCCGCCTATCCCCAGGCTCGAGGGGTGCTCCAGTCGGCCCTGCTCCCCCTGCGCCTGCCGCTTGAGGATCGGCCGCTCCGACAGGATCCCTGGCCCGGCCCCGCTGGAGACCTCCTTCATCCCGGTCGGCGCGCCGAGCTGGTGCTGGAGGGTCGCCCGGCGGGCTGGTTCGGTCAGCTCCATCCCGCCCGCGCCGAATCCCTCGACCTGCCTGAGGCCACTTACCTGTTCGAGCTGACCCTGGCGCCCCTGCTCAGCGCCGCCACCCGTTCCAACCGGTGGCAGCCCGCCTTTGCCCCGTTCCCCACGGTGCCGGCCTCGGAGCGCGACCTGGCGCTGGTGGTGCCCAAGGAGACCACCGCGGCGGCACTGCTGGTCGCCATCCGCAAGGCGGGTCGGCCGTTGCTCGAAAGGGCTGATCTGGTCGACCGCTACGAAGGGGCCCAGCTGGGCGAGGGGCGGTGCAGCCAGGCGTTTCGCCTGCGATACCGCGACAGCCTCCGCACCCTCACGGATGAAGAGGTGGAGCAGGTCCATGCTCGGGTGCGCGCCGCCGTGGAGAAGCAGTTCGGCGCGGTGCTGCGCAGCTAACCCCGGCCGCGACGCCTCGCTTGGCCCTCAGCGCTCCAGCACCGCCAGGGTTTCCACATGGCTGGTGTTGGGGAAGAAATCCAGGGGCTGCAGCCATCGCCCCCGGTAGCCTCCTTCCCGGCAGAGGCTGCCCAGGTCTCGGGCCAGGGTGGCCGGATCGCAGCTGAGGTAGAGCAGCAAGGGAGGCCCCAGGTTCTGGAGCACCGACAGGGTCTCGGGTTCCAGGCCCTTGCGCGGCGGATCGACAAACAGGGCGCTCCAGGGCGGTGTGGCGTCGCTCAAGCGTTCGGCAAGGACCGTGCCGACGGAGGCTTCCTCGAAGTGGGCCCTCTCCGCCAGCCCGTTCGCCGCTGCGTTGCGCCGCGCCAAGGCCACCGCGCTCGCCTGCTGTTCAATGCCGTACACCTGCCAACCGGAGGCGGCCAGGGGCAGGCAGAAGGTGCCGATGCCGCAGTAGGCGTCGAGAAGTCGGCCTCTCTCGGTGCCCAGTACCTCCCGCAGCAGCGGCACCACCTGCTCGGCCTGGGGGGTGTGCACCTGAAAAAAGCTGTCGGCGGCAATCCGCAGCGCAACGCCGGCAAAGTGCTCCCTGATCTCGCCACGGCCGGCGATCACGCGGGTTTCCTCGCCCATCAGCCGGTTGCCGCTCTGGCGCTGCAGGTTCAGACAGACCCCCACCACCTCGGGCCAGCGCCGCATCCAGTCGGCGGCCAACGCCGCCAGGCCGGGCAGGCGCTCGTGGGAGGCGATCAGGGTGATCAGCACCTCGCCGCTGTGGTGACCGACCCGCAGGGCCAGGTGCCGCAGTCCGCCCCCCTCCCCGCCGCTGTGGCGATCAACCGGCCAGGCTGTGGACTCCAGATCCCGCTTGATCGGCGCGATGAGTCGGTCGAGGCGGGGGTCCAGAACCGGACAGTGGTTCAGGTTCACGATCTGGTGGGAGCCCCGCCGGTAGTAGCCCGCCCGCAGGCGACCCTCTCGGCGCTCCAGCGGGAGGACCGCACGGTTGCGATAGCCGAGACCCTCCGCGGCGGCCCTCAGGGGTCGCAACGGAATCTCCAGGTCGGCGATGCGACGCAGGGCCTCCGCCACCCGTTGTTGTTTCCAGTGATGCTGGGCGTGATCCTCTAGAGGCTGCAAGGTGCAGCCCCCGCAGCGTTCCGCCAGGATGCACGGCGGCCGTCGCCGGTCGGGGGAGCTGTGCAGCCGTTCTTCGAGTTCTGCGAACCAGTGGCGGCGGGCGCGATGGCTCAGCCGCACCCGCAGCCGTTCTCCGGGGAGGCCGCCCGCCACGAACACCACCTGCCCCTCGCTGCGGCCCACGCCTCGCCCTTCCTGATCCAGGTCGTCCACCGTGAGATCCAGATGTTGCCCCACCCGGAGCGGTGGCGAATGCGGGGAGGTGACGTCGGTCATCGCCCGACCTGCGGCTGCTGCGACCCTATCGGTGCATCCCTGCGGCGCCGCGGGCAACCCTCCCCCGTTGTGGCCGGCAGGGGTTCTCTGCAAAGGGGCGTTACACCTTTGCTGGAGCTGCCCTGGCTTGCCGGGACGGGATCGATAGGATGCGCCAGTCCGGTCCCTGCTCCATGAGCGTCGTTCGCGATCTGATCCTCCAGGCCGATGATCAGCTCCGCTACCCCACGGGCGGCGAGCTGCGCTCGATGGTGGATTTTCTTCGGGGGGGCAGCCGCAGGCTGGCGATCGTCCGTGTCCTCACGGACAACGAGCAGAAGATCGTCGATGAGGCCGCCCGTCAGTTGTTCAGCCGCAAGCCGGAGTACGTCGCCCCTGGCGGCAACGCGTTCGGGCAGAAACAGCGGGCCCAGTGCCTGCGGGATTTCAGCTGGTATCTGCGCCTGGTCACCTATGGCGTTCTGGCCGGAAGCACCGAGCTGATCCAGAACATCGGCCTGGTGGGAGCACGGGAGATGTACAACAGCCTGGGGGTGCCGATGCCGGGCATGGTGGAATCGATGCGCTGCCTCAAGGAGGCCTCGATCTCTCTGCTCGGCAGCGAAGAGGGCAGCTTCGCGTCTCCCTATTTCGACTTTTTGATTCAGGGCATGCAAACCACCACCTGAGCCAGCGAGCGCTGGGCTTTCTCCATCACCCACCCACCGGCTGAGCTGCACAGCCGGTTTTTTTGTGGCGAAGCTCGGCCGCCATGGGCACCGAAAGTACTGTGTCATGCGTATCACGCCAGACCCAGGTTGAGTCTTGCCATGTGTCTCAGTAGAGATGCCAAAGCCTGCCCCGGCAGCCGCATTGCCTCTCGCATTTCAGAGACCTGGTTCCCGGTTCGACGGGCTTCCGCCACGGGACACCTCTTGTGTCTTACCTAAGACTCTGAAAGGGTCTTGTTTTGCGACACATCCGGCAGTTGAGAGACCAGAGTCTGATCCGCACGGCGCACTCCTCGGGCCCCCTCCTCCGATTTACGAGCGGCTTGCTGCGTATCTGTGTCAAAGACAGATGGGCAGCCTTGGAAACCCATGTACTCGCAACGTGTTTCACTGCCTGGACATGGACTGGCCAAGGCTGGCATGGGCCTCTGCCGTCGCTGAGAGAAGGAACACCCATGAGGCTCCTGCCAAATCAACGATTTTTTTGAGTTTCTCGAATCCAGGCTGTGTCTTGTAACCAGACTCAGATCAAGACTCTTTTGGGATGGTTGCATGGGCAGGCTCGTCTTCTGCGTCGTCAACGCGCTGCCGGAATCGAATCGTTTCCCTGGCTCCTTCGGCGCACTCTGTCCCGTTGAGGAGGGGGTGGGGCGGCGAGGGCAGGCAGGCAATTCTCTTTTGTCTCTTCCTGGACCCGTAGCGGGTCTGGTGGCTGGTCTCATACGCGACTAAGGAGCGCACTTCACGGAGGCCAGGGCCAGGGATTCGCTTCAGGCGGAGCCCCGCGTGAAGCTGGCATCCGGGGTGGGGGTGGGGGCAAGAGGCGCGCGGCGATCCGGCCCGATCATCTTGAATGAGACGCTTTGTGAGTCTTGTTAGTTGTCTCGACTGGGATGGTTGCTCTCCTGACTGTCGTCGCGGCTGCGGTAGAGCTCCTTGAGCAATTGGTACGCCTCGTTCAGGCGGCGCATTGCCTCCACGGAACCTCCAGCGTCAGGGTGGTGACTCAGGGCACGTTCCCGGTAGGCCTCTCGAATCTGGGCCAGGGAGATGGCGTGCCCCGCGTCGGTGGGGAGTTGCAACAGCTTCAGCGCCCCTTGCACGGTCATCGTGTGCTCCAGCGTTTGGAAGGAGGTGCCCTTCGCGCGCTTGCGGAAGCGATGCATGAATCGATGGATCAAGGTCGGGATCCGCACCGCGAGAGTGGCGGCGCTGAAGGGGTCCTCCAGGACCCCCGCGGTCACGATCACCCGCTCCAGGCTCGGCGGCGCGTCGCTCCAGCGGGGCACCACCTCCCGCATGGCGCGACAGGCCTCGCCCCAACTGAACCGTCTCCCCTCGCTCTGATCGCACTGCGGCCAGATGTCCCGCGCCAGCCAGATCATGGCCGCTTCCACCACATTGGCGTTGGCTTCGCTGCCGTAGAGACCGAGCCAGTGTTCGCGAACCTCCTGCAGTGCTTGCTGCGCCACCGCCGCCGACAGCTGCGGCAAGGGAGCCAGCGACGCGGCTCTGGAACCACTCTCCCCCTGCAGACTGCGCCGCATCTCCCCGGAGCGTCGCCGCACAAATCCCGGTAGGTCGATGCCGCCCCCGAGGCTGCCCCCGCCCCAGCGCCCGCTTTCCCCGGGCGAATCGACGGGTTCCTCCGGCAGCTCGAAGGAATCGCGGATCCTTTCCAGCTCTCCCCGACCCACGAGCACCAGCGAGGTCTGCTCATCGATCTCAATCGGATCAGAAGCCTCTGGCCCTGGCGTCCCTTCCTGGAAGGACTCCTCCGCCTCTTCCTCCCGAGGCATCCGGAACAGCTCCTCCAGCAGTTGCTCCAGCACCCTGCCGCGGCTGCGCAGACCCAGCTCCTCCTTGAGGCGGTCGATCTGCTCGACCAGGTCTGTGGCCAGGGTCACCGCAATCCGCTGGTGTCCCTCCCCTGCCTTCTCCGCCACGTCACACCTCCCTCAGCGGTCCTTGGGTCGTCGGATTCCTTCCTTCACGGATCCGGCCAGCCCTGCATCATCCGCCGCTGGGCCTCAATCGCACGACGGTAGCGATCGACGTAGTCATTGCCGCTCAACGGTGGCGGCGGTGTCACCTGCCAGGGGGGACGCTGGGGGCGAAGGGGAGGCTTGCCGGGAAGGTCCGGGGGTGGGAGGAGCGGACCGCCCACGGGCTGACGCCCGGCGCGGACTCCCTGTGCTGGCGGGGCCGCAGGCGGAGGTGTGGGCGGGCCTGCCAGCGGCTGGCTGATGCGGGCCAACGCCAGCTGCCGCTCCCGCTCCCGCTTCCGCAACTGCGCCAGCTGGCTGGAGGGAACCACGCTGAGGAGGTGACCGGGGGTGGCGTCCGCCGGGTAGACCATGCTGACCCGCACGGGGGTCACGACGCCTGGTTGGAGCTGCAGGGTGGCAAGGGAGAGGCTCTGACCGGAGCGCAACCCCACGTGCACATCCTGTTGGCCCTCAGGAGTGACGATCTCCAGGGATCCGCGGAAGGCGGTGAAATCGCGGCCCCCGCTGGGGGAGGGATGGCTCATCACCAACTCGTGCGGACCGTTGCCGCGCAGCTTGAGGTCGAGGTCAAAGCGCACGCCGTAGGTGCCGACGTTGTCGAGGGAGGAGTCGACCATGCGGCTGACCAGTGGGTTCACCTGCACTTCGCCGGTGCCGAAGTGATGACGATCGGTGCTGGTGAAGGGCACATGCAGCGGCCCCTGCTGCTGCAGGTCGTGTTGCAGGGTGGCGTGGTACTTGTCCCCGAGGGCCACACCGCCCACCCGCGAGAAGATGCCCCGGTTGTTGATCTCCGGGATGCGGGCCAAATACACCCGACCCGGAGCCAACTGTCCGGAGTCCAGTACGTCCAGCGCATCCTGGTCGCTCCCGCCGCGCTTCGCCGCCACCACAGCCATCTGGAAGGGTCCGTCGCTCCTGCCCCGCAACAAGGCATTGGCGATGCCCAGGGCTGGCAGGCGGGTGGAAAAGAGCACGAGCCTGCCACGGGCCGGGATGGTGATCTCTTCGGCCAGCCTCGTGTCGAGCCGACCTCGCAACATCTGCACCGCAGTGGCATCGCCTGGACCTGTGTTCCAGGGCCGCACGCCGAGGGGTTTGACCCCCATCAGGTTGTTGGCGAGATAGGGAGCCTCAAAGCTGTTGCGCACCGCGCCGGTTTCAAAGCGGATGTGGACCGGCTGCGGGCCCGGGTTGATCAGGATCGTCGCGAGGGTCAGTTCCGGACGGCGCCCATTGGCCCCGCTCGCCCCACGGCTGGGTGGGAAGTATTTGTGATGCAGATGCAAGCCGAACTCTCCCTTGAAGGTGAATTCGGCATTGCGAAGCCATTGACCGGTCTCCGCCGCCAGGGCCTGCCCCGGAGCCGTGGAGATCAGAATGCCGGGCCCCTCGACCTCCTCCGGTTGGTTGGAGTGCAGGACCGGTACGTTGTTGAAAGTGCCATGCAGCGGTCTTGCCCTCTGGCTGGCCATCAGCGCGACATAGGCAGCGGCGGGGCGAATCTGCAGCGCTGGCACCGTCAGGAGCACCAGGGCGGCGATGCCGAGGGGACCTGGGGAACGCAGCACGCTCAAACCGGAAAGAGAGAGGGGGAGAAAGGAGCAAACCCCGCCAACTCCTGCCGGGTGTAAGGCAGGGGGAGGGGAGTGACGACCCCTGGGGATGATGCCGCGCCGGGGGGGCAGATGGGTGGGGCTCTCGGCGGTGGCGTCCCGGTGGCTAGAACCTGGACGAATGCCAGCATCCTCCCATGATCCCCCCCTTTGGTTGCTGCCCCGGCCCCGATGAGGGCGGCCACTGGCGTCGTCGCAGCCAGGAGCGCAAGCTTCGGTTGCTCTCCGGTTGGCGCGATGGCCTGGAGCGACAGCTGGCTGCCGTCAACGCGGCGATCAGCACCCTGGAGCGGCAGATGGAGCGTGACGCGACCACTCCGGGCTCGTGATGCCTCCCTCCTCCAGCTGTTGGCGAAGGCTGTCGAGTCCCTGGTGGAGCAGCCGCTTCACCGTCATCGGACTGATGCCTAGCTCCTGGGCCAGATTCCGATAACTCCACCCTGCCAGAACCACCTGGGCCACCACCCGCCGCTGGCGAGGCTCCAGACGTTCCAGCAGCGCGCGGACCTCCAGCGCCGATTGCTTGGCATCAGGCAACCTCCCTTCGCCAACCTCCGGTTCCTCGCAAGCGAGGCTCTCCAACAGGCTTCCCTCCAGGGGCAGGGGACGACAAAGCTGTCGCTGCCGCATCAGCAGGGCCCGCTCCTCCGCAGAGATCACCTGGTTCCCGGAAGGGGATCCGCTCCCGAGCGCCTCTTCTTTCAGGATCCGCTCCAGGCGCTCCGCTTGCCGGCGAGGCAAGCGCACCCTCGGCGCCACATCCCGCAGGTGATGCAGGATGGCGCCTCGGATATGGGGCCGGGCAAACGCCGCAAAGGGGGTGCCCTGGTCAGGGCGGTAGAGCTCGGCGGCGCGGATCAGGCCCAGCATCCCCACCTGTTGGAGATCCTCGGGAGGCTCTGGGCAGCGGCGGGCGTAATGCAACGCCAGGGGACGCACCAGTTCGCGGTGGCTTTCCACCAGCTGGTTTCGCTGGCGCAGCTTGCGGGTGGCGCTGGCTGTGGGAAGGGGGATGCGGGTCATGGCGATAAGCGGGGTAATGGAGGGGGAAAGAGAAAGGGCAAATAGGCAGCCGGGCTCGATCAGCCCGGGCTTCCTTTTCACGGAGCCTCAAGCGAGGGGCATTGCGCAACCGTGAAAACACGGAATTTTCGATTCAGCGACGGGGAGCTGCGACAGATTCCAGGAGGCGCCAGGGTCCATGGCGGCGGAGCCAGTCCCGGTTGGAGCTCTCGGTGCAGAGCAGATAGCCGGCAAACCCCAGCCCGTTGACGCTGAAGCCTGCGCAGTGCTCCCGTTCCCGCCGCACGGTCAGGAACCAGCGGTCATCGAACAGCAGGTTGTAGGGATGGCGGGGGACGGGGTCCCCCTCGCTCTCTCCCAAGCCCAGCTCCCGGCAGTGCCGGGTATACAGCTCGGGCAGGTCGCTGCAGCCGCAGGGATCCCACCGCCGGCTGAGTCGATAGGCCCAGGCCCAGGGCCGCTCCCGACCCGCCAACTGGGCTTCCAACCGGTCTGCCAGCGGGCAGCTGGCCTGCGAGGCATGGCGGGGCAGCAACTGCAGGTGGCGGTGGGGTTGGCTGGCGCCGGCCGTGGCACTGCTGTTGAAAAACCACAGCCCGCCCGTATCGGTGGACACGGTTGCCACCGCCAACCAGTCGGATTGCTCGATCCAGCCGCTCTGGGGGGCCCAGCCCCGGGGGATCACCAGCAGGTGGGCGGGCTGCACCGGGTACTTGTTGAGCAGCAGGACATGGCCACTGGCCAGGAGTTCCACCTGCAGGGGCGGGTCCCAGGGCAGAAACGGGTTGGGTTTGGGACCCTCCGGACGCAGGTGCCGCGGGGGAAAGGAGGTGAGCCGGCGCAACACGAAGGGGGCGACCTCCGCAAGAGCCACGGGCTCTGTGCCCAAGGGAACGAGATGCCCGCTGGCGCGGGCGGTTTCGGAGACCGCCAGGGCCTGCCGCCACAGTTGTTCAGCCCGCACCGGCCTGCAGACGGGCCAGGGAGGCACCACGGTAGTAGCGGCCGAGGATTTCGTTGTAGCGGAGGCCCCGTTGGGCCAGCTCCTGGGCTCCGGTCTGACTCATGCTCGCCCCGAGATGACCGTGAGCCTCGTCGACGATCTGCTGGGTGGCGGCGTAGAGGCTTTCGACGATGCCCCCCTGGAAACTGAGGATCACCCCGGCGGTGCTGGCGGTGGCCTCCCGGGTGCGGGCGTTGACGGAGCTGAGTCCTGTGTAGTTCTGCCAGCGGGTGGTGTCGCCCAGGTGCCAGTGTGGGTCTGCCGGGCGTGCCATGTGGGCCATGGCGTAGGAGCGGGCGGCCACGGCTTGGGCGCGAAGCGCTTCCAGGTTCCAATGGCTGGGCATCTCCCCGCCCACCACCGAGCTGATGTAGCGCTCCAAGGGCAAGTGATTCACCACCAGCAGCCGGCCGTCCCCCTGGAGCAGGCGGAAGCGACCCTCATAGGAGCGGCCGTCGGCCTCGAGTGAAGCGCCCGGTATTGACTCCAGCCAGGCCTCGGAGGCCCCCTGGAGGGCTGCGGAGGGGTCCAGCGCCTGGCCGGCCTCGCCTCGTTGCAGCACCCGGCCCTGGCGGTCGAGCAGGCGCCAGGGCCCCTTCGCGCTCAGCCTCGGCCAGGAGGCGAGCTTGAGCAGGGCGACGCGAATCTCGAGTTGCAGTTCCGGCCCCGTCTCCGGGATCGCCAGGGCTCCGCCGCGGGCGGAGCTGGCGGCCCTGTGGGCCTGGAGCGCATCGGAGGGGAGGCTGGCGGATTCTTGCGACGCTCCCGGACTTGGCGGGGAAGGCTGGGCGATGAGGGTCTCGAGCAGCGCTCGGTCCGCCGTGTCGGGGGCAGGGCGCAACAGGGCCTGAGCGGCGAAGCCGGCGCCGACGGCGATCGCCGCCAGCGGGGTGGTGAGCAGCACCGGATGATGGCGGCAGGAGGCGATCAAGCCGCGGAGCCCAGCTCCTGCCAGGTGCCAGCCGCGCTGGAGCCGGCTGCGCAGCTCTCCGGCCTGGCGAACAAGGTTCCGTCCCACAGCAGGTAGCCCGATCCGGTCAGACGGATTGTGGCGGATGAACCGGCCTCGCACACCATCCCCCCGGGACGGTCGGAGCATTGCCAGCCCACCACCCTGGATCGCCCCAGCCGCTGCATCCACCAGGGGGCGACCAGGGCGTGGGCTGAGCCGGTGACCGGATCCTCCGCAATTCCCAGCCCAGGGGCGAAAAAACGCAGGCGGTAATCGGCGGCTTCGCCCGCCACCCCCGGCGCCTCGCCCCCCCCTTCGCCGCTCTGGCAGGCCTGCATGACCACCAGTCCGCCGCGCAGATCCCCCGCCAGTTCGGCCGCCAGATCGTTCAGACGCCCCAGGTCAGAGCGGGCGGAGACGAGCGCAACGGCGTAGCCCAGCCGGGAGCGCCAGAAGGCCTCGCAGCCACCCATCAGTCGCTTTCGCAGCACCGCGTCGAGATCCGGGGGCAGCACCGCCGGCTCCAGCCCTCCGCCAGGCAGCGCGATCCAGCCCCGCCCCGCCTCCTCCGCTGCCGGGCTGCGGCCAAGCCCCACCGCCAACGATCCGCTGCGGGTGTGCAGCGCCAGCTCCTGGCCCGGCGCCATCGCGCCCCAGTACCCCAACGCCAGCAGGGCCCCCAGGGTGGCGTGACCGCAGAGGGGAACTTCGCAGGCGGGGGTGAACCAGCGCAGCAGCCAGCGATCGCCATCCGCCAAAAGGAAGGCCGTCTCCGACTGGCGAAGACTTCCGGCAACCGCCTGCATCCAACGACCGCTGACCGGCTCGGTGAGGTGCACCACGGCGGCGCCGTTGCCGGCCCCGGGGCCGTCGCTGAAGGCCTCCACCAGCACCGCCCTCAGGGCTTGGCTCACCCGTCTGCCTCCGCCCGCAGATCCCGTTCCATCAAGGCCCGTACGACCTGGGCGGCATCGATCCGTCCGTCAAGCAAGGCCACCACCTGCTCGCTGATCGGCAGCCGCCAGCCGTGGCGCTCCGCCAGCCGCAGAACCGCCCGGGCGGTGGGAGCCCCTTCCACAGTGGCCCCGACGAGCTGCAGGGCGGTTGCGGCATCGGCACCCCGGGCCAATTGCAGGCCGAAGCGATAGTTGCGACTCAGCTCGCTGTTGGCGGTCGCCAGCAGATCCCCCAGACCTGCCAGACCGTAGAGAGTGGTGCTCTGACCGCCCAGCGCCCGCAGCACCACCCCGATCTCCGCCAGCCCACGACAGAGCAATGAGGCCTTGGCGTTCGCCCCCAGCCCCAAGCCATCACTGATGCCGGCCGAGAGGGCCATCACGTTCTTGAGCGCACCGGCGGCCTCGGTGCCGATCGGATCGGCGTTGGTGTAAAGGCGGAGATTGGGGGCCACGAGTTCCGCCTGCAGGCGACGGGCCAGTGCGGCATCGGCGCTGGCGATCACGCTGGCGGCGGGGAGTCCCCGATCGAGTTCCTCCGCCAGGTTGGGCCCGCTCAGCACCGCCACGCCAACGGGGGGGAGGTGCCGTTGCCAGAGGCGGGCGGCGGTGCACAAGCCCTCCAGGTCGATTCCCTTGCTGCAGCTCAGCAGGGGCAAGCCCGATGGCCAGACAGGGCCGAGACGCCGGGCCAGACCCTCCACACCTGCCATCGACACCGCTGAAACCAGCAGATCGGAGCCTGGCAACAGGGCCTGCGGTTCCCCCCCGTCCCGCCGCGACCAGCAGCGCACCGCATGGCCCCCCGCCTGCCAGAGGCGCGACAGGGTGCTCCCCCAAGCCCCCCGTCCGAGCACAGCGATGCGCAAAGCCATCAAGCTTCCCTGGCGGGCCCGTCCGGTGCCGGAGTGCTGCCATCATGCGCCATCTACTGCCCCGCCATGCACGCTGCCCCCGACCCGCACGACTGGAACCATTGGCAGGGTCAGGCTCTGGTGGTGGGGAGAGGAGGGATCGGTCGCGCCCTTCTCGCGGCCCTGCCCCGTCGCGCGCCCCGCCTGGAGGTGTGGTCGGCCGGTCGCGACCCGGAGGAAAGGCGCCACCTCCAGCTCGACCTCGGCGAGGAGGCCAGTGTGGTGGAGTTCAGCGCCAGGGGCCGGGCGCGACTGGGCTCGTTGCGGTTGGTGATTCACACCAGCGGGCTGCTCCACGACGAGCGGATGGAGCCGGAAAAGCGCCTCAGCCAGGTGCGGCGCGAGTGGTTGGAGCGAAGCTTCGCGGTGAATGCATGGGGACCGCTGCTGCTGGCCCAGGCGGTGGAGGAATGGATGCCAAGGGAGCGACCCTGCCATTTCGCCAGCCTTTCGGCCCGGGTGGGGAGCATTGGCGACAACCGTCTCGGGGGTTGGTATGCCTACCGCGCCGCCAAGGCCGCCCAGAACCAACTGTTGAGCACCCTCGCCCTGGAGTGGCGGCGCCGCCGCCCCCTCACCAGCGTCACCCTGCTGCACCCGGGAACCACGGCCACCCCCCTTTCGGCTCCTTTTCGGGGGGGAGTGCCGGCGGAGAGCCTGTTCAGCCCGGAACGAGCGGCGGAGCAGCTGCTCGATGTGCTGGAGGCCCAGCGCCCGGAGCGCAGCGGCGCTTTTCTGGCCTGGGACGGCAGCCCGATTCCTTGGTGAATCACGCAGGGGAACGACGCAGAGCGTTCTGCGCCGGACTCAGGCGGCATGGGAGCGCAACACCTGCAGCGGGATCAGCGCCAGGGTGGAGGCTTCGCATGCCTCCAGGCGCACCCGCGGGGCCATCCCGTCCTCATAGGCCTCAAGCCATCGACCTGCACACACACACCAGTGGTCGCCAGGTTTGAGTCCGGGGAAGCCGTAGGCGGGGGCGGGGCGACTCAGATCATTGCCCTGCGCACGCGTGTAGTTCAGAAAGCTCTCATCGACCACGCAGCAGACGGTGTGACGGCCCAGATCGGCCCCATCGGTGCGGCAGCTCCCGTCCCGGAACCAACCGGTCATCGGCTGACAACCACACTCTTGCAGGGGTTCTCCCAGGACATTGCAGGGGCCCTCGCCATCGGTACCGGAACGGCTTCGCGGGTCGGGATCGGGGTGAACGGCCAAGGGTGGGAAGTGGTTCGGACGGGGCGAGTCTGCCGGGAGACTGGCACAAAGTGCGTCCTGGTGGTTGACGCATTCCCGGGGGCAGGCGTTAAAGATCCAAGGATGTCGACACCGCGGGCACCTGCGGCGCCCCCTTCATGAGCTGGGATTTCACCGAGGACGCTGCCTTTCTGGCCCTCTGCGACGCGTACAAAGAGAGCGGTGAACCCTCCGCCATGGAGTTCTTGGCCCACGGCGAAGGGGCGTTCCACTTCCAGGAGCTCACCCAGAACGCCGCAGGCGAAGGACTGGATCTCTCCGATTCCGAGGATCTCGAAGAGTTCCAGCAGGAGGTGATCGACAGCCTTGAGGAACTCTGCAGCTGAGGGGTTCAGCCGTAGTAGAAGGCGATCTCCTTGGCGCTCAGCCCCGTCCATCCCGCCTCCTGTAGCCGCTGGTCGAGGCTTTCGCGCTCGAGGTGCTTGGCCCCGCTGCGGACGATGCGGTTGCGCATCGACTTCTTCACACCGCTGCGGGCTCGGCCATTCTCCAGAGTCATCACCTCTCGATAGAGGCTGAGCATCGCCTCGGGGATGGGGGTGCCGTCGAGGTCAAGGCCTGTGGCAATGGCCTCATCGATGCTGGCGGGTCCGGCGCTGGCCATGGCGGAAAGCAAGGAGAAAACCCCTCGAGCCTGCCACGGGGCGTGGCGTCGGATCAGATGCTGGCCGAATCAGGCACTGAAATACCGGGCCTGGCTGTGGAGAGCCACGAGGGCTGTCGTGCTCTGCTCGGGCTCCAGTTGGTCACTCTCGTCCATGGAAAGGCCGATGCGATCGGCCCCCAACCATTCCAACTGGGGGCGGGAGTCTGCCACGTTGGGGCAGGCCGGGTAGCCAAAGGAATAGCGGCTGCCGCGATAGCGCTGGGCCAGCACATCGCGCAGATTCGTGGGTTCCTGCTCCGCAAATCCGAGTTCGCGGCGGATGCGGGCATGGACCCATTCCGCCAGGGCCTCTGCCATCTGGACCCCCAGGCCGTGAAAATACAAATAGTCGCTGTATTGGTCCGCTTTGAACAAGGCCTGGGCGTAGGCGGTGGCTCGCTCACCCATGGTCACCGCCTGCATCGGCAGCACGTCGCTTGGTCGTATCTCGTTGCGCTCCGGTCCATTGACCAGATCCCGGTAAAAGTCAGCAATGCAGTAGCGGTTGCCGGAGCGTTGACGTGGTAACTGAAACCGCCCGATCTCCGGGCCTGCTTTGGCAGGAGAATCGCCCGATGCCAGGGGTGCTGGGTCGAACAGAACCACCGCGTTGCCCACCCGGCCGCAGGGGAAGTAACCGTAGGCGACCCGGGGGGTGAGCAGGTTCTCGTTCAGACAGCGATCGAGCCAATGCCGCAAGACAGGCTCTGCCTTTTCCTCCAACATCGCCTCATACTCCGGTCGGCTCTGCTGCTGGCTCTTGCGCAACTGCCATTGTCCGGCGAAAAGGGCATTGCGGTCGAGGTAGGCCATCACTTCCTGGAGGTCTATCTCCGTTTCCGTGATCACCCGGGAGCCCCAGAAGGGAGGCTGGATCGCAGGCTCTTCCGGCACTGCCGCGGAGCGGCTGTCATCGAAGCTGGCTGGGGCAGCGATCGGGCTGACGGGTTCCTGAGCAGCCTCCGCCGGAGCGGCGGCGGTGCCCGCTCCCGCAGCCTCCTCAATGGTTGCAAAGCCCTCCGGAGCGCCTTCCAGGAAGCCCTTGTGGTCATCCCAGCTGCCGGCGGCCTTCGCCTCCATCAAGGCGTCCATGAAGCGGAGATCAGCGAAGGCATCACGTCCGTAGATCACCTGGCCGCGGTAGACGGAGCGACAGTCGCCATTGACGAAGCGGGGCGTCAGTGCGGCGCCACCAAGAATAACCGGCACGCAAATCCCCTGCTGATTGAAAGTTTCGAGGTTGTCTTTCATGAATGCCGTCGACTTCACCAGCAGGCCACTCATGGCAATGCAATCGGCGTTGTGTTGCTTCTGGGCCTCGACGATCTGCTCAACGCTTTGCTTGATTCCGAGGTTGATCACTTCATAGCCATTGTTGGTCAGGATGATATCCACGAGGTTCTTACCGATATCGTGCACATCACCTTTGACCGTGGCGATGAGGAACTTGCCTTTGCTGCTGCTCTGACCATCGAGCTTCTCCATGTGCGGCTCAAGATGGGCAACCGCTGATTTCATGGTCTCTGCGCTTTGCAGCACAAAGGGAAGTTGCATCTGGCCTGACCCGAAGAGTTCACCCACCACCTTCATGCCATCGAGAAGGAAAGTATTGATGATCTGGAGTGGTGGATAAGTGGTGAGAGCTTCGTTCAGAGCGCTTTCCAAGCCGATGCGTTCGCCATCGATGATGTGCTTTTTCAACCTTTCTTCCACCGGTAGGTCCGCCAGGGAGGGACCGCTGGCGCGCGCCTCCTTGGCGGATACCCCCTCGAACATTGTGGTGAGTTCAGTGAGAGGGTCAAAAACGCAGATATCGCCCTGGAAACCGCGCTGGTCGTAGATCAGCTGGCGGCAGACCTGTTGGTTCTCTTGGCTGATCTTGGCGAGTGGCAGGATCTTTGCAGGGCTGATGATCGCCGCGTCCATGCCCGCCTGGCAGCACTCGTGCAGGAAGACCGAATTAAGCACGATGCGAGCCGCTGGCGTCAGGCCGAAGCTGACATTGCTGACGCCCAACACCACGTGCACGCCAGGGAGTTGACTGCGGATCCTGCCGATGGCCTCGATCGTCGCCGCTCCATTGGCACGATCTTCCTCAATGCCGGTGGAGATGGGAAGGGCGAGGGGGTCGTAGAAGATCTCGTGGGCAGGGATGCCGTACTCGAGAATGTCGCGATAGGCCCGTTGGGCAATGGCAAACTTTCGCTCGGCCGTGCGGGCCATCCCCTCTTCGTCGATTGTACCGACCACGATCGCGGCTCCATAGGCCTTCGCCAATTCGAGCACCTTGAAGAAACGCTCATCACCATCTTCATAGTTGGTGGAGTTGAGGATGCATTTGCCTCCGGCAACCTTTAGGCCAGCCTCCATCTTCTGCCACTCGGTAGAATCGAGCATCAGTGGCAGGTTTACATTCGTTACCAGGCGGCTCACAAGATTGTGCATGTCGCTCACGCCGTCACGGCCGACGTAGTCGACGTTGACGTCGAGCACGTGGGCGTTTTCCTTCACTTGACTGCGCGCCACAGCGACCAGGCCGTCCCAGTCCTCTTCGTTGAGCAGCTCGCGCACTTTCTTCGAGCCGCTGGCGTTGAGGCGCTCGCCGATGATCAGGAAGGAGTTGTCCTGCTGGTAGGGCGTGACCCCATAAATCGAGGCGGCGGCGGGCTCGTAGGCGAGGGCCGGCCGGGGCGATTCTCCTTTGGGGCGCTCGGCAGCAGGCGTTGGACGGCGCACGTTGCGCGGCGCTGGACGCAGCTCCCAGGCCAATTCGGTCAGGGCGGCGATGTGGGCCGGCGTGGTGCCGCAACATCCGCCGATCACCTGCACGCCAAGATCTTCGACGAAGTGCATCAGCTGCATCTTCATCTCCACCGGGGTCAGGCGGTAGTGGGCAACGCCACCCACGTTCTCGGGCAGTCCGGCGTTGGGGATGCAGCTCACCACGAAGGGACTGTGCTGACTGAGATAGCGCACGTGCTCCTTCATCTGCTCGGGCCCGGTGGCGCAATTCAGGCCGAGTACGTCGATCGGGAAGGGTTCCAAAATCGCCACCACCGCGGCGATGTCGGAGCCCACCAGCATCGTCCCCGTGGTCTCCATTGTGACGGAGACCATCAGGGGCACGCGGGTGCCCGTGGCGTCGAACGCCTCCTCGATGCCTTGCAGAGCCGCCTTGATCTGCAGCACGTCCTGGCAGGTCTCGACGATGAAAAGGTCTACGTCACCAGCGATCAGACCCTCTGCCTGCTCCCGGAAGGAAGCTTTCATCGTGTCGAAGTCGATGTGGCCGAGGGTGGGCAGCTTGGTGGTGGGACCCATCGACCCTGCAACAAAGCGCGGATGGTCGGGGGTGCTGTATTGGTCGGCCACCTCACGGGCCAGTTCGGCAGCCCGCTTGTTCAGGGCATACGCCTGATCCTGGAGCTCGTATTCCGCCAGCACGATGGAGGTGGCCCCAAAGGTATCGGTCTCGATCACATCGCAGCCGACCTCCAGGAACTGACGATGCACCGCCTGTACGGCATCCGGGCGCGTGAAGACCAGATTCTCGTTGCAACCCTCCAGAGCCAAGCCGCCGAAATCTTCGGCGGACAGATCCATCTGCTGCAGGGATGTGCCCGTGGCGCCGTCGAAGACGAGCACGGGCTGCTCCGGGCCATGCAAGCGCTCCAGAAAACCGATGCGCTCGGACGGGGAGCGGACGGGGGGCGCCTGCAGCGCCGAGGGGCCCGGGGCGGCGGTTACTGCCATTAGTCGTCGAGGCGAATCCTGGTGATCCAATGTTCATACTCGGAATCTGCGCCTTCCGTGATCGCCGTGAGGCGGTCCCTCAGCCGTTCCATGATCGGTCTGGGTCCGCTCAGATCCGTGGTTTCGATCCGCCGGATCGGCGTCACCCGAGCGGCGGTGCCCGTGAGGAACACCTCTTCGGCAACGAAGAGCTCGGTCTTGTCGACGGCCCTTTCCAGCACTGGAATTCCCATCCCCCGCGCCAGCTCGAGCACGCTGGCGCGGGTGATCCCCTCCAGGATGTCCTGGTCCACCCCCGGGGTGATCAGCACGCCATCGCGGACGAGGAAGAGGTTCATGCCGCTGGCCTCGCTGACCTTGCCGCGAGTGTTCAGCAGCAATGCTTCGTCGAAGCCGCTGCGCACCGCTTCGGTTTTGGCCAGCGAGCTGGTGATGTAGGCGCCGCTGATCTTGCCGCGCAGGGGCAGGGAGCGATCCTCCTGCCGCGTCCAGCTGCTGATGCGGCAGCTCACTCCCTCCGGCGAGAGATAGTCACCCAGCTCGATGCCGTAGATCAGGAAATCGGTCTGAATATCATGCAGACGGGGCGCAATGCCCAGGTCGCTGGTGTAGACGAACGGCCGCATGTAAAACGGACATGTCGGGCGGTTGGCCCGCAGGAAGGCAGCGATCGCCTGGTGGATGGTTGATTCCGGCAGCTCATGCAGCAGCAGCCGTGCGCTCTGACTCAGCCTCCGGGCATGGCGGTCGGCCCGGAACAGGAGTATTTCGGAAGGGTCGCTGGGATTGGGGATGCCGCGCATCCCGCCGAAGGCACCCGTTCCATAATGCAGCGCATGGGTGGCCACCGAAAGGGTCGCCTCCGCGAAAGGAACGCACTGGCCGCCGAACCAGGCATGGGGCAGGAATTGGTGCATGGGGGGCGGAGGCGACCCAGCGATCTTCTCACTGAGACCAGCAGGATGGGGGCATGCACAGGCTCGCGGCGATCCCCGGCGACAACGATCCTCCCGATGGCTCCCCCTCTTTTGTGGCGCAGCCCCCTGCGGAGGTGGTGTTGCTCAGCAGCGCAGACACCGATCTGCTGGCGATCGAGGCTGTGCTGCGGCGAGAGCCGCAGCAGCTCGGTTACGGCCTGCGGGCGCTGAACCTCGCGGCCCTGGGTCACCCCGCTGTCATCGATCACTACGTCGCCTCCACCCTGGAGAGACCCCCGACCCGGTTGGTGGTGGTGCGCCTGCTTGGCGGGCGCGGCCATTGGAGCTATGGCCTGGAGCAGCTCAGGGCCTGGGCGGCGCGCTCCGGGAAGGATGGTCGACGCCATCTGCTCGTGTTGGCTGGCACCGAGGAGGAAGAGGAGGCTCTGGCGGCCCTGGGCACGGTGTGCCAGCCCCTCTGCCTGGCATTGGCCCGTTGTCTGCGGGAGGGCGGACCACAGAATCTGGCGCTCTTTCTGAGCTGCCTGCGGGAGCTTGCCTCGGGCATCATCCCCGAGCCGCCGACGCCGCGCCCACTCGCCGATCCCCACCCTCACGACTGGCGGGACGAACCCGGAGCACGGGTGGGACTGATCCTGTACCGCTCCCTTCTGCAGGCCGGTGATCTGGTCTTCGCGGAAGCCACCCTGGCCGCCCTGCGCGCCGCGGGCCTGGCGCCGCGCCTTCTCTGGGTGAGCGGGTTGCGGGATCCGGCCGTGCAGAGGGGCGTGGCAGATCTGCTGGCGCGGGAGCAGGTGGAGGTGGTGCTCACCGCCACTGGTTTTGCCTCGGTGCGGTTTGAGGAGGCAGGGCTTGGCGCGCCCCTGTGGGATCGCCTGGGGGTGCCGGTACTGCAACTGATGGCGAGCGGCCGGCCCCGCAGAGCCTGGGAGGCGAGCCCGATCGGTCTGGGGCCCCTGGATCTCAGCCTGCAGGTGGCCTTGCCGGAGCTGGACGGTCGCCTGACCACCCGCGTGGGCGCCTTCAAGGAGCTCCGAAGCAGCAGCGAGCGGCTGGCCACGGCTCTGCATGAGCTGCGTCCGGACCCGGAGCGGCTCGCCTGGGTGGCGCGTCTGGCCGCCGCCTGGGCAACGCTGCGCGGCACGGCAGCGGGGCAGCGACGGGTCGCCCTCGTGTTGTCCAACTACCCCATCCGCAACAGCCGGCTCGCCAACGGCGTCGGCCTTGACACGCCCGCCAGCACAGCGGCAATGCTGCGCTGGTTGCTGGAGGAGGGCCACGACCTGGGGGACACGCCCCTGCCGGCGAATGGCGATGACCTCCTGCATGCGTTGCTCGCCGGTCGCAGCAACGACCCCGAGAGCGACCACCGTCCCGCTCTGGCCCACCTGCCCCTGGCGGAGTACCGGGACTGGTATGCAGGCCTTCCGGCCGAGGGTCGTCAGAGGCTCGAGGCCTTCTGGGGCCCGCCGGAGCGGGACGCGGGATTGGAGCCGATTCCCGCCGCACCTCCCGCCGATGGGGCTGCGGTCGGATTCCCGCTGCGCGGTCTTCGGTTCGGCAACGTCACCGTTCTGGTGCAACCCTCGCGGGGCTATGAACGCGATCCCTCCCTCAGCTACCACAGCCCGGATCTTCCCCCCACCCATGCCTACCTGGCCCAGTACCTGTGGTTGCGGCAGTCTTTCGCTGCCCACGTGGTGGTGCACGTGGGCAAGCACGGCAACCTGGAGTGGCTGCCGGGGAAGGGGGTTGGCCTGGGGGATGCCTGCTTCCCAGAGTGGGCCCTGGGCCCGCTTCCCCACCTTTACCCGTTCATCGTCAACGACCCCGGGGAGGGCAGTCAGGCCAAACGCCGGGCCCAGGCGGTGATCCTCGACCACCTCACTCCGCCCCTGGGACGGGCGGGACTGCACGGCGATCTCCAGGCTTTCGAGGCTCTCCTGGACGAGTACTGGGAGGCGAGCCAACTGGGGGCCGAGCGACAGGAGGTGCTGCGGCGCGATCTGGAGCGGCGCCTGGAGTCCCTGCAGCTTCCCGGGGATCGGGCTTCCCTGGAGGGGCGATTGGAGGCCGCGGATGGCTATCTCTGCGAGCTCAAAGAGGCCCAGATCCGTCTCGGACTTCACACCTACGGGCATCTTCCTGAGGCGGAGCGACTTGCCGAATTGCTGCTCTGTCTGGCCCGGGCCCCCGTTCCGGGTCAGCCCGGGCTGCTGCAGGCCCTGGCACTCGATCTGGGCCTCTCCCTGGATCCCTGGACCGACCCGGAGGAGGCGCTGCTCACCGCGGAGGACCGCCAACGGCTGGGATCCGCGCAGGAGGGACTCAACCTGCGCAGGGTGGGGGACGGGGTGGCACTTCTTGAGGAGCAGGCCCTGATGCTGGTGCGCCGCGAACTGGGGCTGGCCCCCCGGCCCGGGGATGGGGGTGTGGGCCACGCCGCCCGGGGACCAGCCAGCCAGCAGGCCCTTTCCCATCTCCGCCAAAGGCTTCTGCCCCCCCTTCTGGCCTGCGGGGAGGCGGAGCGACGCGCTTTCCTCTTGGGGGTTGCCGGGGGCCGCATCGCCGCCGGGCCCTCCGGGGCTCCCACCCGCGGTCGCCCCGATCTGTTACCCACCGGCCGCAACTTCTACAGCGTCGATCTGCGCGGTCTGCCCACCGAGGCCGCGTGGGACCTGGGGCGGCGCAGCGCCGAGCTGTTGCTCGAGCTGCATCGACAGGAGGAGGGGGATGACCTGCGCCGGCTCGCTCTCTCGGTCTGGGGTACGGCGACGATGCGCAACGGAGGCGAGGACATCGCCCAGGCCCTGGCCCTGATGGGGGTGAGGCCCCTGTGGGATGGCCCCACCCGCCGCATGGTCGATCTGGAGGTGATCCCCTTGTCTCTGCTGGGTCGGCCCCGGGTGGATGTGACGTTGCGGATCTCCGGGCTGTTCCGCGACGCTTTCCCCCAGCTGGTGGCCTGGATGGACCGGGCCACCCGTCGCCTCGCTCGCCTCGATGAACCGGAGGCCATGAACCCCCTGGCGGCCGCGGCTCGGCGGGAGGGGGACTGCGGTCGGGTGTTTGGTTCGGCACCGGGGGCCTATGGCGCCGGACTGCAGGGATTGATCGACAGCGGTCAATGGCGGGACCGTGGGGACCTGGGGGAGGCTTACCTGGCCTGGAGCGGCTGGCGCTACGGCGGGGATCCAGCCCGAGACGGTGATTCCGTGGACGGCGAGACGATTGCGGTGCGACCCGACCGTCCCGCCCTGGAGCGGCGCCTGGCGGCGGTTCAGGTGGTGCTCCACAACCAGGACAACCGCGAGCATGACCTGCTGGATTCCGATGATTATTACCAGTTCCAGGGAGGACTGAGCGCCGCCGCGGAGAAGCTGAGCGGCCAACGACCGCGACTCTGGTTCGCCGACCACTCCCGCGCCGGCCGACCTCGCCTCCATCCGTTGGAGAAAGAGATCGACAAAGTTGTGCGATCGCGTCTGCTGAACCCGCGCTGGATCCAAGCCATGGCGGAACATGGCTACAAGGGTGGGTTCGAAATGGCGGCCAGTCTCGACTACCTCTTTGCCTACGACGCCAGTACAGGGCGGGTCCCGGATTGGAGCTATGCCGCGATCTGGGAGGGCTGGCTGGCCGACCCTCAGGTGCTGGCCTTTCTGCGCCGCAGCAATCCGTGGGCGCTGCGCGACATGGCCGAGAGGATGTTGGAAGCCCACACCCGCGGTCTATGGGAGGGAGCCAGCCAGGAGCAACTCGCCTCGCTGGGGCAGCTGCTGTTGAGCAGCGAAGCCCTCACCGAGACCCATGGGGAGACCGGGGTGGAGGGGCAGGGGGGAATCAGAGGTTGAGATCCCTGGCCATCGACTTGAAGGGGTCGATCGCGCCGGGCTTCTCCCCGACCGGGGTGGTGTTGGGTTGGTCCGACTCCTCCTTGGGTTTGCGCAGGGCCGCCGGGGCCACGCCAGGGGCGTTCACCGCCACGGCAGATCCCCTCATGCGTTGATCCAATTCCGCCTGGCTGATCTGCTTGGCGAAGGTTTTCTTCACGGGCTTCGGCACGCCACCGGTGAGTTTCACCTCGGCTTCCTCGGGATTGAGGCCCGCCAGTCCCGGACTCATCTTCTCAAGACGCGCCTCCATCGAGGCCACCTCCGCCACCATCTCCTTGTCGCCGGGATTGTCAGAGGTGCCGGGGAAGGTGCGGCGGATGGTGTTGGAGCGACGCATGAACTGGAGGTCCCCCAGGCTCTTGGCGCTGTCGGCGTCAAGGAAGAAGGCATCGTCCTTGTTGGTGGGATTGGCCTCGGCGGCACTGCCGGCGATCTTGGGGCCGGAGGCGTCTGCGCCCTTGCCCCGGAAGCGATCGAACAGACCCATCGCAGATGTTCGGTGACGGTCAGCAAACCCTAGCGGCCATCGAGCACCAGACCATGGGAATCGGTGCCGCAGCTCATCAAAAGCCCCCGGTCGCGCAGCTCGCTGGCGATCGCTTCGCACACCAGGGGGGTGGGCTGCCACCGCAGACCCATGCTGTAGTCGTACCAGGCTTCGGCCCCGTCGAACCCCAGCTCAGCCGCCGCCGCCAGCAGCCGGTCGTAGGGCAGGCGGTAGCGGGCCGGATGGGCGAGCAACGCCAGGCCGCCAGCGGCCTGGATCGCCGCCAGCACCGCGTCGGCCCGCAGGGCAGGACCCACCACTGCCGTGCCTTGCAGGTAAGGCGCAAGCGAGGGGTGCTTCTCGTTGAAACCGAGGGCCAGCACATGCACCAGACAGCCCTCCAGCAGGCAGCTGATTTCCACGCCCCGCCAGAGCACGGGCGCCGGCCGTCCGGCCTGGCTGGCGGCGGCGAAGGCCTCCGCCACGGCCCCGTGCGCTCGGCAGGCGTGGTGGTCGGTGATCGCCAGGTGCTCCAGGCCCAGGCGCAGAGCCTGTCCCGCGAGCGCTTCGGGCGCCAGGCTGCCGTCGCTCCAGAGGGTGTGGCAGTGGAAATTGAGCCTCGTGGGGCAGTGGGCCGGGTCGACGTCGGTGAGCACTGCCGCCAGGGGATGGGCCCGAGCCTCAGGACGAAGAGCCACCACTACCGGCCTCCAGGGAAAGGGCAAGCCGCTCCGCCCGCAGACGACGCCAGCGGGCATAGAACTGAATCGAGCCTGCCATCGCCACCACCAGGGCCACCACGAACCAGGTGGCTGCCGCCGTGGGGAATTGCTGCTTGAACACCACCAGCATCACCACGATCACGAGCAGCAGGGTGGGAAGCTCGTTGAGCGCCCGCAACTGCCGGCCACTCCAGCCGCACTCTCCCTGTCGCAGCAGCCCCATCAGCCGATAACAGAAGGCGTGATAGGCGAGCAGGGCGGCCACAAAAATGAGTTTGACCTGCAGCCAGCCCTGCTGCAGCCAAGCGGGGTTCACGCTGAGCAGACCGGCGGCGCACACCACCGCCACCACCATGCCGGGGGTAGTGATGATGTTGGCCAGTCGCTGCTCCATCACGGCGTACTGCTGTTCGAAGGCCACGCGCAGGCCAGGCTCCAACGCTTCGGCCTCGCGGTGGTAGATGAACAGGCGCACCAGATAGAACAGGCCGGCGAACCACACCACCACGCCAACGATGTGGAGCGTCTTGAACCAGAGATAGGCCTCGGGGGGCCAGACGAGGGCGAGGGGCATCGAGGGGGAGGGAGGAGCGAAACCCATGGGATTCCTCAGGCTAGAGGCTGCGCGCGCCCTGTTCCGCAGCGCTTCTGTGCGAAGCGGCGCTGGCGCGGATCGCGCAGCGCTCCTCCGCGGGGATGCGCTCCAACTGCTTCATCATCAAGCCCATGCGTGGATTGGCCGCCAGGCTGGCGGCATTGCGGTCAAGGAAATCCCAGTAGAGGGCGTTGTAGGGGCACGCCTTGGGCCCATGGCGTTGCTTCACGTCATAGCGGCAGCTCTTGCAATAGGTGCTCATGCGATTGATGTAGCTGCCACTGGCCGCGTAGGGCTTGCTGGCCAGCACACCGCCATCGGCGAAGAGGCCCATACCGATCACGTTGGTTTGCATCACCCAGTCATGGGCATCGATGAACTGCCTGGCAAACCAGAACGTGAATGCCTGCGGATCCAGACCCGCAATCAGTCCGTAGTTGGCAAGCACCATCAAGCGTTGGATGTGATGGGCATACCCGTTGCTTCGCAACTCCGCCAGAACCGTATCCATGCAGGCCATGCCGCTCGTGCCAAGCGACTCAAGCCAGGGCGGCAGGGGCTCACGGGCGCCGAAGTGGTTGCGGGCAGGGTAGTCAGGCCCCAGCCAGTGGTAAAGACCGTGGGTGAATTCCCGCCAGCCGAGAATCTGACGGATCACCCCCTCCAGGCTGGCCAGGGGCGTTCCCTGTCGAAGGCCGGCCTCCTCCAGTTGCCGGATCACAGCCAACGGCTCCAGCAGGCCCAGGTTGATGTAGGGCGAAAGCAGGGAGTGCCAGAGGGTGGGTTGGCCGAGGACCATGGCGTCCTGATAGGGACCGAAACCATCGAGGCGGGTGGTGATGAAGTGCTGCAGCACCTGCTCCGCCTGCGCACGGGAGACGCCCCAATGGAAGGGTTCCAGGTTTCCCGGCAGGGGTTCGAGGCCCTGCGTGGCGCGCTTGGCATCGATGGACCGCACCCGTTCGATCACCGCTTGGGTGAGGGTGTCGGGCTCGAAAAGCAAGGGGGGGGGACCCTGGAGCCCGCGGGCGGGGGGACGGCGGTTGTCGTGGTCGTAATTCCACTGACCGCCCCGGGGAGTGGCCCCCGCCCCGGTTCCGTCCATCAGGACCGCGAAGTTGCGCCGCCCCTCGCGGTAGAAGTGCTCCATGCGCAGCTGACGACGCCCTGAGGCCCAGAGGGCGAAGTCGTGGCGGCTCCACAGAAAGGCGTTGGAGGGATGCCAGACGAGCCTCGGAACGGTGGGCGGGGCCCCCGCCCCTTCGCCCCAGCGCGCGAAGATCCGCTCCAACCCCCGTTGCACAGGGCGATCAGCCGGCTCCATGGCGTGCAGCTCGCCGATGTCATGCTCAGCGCACCAGTCGCGCAGGGCGATGGCGAAGCGTTCGCACTGCCGGTGATCCACCTGCCAGCCTGCGGCGCGCAACTCCGCGCAGAAGTGGCGCTGGGCGCTCCAGAGCAGCACCAGCCGCTGGCGGTGGAGGGGCATCCGGCGCAGCGCACCCTCGCTCTCCACAAGCAACACCCGGCAGGTACGGCGTGCCTCCACGGCGCCGAAGCGTTGCTCCTGGGCAGCCAAAGCCGCTTGCCCGCTCGAGAGCTGGTCGGGGAGCACGAGGATGCCTAGGGTCATGCAGCTGCCAGGGGGGGGCGGCCGGCGCGATCGCCCCTGCCGCATCATGGGCGATCCGTCGTGGCCTTCAGGCAGCACCCCGGGGACCCATCCACAACCGTCCAGCTACGCTTTCCCCCCACCAGCCTCCCGTTTGGCTCCGATCCCGTTTCCCCCCGTGCCGGGCCAGAAGTTTTGCGCTCTTCAGCCTGCTGCTGCTCTCGGGGGCTGGCTGAGCGCATTTAAGGTCCCGCCGGCTGAAGCGAGACCCTCGGCCGTGGCCTCCCCCTCCGGCAGGCCGGCGCTGCCGCTTGCATCCGCCCAGGCCTTGCCATCTGCCACAGGCAATACGCTCATGGGCGTCGAGACGGTGCACCTGAATCGCTACGCCGGTCTCCGGCACGAATGCGCCCGCATTCCCAACCGCTTCCAGCGGCAATGCGCTCTGGACAAGCTGGCTGTTCATTCCCTGCGAACGGAGAGCAGCGTGTCGAACAGGCCCGCGGGGTGGCCCTCTTTATCTACCCCGTCTCCCGCGCCCGACTGAAGGTGAGCCTGATGAGCCTCCTCGGCTGGCGACCCTTCTGGAGGGATTCCTGGAGTATTGGTCTGGTCTCTGGCTATGGCCGGGCCAGTTGTCGGAGAACCGCAGTGACGTTTCGGCAGGATACTGGCCAGAACTCCTTACCTTGCTTCCCCGACGCTTTCTCCCCACTATGCCATTCTCGAGCTCAATTGTTATCGCCCATCCTCCTTTCGCCGTTCGCATTCGAGCGCGCCGCAAGGAGGCCATCCCAAGCACGTGGTGGCTTTCAGGCTGGATCGCATAGTTCGAAGGCAGGCCATCTTGATCTTTGCTTCCCGATTCAATGCCCGAGCCTGAACGGAGGCGCCCTGGGCGACGCCAACAGGGAATGGAAAAACCGCAGCCTGCACATTGCTCAGAAGGGAGGGGTACGCCCACCCATAACAATCCCAACCCTTCCCTGCCGGGCATAAGCATAACCTATGAATAGGATTAGTTTTTCTTAGCCTTGGGCTGCCAATTCCCAATGTGGCAAGTGCAATATTAAAAAAAGTAAAAGTTGTGCGAGTGTATTCATGAAGCATGGCGAATCTTTTACTCGCTCTTTCCTGGAAAGGCGAATCAACCGACGCCATCTTTGATTCCTCCCCTCCTCAGTTGCCCTACTCGCCATGGCCATCATCACAGGATCAGGTCTTCTTTTTAGCACTAATGATTCCTACGACCGTATCACAGGTACCTCATCAAGCGACACTGTTCTCTACACCTCGGCCACTCACGGTGTCACCGTCTCCCTTTCCTTGGCAGGGGGGCAAAGCACGGGAGGGTCCTTTTTTGATGAGTTGATTTCCATCGAAAATATAATTGCAACTTCCTTCAACGACACGCTGCAAGGCAGCAGTGGTAATAACATTCTCGACGGCGGCCTTGGAATTGACACAGTCTCCTATTCGAATGCAGCCACAGGCGTGAGCGTTTCGCTCAACATTGCTGGCCCCCAAGCCACCGGCGCTGGCAGTGACACATTGGTCAACTTTGAGAACATCATCGGCAGTAACTTTGCGGATACCCTCACGGGCAGCAACGCTGTCAATAACGTGCTCAGTGGTGGTAGCGGCAATGATCTGCTTGTAGCCACCAGTGGCAATGATGTTCTAGATGGTGGTCTCGACGCCGATACAGCTTCCTATAGCAGTTTTTCCACTAAGATCACGCTAGAAGCCTTTGGCGTCGTGAACAAGGGTAGTGCAGGCATTGATCAACTCTTTAATGTCGAACGCATCATTGCTGGTAGCGCGATAGATGACACTATTGACCTCAGTGGAGCCAGCGTGGCACCGGCCACGGGCACCAGCACCAATCTCACTCTGGGTGAAGTCATGGTTAGTGGTGCCGGTGGTTCCCCTTTCCTGAGTTTCAAAGTCAGTCAGTTTGAAAATGTTACTGGGACATCATTTGCTGATACCATCCTGGGAAATTCAGCAAATAACGTTCTCAAGGGCGGCGGAGGCGCTGATTTCATTCGTGGCGGTGGCGGCAAAGATACTCTTACGGGCGAAGCTGGACTGGACACCTTTGATTTCACTTCTCTGTCTGATTCTCTGTTGGCTAACTATGATACGATTACCGATTACAGCTTGGGTGAAACCCTGAATCGCCCGGGAGCAGGAAGCACTCTCAATGCCATAACCGGTCCCACCCTTGCCTCCCTGACCGCCTCGAATATTGCCGGAGCCCTCAACGCCCTGACCTTTACAGCAAATAGCTCCAGGGCTTTCAAGGTTTCAACCTTTGCTGGAACATTTATTGCATTTAATGATGCCGTCGCAGGCTTTAACGCCGCCAGTGACAGCATCATCTTCTTGCAGAACTATAATGTGAGCTCCACAAATACTGTTCTCATAGCCTGAACATCGGCAGGTTCTTTAGTCGTTAATCACATTGGCGGCATTGGGCGGCCATTGCTTCTTACCTTGTTGGCCGACACTGGTCAACAGGGTATTTTATTGCCGCTCAACCAATGCCAATCTGCATCAATCAAGCCTGGCCGTGTCTGCTCACGCCGGCCCCTCCCCCGCCATCCTGCAGGCCCTTCGGGCCAACGCCCCGGCATAGCCGCGCTGTACCAGCCCCTCCGCTGGGCTGACGGAACCTGTGCGGCAATCCACCACGAGCCGCTCGCGGTTGCCCCTCTGATCACTCACTCGCAGGCGCAGCTGCCAGTGATAGTGGGCGCTGCGGCTGAACTGATCCCCACAGACCGGCCCTACGCAAAGGCCCGGCGCCGCTTCCACCTCCATCGCGCACCCCAGCAGCACCAGGAGCAGCAACCCCATCGCCAGACGAACCAGGGGCAGCACGAGCGTAGACAATGGGTCGGGGGCAGCTCCTTGCATCCTGATGCCTCAACCGGCTGAATCCTCGCTCCCATCGAGGGGGGGATGGAAATACTCCCAAACCTGATGGGCGAGCGCTGGACCGATTCCGGGTGCTGCCGCAATCGCCTCTGGACTCGCCAGCTGGATGGCATCAATCGAGCGGAAGTGGGCCAATAGGTCGCGCACTCTCTTGGGTCCCAGCCCTGCAATATCGCTCAGGCGCGAGCGTTTCATCCTCTCTCCCCGTTGCTGGCGGTGATAGGTCACCGCAAAGCGGTGCGCCTCGTCCCGCAGGCGTCGGAGCAGGGCCACGCCGAGTTGTTCCGGGTCGCTCTCCAGGGGCTGCTTGGAGCCCGGCACGAAAACCTCCTCGCGCTGTTTCGCCAGGGAGCACACCACCAACTCCTCGTGCAAATTGAGCTCGCGCAGCGCTTCCATCACCGCTGAAAGCTGCCCCTTGCCCCCATCGATCATCACCACATCCGGCCAGTCCCCCATGCCGCCGGTGTGAAGGGCCGTGGCCCCCTGTCGCCGCAGATCCGCCAGATCAGCCCCCTCGGCGCGGGCTTGTCCCCAACGCCGGAACCGGCGGCGGATCACTTCGGCCATGGCCATGAAATCATCGGAGTGTCCGGCGCGAATGCTGCTGCTCTGAATGCGGTAGCGGCGATAGTGTTGGCGTGCCGGCAGCCCATCGACGAACACCACCTGGGAAGCGACGGCGTCACTGCCCTGGATGTGGCTGATGTCAAATCCCTCGATGCGTCGGGGCGGTGCGGGCAGTTCGAGCAGCTGCGCCAGATCTTCGATGGCCAGGAGGTTCTGCTCGCTGGTCCGCTGGGCCCGCTGCAGCTCATAGCCGGCATTGCGTTCCACCAACTCGATCATCTCCGCTTTCTGATGCCGCTGCGGCACCGAAAGACGCACACGCCGGCCCCGGCGCTCTGAGAGCCATTCGCCGATCAGGGCCTGTTGGGGGAGGGGATGCTGCAGCAACAACTCCGGCGGGATCTCCACCGCCTCCACCTCGCCGTAGTGCTCCTCAATCACGCGCTGCAGGATCAGGCCCTGCGGCAGCGGCTCGCCGCCGGGTCCGAGGGCATCGGCCGTGTAGCCCAGGCGCCCCACCAACTTGCCCGCCCGCATTTGGAACAGCTGCACCGCCGCGAGGCGCTCATCGCTGGCCAGGGCGATGACATCGTGGCTGACCGAACTGTCCCCCAGGCTCATCTTCTGATCAGCGGTGAGGGTGTCAAGCCCCTGGATCTGATCCCTGACCCGCGCGGCGGCCTCGTAGTCGAGCCTCTCGGCGCTGCGCTCCATCTGCTCCCGCAGCAGCCGCATCAGTTCATCGTTGCGGCCCTGGAAGATCATGGCCACCTTGCGCAGGGTGCGGTGGTAATCCTCGGAGCTGATCTTCTGCTGACAAACTCCCGGGCATCTGCCGATGTCGTAGTTCAGGCAGGTGCGCTCCCGGTAGAGGGGCTGGGGTCGCTGGCGCAGGGGGAAAACCCGCTTCACCAGACCCAGGGTGCGACGCAACAGACCCACATCCACATAGGGACCGTAGAAGCGGTCGAGCGGATTGCGCAGCCGTCGTCGACGCGTGATGAAGATGCGCGGGTAGGCCTCGCTCCAGGTGATGCAGAGGTAGGGGTATTTCTTGTCGTCTTTCAGCAGCACGTTGAAGTGCGGCTGGTGGGCCTTGATCAGGTTCGACTCGAGGGCCAGCGCCTCCGCTTCGCTGTCGGTGACGATGAATTCGATCTCGTGCACCTGGCGCACCATCAGGGTGATGCGTGGGCTGTGGGCGTGGCCCGCGCCGCTCTGGAAGTAGCTGCGCACCCGGTTGCGCAGCACCTTCGCCTTGCCGATGTAGAGGATGCGATCCTCGCCATCGCGCAGCAGATAGCAACCCGGCTCCGGCGGCACCATCCGCAGCCGCTGGCGCAGGCGCTCGGGTTGCTGGAGCAGGGGCCCGGCGGCGGATTCGGGGGTCGCCGCCTCGCTCAACCGCCGTACTGCCAGCCCGTGCTGGCCATTTCGAGAGCCTCCCCGTCGCGGTGCAGTACCGCGTTTTTCACCTCCCCGACGAACACGGTGTGATCGCCATGGGCCACCTGCCCCACCAGCTCGCATTCCACCGCCCCCAGGGCCGCCTCCAGGATCGGCAACCCGAGGGCGCCCAGCTCGAAGGGAGCTGCATCGAAACGGCCTCCGATCGCCTGCTGGGGCTTGAAGAACACCGCGGCGAGATCCTTTTGGTCCGCCGGCAGCACATTCAGACTGAAGCGGCCCGTGCGCTGAATGATGGCGTTGCTGCTGGAATCAGCCCGCAC
This sequence comes from Cyanobium sp., assembly GCA_044351065.1. Lineage (GTDB taxonomy): Bacteria > Cyanobacteriota > Cyanobacteriia > PCC-6307 > Cyanobiaceae > Cyanobium. Next base: position 135,877 of record JBILGK010000002.1, read on the forward strand.
CGCCATCACCACAAGGGGCGGCTCGAATGAACCCTGGGTGACCCAGCTTGCCGTGAACCCGTTCACCACCTCCCCTTCGGCCACCCCGCAGATGAACACCCCGTGCGGGATCTTGCGCAGCAGGGTTTTCTTGGCGGCGTCGTCGAGGGCCATGGCAAGGCGGGCAGACAGGTCTTTTCCGACTGTAGGGAGCAGCTCCGACCCATAGGCTGGCGCGATGCGTGCCCTCTATCCCGGCAGCTTCGACCCCCTCACCCTGGGGCACCTCGACCTGATCGAACGCGGCGCGCGCCTGTTCGATGGCCTCGTGGTGGCGGTGCTGTGCAATCCGGCCAAGCAGCCGGCGTTCCCCCTGGAGCGCCGGCTGGAACAGATTCGCGCCGCCACCGCCCACCTGTCGGGGGTGGAGGTGCAAAGCTTCGACGGTCTTACGGTGGCCTTCGCCCGCCGCTGCGGCGCCGCCGTGATTCTGCGCGGCCTGCGGGCCCTCAGCGACTTCGAGTTCGAGCTCCAGATCGCCCACACCAACAAGTCTTTAGCCCCTGACCTGGAGACCCTCTTCCTCGCCACCTCTGTGCCCCACAGCTTTCTCAGCAGTTCGGTGGTCAAGGAGGTGGCCCGCTTCGGCGGAGACGTGGCGCATCTCGTGCCGCCGGTGGTGGCGGCCGACCTCGCGAGGCTCTTTAATCGTTCATCCCCAGACGCCTGACATGTCCGAGGTCCGAATCACCGTCCTCGACCAGCTCGATCAGCTGGAGGAGATTGTGCTTGACGGAAGCCGGGTCCCCTTGAGCGGATGCCGGCTGGTGAACGAGCAGGACGCCGTCGAGATGATGGATGCCCTGCGCGAAGCGTTGCCGCTGCAGATCACCCAGGCCGATGAGCTGATCCGCCAACGGGAGAGCTTCGTTGAGAAGGCCCGTCAGCAGGCCGAGGAGATCGTCACCCAGGCCCGTCGGGAGCGGGAGCAGCTGATCAACGCCGCCGCCATCCGCCAGGAGGCGGAACGTCAGGTGGGTGAGCTGCGGGAACAGGCCCGACAACAGTGCGAGCAATTGCTCCTCCAGACCCGCCAGCAGGTGTCCCAGGCGGAGCAGGAGCACCAGAGCCGCATGGCCCAGATGGAGCAGCAGTACGCAGGTCGTCGCCAGCAGCTGGAGCAGGAGGCCCAGGCCCGCCGGCAGCAGCTCGAACAGGAGGCAGCCGAACGAAACCGCCAGCTCGGCGAGCAGCACGAGCGGGCGCGCCAGCAGGCGATGCAAGAACTGGACTCCATCCGCCAGGAAGGTCTGCGCATCCAGCGGGAGAGCCAGTCGGAAGCGGAGCGGCTACATAGCGATGCGCTTCAGTTCGGCAAGCAGACGCAACAGCAGTGCGAGGCCCTGGTCGCCCGCACCCGCCAGGAGGCCTCCACCATCCAGGAGGGAGCCAACCGCTACGCCGAGCAGGTGCTCGGGGAACTGGAGGTGCGTCTCAAGGAGCTGAGCCAGGTTGTCCTGGGAGGCCGCCAGGAGCTCGGCCGTCTGCAGGGCCAGGACCTGACGGCACCCCGCACCCTTCCCTCTTCCGACCCTGCTGTCACGTCGCCGGCACGTCGGGCCACCAATCGACTGCGCCGGGCCGTGGGACGCGGGATGGCCAGCTGAACCATCCGCCTGCCCTCAGGGGAGCACCCCCGGAACTGCGGAGGGGCTCCCCCCACACAGGGAAACGTTCTGCACCTGGCGAATGATGGCTCCGATCGTTTGGTTCGGAGCCTCCGCGCCATTGGAGATCGCACTGACGAAGCGGGGGCCGTCGCTGGTTTGCACCATGCCGCTGATCGCGCGAACGCCTGTGAGGGTGCCGGTTTTGGCAAACAGGTTCCCGTCCAGTGATGTGCCCTTGAACAGGTTGCGAAGCGTGCCGCGCCGCCCCGCCACCGACAGGGAAGAGACGTAGTTGCGGGCGTAGGGATGCTGGTTCATGCGCAGCAGCAGCGCTGCCAGGAAGCGGCTGGTGAGCCGGTTGGAGCGGTCCAGACCACTCCCGTCGAAGATGCGCACCCCGTCCATCGGCAGGCCCTGACGGCTCAGCCAGAGGGTTTCCAGTCGTGTCGCCTCTGCGAGATCCCAGGTGCCCGCCGCGGATCGCAGCAGCACTTCGGCGGTGAAGTTATGGCTTTCGGTGTTGGCCAGGCTGAGCAGCCCATGCATGTCGATCGAAGGTTCCTCGTGGATCAGCACCGCCTCGCTTGTGATCGGCAGGCGGGCGGGAACCATCACCAGGTCCGCTTTCCCCCCCTCCCGGGCCACGGTTTTTTGCAGAAGGGTGCGCAGGCGTGCGGGAGGGTTGGTGACCGCCGCGTCAATCACATTGCTGGTGATGGCCAGCCGGGTCACCGGAGCGCCATAGGCCGTCGTGCGGTCAGCCCGGTTCCACCCCTGCGGCCACCAGTTTCCCGACTCCTCCTCCGCCAGCTCGAAACGCACCAAACCGGGCGTCACTCCGCTGCTCCCGCCAGACTGAACAGCCAGTTTGGCGAAGCGCTGCAGCTGGGGCATGGCCAGATCGGGATCCCCGGAGCCCACCAGGCGGAAGCTGCCGTTCGGGAGTCGCCACAGCTGCGTGGCCAGGCGGTAGTCGGGGCCCAGGCGATCGAGGGCGAAGGCGGTGCTGAGCAGCTTCTGGTTGGAGGCGGGCACCCGCGGGCGGGTGCCATTCACATCCGCCAGCAACCGACCGCTTCCGTCGGCCACGGTGACGCTCCAGGCGTAGGCCTCTCCCCCCAACAGAGAGGCGACCTGTCGCTGCAGGGAGGGGCAGCTGATCTCAGATTGAAGGATCGGCGCGCCGGAGGGGGGCGGCAGGTCCGGCAGGTTGGCGGTGGGAAGCGAGGGCAGCCCCGTGTTGGGGGGCAGCGCCGGCTGGTGCTGCGGCTGGGTGATGGCCCGTCCGGCGGTGGGAGGCAGAACCAAACCCGCCGCCAGGAGCAGCGGCAGCAGCCGCGCTGCCCGGGGGCTGCCCGATGGAAACAGCCGGACGATCTTCACCATCTCAGGAGGCTCCGAGGCGCAGGTCAGTCACGGTTCCGTTGAAGCGATAGTTGCTGCCCTCGAGCTCTACCGGGGCGCCGATCTTCAACGTCGCGTTACCCAAAACCACCCCGCCTTCGGTGCGCCGTCCCTCACCGGTGAGGACGTAGCGGCCATCGAAGGTGCCGAAAGTCCTCTGGTTCGGATCGGGTGCGCTCACAACCCGTCCATCCGGCGTGAGAATCGAGAGGCGCCGCTGCAGCGGGATGATTCGCTCGATCCGCACCGAACCATGGGGTTGGTTGCGGATCACGAACTGCACTTTGCCCTCCTTTTCGGCACTGGCGAGCAGGGCCGCAGGATCGGCGACGGGCTCGCCGCGCACATCGACGGTCACCGTCAGCGTGTGAACGTCGCCGGTGGCTCGGGCCACCGCATTGCTCAGTTTGGGGCTCCAGATCACGCCCGCCACGGCGAGCAGAACGGCGGCACCGGCTCCCACATCCACGAGGGACCAGGAGCGGGAGGGGGAGTCGCTGGCCATGGGCAACCGGAAGTCGCCGAAGTGTACGCAGACCTGGCCGCCCAGACCAGCCGCCTCAGCGCTGCAGCCCTTCGAGCAGCTGCCCCAGGGAGCGGAGTGAGGCGGCGGCGGCTCCCTCCCCGAGGGCCTCCGCCAGCTGTTCTCCGTCCGGTTTCTGCGGAAAGCCGGCCACCCTGCGGAAGCCGTCGGGATCGAGCCGGTAGAGCTCCCACTCTTCGGGGAAGGCCCGACGCAACGCGCTGCCCGCCCGGGGAATCAGGGCATAGGCCGCCTGCCAGAGGGAGAGGAAGCCCCGGCGGCGCTGGCGCGCGACGCTGCCGATGCCCACAGCGGCGTCCTCAAGGTTCGGATTGAGCAGCAGCACCGGGCCTCGATGCTGGAGACACAGCCGCTCCACCGTTTCATAGTCCGCCTGGCTTGGGGCCACCAGCACCAGCAGCCCCTCGCTGCCGCCCTCCCCCTGGTGGCGGACTTGATCGGCGAAGCTCGCGATGGCCCCCTTCCACGAAGGGGCTTCCCGGCAGGCGAGGGCTGCGGCGCCGGCATCGGGGAACAGCAAGCGGAGGGTTCTCCCCTTCCCCCCCAACGCCTCCACCAGGCGCAGGGCCACCGGGAGAAGCCGCAGCCCCTCGAAACGAAGCTCAGCGGTCCATCGGCCGGAGGGTTCAGCGCTCAAGGCAGCCTCAAGAGCGATGTGGAGCTCAGCTTCGGCGGTGCGGAGATCGGGCGGCAGCATGGTCCCGGCAACCTGCAATCAGCGGAATCGACCCTACCCGTCAAGCACCGGGGCCGACGTCCCGCCCCTGCCGGCTCAGCCCACCGGTTCTCCCGCCATCACCCGCTGCCTGGCTCGTTCCAAAGCCGCCGGCACCCCCTCGAGCTCCGCGGCGCTGAGCCAGTGGCCGAGGCTGAGCCGGAGACCCGTCGCGGCTTCGTGCTCGTCGTAGCCCATGGCCAGCAGGATCGGGCTGGGGGCTAACCCATAAGGATTCGCTCCCCTGCCACTGCTGCAGGCCGAGCCGCTGCTCACGGCGTAGCGCTGCTGCCACATGGTCTGCACCAGGCGTCGGCCGGAGAGGGGGCGACCGCTCGGGGTGGCCATCAGCAGGCTGATGTGATGGGGAAGGCGTGCCCCGGACTGGGAGGGATCCGGACCGCTCAGCCTCACCCCGGGCAGAGCCAGCAATCGTTCCAGCAAACCGTCGCGCAGTTCGCCGATCGGATCCACGCCGCCGTTCAGGCGCAGGCGGTCGTCGGCCAATTCCAGAGCCCGGGCGAACCCCGCCACCAGGGCCACGGGTTCCGTTCCCCCCCGGCGTCCCCCCTCCTGGCCACCGCCGCCGATGAGTGGAGCGATCTTCTGACCGGAGCGCACAAGCAGCAAGCCGACTCCCCGGGGTCCCTGCAGCTTGTGGGAAGCGCAGCTGAGGAAATCCACCGGCAGGGAGGCGAAGTCCACCGGCAGATGGCCCGTCACCTGCACCGCGTCGACATGCAGCAGCACACCGGCCTCCCGGCACATCGCCCCGATGGTTGCCACCGGCTGGATCGTTCCCACCTCGCTCTGGCCCCAGATCAGGGACATCAGCCGGGTCGGGGGTGCAAGCAGGCGCTGCAGGGTCTCCAGGTTGATCACCCCATCGCGATCGACCGGGAGCTTCAGCACCTCCCAGCCCCGTTGCCGCAACATCTCGGCGGCGGCCACGGTGGCGGGATGCTCCACCGCGGAGATCAGCACCCGGCCGGGTTCCAGCAAGCCCCCGGCGCCGAGCAGGGCGGTGTGGATGGCCTCACTGCCTCCAGAGACCAGGAGCACCTCGGAGCTCTCCGCCCCGAGCACGCGCGCGATGGTCTGGCGGCTGCGCTCCAGACGCTCCGCCGCCGCCAGGCCAAAGCCGTGGGTGCTGGAGGGGTTGGCCCAGGCCTCGTCGTGGGCGGCGGTCATGGCCGCCAGCACCTCCGGGGCCGGTGGGGTGGTGGCGCAGGCATCGAGATAGATCGCCATCTCAGCTTCCGTTCTCCTGGTTGCGCAAGATCCGCTCCCGGCTCCGCAGCTCGGCGGTACTGGTGGCGATCTCCACCAACTCGTCGAGGGAGCGGCTGCCGAGCAGGGCTTCCACCCTGGCACGCGCCTCAGCGCTCGGGCAGTCCTGCGGCTGCCGACAACCCTCGACGCAGGCGACGGCACAGTCGATCGTCCCCGGATCGGGCGCCGCGGTCTGAGCTGGAATCGGGGTTGGAGTCGGGGTCGGGGTCGGCTGGGCTTCCAGCAGCAGCCCCTCCAGCAAGGAGGGGGCCACCACCGCATCAAACACCGGCTCCGCGGGCCCGCTCATCAACACCGGGCAGCCAGGTCCCTCCCAGCGAATCCGCAGGGATCCCCCGGGCAGATCCACCCGGGCCCCCTCCCCGCACAACCCCAGCCGCTGGCAGGCCACCAGGGAGGCGCAGGCGCCGGTGCCGCAGGCCAGGGTGGGCCCCGCGCCCCTCTCCCAGACCCGCATCACCAGATGCTCCGCTCCGAGCACCTGCACGAAATGCACGTTGGTGCGGGCGGGAAAGGCCGGGTGATTTTCCAGGGCGGGACCCAGGCTTTCCAGGTCCACCGACGCCAGATCCTCCACCGGAATCACCACGTGGGGGTTGCCCATGCCGGCCGCGGCCACCTTCAGCCGCAGCCCGGCCAGCTCGATCTCCCCTTCGGGGAGGCCGTGGGGACCGACGGCGAGCGTGGTGGGCACCCGGGCGGGCTCGAGGAAGGGAGGCCCCATGTCCACTTCGATGGTGCCATCCTCCAGGAGCCGGGGCACGATGCGCCCGGCCAGGGTCTCCACCTGCCAGCAGCGACCGGGACCATCCCCGTCACTGTCCGCCAGAAAGCGGGCCAGACAACGGATGCCGTTGCCGCACATCTCCGGTTCGCTGCCATCGGCGTTGAAGATGCGCATGCGCAGTTCGCCCCCTTCCTGCGGGGGCAAGGCCAGGATCACGCCATCGCCGCCGACGCCGAAGCGGCGATCGCAGAGCCGCTGCACCGCCTCGGCGGTGAGACCGAAGGCAAAGTCCGGATCAGCCAGGGAGCGGCCGTCGAGGAGCAGGAAATCATTGCCCAGACCTTGATATTTGCTGAAGGGAAGCACCGCCGTAACCTGAGCATGCCGGCTCGATCCTATGCAAAGTTTCTTCGAGCGCCGTGGCCCCCGCCTCGACACAAGCCTCCCCAGCGTCCGCCATGTGCAAGACCTGATCCGCAACCGGACGGTGGTGAGCCTCCAGATGGTGGGAGGCCACGAACTGGAGGGCACCATCCACTGGCAGGACCATCAGTTTCTGGGCTTTCGTCAGGACGCCAGCCGGCCGTTGGTCCTGATCAACCGCGACGCCATCGCGCTCCTGCGCGCCCTGATCTGAAGCCAGCTGGCCAGCGCTGTGGCCTTGCTGCCCGCGACCTGGCTCGCTATGGCACGATCGGCCCAAGCAGCAAGGCCTCAAGCGCATCCCGTGAGCGAACTCTCCCGCTACGAGCCCGCCGCGATCGAGGCTCGCTGGCAACAGTCCTGGCAGGACGAAAAACTCGACGCCACCCCGCCGCCGGCGGAAGGCCAACCCCCCTTCTACGCCCTCTCGATGTTTCCCTACCCCTCGGGGAGGCTGCACATGGGCCATGTGCGCAACTACGTGATCACGGATGTGATCGCCCGGATGCAGCGCTTGCGGGGCCATGCCGTGCTCCATCCGATGGGATGGGATGGTTTCGGTCTGCCGGCGGAGAACGCCGCGATCGAGCGGGGCAGCGATCCGGCGGAATGGACCGATCGCAACATCGCCCAGATGCGCGCCCAGTTGCAGCGCCTCGGTCTGTCGATCGACTGGGACCGCGAGGTCACGACCTGCCATGCGGACTATTACCGCTGGACCCAGTGGCTGTTTCTGCAGTTCCTCGACGCTGGCCTGGCGTATCAGAACGAAGCGCTGGTGAACTGGGATCCGGTCGATCAGACGGTGCTGGCCAACGAGCAGGTGGATGGCGAAGGCCGCTCCTGGCGCTCCGGCGCCCTGGTGGAGAAGCGGCGATTGCGCCAGTGGTTCCTGCGCATCACCGCCTACGCCGGCGAGCTGCTCGACGACCTGCCGAAGCTCAGCGGCTGGCCGGAGCGGGTGCGCACGATGCAGGCCAACTGGATCGGTCGCTCCACGGGCGCCGAGCTCCATTTCCCCCTGCTTGATGCCTCCGGCGCCCCCAGCGGCGAGAGCCTCTCCGTGTTCACCACCCGGCCGGAGACGATCTACGGCGCCAGTTATGTGGTGCTCGCCCCGGAACATCCCCGCGTGGCCTCCCTCACCACCGAGGCGCACCGGGACGCTGTGGTGGCGTTCACGGATCTGGTGGGGCGTCAGAGCGAACAGGAACGCACCGCGGAGGACCGCCCCAAGCGGGGGGTGCCGATCGGCGCCCGGGTGCGCAACCCTGCCACCGGGGAGGCGATCCCCCTCTGGATCGCCGACTACGTGCTCGCCGACTACGGCACCGGTGTGGTGATGGGGGTGCCCGCCCACGACGCCCGCGACTTTCAGTTCGCCCGGCGGCACGAGCTGCCGGTGCGGCCGGTGATCCTCCCCGAAGGCAGCGACGCCCATGCTTTCGAGGGTGGCGCCTGGTTGGAGAGCGGCGTGATGATCCACTCCGGCCCCTACGACGGCCTCCCCTCGCCGGAGGCGAAGCAGCGGATCATCGCCGATGCCGAGGCGGCTGGCTGGGGTCGGGCTCGCGTGCAATTCCGCCTGCGCGACTGGTTGATCTCCCGCCAGCGCTACTGGGGGTGTCCGATCCCGGTGATCCACTGCGACAACTGCGGGGTGGTACCGGTGCCCGCCGAGCAGCTGCCGGTCGAGCTGCCCACCGGCCTTCGCTTGGAGGGGCGGGGTGGCTCACCGCTGGCGAATCTCGAGGCCTGGGTGTCGGTGAAATGCCCATGCTGCGCTGCCCCGGCCCGACGGGAGACCGACACCATGGACACCTTCATGTGCTCCAGCTGGTACTACCTGCGTTACGCCGACGCCAGCAACAACCAACTCCCCTTCGCCCGTGAGGCCGTGGATCGCTGGTTGCCGGTCGACCAGTACGTGGGGGGAATCGAGCACGCCATCCTGCATCTCCTCTATTCCCGCTTCTTCACCCGGGTGCTGCGCGACCGAGGCTTGCTGGGCTTTGATGAGCCCTTCACCCGCCTGCTCACCCAGGGGATGGTGCAGGGGATCACCTATCGCAATCCCCACACGGGCCGCTATGTCCCGCCGGCAGCGGTGGTGGATCCCGACGATCCCCGCGACCCGGTGGACGGCCAGCGGCTGGAGGCGAGCTTCGACAAGATGTCGAAATCGAAGCACAACGGGGTCGACCCCACAGCGGTGATCGAGAAGTACGGCGCTGACACGGCCCGCATGTTCATCCTGTTCAAGGCCCCCCCCGAGAAGGATCTGGAGTGGGACGATGCGGACGTGGAAGGGCAGTTCCGTTTCCTGCAGCGAATCTGGCGTTTGGTGGACGGGGCCCTCGGGCGGGGCCTGAACCTGGTCGAGCGCAGCACCGCCGCCGCCGATCCCCTGCCCTCCGAACTCACGGAGACGGAACGGCAGTTGCGCCGCGCCGTGCATACCGCCATCCAGGAGGTGAGTGCCGACCTGCTGGGGCCCCTTCAATGCAACACGGCCGTGTCCGAGCTGATGAAGCTGGCCAACGCCATGGGCAGCCACCTGGAGAGCGCGGGCGATGCGGTGGCGCGGGAGGCGTTGCGCACCCTTCTGGTTCTGCTGGCTCCCTTTGCTCCCCACCTGGCCGAGGAGCTCTGGCACCGGCTCCATGGACCGGAGAGCGTCCACCGCCAGCGCTGGCCCGTGGTGGATGAAACCGCCCTGCGGCGCGACACGATCCCGCTGGTGATTCAGGTCAAAGGGAAGGTGCGCGGCAGCCTGGAGGTGCCCGCCGATTGCGACGCCGCCACCCTGGAGCAGCTCGCCCTGCGCAGTGAGATCGCCGAACGCTGGCTGGAGGGTCGGCCGCCGCGCCGGGTGATCGTGGTGCCCGGCAAGCTGGTGAATCTGGTTCCGTAGTTTCTCAGCCCTTCCGCACCCGCAGGCTCTCTGGCTCGCCCCACGAGCCGCTGGCGACATAGCCCCGGGGGTTGGCGCAGAGGTGGCGGAGGCTCCAGTAGAGCGGCTCAGGGCTGGGCAGGCCCAGGGCATCCTGCAGGTCAGCCAGACTTTGCTCGCGGCCATCGGCCAGCACCGCCTCCAGACGCCCCTGCAGAGCGAGCACCACCGCGGCGGCCTTCTTGCCGGCCTCCACCCCCGGTTGGTCGTAGGCATTGATGTCCACGAGTTCGGCATAAAAGCCCACTGCCCGCTCAAACAGGGCGATCAGGGCGCCAAGGCTGCGGGCATCAAAGCGAGTCAGCGTGATCGTCAGGCTCTGACGGCCGCCCTCGCTCAGGGCGGAGCGGGTGCCCTGCAGAAAGCCCTCCAGGAAATCGGCCGGCTGCTCGCCGTTCAGGCTGGGCACATCGGTGGGGTCATCGAGCGCTTCGAGGAAGGTGACGAAGAAATTGTCGATGCCATCCCGCAATTGCTGCACGTAGGCGTGCTGATCAGTGGAGCCCTTGTTGCCGTAGACCGCCAAACCCTGATGCACCACCTGGCCATGGCGGTCCAGGCGCTTGCCGAGGCTCTCCATCACAAGCTGCTGCAGGTAGCGGCTGAACACCTCCAGCCGGTCCCGGTAGGGCAGCACCACCATGTCCCGCCGACCCTGGCCGTCTCCGGCGACGAACCAGGCGGCCGCCAGCAGTGCCGCTGGGTTGGCGAGCAATTCCGGCACGCGGGTGGCCTGGTCCATGGCGGCGGCCCCCGCCAGGAAGCCGCGCAAATCGGCTCCGATCAAGGCGGCGGGCAACAGTCCCACGGCGCTGGTGATCGAGGTGCGTCCGCCCACCCAGTCGAACATGTCGAAGCGGCGCAGCCAGCCTTCCGCTTCGGCACGCTGATCCAGCTGGCTGCCGAGCATGGTGACGGCCACGGCCTGCTGGCTCCAGCTTCCCCCGGCTGCCTCTAGGCGGGCACGGCTGTGCTCCATCCCCAGACGGGGCTCCGGGGTGCCGCCGGATTTGCTCACCACGACCACCAGGGTGGTGCGCAGTCGCGCTCCCAGGGCGGCGAGGGTGCGGCTGATGCCCTGCGGATCGACGTTGTCCAGGAAGTGGAAGGGAAGGCCCACCCCCTCTTTCTGCAGGGCGCGGATCATCAGCAGCGGGCCGAGACCGGAGCCGCCGATGCCAATCCAGAGCACATCGCTGAAGCGACCGGCAGGGGCCGTCAGGGCACCGCCGCTCACCTCCTGGCCGAACGTCTCGATGCGCTCGATTTCGGTGGCGATGTGGGCGGCGGCTTGGGGATCGGGGGCCAGCTCCGGCGCTCGCAGCCAGTAGTGCCCCACCATCCGCTGCTCATCGGGGTTGGCGATCGCGCCGGCCTCCAGCGCTTTCATCGCCGCGAAGACCTTTGCGAAGCGTGGTTCGAGCGCTTCGAGATCCTGGCTCTGGATGGCCATGCGGCTGACATCAAGCCAAAATCCCATCCCCGCGTCATGCCAAAGGAGGGAACGGAAGCGCTGCCAGAGCACGGCAGAATCCTGGCCGTCCAGCGGCGGAAGGGGGGGGATGGCCACGGCGGTGCCGTTGCTAGGCCCCCAGACCGTATCCAGTTGGAGCGAGGGTCGGCAAGCCGTGCGGCCCGTGTGTGGGCCAGCGGACGCACTGCGCGCCGGGATGCGAAGTGTTGTGAAAAGAACGTTAAAGTGGTCGGTAAGGACTTCCCTGAGGGAGCTCCTTCACGAATTTTCCTGGCTGCGGTCCGTGTCCCTGCGCCACAGGCTTTTTCCCTCCCCACCCCGCCGGCTCTCCCTCCGTCTGCTGGCCCTCTCGTCCCTGTCCGCAGTCCTGCTGGGCTGGGCCCATGGCCTGCGTGGTCCCGTACCGGTTCTGGTCACCGACCCCGGGCTTCTGCAGAGCGTGAGCAGCCGCGGCAACGATCCGAGCGCCTCCCCCAGTGAAGGTCAGCGGCCTGATCCCACGGATTTCAGTGCCGATGAACTGCGGGAGCTCCATCGCCGCTTCGGGGTGCATGGTCCCCAGCCCCGCCTGGCCCAATTGTTCAGCGAAGGCCTCGATCAGTTCCAGCCCCTCCGCTCCCATACCCTCTCCCGGCTGGAGGAGCTGCGGCCGGTGATTCAGCGGGAGTCGGCGCGCCATCGCATCAACCCGATGCTGGTGACGGCGGTCCTGTTCGACGAAATGCAGCACGCCAAGCCGGGTGAGAGCATGCCCCTCGCCGCTCACTCCGGCCTGTTCACCACCCACGGTCCCGCCCAGCTGAGCCTCGGAGAGCTGGTGAAGCAGGGTCTCCTGCCGCCTGATGCCACCCCGGAGGAGCAGTTCGCCGCTCGCGACCGTCTCCTCGATCCCGACGGCAACGTGGCCGTTCTGGTTGGCAAGTTTGTTCGTCTGCGCCGCGAACTCGGCCTGTCCCCCCGGAGAACGCTCAGCGCCAGCCTTTCCCCCCGGGACGCCAAAGCCCTGGCAACCCTCGCCTACCTCCACAACGGCAAGCTCGACTACCCCACCCGCATCCTTCGGCACATGCAGGATCCAGCTCTGCACGCTCTCCTCTACGGCACCCGACGCGAGCCCACCAGCCCCCTGATCTGACCCTGACTGCCCCCAACGCTGGTTAGCAGAGCACCCCGAGGGCGGCGAGACGGGCTTCCAGCTCCGACCACGCGAAGCTGCGTGGATCCGCCCGCGCGCCACCCAGATCCACATGGCGATGGGTGGTGATCGCCTGGGCCGGGATGGCGAAGCGGCGCATCCAGTCGGCCAGCACAATCGCAACCGCATCGTACTGGGCGGCCGAATAGCCACTGTGGTCGGCTTCCTCATCCTCGCCGTCGGGCGGTGTCTCGAGACTGAGATGCAGAGCGAAATTGTTGATCGAGCCGCCAACGGTGGGATTGGTCACGGCCCAGTGGCCATTGAAGGCGGAATTGCCGGCGCCGAAAGCCCGCTCCTCCGGCGGAACCGTTTCCACGATCGCACCGCTCTGTCCCACCAAAGTGTGGTAGCTCACCTGATCCTCGTCGCGGGGGTGCGGGGTTTTGAAGGTGTTCACCGCTGAGTCGAGGCTTGAGACCGTTTCATGGAGCACCACCACCCGGGGTGTGGGATCGAGACGATTGCCGAAGGCGTCCTGGCGGAATCTGCGGCCGTAGTTGCTCGGATCGATCTCCACCCGTTGACGGCGATTGGGGAGGTTGGCCAGGGCGATGGCCAGTCGTTCGCGGATCCGGGGGTCGGGGGCTGGACAGGATTTGGCCAGCGGACTGCTCCAGCGAAGCGGTAGAGGGGGTGAGGGGGAGGGGCGTCGCGGTTTCTCCGGGGGAAGGGAGCCGCCGGAGCGACCCACATCATCCAAAAGCTCGAGCAGGGACGGTCGCGCACTGGCGCTGTTGCCGCCCTCGTTGAGCAACTCCCGAGCCAACCAGCCCAGCGCCCCCAGACTGATCAGGGCGGCCCCGAAGGCGGCCCACAGCAATGGATGGGGGCGAGCGTTCACGGGCGCAACTCCAGCCAGCGCTTCCGCTTCTCCAGGACGGCCTCGCCGGGTTCCTCGATGGACTCCAAACGCCAGCGGACCACCACCGGGGGATCCACCTGCAAAGAAAGGCTGCGGACGAGACCGTCGCGGCTGAACAACACCTCTAGGGGATGGGGAGGATCCGCCCACCCCAACAGCGCAGCGATGTCGTCCTCCTGGCGAACGCGATGCCCGTCCAGGGCGAGAAGCTCATCCCCCACCTGCAAGCCCGCCCGCTGGGCCGGACCGTCCCGATCGACCCGGCGCAGCAGCAGATGCCCCTCGCCCTGGCTCTCGGTCTGCCATCCGGCGAAAGCCAGGGAACCCATTTCGGCAACAAGACGCAGACCCACCTCCAGCAGAGCGTCATCGATGGGCGGATCATCGGTGCTCTCCAGCCATTGCGGCAGAAGGGTGGACAGATCTGGCGCATGGTCCGCGAAGGCGGCGACCAGATCCTCCTCTCGGTAGCCCCGTCGCCAACGGCCGTGGCTGTGCCACAGCTGCCGCAGTACGGCACCGATCCAGGAGCCAACCCGGCGAAGGTGCAGGTCCAGCACCAGGCTGAGAACGCTCCCCTTGAGGTAGTAGCTGATCTGGGTGTCGTGGGAGCAAGCGTCCTGGCGATACAGCTTCACCCAGGCTTCTTCGCTGCTGGCCCGCAGGCTCTGCACCTGTCGACCGGCGGTCAGGCGGTAGCGACTGAGATCAGCCCCCAGATCTTCCAGAAGCGATGCCTCATCGCTGAGACCCGCTGCCAGCGGCAGGAACTGATCGAGGTAGCTTGTCACCCCCTCCGCAAACCAGAGGGTGGGAACGATCGCGGCCGCCCCGTAGTCGATCGGGCTCAGCTCCGCAGGACGCAGACGCCGCACATTCCACTGGTGCAGGTATTCGTGGGCGACGAGCTGCAGCAGCTTGCGGCGACCACCCGGACGGCGCAGTGCCCTTCTCCCGTAGAGCAGCACGCAGCTGCCATCGTGTTCCAGACCTCCGTAGCCCTGCTCGAGCAGGTGGAAAATGAACAGATAGTCAGGAGCAGGCGGTCGCTCCACCCCCATCAAGCGGCAGGTGGTGCGGCACAGTTTCTCCACATCCGCCAGCCAGCAGGAATCGTCAGCAGGCAGGTCACCACCCCAGCTCACCCAGCGGTGGGGGGTGTCCGCCACCGCAAAACCATGGCAAGGATGGGGACCGGCCTCGATCGGGCTGTCCACCAGGGTGTCGAAGTCGCAGGCCAGCCAGGAGCCGTCCTCCTGCCGCGGCAGGGGCACAAACGGTTGCCAGCCTTCGGGAAGCTGCAGCAGCAGGCGGTGGGGCTGCCAGCGCTCCCCCTCCACCAACAGAGCAACCCCTGCCAGGGCCAGGAATCCGTGGTCCACGCTCAAATGGCAGGTGCGCACCGTCAACTCGGTGGCCAGAATCCGCCAGCGGATCTGCACAGGTTCCAGGCTCTGCAGCCGCAGCTGCCAGCGCGACGCTGAGCACCGCCGGGGCGTCAAGCGGCGTCCCTCCTGGAGAATCTCGAGGCCCTCCAGCGTGCGGACGTAGTCGCGGATCAAATAGGAGCCGGGGGTCCAGGCTGGCAACTGAAAGGCAAGCTCAGTCCGCCGGGGCTGATGGGTCAGGCAGGCCTGGACCAGGTGGCGGCCAGGTTCCCGCAGGTCGAGTTCCAGCAGAGGGCCGCCCCCGGCGGCACCCCCCTCAGGCACGGATGTGAACCATGGCGTCGGGCAGTGCCACGGCGATTTCGTCGAGCGCCTGTCGTGCGGCGTAGGCGTGGGTGATGCGCCCCAACAGCTTCTGGAGGGTCAGGCAGCGGCTCAGCCTCTGCAGATCCCCCACCAAGGCCAGGGAGCCATCCGGCTGGCGGCGCCAGCCCAGGGCGAGGCCCGACTCCAGCTCCACCCGCACCTCCACCGGCAGGGTCTCCTGAAATCCGCTCAGCTCTCCGCCGCGAAGGGGTTGCAAACCGAGACTCTCGAGGCTGGCGGCCAGACGGTCCGCATTGCGCAGAACGGTCGGCAGGATGGAGAGGTGGGACATGGATCCAATGCCCGCTTTGCCTGACGCTAGCGGCAATCCCGCTGACGCCGCCGCCGCCGCCGTGAGCATTCAGTGGCCGCCGCTGTCACAACACTCCCGGCAGGCCCCACCGTCCGGATTCCCCCTGCTCCGCCTGGGGGTGATGGCCTCAGGCGACGGCAGCAATTTCGAGGCCCTCGTGGCGGCTTGTCGGGAGGGCGTGTTGGCGGCGGAAGTGGTGCTGCTGGTGGTGAACGAGGCGAGCTGTGGCGCCAGGCGGCGGGCGGAGCGCCTCGGAATCCCCTGCCTGCTTCTCGACCACCGCGTCCATCCAAGCCGCGAGGCGCTCGACGAGGCGCTCGTCCACGCTTTCCGGCAGGCAGCGGCGGATCTTGTCGTGATGGCCGGTTGGATGCGCATCGTCACGCCGGTGTTGATCGGTGCCTTCCCCGACCGGCTGCTCAACATCCACCCCTCCCTGCTGCCGAGCTTCCGGGGTCGCGATGGCATCGGTGCGGCCTTGGCGGCCGGCGTGACCCTGGCGGGCTGCACCGCCCATCTGGTGGTGCCGGAGGTGGACGCGGGGCCGATCCTGGTGCAGGCCGCCGTACCGGTGCTTCCGGGCGATGATCGCGCCAGCCTGCATCAGCGAATCCGGGTGCAGGAGCATCGCATCCTGCCGCTGGCTGTGCGGATTGCGGCCGAGCGTCTCTCTCAGGGGTAGAAGGGCAGCAGGGGCAAGGCGGTGCTCGCCTCCAGACCTGCCATCAGATTCAGGCACTGCACCCCCTGCCCTGCCTGGCCCTTGATCAGATTGTCGATGACGCTCATCACGATCAACTGGCCGCTGCGATCGTCCACCTGAACCGAGAGCAGACAGCGGTTGGTCTGGCGCACCCATTTCGTCGTGGGATACGTGCCGACCGGGAGTACGTCCACGCAAGGGCTGTTGCGGTAGGCCGCGCGCAACAACGTGGTGCAGTCCTCCGCGGTGAGACCCGGATCGCGCAAACGGGCGTAGACGGTGGCCAGCAGTCCCCGCACCATCGGGATCAGATGGGGGGTGAACTGCAGGCGGATCGACTGGCCCGCGACGCGGGAGGCCAGCTGCTCGATCTCACTGGTGTGGCGGTGGCCCACCACGCCGTAGGGAGCCACCGCCTCGGACGCTTCGGCGAGGAGCAGGTGTTGCTTGGCCGCTCGCCCCCCCCCGGAGGTGCCGGTCTTGGCGTCGATGACAATGCCGTTGGCTTCGATCAGGCCCTGCTTGAGGAAGGGCAGCAGGGCCAGCAGGCTGGCGGTGGGGAAGCATCCGGGTGCCGCCACCAGCCGGGCGCTGCCAATCCGTTCCGCCTCCCACTCCACCAACCCGTAGATGGCCTCACGGCAGAGGTCGGTATCGCTGCGTGGCACTTCGCGGGCCTCACTGGCGTACACCTCCTGCCACTGGGCGAGATTGCGGTAGCGGTAATCGGCGGAGAGATCCACCACGCGCACGCCACGTTCGAGCAGGGTGGGCACCAGACCCGCCGCAACCCCGTTGGGAAGGCTCAGAACCGCAAAATCGGCGGCAGCGGCAATCGCATCGGGATCCGGGTTCCGCACCACCGGATCGCCGCTCAGGGGCAGAAACGGCACCAGCTCGCTCCAGCGCCGGCCGCTGCTGCGCTCCCCGCCGAGATAGGTGATGGTGAAGTCAGGGTGCTCCTGCAACAGCCGCAGGGTTTGCAGCCCCCCGTATCCACTGGCACCGATGACCGCGACTCTGCTGGCTGCCATGGCGCTGAGAAAGGAAGCGGGGATCGTACCGGGCCCTATAAAGGACATCACGGCTCCCCTCGAACCTGCTGACCCGCTCCGACCGCGATCCGGCCCTTGCCCCCGCGATCCGCTTCGACTCCATCCCCGATGCCCTCGCCGCGATCCGCAACGGCGAATCGATCGTCGTCGTCGACGACGAAAACCGGGAGAACGAAGGGGATGTGATCTGCGCCGCCCAGTTCGCCACCCCCCAGCAGATCAACTTCATGGCCACCGAAGCGCGGGGCCTGATCTGCCTGGCGATGGAAGGGGAGCGTCTGGATGGTCTGGATCTGCCGCTGATGGTGGATCGCAACACCGACAGCAACCAGACCGCCTTCACCGTGAGCATCGACGCTGGGCCGGAGAACGGCGTCAGCTCCGGCATTTCCGCCGAGGACCGGGCTCGCACGATCCAGGTGGCGATCCATCCCTCCAGCCGCCCCGGCGATCTGCGTCGCCCCGGCCACGTCTTCCCGTTGCGGGCCCGCTCCGGCGGTGTGCTCAAGCGGGCGGGCCACACCGAGGCGGCTGTGGATCTGGCCCGGCTGGCTGGTCTCTACCCGGCCGGAGTGATCTGCGAGATCCAGAACCGTGACGGCTCGATGGCCCGCCTCCCCCAGCTGGTCGACTACACCCGCCGCCACGGGCTGCGGTTGATCTCCATCGCCGATCTGATTCGCTATCGGTTGGAGACCGAGCGCTTCGTGCGGCGCCAGGCTGAGGCCAGCCTGCCCAGTGCCTTCGGCCGATTCCGGGCGATCGGCTACCGCAATGAGATCGACGACAGCGAGCATGTGGCGATTGTCAAAGGGCAACCGGAACGCGCCACCGCTCCGGTGCTGGTGCGCGTGCATTCGGAATGCCTCACAGGTGATGCCTTCGGCTCGCTTCGTTGCGACTGCAGACCCCAATTGGAGGCTGCGCTCCGGCTGATCGAGCAGGCAGGGGAGGGCGTGGTGGTGTACCTGCGCCAGGAGGGCCGGGGCATCGGCCTGATCAACAAGCTGCGTGCCTACAGCCTTCAGGATGGTGGCCTCGACACCGTGGAGGCGAACGAGCGTCTGGGCTTCCCGGCTGACCTGCGCAATTACGGGGTCGGTGCCCAGATTCTCAGCGACCTGGGGGTGAAGCGGCTGAGGCTGATCACCAACAACCCTCGCAAGATTGCGGGGCTCGGCGGCTATGGATTGGAGGTGGTCGACCGCGTCCCTCTGGTGATGGACGCCGGCGATCACAACGCGGCCTACCTGCAGGCCAAGCGCACCAAGCTCGGTCACCTGATGGAGGCCAGTTCCCCCGCGCCCCCGGAGACACAGGCTGTCTGGGGACCCACGGCCGTCCTGGGCTGGCAAGGGGAGGCCGGAGCTGCCCAATTGGCGGAGCGGCTGGAGGGACTGCGGGGATGGTTGCTGGAGCAGGGATTGGTGCTGGAGCGGGAGGAGCACCCCCGTCTGCTGGCCCTGTTGGCCCAGCCGCGCTTGGCCCTGCTGGTAAGCGCCCCGGAGGCACGGCCCCTCTCTCCGGCGGATCTTGCCGCGACCCTTCAGCGCATCGCCACCTGGCCGGCGAGTCGGGCGGTGAGCCTGCTGCTCGCCCCGGATGGACGGCGGGTGGGCCATCCCAGCGTGGATCTGGAGCCGGAAATCCGCCCCCTCGCGGATCTGGGGGCAACGGCCGCCGCCTGCCCGCGGCTCAGCGTTGCCCCCGGGGCGTTTGTGGTCTGGCGCTGAGCCTGCCCGGCGTTCAGGCCTCGATCGTCACCTTGTGGATGCGGCTGCCGTTCTTGAGCTTGAGCAGCACCTCCAGATCACCGGTGTGGCCGAAGACGGTGTGGACGCCGTCGAGGTGGGGCTGGGCGCCATGGCAGAGAAAGAACTGACTGCCGCCGGTATTCGGCCCGGCATGGGCCATCGAGAGGCTGCCGGCCTGATGCTTGTTGCGGTTGATCTCACAGGGGATCTTGTAGCCCGGACCACCGGTGCCGGCCACGCCCCGCGCTCCCTCCCGACTGTTCGGGCAGCCCCCCTGGGCCATGAAGCCATCGATCACCCGGTGGAAGGCGAGGCCGTCATAGAAGCCATCGTTGGCGAGCTTGACGAAGTTGGCCACGGTGCCGGGGGCGTCCGCGTCGAACAGCTCGAGGTGGATGGAACCAGCGTCGGTCTCCATCAGGGCCTTGGTCACGGGCGTGCAGCGGGAAAAACCGACTGTATCGGCCAGGGCCCCTTGGGGTAAAAAGGATTCCGTATCCCTTCGAGCGTCTTCGATGAGCTCCTCCCCCGCCTCCGCCGCCCCGGGGGGTGTCGGCGGCTTCCCTGATCTCGCGACGGCCCGTCTGGGCGTGCTGGGCGGCAGCGGCCTCTATGCCATGGAAGGGCTGGAGGTGCTGGAGGAGCGGCAGTTGCCGACTCCTTACGGCCAGCCATCCGACAGCCTGAGGATCGGTCGCATCGGCGAGCTGGAGGTGGTGTTCCTGGCGCGCCACGGCCGCCATCACTCGTACACCCCCACGGAAGTGCCCTACCGGGCGAATCTCTGGGCCCTGCGCTCCCTCGGTGTGCGCTGGATCCTCTCCGTGTCGGCGGTGGGCTCCTTACAGGAGCAGGTGCGTCCGCTCGACATGCTCGTCCCCGATCAGTTCATCGATCGCACCCATCAGCGGCCGCTCAGCTTCTTCGGCCAGGGGGCCGTGGCCCACGTGACGGCGGCCGATCCCTATTGCGCGGTGCTGAGTCGGATGCTGGCCGATGTGGGGGAGAGCCTGATGCCTGAGGGCCGGCGGTTGCACCGCGGCGGCACGTATCTATGCATGGAGGGACCCGCCTTCTCCACCCGCGCCGAATCGGAGCTGTATCGATCCTGGGGTTGCGATGTGATCGGCATGACCAACCACACCGAGGCGCGACTGGCCCGTGAGGCCGAGATGGCCTATGCCACCTTGGCGATGGTGACCGATTACGACTGCTGGCACCAGGACCATGAGTCGGTGAGCGTGGAGATGGTGATTGACAATCTCAAAGCCAATGCGGAGCTGGCCCAGCGCATCGTGCGCCTGGCGGCGGAACGGGTCGCGGCCACCCGTCCCCCGAGCCGTGCCCACAGCGCCCTGCGCAACGCCTTGATGACGCCCGCTGAGGCGGTGCCCGCCGAGACCCGGCAACGCACCAACCTCTTCACCGCCCCTTACTGGGGGGCCTGGGAGGAGGCTTCCGCGCTGAGCGAGTAACCCAGCGCGCTGAGCACGGTTCGCAGCCCCGGACCGTGGCGCTCCAGGGCTGCGCTGGCGGCCTTGCGATCGAGGCCGCTGGCCTGCATGAGCAGGGCCAGCTTCACCGATCCACCGGCGGCGGACAGGAGGGAGGCCGCCTGGTTCCGTTCGATGCCGCTCAGATCAGCCAGGATGCGCAGAGCCCGGTCCTCCAACTTGGCGTTGGTGACCGCCACATCCACCATGCGATTGCCAAAGACCTTCCCCAGACGCACCATCACGCCTGTGGAGAGGATGTTCAGAGCCATCTTCGTGGCCGTGCCGGCCTTGAGGCGTGTGGAACCGGTGAGGAGTTCCGGTCCCGTCAGCAGACGGATGTCGATATCGCAGGGCATCGGCGCCTGCTCCACCGGTACGCAGGCCAGGGCGATCGCCAGGGCGCCCAGGGAGCGGGCGTGCTCCAAAGCCCCCAGCACATAGGGGGTGGTTCCCCCCGCGGCGATCCCCACCAGGGCGTCACCGCCGCGGAACTGCCTTGCCTCCAGATCCGCCCGGCCGGCCTCGGCCTGGTCTTCCAGACCCTCCGAGCTGCGCAGGAGGGCCGCCGATCCCCCGGCCAGGACTCCCTGCACCAGCTCCGGCGGGGAGCAGAAGGTGGGCGGGCATTCAGCGGCGTCGAGTACCCCGAGCCGGCCTGAGGTTCCGGCACCGATGTAGAAGAGGCGCCCCCCCGCCCGCAGGCGGGCCGCAATGGCGTCCACAGCGGCCGCCAGGGCACTGCTGGCGGCCGCCACCGCCCGTTGGGGCTCCAGCTCATTTTGGCAAAACAACTCGACCAGCGCCGCCGTGCTGAGCTGGTCGAGTTGTTCACTGGCGGGGTGGGCCTGCTCGGTGAGCAGGTGACCGCGGCTGCTCACCTCCTGGCCCGTTGGGGAAGGGAAAGAACTGGTCAAAGCAAACCCTCGAGACGGCGGCGGAACGCCTCCAGTTCGGGGTCGCGTCCCTCCCTCCCCTCCTCCCAGGGGGAGGGTGTGCCGGAGGCCGCGGCGGAGCGCTCAGACAGTTCTCGCCACTGACTGACATCCAGGTTCTGCTCCGGTGGCGCGATCAACAGTCGGTCCTCGTCGTTGCGGGGCAGAAAGCCGGAGGGGACATGACGGGCTTCGTAGCCGGCCTCTGCACAGAACCGCTCGATTTCCTCGCGCTCCAGGGCTTCAACACTGGGAATTGGAAAGTCCTGGGCCTCCAGCAGGCCGGCATAGCGCTCCGCGTCGTCAGGATCCTCGAACAGCAACACCACGGTGCGGCCATTGAGCTCAAGGGAATGGATCCCTTCCGTGTCGCTGCCGGCGTCGAAAAGCAGCACGTGCACCGGATCGGAACTCACGGGCAGGTCGGGAACGGCTGGGGCTCAGTGTCTCATCCGCCGTGCCGCTCCTCGGCCAATTGGCGCAAGCGCCGGTACAGCGCCTCCTCCGCTTCGTCGAGCGGTTCCTCGACGACGATTTTCACCTCCACCAGCTGGTCGCCGCGTCGCCCTTCCCGCTCCATCCCCCGGCCCCGCAGGCGCAACAGCCGGCCGCTGGAGGATCCAGGGGGAACCCGCAGGCGCACGGGCCCCTCGAGGGTGGGCACCACGGCCTGGCAACCCAGGGCCGCATCGGCGGGGGAGAGATCCAGCTGGAAGAGCACCCGAAGGCCCTCGATGCGCAGCCCCTCCGCGGTGCGCACCCGCAGCTGAAGGAAATGATCCGCCCCCCCGGGGCCCACCCCCGCCAGCCGCAGCCGCCAACCATCCCCGGCCAGGGGCGGCGTCCAGACCTCGACCACGGTGCCGTCAGGCAGGTCCAACTCCAGCCGGTAACCGTCCAGGGCTTGCTCCGGGCTGAGCTCCACCAGGCTCTCCAGGTCGCCGACCGCCTGGACGGGGGGCGGTGAGAGCGGCCGGGTGGCTACCTCGGCGGGGCCCCGCTCCCCCATCGCCTCTGTGTCTTCCGGGTCGTCCCCGTTGGACTCGCCGAACAAAGCCCGCAGGTAGTCCTCAAAGCGGGGAAAGCCTGTGGCAAAGGGATCGCGATCCCCCTCGGCACCTGTGCCCTCAAGGCCCGCCTCCCAGGCCTGGCGTCGACGGGGATCGGAGAGGACGGCATAGGCCTCGTTGACCAGCTTGAACCGTTCCTCGGCAACGGGATCGTTGCCATTGAGGTCGGGATGCCAGCGGCGGGCCTGCATCCGGAAAGCTCGCTTGAGAGTCTCCGCGTCGGCACCGGGTGCCAATCCCAGCACCACCCAGAAATCAGGCCTGCCGTCGAGGGAGGGCTCGGCGGTGCTGAAGCGGTTCACGGCGCTTCGTCATCCGACCAGGGGTCGTCGTTCACGCTGGGCACCGGACGGCGGGACTCTTCATACGGGTCCTGTGGCCCACGCGGGATTGGAGCGGGCGAGCGGCCGTAGCCCTCGTCGAGGAAACGCTCCGGAGCCGGGGGGGAGGGAGTGTCGTAGAGGTCGCGGCGCTCGTCCTCCCGCCCGAGGCGGCGCGGTTCGTAGCCATCGGGGCCGTAGGTGGGGCGGTTGTAAGGGGGAGGGGCGTAGGGGGTGCCGCCATTCCCTCGCGCCGGAGTGCTCCAGGGGTCGCTGCGCCGCGGGCTCTCCCAATCGCCCCGCCGCGGGCTGTCCCACTCGTCCCAGTCGTCCTCGGCGAACAGTTCGTCCTTCAGCGACCCCAGCGTGTTGCGAATCCCCTGCAACGGGCCTCCCTCGGCGCGTCGTTCGCTCATCAGCCGTCGATTCAGTCCGAACAGGGCCTCCTGCAATTGGCTGACCGCCAGTTCGAGCTCGGCGGTGTCCCCCCCCGCAAGCAGATCCTGCACATCCCGCAGGGCCAGTTCCACGCCCCGCTGCTGCCGTTCGGCCCCGTAGGGACCGAGTTCGAGAGCGGCGTCCCGCAAGCGTCGCTCCGCTTGGGCCACGAGTGTTTGGGCCCGGTTGCGACGGTCGATCTCGGAGCGTTTGCGGCGGTCCTCCGCCGCCTTCTGCTCCGCCTCCGCCAGGAGCTTCTCGATCTCCTCTTCACTCAGGTTCGAGCCCCCCTGAATCGTCACGCTCTGTTGACGTCCGGTGGTCCGATCGGTGGCCGAGACCTGGAGCAGGCCGTTGGCGTCGATGTCGAAGGACACCTGCACCTGGGGCACACCGCGCGGGGCCGGCGGAATGCCGGAGAGGCGGAAGCGACCGAGCGACTTGTTGTCTTCCGCCATCTGTCGCTCCCCCTGCAGCACATGAATCTCCACCGAGTTCTGGTTGGCCTCGGAGGTGCTGAACACATCCGACCTGCGCACCGGGATCGAGGTGTTGCGGGGGATCAGCACCTTCATCACCCCGCCGATCGTCTCCAGCCCGAGGGAGAGGGGGGTGACGTCGTTGAGCATCAGATCGCGCAGCTCGCCGGTGAGGATGCCGGCCTGCACGGCGGCGCCGATGGCCACCACTTCATCCGGATTGACCGATTGGCAGGGTTCGCGCGGCACCAAGGTGCGCACCATTTCCTGCACCATCGGCATCCGCGTCGAGCCGCCCACCAGCACCACATCGTCGATGTCGTCGGCGGTCATCCCGGAATCCCGCAGAGCGCGCTGCACCGGCCGCAGCAGGCGGTCGAGCAGATCGGGACAGAGGCTCTCGAAGGTGCCCCTCTCCAGAGTGGTTTCGATGTGGAGCGGCCCCTCGGGCCCGGTGGCGATGAAGGGAAGGGAGAGGGGCGTGCTGCGAACCCCGGAAAGCTCCTGCTTGGCCTTCTCGGCTGCCTCGCTGAGGCGTTGCAGGGCTTGCCGGTCGCGGCGCAGGTCGATCTCGTGCTGTTGGAGGAAAGCGTCCGCCACCCAGTCCACGATGCGTCGATCCCAGTCGTTGCCGCCGAGCTGGGTGTCGCCGCTGGTGGCCTTGACATCGAAGACGCCGTTGGCGATGCGCAGCACCGAGACATCGAAGGTGCCGCCACCCAGGTCGAACACAAGCACGCGCCGGGCGGTGCTGCGGTCGAAGCCGTAGGCCAGGGCTGCCGCGGTGGGCTCGTTGAGGATGCGCTCCACATGGAGACCCGCCAGCCGCCCGGCATCGCGAGTGGCCTGTCGCTGCGCATCGTTGAAGTACGCCGGGACGGTGATGACGGCGGCTTCCACCGCTTCGCCGAGGTAGGTGGCGGCGTCGTCGACGAGCTTGCGCAGGATTGATGCCACCAGCTCTTCGGGGGCGTACTCCCGTTCGGTGGCGGGGCAGACGATGCGCACGTTGCCCTGCTCGTTGGCACGCACCGTGTAGGGGACCCCGAGACTGCCCTCGTCGAGTTCGTCCCAGCTGCGGCCGACGAAGCGTTTGAGGTTCGCGAAGGTGTTGCGAGGGTTGAGCACCAGCTGCCGCCGCGCCAGCTGGCCCACCAACAGCTCGCGCTCGCGGCTGAAACCCACCACCGACGGGGTGGTGCGCCCCCCCTCCGCACTGGCGATCACCTGGGGCCGGCCGCCTTCGAGCACTGCCACCACCGAGTTGGTGGTGCCCAGGTCGATGCCAACGATCCGCCCCATGAAGGAAGAGAAGTTCCGCCCAGCACGGACGGGTGTCGGCACAAGCTACCGGCCCCGGCCATCCTTTAAACGCAGCTTAAACGGCCGCGCCGACTCCTCTACCTAAGGTGGGAACAATGCCCGCCGTCCCTCGGCGTTCCTCACTGCCGCCCCCATGAGTAGTCTGGATGTTCTTACCCCAAGCGGTGCCGTTCGGGACGCCTTCACGCTGCGTCGCCGTCCGCCTGCTGAAAAATTTGTCGACCAAGGCTTTCGCTGGCTCACCCTCGGCCTGGCAGGCGTGGTCGCCGTGGTATTGGCCGGAATCTTCTTCACGGTCCTGCACGGTGCTCAGGAGGCTTTCAAGGATTTCGGTCTCGGTTTCCTGCTCACCTCCGCCTGGGATCCGGTCAACAACAAGTACGGCGCCTTCACGGCCATCTACGGCACGTTGGTGACCTCGCTCCTCTCCCTCCTGATCGCCGTCCCCCTCGGTCTCGGAACCGCAATCTTCATTACTGAGGAGCTGATTCCTCCTTTCTTCTGCGAAGCCATCGGGTTGATGGTTGAGCTGCTTGCCGCCATTCCGTCGGTGGTTCTGGGGTTGTGGGCGATTTTCGTGATGGAACCCATGCTTCGGCCCTTGCTGGGAGCGCTCCATGCCTACCTCGGCTGGTTGCCGCTTTTCTCCACCGTTCCCCAGGGCCCCGGTGTCGCGCCTGCCGTGCTCATCCTAGTGGTGATGATCCTCCCGATCATCACCGCCATCTCCCGCGATGCTCTGCGCCAGGTGCCCATCGAGCTGCGTCAAGGGGCCTATGGGGTGGGCACCACTCGTTGGGGAGCCATACTCAACATCATCCTGCCAGCCGCCGTCTCTGCGATCACCGGGGGTGTCATGCTTGCGCTGGGAAGAGCGATGGGCGAGACAATGGCGGTGACCATGATCATCGGAAATTCCCTCAATTTTTCCCCCTCCTTGTTGGCGCCTGGCAACACGATTGCCTCCCTGCTCGCAAACCAGTTCGGCGAGGCCGACGGCATTCAGGTCTCGGCACTCATGTATGCGGCGTTGATCCTGATGATCCTTACTTTTGCGGTTAATGTTCTGGCGCGCTGGGTGGTGCGCAAACTCAGCCTGCGGTACTGAATCATTGATCCAAATCCTTCATCCAAAGCTGCGATGACAAGCACCTTCGAGCGCAACTCACTCTTCTTTGACGCTTCGCTGTCAAGGAATCGCTTCAATCGATTGCTCACCTCCATCGCTGGCCTGTTCGCCGGCCTGGCGGTGTTGCCCCTGCTTTTGGTTCTTCTCTATGTGCTGGTGCAGGGGGGCAGGCTGCTCAACCTCCAACTGCTCACCCAGCTGCCGCCCGCTCCCGGCATGAGCGGCGGCGGCATCAGCAACGCCATCATCGGCACCGTCGTGGTCACCCTGATCGCTGCGCTGATCGCCATTCCGGTAGGTGTTGGCGGCGGTATCTACCTCAGCGAATATTCCGGTCGAGGCTGGTTCGCTCCCTTCGTTCGTTTCGGCAACGACGTGTTGGCGGGCGTTCCCTCGATCGTCTGTGGTGTGTTCGTCTACGGCATCATCGTTTCCACCCGGGTGTTCTTCGGTCAGAGCTACAGCGCCATGGCGGGGGGCATCGCCCTTTCCGTGCTCATGCTGCCCACGGTGATCAAAACCACCGAAGAGGGACTCAAGCTTGTGCCCCAGGAGATGCGCTGGGGCTCCTTCGGTGTCGGGGCCTCTCGTTTCGTCACGGTCACACAGGTGGTTCTCCCCGCGGCCCTCACCCCGATCGCCACCGGCGTGGTGCTTGCGATTGCCCGCGCCGCCGGGGAGACAGCACCGCTGATCTTCACAGCCCTGTTTTCCCCATTCTGGCCCGAAGGCATCTTCAATCCGATCGCCACCATGTCGGTGCTGATCTTCAACTTCGCGATCATGCCTTATGAAGCCCAGAACGAACTGGCCTGGGCGGCATCTTTTGTCCTCGTGCTGATGATCTTGGGGGCCAATCTGCTGGCCCGCTGGCTCGGCTCTGCTGGGCGAACCTGATCACCTCCACACCCAAGTCTCGCAGTCGCTCCACACCTCTTCCCATGTCTCCTGCCTCCGCCACCGACCGCACCCCCGCCGCACAGGACGTCTGCATGGCCCTGCAGGACGTCACGATCTCCTATGGAAGCTTCGAGGCGGTGCGCGGCGTTTTCATGGACATACCCCGCGGCCGGGTGACTGCCTTCATCGGTCCCTCAGGCTGTGGCAAGAGCACCGTTCTGCGCGGCCTCAACCGGATGAACGACCTGATTCCAGGCTGCAAGTTGAAAGGTCGTGTGCTGTTTGACGGTCAGGATCTGTATCAGCCGAACGTCGATCCGGTGGAGGTTCGCCGACGCATCGGCATGGTTTTCCAGAAGCCCAACCCCTTCCCCAAGACAATCTACGAAAACATCGCCTTCGGGGCACGCATCAACGGCTTCCGCGGTGACATGGATGAGTTGGTGGAACGCTCGCTGCGCAAGGCCGCCGTGTGGGAGGAGTGCAAAGACAAACTGCAGGAAAGCGGCCTGGCCCTCTCCGGCGGTCAACAGCAGCGCCTCTGCATCGCCCGCGCCATCGCTACCGAGCCGGAGGTGATCCTGATGGATGAACCTTGCTCCGCCCTCGATCCCATCTCCACCCTGAAGATCGAGGAGACTATGCATGAGCTCAAACGCAGCTACACAATTATCATCGTCACCCACAACATGCAGCAGGCGGTGCGGGTTGCAGATATGACCGCTTTTTTCAATGCAGAGGCGGTGGAAGGCGGCACTGGCAAGCTCGGCTACCTGGTGGAGTACAGCGAGACCGAAAAGATTTTCAACGCCCCCGGCCAGCAGGCCACCCTGGATTACGTCAGCGGTCGCTTCGGCTGAATCCCCCCCCGGCTCCAGGGCACGTGCTTCGCGCCCTGGCCGGGGTGAGCAGAGCGATTGTAATAAAAAAGCCCCTGACGGGGCTGAAAAGCAACGGAGAGGGAGGGATTCGAACCCTCGATAGAGTTACCCCTATACAGCATTTCCAGTGCTGCGCCTTCGACCACTCGGCCACCTCTCCACCGTAAAAATGGAGACCCTGGCAATCTAGCAGGCAGCCCTTCCCCGCCATCCCACCGCCGGCATCCATGACCCGCAGCTTCCCAATCACCGTGCACTGGCGCCAGGCCGATCGGGTGATCCATCATCAGGTGCCCGAGGGGGAATACATCCTGCGCAGCTTCGAGCTTCAGGGAGACCCGCTCCCGTTCAGTTGCCGCAACGGCTGCTGCACGGCCTGCGCCGTGCGCGTGCTGGCGGGGGAGATCGATCACCGCGAAGCCCTTGGCCTCTCCCGCGAGTTGCGAAGCCGCGGCTATGGCCTCCTTTGTGTGGCACGGGCCACCGGTCCGCTGGAGCTGGAAACCCAGGACGAGGATGAGGTCTACGAGCTCCAGTTCGGCCGCCATTTCGGGCGTGGTCCCGTCCGTTCCGGCCTGCCGCTCGACGAGGAATGAACGATCTTTCCCTCTCCGCCGCCGCGCGGCGCCATTGCGGTCTCGCAGAAGGCGAGCTTTTGCGCCTCGCCGAGGTGGCGCGCCGGGCGGCGGCGGCCGGCGCCGAACCGCTGCGCCGTCTGTTCGGCCAACTGGAGCACGTGCGCAGCAAGGGCAGCGCCGGCAATCTCGTCACGGAAGCCGACCTTGCCGCCGAGGCGGCGGTGCTGGCGGTGCTGGAGCAGGAGACACCAGGCTTTCCCGTCTTGGCGGAGGAGAGCGGTCGGCGTAGCGGTCACGGCGAACTGGAATGGTGCGTCGATCCTCTCGATGGCACCACCAACTACGCCCACGGCTTTCCGATTTTCGCCACCTCCGTGGGGTTGCTCTGTCGCGGCGAACCCTTGCTTGGGGCGCTGGAGCTGCCCGCCCTGGAGCAGCGCTTCTGGGCCGCTGCCGGTCAGGGTGCCTGGCGCAACGACACCCGTTTGCAGGTGAGCGGCTGCAGCGAGGTGAGCGATGCTCTGCTGGCAACGGGATTCGCCTACGACCGGACCCAGCGGCTGGACAACAACTATGCCGAATTCGCCTGGTTCACCCACCGCAGCCATGGGGTGAGGCGAGCGGGGGCGGCGGCCGTGGATCTGGCTTGGGTGGCCGCCGCTGCGTTGGACGGCTACTGGGAACGGGGGCTGGCGCCATGGGATCTGGCGGCCGGGGTGGTGCTCGTTGAAGAGGCCGGCGGGGTGGTGAGCGCCTACGACGGCAGCCGCCTGCGCCTGGCCGACGGCCGCCTGATCGCCTGCGCCCCTGCCCTTCACCCGTCGCTGGTGGAGGGCCTGGCCCGTTGTCAGCCGCTGCTCGGGGCCAGCTACGGCGCGCCGGATCTGGACTCCGCAGAGGCTCCGTGACCGTCTCCGCTACCGGCTCTCCATAGGATCGGGGCGCTGGCGTCCTGCTGTCTCCTGTTTCCCATGGCCCTGCAACCCGCCGCCGGTGTCCGTGACCTGAACCCCCGCGAGGTGGATCGCAATCGCCGCTTGTGCGATCTGCTGGCGGAGGTGTATCGCCTCTGGGGGTACCAGGAGGTCGCGCCGCCCTCGATCGAGCGTCTCGACACCCTGGAGGCGGGCGGCGCGATCGACGAACGGGAGCTGGTGCGGCTGGTGACGGATGAACCGCTCGGTTTGCGGCCGGAACTCACCGCGTCGATTGCCCGCGCCGCCAGCACTCGCATGGCGGATCGCCCCCGTCCGCTGCGCCTGTGGGCCTGTGGCAGCACCTTTCGCAGCACCGTCGCGGCGGCGGGCGGCCAGCGAGTGAGCGAGCAACTGCAGAGCGGTGTGGAGCTGCTCGGCCTGCTCTCCCCCGCCGCCGACACCGAGCTGATGCACCTGTTGCTGGCGGCGGTGGCCACTCTGGGCCTGCGTCCTGAGCACAGGCCCACCCTGCTGGTGGGCCATCACGGTGTGCTCACCGCCTTGCTCCGCCAGCTGCCCGCCCCCCAACAGGGCGCGGTGCGGGCGGCCCTCACGGATTTCGACCCGCTGGCCCTGGCCACCCTGCCCCTCTCGGCGATGGAGCGGCAGCGGCTCACCGCGCTGGTGGCCCTGCGCGGTGAGCCGCT
>JBILGK010000076.1:0-6892 GCA_044351065.1 Cyanobium sp.
TCTCCAGCCCCACCAACACCCTCTCCCTCACCCCCGCCACCAGCGCCGCCACCCAATCGGCCTCCCGCTGCTCCTGCCGCACCAGCAGCCACAACACCTCCCAGAGCGGATCCGCCGGCGGCAGGGCCGCAAAGCCTGCCTGCCGCCAGGGGGAGTGGGTGAGCAGGGAGAGGGGAGCAGGGAGGAGCAGCCGCTCCCGTTGCAACAGCTCGATCCAGGCGGCCGGGTCGATGTCACTGCAGCAGCGCAGGGGCAACAGCGCCTGGCGGATCAGGTCGGCATGGAGGAGCGGCTGGTGACGTGCCGGCGGCAGCAGCACCGCCACCCGTGGCATTGCCGCCCGTGGCGCCGTGCCCGAGCTCCCGGCCGCAGAGGCATAGGGCACCAGATGGTGCCTGGCGACGAGGAATGGCAGCGAGCTGCTGGCCACCGCGATGGCCACCACCTCCGGATCGCCGAGCGAGGGGTTCAAGGCGGAAACGGCCGAGAGCGCTGGCGGTTCTGGCGGCTCGCTGGGCCCCACCATCCCGGCCATGGGAAGCAAGACGGCATCCAGGAGGCCGCCCTTGAGTTCCCGCACCCAGCCGGCGGCGCTCGAGAACGCCAGGCGTGGCTCCACCACCGGGCCGCGGCCCAGGGGAGGCAGGAGGTGGGCATGGAGGGGATCGACGCCAAGGCGCAGCGGCAGCCGCGGGGACTGCAGCCAGAGAGAGCGGAGGGCAGAAGCCATCACCGTGGGGAAGCTCAGTACCCCGGTGCTACGCAGCCCCCCAGCACGGAATCAATTCACAGCTGTCGACGACCGATTCCATGCGAGTGCATAGGGTTGAGCCACAGCAGTGGATGGACAGTTTGTGAGGTCTGATCAGCCCACGGATCTCCGTGTTCCCACGGAGAGGCGAATGGGACGATCCCAGCGCTGGCCTAGCGGAATCTTCCAGGAGACTTCCACATCTGAGAGCCCCCAACGAACGGCCCCAGCACCCAACTCCGCCCTCCCTGCCACAGCTCATCAGCGGTGTGGCAAGCAAGCACCCGGTAAGAATCCCCGCAGGAATCGACCGCTGCTTCTTTGTTTGCACTTTCTGACAGTCGACCTGCTGAGGGGGTAGCCCACCTATTGCTAATCCAGTGGAACCGTTGGTCGGTGGGAGGACCGTCGTGATGGTGGATCTGGAGAGGCAGCAGGCGCGCCAGTGGCTGGAGGAGCTGGCGGAAGCGTTGGAGCACTGGCGGCTGGTGCTCGTCAGCGGCAGCCACCTCTTTGCCGGGGCGATGGTGTGGAGCTATCCGGGGGTGATGCACCGCGCCTCCTCCCTGGCGGACCTGCGGGGCCTGCTCAACGGGTGCGCGGCCAGCCCCGCGGCCGAGAGCGCCGCCCCCACAAGCGCCCCCACGGCAGACCCCTGTGGGGCCTGGCGGCCGATTCCGCAGCAGATCCTGCCGATCGGCTCCGATCCACCCGGCTGCCTGGATCCCGAGGCGGATCCCCTCTTCTTCCTGCTCTGCGACGACCTGCCCGATGGCGAACTGGAGCAGGCCCTGACCCTGCTGCAGCCCATCCCACCGGAGCGTCGGCGGGTGCTGGCGGTGCTGGCGGACCACAGCGATCGCCAGCGGTTGCAACGCCTGCAGGAGGCTGGCGTCGATGGCCTATGCACCCAGGGCTCCATCGGCGAGGGCCGCATCTACACCGCCATGGACGTGATCGCCAGCGGCGGCACGTACCTCGATCCGGTGTTCCGCCAGCGGCTGCTGGAACCGGCTGGTGCTGGGCGGGTGCGCTGCGTCCATGACCTGAAGGCCCTGGAGGGGCGCCTGCTGCGCGATGCCTGCCGCGGCTACAACAGCCTGGAGATCGCCGAGCGCCAGGGCCTGGCCCACAACACGGTGCGCCGCTACCTCAGCCACACCTACCAACGCCTCGGGGTACGGGACCGGGCCCAGGCGATCAGCTGGTGTGTCGCCCATGGGGTGGTGAGCCCGGCGGAGCTGCGGCGGATTTTTTAGGCGTAGGGGAGTCCTGCGTGTGGGGCGAGGGGGTTACTGCATCACCCCCGCAAGCCTGCGGGCGAGCACCATCAGCTGCTCCCGCTTGCGCCGCAGCGGCGGCTCCTCCTGCCCCACCGCCGCCACGGCCGGCCTCGCCCCCACCGGGGTCTGAACCCCCACCGGCGCATGAATCGCCAGCAGCACCCCCTGCCCCGCGTTCGAGAGCGCGCAGCCGATCGGACAGACCATCACCGTGCTCCCCGCCGGCAGCTGGGCCGGATCGATCGCCAACGCACTGGGTTGCTCGCTTTCGCAAAGCCCGAGGGCGACATGGCCCATCACCTCGGCCATCGCTACCCCCAGCAACGTCTCATCGCCGGGTTCCAGCGGCAGCTGGGGGGTGCGGCCCTGCACCGCCAGCAGCTTGAGGCTGCCCGCCCCGTCCCATTCGGCCACCACCAGGGCATGGAGGCCAAAGCCGGGGGCCGCCACCGCCGTCTGCAGCACCTTCTGCACCTGCTCGCGATGCAGGGCATGGCGCTGCTGGAAATTGGGGGTCTGGGGCAACATCAGCCGCCGAGCCAGGTCCGGCTGCACCACCACCAGGATCCAGCCCAGGTAGAGCACCAGCCCGAGGAACACGATCCGACTGAGGCGATAGAGCAGCTGCCAGGGACTGCGGGCATCGAGCACCTCGCCGATGGCGCGGTTGAAGGCGTCAGCGGTGGCCCGGGTGAACACCTCGACGCGGGTGGAGAGCCGGCTCTTGGGGTCGCTCATCGCTGCGGCGGGCTGGGCCTGGGTTAGAGGCCATTGCCAGGGCGAAACGTGCGCCGTCAGCACAACGGGGCCGATGTCTGTAATGCCTCTTACTCTTGGCGGCAAGAAGCCAGGACCGCAGCGCAGCCATGGGCGCGATCTTCATCAGCTACACCGGCCGCGATCCCGAGGGTGATGCCTGGGCCGATCGGCTGGTGGGCTGGTTCCAGGAGTGGAACTACGGCTACTTCCGCGATAAGGATCACAGCCACGGCATCAAGGCTGGAGAGGAGTGGAGACCAGCTCTGTACCGGGCGCTTGGACTGGCTCAGGCCATGGTGTGCCTATGCAGCAAGCAATACGAAGGTTCGCCTTGGTGCGTGGGGGAGTTGGCGATTGCGGTGGAAAGGGGGAAGACCGTGATCCCGATCCAGCTGCTAACGCCCAAGGAGGAACTCAAGTCTCAGCCGTTGCCGTCGATGGTGCAAACCAGGCAGGCGATCCAGGTGGCTGACGCCTTCAACCCCAGCGCGGAGCAGCTGGCGGAGGTGAAGCTCCGCCTGTGCCAAACCCTGCAGCACAAACTCAACTGGCGGGATCGGCAGAGCTGGGACCCGAGCCGCTCGCCCTATCCCGGTCTGCTGGCCTTTGAGGCGGAGCTGGCGCCGGTGTTCTTCGGGCAGGACAAGGCGATTGAGAAGCTGGGCGAGCGGCTGGCGAGCCTGGCCCAGCGGGCGCCAGCCGCCCTGCTGGTGCTCGGGGCGTCTGGCACGGGCAAGTCGTCTCTGGTGCGGGCCGGGGTGCTGCCGCGGCTGGCGGCGGATCGGGATCGCTGGCAGTTGCTGGCGCCCTTCCGGCCGGGGCGGATGCCCTTCACACGCCTGCGCAAGGTGCTTGCCCCGTCCCTGGCCGCCTTCCCCGAGCCTCCGCCAGGGCCAGCCGGCGAAGAGGAGGAAATCGCTCTGGCGCGCCAGCTGGACTGGCTGCAGGCCCACGCAGAGAGGCCGGTGCTGCTGGTGATCGACCAGCTGGAGGAGCTCCTGGTGGAGGGCAATGCCGAGGCGGAGCGGTTTCTGGCTTTTCTGGAGGGCCTGCTGCGTCACGAGCGCAGCGGTCTGTTGGTGCTCGCCACCCTGCGCACGGACTTTTTGACTGTGCTGGAGAGCCGTTGGCCGGGCCTCACCGAGCTGGTTGAAACCACCACGCCGGAGTCGATCCCGCCGCAACGCTTCGGGGAGCTGATCAGCGGCCCGGCCGCCCGGGCCGATCTGCGGCTGCAGCCGGGGTTGGCGGAGCGGCTGCAGCCGGGGTTGGCGGAGCGGCTGGTGGCTGAGAGCGGCGGCCGCGATGCCCTGCCCCTGCTGGCCTTCACGTTGGAGAAGCTCTGGCGCAAGCGGCAGGAGCGAGGGGCGGCGGTGGTGGAGCCGAATAGTGCTCGCTGGGATCTCACCCTGGCGGACTATGGGGCGCTGAAGGGTGTGGACGGTGTGGTGGGCACCCAGGCGGAGCTCTGCTGGGATCCACTGCGCAGCGACCCAGCTGATTCAGAAGCGCTCCAGCGGGCCTTCGTGCATCACCTTTTGCGGCTCAACGAGGAGGGGCTGGCCACCAAGCAACAGGCCCGCTGGGAGGAGTTGCCGGAACGCAGCCGGCCGCTGCTCCAGCGCTTCGTGGAGGCCCGGCTGCTGGTGAGGGGCAGCGGCGATGGGGGCGACCAGGTGGAAATCGCCCACGAAGCGCTGCTGCGCACCTGGGAGCCCCTGGTGGGTTGGATCGAAGCGAACCGCAAGCAGCTGGAGCAGCGGCGCCGGGTGGTGCGCCTCTGCGGGGATCTGGCCACGGGCCAGCCGCCCCAGGCCCGGCTGGCGGCGTTGCAAGGGTTGCTGGCCTTGGCGGAAACCGATCCCGAGGCGCTGGCGCCGGCGGCGGAAGCCCTTGGGGCGGTGTTGATGAACCCCGATGCTGACCCGCGGGAGGGGCCGCTGGCGATCCAGCTCCTGGAGCTGGTGGGCGGTGATGCCAGTGTGGCGGGCTTGAGCGCCTTCTTGGAGCAAAGACAAATCCTGGAGCTGCAGGAAAGTGTGCTGGCCGCTCCGCGCCTGAAGCTGCTCTGCCAAGCGGCTTCGGCGGTGCAGCGGATCTATTGTGGCGCCCCTCCGGCGGCGGCTGGGACAGCCCGCTGGTTGCTGCTGCCCAGCGCCACGGTGCGCGACGACGACGGCGGCGCGCTGCGCACAGAGCTCGTGCGACTGCGGTTGTGGGCGACTCCAAAGCTGGAGACGCCGGGGGCCTGGTTGGAGCCTCTGGGGGAAGGCGTGGCGCTCACCATGGTGACCATCCCACCCGGCCGCTTTGTGATGGGTTCGCCGCCGCATGAGGCGGAGCGACGAGACAACGAGGGCCCTCAGCACCTGGTGGAGCTGGAGGGCTTCTGGATGGGCCAGACCCCGATCAGCCAGGCCCAGTGGCGACAGGTGATGGGCATCAATCCATCCAAATTTCAGGGCGATCGGACTGATCGAGACCAACGGCCGGTAGAGGATGTGAGCTGGGAGGAGTCCATGGCGTTCTGCGCCAAGTTGGGTGAACGCACAGGCCGCCATTACAGCCTTCCCAGTGAGGCCCAGTGGGAATACGCCTGCCGAGCGGGCACCACAACGCCTTTCCATTGGGGTGCCAAATGGATCAGCCAGCTGGTCAATTTCAACGCGACCTCCACCTACGGAGCTGCGCCCAAGGGGGTCGTTCGAAGGGAAACTTCCCAGCTGGACCAGTTCCTGGCCAATCGATGGGGTCTGTTGGATCTACACGGCAACGTTTGGGAATGGTGCCTGGATGAGTGGCATTCCAGCTATGACGGAGCTCCGAAAGATGGTCGAGCTTGGTTGGAGAGACAGGGCTCGAGTCGTCGTGAACCTGACGGAAGGTGGGGTGCCAGGCTGCTGCACGGCAGGTCCTGGGTCGGCAGCCCCAGGACCTGCCGCTCGGCTTACCCCCTTAACATCCCCCCGGGCGACTGCAACTACTTCATCGGTTTCCGCGTCTGTTGCCTCCCCCAGGACTAATTTCTTTACCCTTAAACGCTTAATATTTTTACACTTGACTGTTCCCCGGAAGGCGCCGAAGGCGCCTCAACTTCCGGAAATTTCAGGCCTTGTCGCCCACCCGTCCTCCTCCCTCTCCAGGGGTGGCTGGAAGCTCGGAATGAAGAAGGCCCGCGCTCGGGCAGGGTCCTGCACACCCACCTCAGCTATGGCCCTGCCGCAGCCGCGATCCATGGGCAAGTGCAACTGGAGGGCCGGATAACAAGGGCAGATGAGTGGTGGAAAAGTGTTATTCAAGCGAGGCCAGCTGCAGCAATCGTTCCCTGAGATCGGCGTGGCTGGCGGTGAGATCCACGGTGGCAAGGCGGAGGCGATGGCCCTGGATCAATACCGATTCATCCACCTCGATGTGGCACCAGGTGATGGGCACCAATCGCTCCAGAATTCAGGTCATTCGTGCCGAACGAGAACAGCTGTCCGGCGACAATGAAATTGACCGGGCGCCAAGGGGGTTGACGCGGGACAAACAGCGTCCGGTGGAGCGGGTGAGATGGTATGAGGCAGTGACATTCTGCGCCAAGTTGGCTGAATGCACAGGCAATCATTCCAGCCTTCCCAGTGAGGCCCAGTGGGTGCCAGGTCAGCGATCGCTGAACGCCCCTGGCAAGGGCCCGTGACCCCTCGCCCCTGGCGACATGAACCCCCTGCTGCGGCTGCTGGGAGCAGCCGCCTCCCACGGCCTGCTCACCGGCCAGCTCGTCTTCTCCACCGCGTTCGTGGGCGCCTGTGAGCTGCCGAACTGGCTCCATGCCCCGCGGCAGGTGAACGCTTGCCTGGAGCGCTGGATGACGGTGAGCGCCCTGTTCTTCCCCTCCGGGATGCAGCTGGCCGCCGCCAGCGCTCAGCCGGCCCTGACGCCCGGACGGCGGGGGGTGTTCCGATGAGCCGCCCCATCCCCAGCCGCGATTATGTGGATCACTTCGATCCGGAGCTGGAGCGGCACCGGGCCTGGCTGCAGGCGGCCCTGGAGCGCCTGGTGGACCATGAACCCGAGGCGCTGGTGGAGGGCGGCCCCCTCTGGCGGCTGTGGAGCACCG
>JBILGK010000046.1:0-21019 GCA_044351065.1 Cyanobium sp.
CCACCCGCCAGTGCTCGATGTGGGGATGGAGCTGCAGGAAGCGGAAGGTCTGGGCGGCCAGTCGGTGATGGAAGCCCGGGTCGGCGCGCATCTGCACCTCCAGGAACACCACCGGCAGCTCTTCTGAGCCGGTTTCGCTGCCGAGGGGCCAGAGCACACCATCGAGGCGGTGGCTGCTGGCCTACTGCTTCGCAGAAGCCTGCGGCTAGAGCTCAGGCGCCGAGAAGCGGTACTGGCGGTCGAGCTCCGTGGGCACGGCGCCGCTTGGCATGGTGCCGTCGGGCGGTTTGGCCAACCAACGGATCAGATCCGGCGCGGACTGGAACACCCCGTAAAGCCAGCGGTCGGTGTTCAAGGCGCGGCGGCGGGCTGGCGACAAGGTACCGGGCACCAGCCATCCATCCGCCCACAAAAAAAGGGGCCTCTGGCCCCCGAGCGCCCTCAGAAGGGAACCAGCTTCTCCAGCTCCGGATCACGTGGCGCTGATGGCTTATCCCGCCAGCGCTGATGGAGCACATCCTCCACCAGCTCCCCGA
Source organism: Cyanobium sp. (assembly GCA_044351065.1). Lineage (GTDB taxonomy): Bacteria > Cyanobacteriota > Cyanobacteriia > PCC-6307 > Cyanobiaceae > Cyanobium. Next base: position 537 of record JBILGK010000046.1, read on the forward strand.
GACGGTGGAGGGAGCGGGCACAACAGGCCTCGCAGAGGGAGACAAGGAACCAGGTGCTGGAACCCTCCAGCCAGCGGCGGCGGAGGAGGTGCGAATGGGCGTGAGAGCGGACGAGCGAGAGGGCCATGGCGGCGCAGCGCAGGACTCCTCCCTCCAGCGGGGCGGGGTCAAGGACCCGCGCAGCGGGTCTGGCCCGATCCTTGAGGCCGCCCCGCAGAGTGGAAGGGCCGGGGCGGAGCCCCTTAGGGGAACTCAAGAGCTGGTGGAAGCTCCGGGTTCGGCAGCCCACAAACCAGGCAGAACCCCAGCACAAAAGGGGCCCCTGGCCCCCCCCGCCGTTACCAGTGGACGAGGCGGCCGTGGACCTGGGCCCAGTCCCGCCGCCGGCGCGGCAGGGGTGCGCCCCGCAGCAGGGCCTCGATCCTCTCCACAAGGCAGCGGGGGATGAGGCCACCGGCCACCTGATCGCGGGGATGGAGGAAAGCGGTGCCATGCCACGGACTCCACCGGGCCTGCCTGCGGTGCAGCAACCGCCCGCCCTTGCCGCGCTTCTCAAAGAGCACCAGGGGAGTGGATCCAGGACGGGGCACCAACAGCACCCGCCAACGGATGCGCCGCTGCTGCAGATCGAGCAGCACCTGAGCGGCAGGGAGATCACAGGAGAGGGCATCGGCCATGGCCATGGCGCCAAAGGACCCGCCCCAAAGGCGGCCCCGCGCCAGGGCTGGCAGTGAGCCCCAGCCAGGGCACCGGCGCACGGGGATGGGCGTTTGGTGGCGGCCAGCTTGCGCAGCCCTGGCGCGAGGGCCGCAGCCTGGGAAGGGCCGCGGCGCAGCTCTTGGGGGGGGAACCTGGGAGCCGGTGGAAGCGGGGATCAAACGAATCAGGCTCCCGGCGCCCCCGCCGCCCCCCAGTCCCGATCGAGGAACTCCACCAGCAGCACGCCCCGGTGCGTCCCGTGCAACCGCACCAGGCCATCGGCCGCTGCCCGCTCCATCCCGAACCGATCCCGCTGGCGTTGCTCGGCGCTCACCAGCACCCGCACCCAGCCGCCGGTCATGAAGTCTTCGTGGCCCGTCTCGAACTGCCCCAAGCGGCGATGGCGGTTCGTGCGCCGCTCGTAGTACAGCGCCCCGCCGGTGGGGTCAGCCCCCTCGGCCCACACCTGATCCACCATCACCTTGCCGATCGCCACCGGATCGCGGGCCGCCGCGTCGATCGCCTCGCCATCGAGCACCAGCGGGTTGCCCGGATCCTCGGGGTTGTCGGAGATGATCAGGCGCTGGGGCATGGCTCTCGGGCGGAGAAGAGTGCCTTCAGGCTGGCGCAGGGGGTGGGGCCGCAGCCCTGGGGTAGTGAATTCAGCCAGCGAGGGCGCGCGGTGGCCGACAGTGCGAAGTGCAATCCAACACCATCGGAGTGGTGGGACGGGCCTGAACCGGCTCCGCCCCTCCTGAGCAGTTGCTCACCTTGAAGGTGCTGAGCGTTATGTCTGACAAGGAGAGAGTTCCATGGTGGTTCGTGAGGCATGAACGAGCCATCCCTGCTCCTGGGGCTTTCCTGCAGTTGGAAACTCGGCCGATGGGTTAGGTTGCCCGGCAAATTGGCGTCAGCCATAGCCCCTGCCCCCAAGCCCGCATAGCCCGATCATGCGTCCATACCAAGGCCGAAACTTCCGACCGCGTGGGTACACGTCGAGCCTTTCGGAAGCGATGAAAGATAGGGTCTGCCAAGTGGTCCTTGACCGACCTGGGCTGAAAAGCCGAGAGATTGCCCAGCACCTAGGGATCGATAGGAGGGATCTGAATCGCTTTCTCTGGGGTGAGGGTCTACAGAATCGTTCATTGATTGCAAGAAACTGGCGGTGGTACCCCTCGGACTACATTCAGCCTCCTCTTGTTTCGCAGCCCCGACTCCGCATCGATGCTGTCCGCGCAATTGCTCGCCCGGTCACTGACGATATCAAAGCTATCGAAGCGCCTCCGAGAACCCTTTGTGGGGTTCTGAAGAGCATGGATGAACTTGGGGCCATACGGGAGATCCGTCGACTTGATCTCCTCTCCATTGAGAAGGCATTCAGCGAAGTTGAGTATGCCGATCTGTCTGAAGCGTTGCAGATTGAGTTGGTGCGCTGCCTGGAGGAGATCAAGCAGTTAGAAGCCGGGAGGAAAGCTCCGCGATCAACAGGCAATCTCTTGCTTCGATGGATGGTGATCGGCGTAGCGCTGTACGGAGGAATAATCTTGGTTTCAAAGATCCTTCACGTTCTCTCAAAGTGAGTCAACAGCTCTGGGTTTACTTCTGTGGCAATTTGACGAAATAGCCCTGGCTGGCCAGCGATCGGAAGTGCTCTGCCACCCGATCCACCTGCCAGGGAGCGGTGAGCAGGCAGCCGGCCTCATAGTTGTGTCTTTGGGCGGTTTCACTGAAGTTGGCGCTGGTGATCAGGGCCTTGGCCTTGGGCTCGCCCGCATCGACGATCACCGCTTTGGCGTGCTGGTAGCAGCCATCCTGGGAGCCTTCGACCAGGCGGCGATCCACATAGGCCAGCGGCTTGGGTTCCCAGGGCCAGATCTGACCCTCGAACCATTCTCTGATCTGGGATAAGGGCTCCGGCCCCAGCTGCTGCTCGATCTGCTTGGGGTGAAAGAAGAGCTGCACCTCGGTGAGGCTGGAGGTGGCGAGGCGCTTGGCGAGGGCGTGGAACAGTTCGCGGCAGTCCCTGGAGCGGCCAATGTTGTAGGTGGCGATCAGCAGGGAGTGCTCCGCCTCCTCGATCAGCCGGGTGATCGTGGCCCAGGTGTCGCTGACGTTGTTGTGCAGTGGCTTGGGACCCGACCAGACGAAAGACCAGCTCTCGCGCTCACGCTCCAGCTCCGCGCGGCTTGCTGCGATCTCCTCCAGAACGGAGGCAAGAAGCCGCGGGTGCGCCCCCTCTCTGGTGAGGGCAACCAACAGAGGTTCGAGCTGTGGCTTCACCCCAGCGCCATAGGACTCCAGCAGATCGGCCCAGCTGCTGGGGGTGGTGTGCAGTTGCCGCACGCCCTGGGCCACTGCCAGCAGGGTGCGGGAGGGCAGTGACAGCGGCGGCCTGGTCATGTCTGCAGGAATGACCAGAAGGACGGATCGGTCTCGTCAGCTCCATGCACGGCCACAGTGCGGCTGACCAGGGCGCGATCGAGGAATTCATTGCGCCGCTCGCAGGAGGTTTCGGCGATCAGCTCGCAGCCATGGCAGGCAGCCCCATGGGTGGGTCGGATGTCGAAGGGATGGTTGGGATCGTGCTCGGCGCAGAAGGGATCGTTGCTGCAGAGCAGAGCCCGCTCGAAGGCCTTCTCCAGGTAGCGATCGATGCGCTTGCCCGCTTCCACCAGGCCGCCGAGGGTGCCTTCCGAGCCGCTGCTGCTCGTGAACAGCAGGATGCCGTAGCGGTTGGTGCCCGGCTGGCTGGGATCCAGGGGCCTGGCATAGATGCGCTCGCGGATCGCGCTGGCGCCGTAGCCACAGTCGAGCGCCATCTCGGTGATCAGCAGGTGACTGAGGCTGTGCAGCAGCAGATAGGCCGGGCCGGGGAAGGGGAAGTCGCTGCTGGTGAGCCCCCGTGATCCCAGCCATTCCGCCTCGAAGGCGGCCGTGAATTGCCTGCAGCGCTCCTGCACGGCGGGGGTGGCGCACCAGGCCTCGATCGTTGCGGGCTCGAACTCCACAAACAGCCCCTCGCCCTTGTTCTCGCTGGCGGGCACCCAGGTGAGGTTGGTGGCCAGGGGGGCACGGCGATTAGCGCGGTCGGTCTGGATCGGCAAACCTCCAAGGCTGCTCACGCGCGGCGTGAAGCGGGTGAAGCCCACCAGGGCCTGCACCTCCCGCAGCCTGTGGATCAGCAGCACGCGCCGGATCGCCTTCCTGTACCAGGCGGGTGGCTGGCTGGGCTGCCAGGTGTCGGCATGGAAGAGGCTGTCTTCCGAGGGATCCGACACCCCCTCCATCGGGCCGGTGAGCACCGCCAGCTCTTCATCCTTGGGCTCAGGGGCTGGGCCGCTGCCCTGGCCCCGGTGCGCCTGGATGGCGGCCCAGAGCTCAGCGGCGCTGACGCCCTCGAAAGTGGCCTTCACCTGCGGGAAGGCCATCAGGGCCACGGCGATCTGCTGCTCGTCCGTGAACAGCTTGAGGTTGTCGTAGTGCTCGGCGACCCGTTTGGCCAGCGAATGGCGGTCATCCGGAAGGGAGATCACCGAGAGGGTTTCGCTGAAGTAGGCATTGGTGGCGGAGCGCACCAGCAGACGGTTCTTGGTCTTCTCCTCCTTGCCGCCCTTGCCGATCGAGTGGCAGGGTTCGGAATCGCGGCTGCCGGGTCCCAGCCACGGCGTGCGGCCCTGGCAGGAGTAGAGGGGATTGAGCTCGGTGACCATGGCGTCGGCCAGCTTGCGGGTGACGCCGCTCTCCGATTGCACGTAGATCTGGGTGAAGTCGTTACCAGTGCCTGCCTCCAGGAGGTACAGCCGTTCGCGGTTGCTGCAGTTGATCTCCCGGAAGCAGAAATCCCGCCAGGGGATGTCGCTGAGGTGCCCGTGGGGGCAAGCCATCACGAAGCGAATCGGCACCAGGTTGTGGGGCTTGCCGTCATCATCCTTGAAGGATTTCCAGTCGTCGACACAACCGTCGCGGTAGTGGAGCAACGGCCGAGCACGGAACGGGCGGGGGTTCCCCTCGATGAAGCGCTCGGTGACTTTCTGGGCGAGGGACCACTGGGGGAAGCGCAGGGCTTTGATCGAGCCACCGCCACTGGTCAGGCTGTCGGCTTGTTTGGGCGGCGTGCGCAGCTCGATGTGACCCACTGCGGTGGCGGCGCGAACAAGCTTCAGCAGGCGGGGCTCATCGACCTGCTCGCTGCCGTTGGTGTTCCAGTAATCGAGACCACCGATCACCACCGCATAACCGGGCAGGTCGACCATGGCGCCGGGGCCATACAGCTGGAGCACCTGGCTCTGACGGGCCTCCCCGATAGCTGGGATGGTGCGGCGCGAGCGGGATCTGGGGGCGGGCATGGGCTCAATCCTCCTCCTCGTCGAACTGTTGGCCGAAATTCACCAGCCGGATCGGCGCGGCAGGCTCCACATCCCGCAGGCTCCAGTTGGTGCGGAAGTGTTTGAGCCCTGGACCGCGGTAGCGGGGATCCTCATCCAGGGGGGTGTGGAGCAGACCACCACCGGCTCCCTTCTTTTCGCGCGTCCAGTACTGGAAGCTGCTTTCTTCCTCCTGGGTGAGCTTCCACCACTCCTGCAGCAAGGCCTGGGCCTGGCCAGCCACCCGCTGGGGCTGGTGCTCGCCGAGCGCATCGTCGGCTGCTCCGGCATCGATGCAGCGCTGATGGAGGGATTGGGCAATGGTGTCCCGCACCTGCTGCAGGGCCTCGGCCGCCATCGCCCCCGTGGGCGGGGTGAGGGCGGGGTTGAGGTGCCGTGCCATCGCCACCACCACGCCGGGCAGGCCGCGATCGAGGGCCCGGCTGGCGAAAGGCGTGCAGCTGGTGGCCTCCACATGCCGGTAGAAGGTCTGATGCCAATAGGGGAACAGCTCGTAGTGGGAGCGGTCGCGCGGGCGGTTCGGGTTCAGGAGCACCAGCACCAGGCCGGGCTTGTTGCGGGCAGGGTCCTTGTCGAGCTGACGGCCGACGCGGCTGGTGGCCTGGATGTACTCGGCGGCGGTCTTGGGCTGGTTGAGCACCACCATCAGGCCCAGGCGAGAGATGTCGAGGCCCACCGAGATCATGTTGGTGGCCAAGGCCACGTCGAGATGCTCCCGGTCTGCATAAGGGCGAGAGAGCAGCTCCTTGGTGCGGCTGATCTCCGCAGTGTTGACGCGGGAGGTGAGCTCGTGGGGCGCCTCCGGCCGGCCGCGACTGGCGAAGGGGTTGTTGGCACCCTCGATGGCGCGGTTCTCTGCGAAATCGGGCAGCTGGGCGCCGAGTTCGTCCTCGAGGATGCTGCGGGTGACACCCAGCTCCTTGAGGCTGGAGAAGTAGCCGAGCAGGGTCATGTACGGGTCGGCCGGGTTGGCAGCACCCATGCTCTTGTGCTCATTCCAGGCCTTCTGGGCGGCGGCCATCAGGGCCAGGTAGGAGCGCAGCAACACCCCCTTGAGATTGCGCCCCGGGGCCGAGAGGCCCACGTAGAGACGGGCTTGATCGGGGTCGGGTTCTGTGCGGGAGAAGAAGTTGTCGTCGCGCTCCGGCCCCGGCGGCGGAAACACCCGCGATTCGCGGCGGGCGAAGAGTGCCTGGATCTGGGCGCCGGCGCGGCGCACCGTGGCCGTGGAGGCAATGATCTTGGGCGGTGGTGAGTCTGGATCGGGCCGCATCAGCCGCTCGATGGTGGACTCGTAGAGCCCGGCCAGGGTGCCGAGCGGCCCGCTGATCAGATGCAGCTCGTCCTGAATGATCAGCTCTGGTGGCGGCAGCCGACCGGCCTCCAGCTGATGGGAGCCACACTCAGATTCGGCAGGCCCCCAGAAGCCGGCGGGCTCGGGTTGCACGGCGGTGGCACCGCGGGGCAGCTGGTAGGTGGAGACAGTGCCGAACAGGCCGGAGGTCTTGCCCACCCAGGGCAGAGCCGCGAACTTGTCGACCGTGGCAATCAGGAAGCAGGGCAAGCGCCTGTAGATCTGTTCATCCACCGCCAGCACCGGCAGGGCCGTCTGCTGATCAAAGGGGCAGGGGCCCATGTGGGCGAAATCACGCTCGCTGAGGGCATCGGAGCGGGTGGGATTGGGCAGCGTGCGGCAGTGGATCACCAGCCGATCCGGCGCCCGTTTGGGCAGCAGATCGAAGCCCTGGGGCTGGAGCGGGCGATTGCACCAGGGGCAGGTCTCGATCGGGATCGGCCGGTCGGTGCCTTTCTTCTTCCAGCGGTTGAGCACGTTGTAGGTGCTCTTCTGGTCGGGGTCGTTGGGTCCGCCGAGCTTGTTGGGTGTCGCGCCCTTTCCCACCCACATGCCGATCTCGAAGGGCCAGTCGCCGAGTTTGTAGGGGTGATCCTCCGCGATCCGCCGCAGCCGTTCGAGCTCCAGGGCGCAGATCAAGGTGGCGGCACGGCCGAGCTGATCGAGGGTGAGCAGCCGCAGGGTGTAGCGCATCAACACCGTGAGGCCGGCTCCGCTGACGCCGGGGTGACGCAGGCGCCGCAGCACCAGGGTGAAGGCCGACAGGCCGAGGTAGGCCTCGGTCTTGCCGCCGCCGGTGGGGAAGAACAACAGCTCGACGATCTCCCGTTCAGCCCGGCCATCAGGGGTGTCGGCTGACGCGAGCCCCGGCAGGTTCATCAGCACGAAGGCCAACTGGAAGAAGCGCCAGGTGGGCGCGGAGGTGTTGGGCAGATCACCGAGCTGCTGCGGCTTGACCCGGGCCGAGAACGCGATGCGCTGGCGCTGGGCCTGGTCCATCACCAGGTTCATGGTGCGGAAGGCCTCGCGCACCTGTCCATCGGCGAGGGCGCGGATGCCGGCCTCGATGCGATTGGCACATTCGTTGGCGAGCTTGCCCAGGTGGCTGGCCGTGGCGATCTGTTCCTGCTCGCTCACCGTTTTCCGTGGTTGGCCAGCGATCCAGTCGCGGTAGGCCTTCACGATCGGCAGCAGGCGATCGATCACCCGTTCGCTCTGGGCCAGATCGGCGAGCACCTTCATGCCCAGCGGCACCTGGATGCCTGGGGGCGGTTCCGGCAGCACCCGCGGCACCGAGGCGGAGGGCAACCAGGTGGTGGTGAGGGTGGTGCAGCGGCTCTCCGGCCCGGCGCTGATGACATCGGCCGGATCCACCAACACGGCGACGTTGTGCCCCGTCGCGAAGCAGAGATCCCGGCGGTACTGCAGGGCCGCCAGCCGCTCATCACCGTCTTTGTTGGCCTGCTGCAGGGCATCGCGGCGAGGTGGGAAGCCCTGGGGGCAGTGGAGCTTCAGCTGCACCTGAAAGGCACTCACCGGATCGCGATAGCGGATCTGCTTACCGCCGCTCTGGGCGCGCTTGTTGAGCAGGAACACCGATACCGAGAACTGGTCAGCGGGATAGCCGAGCTTTCTGGGTGCACGGCGGGCGATCCAACGCAGGCAGAGTCCCTCCGGGTTGGGCTCCAGTGGGATGTCGTCACTGACGCGCCGCTGATCGATGTTGAGCGTGCGCACCACGCGTTTGGGCTCGCGGATCCACGCCTTGTCATCTGCGCCCTGCTCGGGCGGGCTGTAGTCGCCCCAGGTGACGGTGACCTCGATCTGGGAGCCCTGCTCCACGATCAAGCTGAGCCCGGCGGAGGAGGGAAACCAGTTGCGCTTGCTGCTGCTCTCCTCCTCTCTAGTGCTGGCGTCGTCATCCTTTTCGCCCTCCTCCTGGCGGATGGCGGCATCGTTGCTGGGGTCTTCCCCGGCCTGATCGGCATAACTGGGGATATCGCCGTCCTGCGGCCGGCCGGCTTCTTCCTGAAAGCTGTTGGGGACGAGAAAGCCCGTTGTGTACCAGATGGAGGGGGGCTGGGGCAGCCGTTCATGGCGCCGAGCCACGTCGTCCCAGCTGGGGCCGATCAGGTCGAGCTGCAGGGCATCGACGAGCTGTTGGCGGATCTGGGCGGAGGTGGCCATTCCTTACCTGCTGCCTCCATCGAGATCCCGGAGCAGCTGGCTGCACTGCTCCAGAAGTGTCGGCAGGTTGGTCTGGATCACACCCCAGACCAGCTGATGGTTGATGGTGACGTATTCATGGGTGAGCTTGTTTCGAAAGCTGATGATCTGCGGCGCCTGATCGAGCTGAGCGAAGAGCTTCTGATCTCGTTGAGATAGCTGGTTGAGTGCCTCGCCAATGATCGTGAACTCCCGCTCTACAGACGAGCGAATCAGGCGACTGTTGCGGTAGCCGTCGAGGGTGATCCCTGCAACCGCCTGGTGGATGGCGTGACAGGCTTCGATCACATCACTGAGAAAGGCCCGTGGATCACGCTTCATAGATCAGCTGCTTCGACGCCTCGATATCGCGGTGAACGTAGGGGTTGCACACGGCATCAGCCATCACCAGATCCACCACAGAGCCGAGGCTATCGCTGAGCTGCTCCTCAAGACCGAAGTAGGCGTCGACAAGTGCTGTGGGTTGGAGGGTCTTGAATTCCACCAGCAGATCGATGTCGCTTGTACCAGGGCGGTAATCGGGCCGCAGCACCGACCCGAACAGGTAAAGCCGTTCCACGTGATGCTGCAGGCAGGCTGTCGTAATGGCCGCGAGCTGGGTCTCAGTGAGCGGGAGCGCTCCCGTGACCGGATGCTGGCTACTCATAACCCCAACCCCATCTGCTCCGCTTGCTGGTGTCCAGTCTGGCCCACCTGGGCCACCTTGGGCGGCCGCCCTCGCCGCTTGCCTGAGGCGCTACCGGTGCCGGTGCCTGTCTTGGCGGTCTGCTTCACCCCTTTGGTATGCAACCCCATCGTCTGCTCCTCCGCATAGCGCTCGGCGTTCAGCGCCAACAGCCTGGCCAGCACGTCGTCGCGGACGGCATCGGGCTAGCGGTGACGCCAGTGGAGCCGAACAGGCCGATGCATTGCAGCTGGTAGCGCTGTCGCCAATCGCTTTGGCGGGCACGCAGGAGCACCAGCAACTGCTCACAGCTGAGCCCCGGCTGATCGGCTGAGCTGGTCATGGCGCCAGACGGATCGGCTCGGTGTTCAACCGCCAGTCTCGCCCGGTTGGGGGGAGGTGGCCATGGGGCCATTGTGCTGCGACCTGCCGGACCGAGGCCAGACCACCACGTTCAGATCGCCCAAAGCCGTGGCGGAGGTCTTCCTTCGCCCCCGCTTGGCCGTCGAGCTGGCTTCTCGCCTGCTGCGCCCGGGAGTGCTGGATGAGAGTCTGCGCTCTCGCCTGTTCCTCTCGGGGAGCAGACGCACCGACAAGACCACGCTCCTCCGCACCGACCTGGTGCCGGAGCTGGAGGCGCAGGGAGCCGTGGTGATCTACGGGGTCCTCTGGAGCGACACCAAGGTGAGCCCCGCGGCCCTCGTGCAGGCCATGGTGCGGCAAACCCTGACCCAGCTGGCGATGCCCTCCTCCCCATTGCTGGCCCGCCTGAAGCGCATCAAGGGCCTGGATCAGCTGCTGCCGGTGATCGCCGCCACATTGCGCAGTTCCGCAGCTGACCTGGAGCTGCTGAAGGTGGATCAGATCGGTGGGCTGGCCACGGCGATCGTTGATCGGGTGGGGCGATCAGAGGGACCGGCCCGTGGGATCTTCTCCGCAGAGGCCGCCGCTGCCTATGGGGAAGCGATTAGCCGTGCGGTGCGATTGGAGGAGATCCAGCCGGTGGTGAATGAGCTTCTCAGCGCCAATGTGCTGATGCGCCTTGGTCATGGGCTTTATGAGGTCACGGATCCCTTCGTGCAGGAGATCTGGCGGGAGCGGCAGGGGTGAGAGCCAGGTCAGCAGTCAGAGTTCATCCAGCCATGCTTCTCGTTCAGAGTGGCTGATGAATCCGAGATTATGGAGATGATTCATGAGGGCTGTCCGCCCAACTCCTAGTTTTTTCATGGCGTCACCCAGATCCTCTGCAGTCCATTGGCGCGGGCTACCCGGTAGCGAGGCCTCGAGTGCCTCGCGCGGCATCATCAACATAGCCGCAAAGGCATTGGCACGCTTTTCAAGCAATTCCGGCGCCCAGGAGTTGGAAATAATTCCAACGCTATTCTCATCACTGAGATCGTAAAGCAGGTGGCAGAGCTCGTGGGCAAGGGTCATGCGTCGACCCCATCGGGTGCTTGAGTATTTGCCAGTCAGATTGATACCCACCAGTGGGGCCTTGCCTGGCGAAAATACCGCCATGCCATCAATCGTGGCGCTCTCAAGCGTCAGGTCCTGAACAACGATGCCAAGATCTTGAAACAGCACTGTTTCCAAGTCGTGCTCTCCAAGCAGGGGCAAATCTGGCTTGAGTCCAAGCGCAGATCGAAAATCAAGAGCCTTTTCGTAGCCATCCTGGAAAACAATATCAGAACTTGAAGATGGTGGATCTGCCTGCTGATATTGAGCCAAGGGTGACTCATCAATTCTCGGTAGCTGGGCACAGGCTTCTGAGAGTCGTCGCAGATCGGCTGTTGACAATTCGGGGCTGGCCGACCGGAATAACATGGCAGGAATTGTGATGGGCGTGATCAGACCGACTCTGCTATCATCTGCAAGACCAAGGAGTACCTGGATTGTCGCATCAATCCTGTCTTCATCGGCGAAGCCGGCTAGACGAAGTGCATCCTGCGCTGCTCGCTGGAGATGCTGTCCCGCAGCCAACTTCAATCGAGAGAGTGCTGAGCGACCTGTTCGATGGCCATCCAAAAGGGCGAGCATCTCCAGGGCAAATGTCTCAGATTCTGTGAATGGTTGCAGTTCCTGCGCGACCGATTGCGCCCAGTCAAAAAGCACATCGGCAACGTCCTGCGCCGGGAGGATTGCTGTGCCTGAGGTTTCCTGCAAGCTGATGCCATTGGGAACGCTGCGCCACTCGCGATCGTCCCAAGACAATTCAATACCTGAGTTAACACGTCTTAGATGAATATCGGGAATTCTGAAATCGGGCAGACAGGACCCCATGCCATGCCGACTTCTCCATTCCGCACGAGCGTCCAGAAGCTTGTCGAGTTCAGAGTCATCATCGGGAAGCGAGCGCAAGCAATCCACACACCAGGCTGCTGAACCAATGCTTTTGGAGGGCAAAGGCAGACGGGTTTCATGCAGCATCGGATCCCAATTCTTGGCGATCCACTCAACAAGAGGCGCCAATGGAACTTCGGCACAGTCCACAATCGCTTGATCACGGCTGATCCCAGCTGTCAGGTTGCAGCTGGCAATCCAAATCTGAAGTTTCCCCCAAGACAGCCGTCGCAGGGGCGAGCTGCCCTGATCAGGATCTGGGATGAGTTGAAAGCCAATGGCAAACTTGGCTCTGTCTCCGAAATATATCATGAGCCAAGCTCTAGTTCCAGTGGCTTCTTCAACGCTTTCTTGTACTGCTTGTTGGTCAGCTTACCTTTGGCAATCAGCTGGTTCTTGGCCTCCGTAGGAAGATCCGACCATTTAATCGGAAAGCCATGCCAGAGGGTTTCTCCCTTCTCGTCAGTGGCATGGGAAAACGACTTATAGCAATATTCGTCACAGACGTTGTATCGGGCTTTGCCCGTCTCAACACTGTCCTCAAGGAGATTTTGAGCTTCGTCTTGGGTCATCGAAGGACATAGTGTGCCCCAACCATCAGGGCGCTTATGCTTTCTGTAGCTCGAAGTGTCGTATTTCATTGCAGCAAGTGTAAACGATGGCGACTGGAAGCATGAGGGCAGATGGGAGTGTTGGTCATCCCGGTTCAAGCGGTGATGCGCTTGATTGTAGCCGCATTGACATCGAACGCCGATTGCTGGACTCGTCATGGCTGCTGGCAGGGGTGAATGCGTAGCGAATCAGCAACAAGAGCACGGCCTGCATCACAGACCCAATCCCATCTGTTCCATCTGCTGGGTTTCTGGTTCGCTTGATGGAGTCGACCTGGGCGGTCGCCCCCGCCGCTTCCCACCCCCACCAGCTCCCGCCTTCTCCCTCTTGCCCTGCAGCCCCATCGCCTGCTCCTCCGCATACCGCTCGGCATTGAGCGCCAACAGCCGGGCCAGCACCTCATCCCGGACGGCATCGGGCCAGCGGTGGCGCCAGGCCAGCCGGCGGCTGGCTTTCACGGCGCCGACTTGGCGCAGCTGGGCCTGGAAGGCGCAGGCCTCGCTGGCGGTGGCGAAGAACAGATCACCGCTGGCGATGCGCTCCTGCAGGTCTGCCGGCAGGGTGGTGTCGTCGTCGCTGTCGAGATAGTCGAGGCCGAAGCCGCAGCGGGTGGGGATGTCATCCCAGCCGTAGGCCTGGAGCACCGCCTGATCCATCTGCTGGTGCAGGCTTCGCAGTTCCAGGATGCCCTCGCTGGTTTCGGATGGATCGTGGAAGCGGTTGTAGGTGCTGGTGAGACCTTCGTTGTTGGTCACCATCAACTCGGCACGGAACTGGTGGTAGCGCTTGCCAATATTGTCCAGAGCATGGCGATGGGTAGTCTGAGCAGGTTCTGAGTCTGCGGAGCCAAGGAAAACGGCTGGGAAGGGGAAGGTTTCAAAACAGACCGATGGCGTGTATTGGAGATCATCTTTCAAAGAGGAGCTCAGGAACCTGGCAAACTGCTCATGCAAGCGGGATTGAAGCAGTGACATAAGAGCCGCTGCTTCATTGGTGAACAAGATCGTCTTTTCGTTGTAAACTATCTTGCTAGATAAATATGTGAAAGCAAGTGCGTTGGCGACTCTGGCCACTGCCAGAACGCGCTCTAAGCTCCGAGCGCATGAATATAATGCAGGCCTCTTGTCTGCATGGTGCCACCACCGCTGCGGGAGTGGATCTCTCAGTACGAAATCACCATCTGTCTTCGTCCTGGTCCGTTCTGGCTTGACCTTCTTGTCAAGGAGTCTCATTAGATCGGGCCACTCGCGGCGACATTCCTCCTCGCTGCGGTCCCTGAAGTCAATGACGTAGCGGTAATGTGCGTGGGTAGGACTGTCGTTCATCTCCTTGCCGCCGATGTAGGGGAAGATCACCTCGGCGTTCCTAGGGTTCTCCGCAATCAGGCGCTCCATCGTGGCGATCGGGGAAGGAATTCCCGGTGTGTCGTCGTCGGCTTCGCCGGAGTCATCGAAGGTGAAGCCCATCCCCAGCACGATCGAGCCCTGGAAGCTCTTGCCCGCATTGGCCTTGAGGGGCTTGGGATCCTCATGGCCGCCCTTGTCGAATAGGAACGCCGTGATCTGCTCCACCCGGCGGCCATCGAGAGTTCGCTCACCGGAATAGGCGCCCTTGAGCACATGCACGATGCTTACCACCACATTGGCCACGCCCGGCCAGCGGTAACGCTTGCGGGCCGCCACGATCGTGCCGCCATGGGTGCAGATCCAGCGCAGGCCCGTGCTGCGGGTGTCGCCCTGGGCGATGGTGTTGGTGGCGATCAGTCCAAACGCCCCATCGGAGCGGAGCAGAGTGAAGCAACGCAGGAAGAAGAAAGCGCACAAATCGCCGTTAGCACTGCTCTCTGGGTACTGGCTCTGTAGCCAATCTTGAAAAGCTTGGCCCATTGATTCCTTCATCCGACGCCCACCCACAAACGGCGGATTGCCCACGAAGGCATCAAAGCCGCCGCGCCCGTTCTGGAACACCTCGGGGAACTCCAGCTCCCAGTGGAACGGTCGGATGCCCTTGGGTCCCGCAGCCAGCTCAGTGCGGATCGTCTTGATCTGCTTTGCGCTCATCCCTTTGTTGAGTTCACGGATCGTCTCCTCCTCCCTATTGGCGCGAGCCTTGGGATTGCCCCTCTGGAAGAAGGCCGCCACCAGCAGGTCGCCCACCTGGCGGATCGTGTCGCTGGCCTGCTGTTGCTCCTCCAGAGCCGCCTGCTTGCGTTCGGCGTCGGCATCGCTGCGGCTGTCCACGGAAAACACGGCCTCCCTGGCAGCGGCCAGGTTCTGCAGGAGGCTGCGGGGCGGGCCATCGAACAGGCCCAGTTGGATCGTGGCCGTGGCCTCTTCAATCCGCTCCATGCTCACGCCCACCAGCGAATCCCCCTCCTTGAGGGCGTGATCCACAAAGGTGAATGGCAGGTTTTTGCTGAGGGTCACCAGCCAGAGGCTGAGGCGGGCCAGGTTCACCGCAAACGGGTTCTTGTCCACCCCGTAGAGGCAGCACTGGGCCACCAAGCGGCGGGCATAGATCAGAGGTTCTTCGCCGTAGGCACTGCCGCCGGGCAACAGTTCATCCGGCAGATCTTTCCCCCAGGCCGCCACCAGCAGCTCGGCCAGGAAGCGGCACAGCTCCACCAGGAACGCGCCCGAGCCCATGGCCGGATCGCAGATCCGCAGCTTCAGGATGTCCTTCGGCGACGGCTGGTGGCCGTGGCGCTCCAGCCAGGGGCGCAGGGCATCCGCCACCGTGAGGCTGGTGAGTTGGGCCGGCGTGTAATGGCTGCCGCTGCGGCGCCGTTCCTCCGTGGGCTGAAACACCAGGCTGCCGGGGGGGCAGACGCCCCCCTCGAATAAACGCCGATCGATCCTTGGCGCCAGCGCCGCCACCAGCTCCTGCTGATTGCTGGCCTCCTTGAGGGCCTGGGCCGCCTTGGGGGGCAGATCCGTCTGCGCCTGCTGCTCCAGCCATGCCTTGCGTTTGGCCCCGGGCAACGCCAGCAGTTCGGCCAGATCGATCGCCGTGGTGAACGGCTTCTTGCCGCCCTGGGCCTTGCTGCGCAGGCCAATGCAGGGGCCAGCGATACGGGCCACCGCAAACTCCATCACCCCCTCGTACACCGAGCCGATCTGACGTACATCCAGCGCCCGGTAGTTGATCCGCTCTCCCTTCACGATCAGCAGGTTGCTGAGCACCGCCAACACCACCGCATCGCTGATCCACGGCGTTACCAGCCACCGATAGGGAGCCGGATCGAACAACTGACCCTTGCGGGCGGGCAGGTAATCGGCATTGGGGCCGCCGCCCACGTACACCAGGCGAAACAGGCTGCAGATGCCGCTCCAGGCGCCGTAGCGCTGCTCCATCGTGTCGGGGTAGTTGGCCGCGTCGCGCTGCAGCCGGGCCAGCAAGGATGTGAGCTTGTAGTTCTGCTCGAACACCGGCTCATTGGGCATTAGGTCGGTGTCTTCCGCATAGAGCAGGAACACCAGCCGCAGCATCACGGTGATCAGGCCGCCGTAGAGCTTTTGCGGATCGTTTTCGGCCAGATCGCTCAACCGGAGGTCGCCTGGCAGCAGCGCGCCCTGGGCGGCCGTGAGCTGGTCGGCCCGCTGGAAGCCCCGCAGCAGCTGCCACAGCCCCGCCAGCACCTGTTCAGCCAGCTCCTCGCTCACAACAGCCTGGTAGTTGCGGCTGGCCTCGATCACATCCACCAGCCGCAGCCCCGCGCTGGCATCGAGCACCGCCTCGCGCCCCAACAGCAACCGCAGCCCCGCAAACATCGCCCGGCCGCTCACGTCGGCCAGCTCCGCCAGGTTGAAGGTGAGATGGCCCGAGCTTTCGCCCTTGGGCGCCACCACCAGCCGCAGCTGGGATCCGTTGAACAGCAGCCCCAGCTGCACTTCGGTTTCGCGCAACAGCCGCTCGAAGCGCTCCTGGGGGGAGGCCCGCCAGCCTTGGTCGCCACTCGCCTGGCGGCGGTCGAGGTCCACGGGCTCGCCTTGGGGGATCAGGCCCTCCTTGGGCTCAGGCAGCTCCTGGATCAGGAGTTGAGGCTTGCCGTCGGGCCCGAAGCCGCGCACCACGGCGGTGGGGGACAGTGTTTCACCCAGCTCCGACAGCTCACGGGTCCAGGCCTGCAGGGTGGCGGGGTCGCGCTGAAGGGCCTCCGCATCCCAGCTGAGCTGCTCCACCAGCAGATCCTCCAGCCGGCGGAAACCGCGGGGGTGTTCGTCGTCGTCTTCCTCCTCGTCTGGGGCAAGGGTTAGCAGGGCCTCGCGGAACTGCTCCTGCTGCTCCAGAAGCTCCCGGCCGCCCTGCTCCAGCACCCAGCTTGCCTCCCACATCGCCGCCGGCGCCACCACCAGCCCGCGGGGCTGCAGGTAGCCCAGCCATTCCTTGTGGGCCTGGAGTTCAGGGTCGGTTTTGGGCGGGCGACGGGGCATGGTGATTGGCGATGGACCGAGCTGGTCTGCTTGGGGCAGCTAGCGTCCTGTCAGCTGCTGGTGTTCAGGGTGACGTACAGGATCCGCCTGCTGCAGACCGATGAGGGCTGGTCGGTGAGCTGTCTTGACCTCCCTGGCTGCCACTCCCAGGGCGACAGCCGCGAGGAAGCCCTGACCAATATTCGCGAAGCGATCACCCTCTGGCTGCAGGTCGAGGCGGAAGAGGCTGGAGTGAAGCACGTGGAAACGTTGGAACTGGCTGTCTAATGCCGCGATTGCCTGGGATCAGCCAGAAGGAGGCCGTCAGGGTGTTCCAGAAGCTGGGCTATCGCGTTGTCAGGGAATCTGGGCATCTGATCCTCAGCAATGGCGAGCGGCGTCTCGTGATCCCTCGCCATGACCCCATCAACGCGATCACCATGGGGGCCATCGCCCGTGATGCTGGGCTTGCGCCCCAGCAGTTCCGGGAGCTGCTCTGATCCCGCTGGCCTGCGCTGCACGGCTCAGGGCCCTGACTGGTGGCTCTTGCGCTTGGGGTCGGTCTTCGGCAAGCCGCGGGGGATGGGCGGGGAAGGGTGGGATGGTGTCTCCGTCGTCGCTACCCTCCGACCAGTGTCTGGCATGCAGCATGACGGCCCTGATCCGCTGGCGAAAGACCGCGAAGTCCGGGCCCATGGCTTACTCCCTGGATTCTGGCGGCCACGTCCCAACGGCCAGGCCCCTTGAGGCCCTGATGAGGGTCGCCAGCCGCAACGCTTGAGCCATGCGGGTGTTCATCAGCTACAAGCGCGGCGTCAACCCGGATGAGCCGTTGGCGCTGGCGCTTTACGAGCAGCTGCGCGGCAACCATGAGGTGTTCATCGACCAGACGATGGCGGTGGGCACCCCCTGGGCCGAACGGATCGATCGCGAGCTGAGGAAGGCGGATGTGTTGCTGCTGCTGCTCTCGGCTGAGGCGGTGGGTAGCGAGATGGTGGTGGGGGAGGTGGAAACGGCCCAGCGGTTGCAGAAGCAGCCGGGTCGCCCCCGGATCCTGCCGGTGCGGGTGGCCTATCGGGAGGACCTGCCCTACCCCCTGAGCGCCTATCTGAACCCGATCAACTGGGCCCTGTGGGATGGCCCCGCCGACACGCCGCGGCTGCTCGCCGAGCTGGAGCGGGCGATGGTCGGGGAGGAGCTGCCCACCGCAGCGGCGGCCCTACCCACCCCTGCTGCCGCCACAATCCCGACCTCCGCCACCACGCCGCCGCCGCTGGCACCCCCCAGCCCCCAGGCCGCCGTGGGGCCGCTGGAGCCAGCGGAGGGCACGATGGATGCCGAATCGCGCCTCTACATCGAGCGCGAAGGTGACCGAGTAGCGGGGCGGGCCCTGGAGCGCCAGGGGGTGACGATCGTGATCAAGGGCCCGCGACAGATGGGCAAGAGCTCGCTGCTGATGCGGGTGATCCAGGCGGCCCTGGAGGCTGGCCGCGAGGTGGTGTATCTCGACCTGCAGCAATTTGACCAGGAGGTGCTCGCTGAGGCCGACCGCTTCTATCCCCAGTTCTGCCAGGCGATCGCTGAGCAGCTGGGGCTGGCCGATGGCACAGCCGAAGCCTGGGCCGCTGGCGGCGGCAACAACCAACTCGCCACGCGCTATGTGCAGAACCAGGTGCTCAAGACACTGAACCGGCCGCTGCTGCTGGCGATGGATGAGGTTGACCGTCTGTTTGAAGTGGAGTACCGCTCCGATTTCTTCGCGATGCTGCGCGGCTGGCACAACAACCGCGCCTCGCCCCTGCCGCTGCTGCGGCCCTGGAAGCAGCTGGATCTGGCCCTGGTCACCGCCACCGAGCCTTATCACCTGATCGCCAACCTCAACCAGTCGCCGTTCAACGTGGGCGAGGTGATCCAGCTGATCGATTTTTCCGCCGAGCAGGTGGCCGACCTCAACCAGCGCCATGGCGCCCCCCTGGCCCCCGGCCCGCTGGCCCAGCTGATGGAGCTGCTGCACGGCCACCCCTACCTGGTGCGGCGGGCCCTGTATCTGGTGGCGGGCCATCAGATGCCGGTGGAGCGGCTTCTGGAGCAGGCCGCCAGCGACTACGGGCCCTTTGGTGATCACCTGCGCTATCACCTGTTCCGCATCGTCGACCACCAGGCCCTGCGGGCCTGCCTGCGCCAGGTGATCCGCAGCAACCGCTGCGACGATGAGAAAACCAGCCGCCTGCTGATCGCCGCCGGCCTGGCCCGCCAGGAGGGCAGCGCCGTGCTGCCCCGCTGCCCGCTTTACGCCACCTATTTCGGCCAGCACCTCGATGGCTGAGCACCGCTACACCACCGGCGGCACCGTGCAGGCTCAGGAGGGGGGCCTGTATCTGAGCCGGCCAGCCGATCAGCAGCTGCTGGAGCTGTGCCGCCAGTCGCGCTTTGCCTATGTGCTCACCCCCCGCCAGCTGGGCAAATCCAGCCTGATGATGCGCACTGCAGTGCAGCTGCTGGATGAAGGGTTCAGGGCGGTGACAGTTGACCTAACCCAAATTGGCACCCATTCGGAGGCCGAGACCTGGTATGGCGATTTTGTTGAGGTTGTGGCCGATCAGCTGGAGCTGGCCACCAATGCGCGCATCTGGTGGAAGCAGCAAGGAGAAACTGGTATAGCCCTGCGGCTCACCCGTTTCTTTGAGAAAGTGGTGCTGGCAGAGGTCGCTGAGCCGATCGCGATCTTTGTCGATGAAATTGACACCACACTCAGCCTAGATTTTACCGATGACTTCTATGCGGCGGTCCGCTACTTTTATGGTGCGCGCGCCCGAAATCAGGCTCTTTGTCGGTTGTCATTTGTATTGATCGGCGTAGCCACTCCCGCTGATCTAATTCACGATACTAAGCGCACGCCTTTCAACCTTGGCGAGAGGGTGAACCTTCTTGATTTCACCCATCAGGAAGCTTCGCCACTGGCGGCGGTACTTCCGCTACCGCAGTCAGAGGCTCAGATGGCCCTGGGCTGGATCTTAGCCTGGACAGGCGGCCACCCCTACCTAAGCCAGCGGCTCTGTAGCGCACTAAGCGAAGATCCACCAGTTGAATGGAGTGAATCAGCGATAGAAGCCGCGGTTCAGCGAACCTTCTTTGGAGAACGTAGCGATCAAGACAGCAACCTACAATTTGTGCGTGACATGCTCACTAAGAGAGTTCCTCGGGGGTATGGAACCGAGCTTTTGCGTACCTATTGCAATATCTGGCAGGGCAGAATACCAGTACCCGATGAGGAGCATAACATCGTACATGCCCACCTCAAGCTAGCCGGCGTTGTACGCCAAGAGGGTCGCACCCTAGTAGTGCGCAATCGCCTCTACCAGTCAGTCTTTAATAATATCTGGATCGAAGAACAGCTCCTATTAAGAAGCAAACCGGATGGGAACACATATAATGAAAGGACTGAACAAAGGCCCAGAATGAAAGATCTGCCTCTGCGAACTGTGCAGATCTTCCTCGCCTCCTCGACTGAACTTAGGGCTGATAGAGATGCCTTTGAGTTATACTTGCGCCGCCAAAATGATCGCTTGTGCGAATCAGGCTTATACCTAGAAATTAAATGCTGGGAAACTTTTCTTGATGCCATGAGCGAAACGCGCCTGCAAAACGAATACAACAAAGCCGTTTGTCAACCGACACGCAGAAAGTCCTCACTGCCGACACGAAAAGGTCCTCACTTTTTGGGGGGGTGTTGCCGCTTGTTTCGGCCATGGTCTGGGGCGTTGGCTGGGGCTGTTGCCCAGCGTCATGCC
>JBILGK010000047.1:0-20879 GCA_044351065.1 Cyanobium sp.
TCACCCCTGGCGGCCTCAGAGCGCCTTCAGGCCGCTCCGACCGGCGCGAGAACCGAACCCGGTGGGACGGCAAACCGATCAAGAGCAAGTCCGACGAGACGGAGACGGGAGCGCTCGGTCAGCGGGGCCTGGCGATCAAAAACCCCAACCAAAAGCACCCCCTCCGCCACTACCGCGGCGGCAGCACGGTCTCAGCCCTGGAGGCTGCCTGCGTCTACTACGCGGGGGTGCAGCTGCTGCTGCCGGGGCAGGATCCGGGCATTGATCTGGGGCGGGAGTACGCGATGGCGCGGGGGATGGTGGGGGGAGAAGGGTGAGCAGGCCCAAAACGTGCAATTTCCGCATAGCCACCTGACACGTAGCTCGCTTTCCAAGGGGAGCTATGCACGGAGTGCATAGAACCAAAGGCTCGGAGGCAGCTGTCGTTTGGGTAGCCGTGACGGATGCGCTCCGGCAAGGCACACTGGTCCAAGACGCCATTCAGGGCCGGTGGCCACAGCCCAGGGAAACAGACCACAGGTAGTTCCCTCCCTGGCCACGTTGCAGGGTTGGGATGGTGAGCTGACCTGATGGATGTCTTTTCTTTCCGAGATCGGGTTGTTGAGGACTACGGCCAGTTCAGCCGTAGCTTCACCCAGATCAAGGCGCCCGACCTGCGCGACTTCGTTGATGGCCGCTACGGCGCTGGGGAATATTGGCCCTCACCCCTGATCCAGCTCAACCCAAGCTTCGTGGGGGGAGGCAGTATCAGCGAGCTCGTAGACGAGGGTCTGCTGCACCCGGAGTGCAGCCGCATCTTCCGCTGGGGCAAGGACCGGGGCGATGGGGTGGAGCTGTTGTTGCACCGCCATCAACGGGAAGCGATCGTCATCGCCCGCGCCGGCGGCAGCCTGGTGGTGATCTCCGGAACCGGCTCCGGTAAGTCGCTGGGTTACATGATCCCGATCATCAATCGGGTGCTGGAAGAGCGCGAGCGGGGAGATCAGAGCAAGCGGATTCGGGCAATCGTCATTTACCCGATGAACGCACTCTGCAACAGCCAGATCGAGGAGCTCCAGAAATATTTGGGCTGGGGGTATCCCAATGGTCCTCGCGTCACTTTTGCGCGCTACACAGGCCAGGAGAGCGAGGAAGAACGGGAGAAGATCAAGAACGATCCTCCCGATATCCTGCTCACGAACTACGTGATGCTGGAGTACATCCTCACCCGCCAGGATCCACTGGATCAGAAGGTGATCAGCGATGCCCAGGGTCTGGAATTCCTGGTGCTCGATGAGCTGCACACCTACCGGGGGCGTCAGGGCGCGGATGTGGCTCTGCTGGTAAGGCGGGTGCGGCAGCGGCTGAATGCCGATCTGATCTGCATCGGCACCTCCGCCACGATGGCTTCGGAGGGCACGGCGGCCGAGCGCAACGGCACGGTGGCGCAGGTGGGGAGCAAGTTGTTCGGCACCGAAATCCCGGTGGAGAACATCGTCACCGAGACTCTTGAGCGTCTCACGGTGGGTGATCTCCCCTCAGCAGCAGACCTCAGCGCTGCACTGGAAGCCGACTATTCACCCGCTGCCACCGCGGCTTGGACAGCAGACGATCTCCGGCAGCATCCTCTGGCCCGGTGGGTGGAGCTGCGGCTGGGGCTGGAGCGGGAGGATGGCCGCACCGATGGCAAATGGGTGCGCTGCCGGCCCCGCACCCTTCAGGATGCGGCCCTGGAGCTCGCCAAGGCCAGTGGGCGCCTGGCGGAAGATGCCGACCCTGACTCAGAAGCTGAGCAGCGCTTGCGCGAGGCGGTGCTCACCAGTCTGAGGCAGTTTCTGTTGGCGACTTACCAGGTGGAGGTGGGTCCAAACCGCCGATTCTTTGCCTTCCGCCTGCACCAGTTCGTGTCGGCCGGCGGCGATGTGCATTCCAGCCTGGAAGCGCCGGAGCGCCGCTACCTGACGCTCAAAGGCCAGAAATACCAGCCAAATGCCGGCCGTCAGGCCCTGCTCTATCCGGTGGTGTTCTGCCGCAGCTGCGGGCAGGAGTTTCATCCGGTCTGGGCCCAGCTGCACAACCGCCGGCCGGAGCGTTTTCAGCCCCGTGAGTTCTCCGATGAATCGAGCCTGCGGGAAAAGGATGTCGTCAACGGCTACCTGATGCCCGATGCGGACGGTGCCTACGAGGTGGAGGATCTGGAAAAGGCCCGCTTCCCCGACGGCTGGCTGGAGACGGACAAAAGCGGCGAGCTGGTGCTCAAGCGCACCTACCGGGAGTTTGCTCCGGTGCCCTGCCGGGTCAAAGCCGATGGAGGTGCGAGCAGCGACGGAACCCCAGCCTGGTTCCTCAAGGGCAGTTTCCGCTTCTGCCCAAGCTGCGGGGTGGAGCACAACGTGCGCGGCAGTGAGTTCAAGAAGCTCTGTGGCCTCAACTCCGAGGGTCGCAGCTCCGCCACCACCACCTTGAGCCTGGCGGTGCTGCGCCAACTGCTCAGCTTCCCGGAAGACGAGATCCCGGACAACGCCCGCAAGCTGCTGGCGTTCAGCGATAACCGCCAGGACGCCTCGCTGCAGGCGGGGCATTTCAACGACTTCGTGCGGGTGCTGCAGCTGCGCTCAGGCCTGGTGGCGGCGCTGCGGGCCCGGCCGGATCAGGAGCTGAGCCTGGAGACCTTGGCGCTCGACACCGAGAGGGCCCTGCGCCTGCGAGCCGATGACTTCATCGCAACCAAAGGCGTCAAGCCCAATGTGGAGGCCGAGCGGCGGCGTGCCCTACGGGGGGTGCTGGAGTACCGCCTGCTGGTGGATCTGCGCAAGGGCTGGCGGCTCACCAATCCCAACCTCGAGCAGCTGCGGCTGCTGGAGATCGACTACGCCGAGCTGGTCAACTGCGCCGAGGACCAGGCCGACTGGCAGCAGCGCCATCCGCTGCTTGCCCAGGCGAGCAGTGAGGAGCGCTTCCTGATCCTGCATCGCCTGCTGGAGGAGCTGCGCGAACGGCTGGCGATTGATTGCGACGCTCTGGGGCTGGAGGAGTTCGAGCGCCGCCGCAAGGCCTGTTTCGATCTGGAGGAGGTGTGGGCGATCCGGGCCGATGAACAGCCGGAGCTAACCCGCACGGTGGTAATGAACCCTGTCACCGCTGAGCAACGACTGCAGCGGCTGGAGGGTCTGTCACTGAGAGGTGCGTTCGGCCGCTGGGTAAAGGCGAGGGAACGCTGGCTGTCGGTGGAGGAGCTGCACCGCAGCCTGAAGTGGAAGGACGACCTCTATCAGGAAATCACCGGCCACCTGTTGGCGATGCTCACCGCCTGGGGCCTGGTCAAGCCCAAGGAGGTGAGGGTCGGCAAGCGAAAGAGCGAAGTGCTGCAGGGCTGGCGGCTGAACAGTTCGGCGCTGCGCTGGACGCTGGTGGATGCCGATGCTGCTCCGCAGGACAGCTATGCCGAACGCCTGCGCGAGCAGCAGGAGAGCAGCGGTCGGCGCGGACCGGTGAACAGCTACTTCCGGAGCCTCTACGAGGATCTGGCCTCACTGATCGCCGATCCGGAGCAGGCGGAAGGAAGGCCGTTCGTGCAGACGCTGGAGGCGCGGGAGCACACCGCACAGGTGGATGCCGGGGTTCGGGAGCAGCGTGAGAAGCAGTTCCGCGATGCCCGCCTACGGCTCCTCTACTGCTCGCCAACGATGGAGCTCGGCGTGGACATCTCCTCACTCAACACCGTCTACATGCGCAATGTGCCGCCGACGCCGGCGAACTACGCGCAGCGCAGCGGCCGGGCAGGGCGAAGCGGCCAACCGGCGCTGGTGCTCAGCTACTGCGGCGCCACCTCACCGCACGACCAGTACTTCTTCTCCAATCCCACTCGAATGGTGGCCGGTGCGGTGATCGCACCAACTCTTGAGCTGGCCAACGAGGAGCTGCTCAAGGCCCACTTCCGGGCGTTGTGGCTGGCTGCCACAAGGCAGCGGCTGCCAGGAAAGGTGAAGGAACTGGTTGATCTGGCCACCGAGGGCAGGCCGCTGGTGGGGGATCTGCGCGATTCTCTGGCCAGCGATGACGCCTGCTGCAGCGCCCAGGCCGATGGCCAGTCAATCGTGGATGACCTGCTGGAGAACCACTGGCTGGGCAGCACGCCGCCGCCCTGGCTCACGGGCAGCTGGCTCGACGCCCTGATCCGTGGTGCGGCGCTCGATTTCGATGCGGCCCTGCGGCGCTGGCGGGAGCTTTTGGAGGCGGTTGACAGCCAATTCGCCCAGGCGCAGAAGGATCTGGCAAACCACGCTTTGTCGGAACGGGAACGGCAGGCGGCCGATCAACGTCAGCGGGCGGCCCGGCTGCAGCAGCAGCTGCTGTTGGCGGACAAGCCGGGTAGCAGCCAGAAAAGCAATAGCAACAACGACTTCAGCACCTACCGCTACCTGGCCAGCCAGGGCTTCATGCCGGGCTACAACTTCCCGCGCCTGCCGCTGATGGCCTACATCCCCGGAACGCGCGAGCAGGTGGGCGGTGGCACCTTCATCACACGGCCCCGCTTCGTGGGTATCAGCGAGTTCGGGCCCCATTCGCTGATCTACCACGAGGGCAACACCTACAAGGTGCGCGGCGCGATCCTGGGCCTGCAGGACAACGCCGTGGCCAGCGGCACCGCAACACTGGCCACCCAGGACGCCCTGCTCTGCGCCGCCTGTGGCCATGCCCATGTCGGTCCTTCCACGGAACTCGAGCTCTGCCGCCATTGCGGAGCGCCGCTCAAGGAGCAGCCGGAAGGCAAGGCGGTGCGGGTGCCGCGGCTCTATCAGATCGAGCAGGTCAACACCCGCCGCGCCGAGCGGATCACCTCCGACGACGAAGAGCGGCAACGGCTGGGCTACGAGCTGCTCACCACGTACGAGTTCCCGCAGGAGAACGGCGTGGTCAAGGTGGCGCGGGCCCAGGTGAGCAGCAGCGGCCAAGCGCTGCTGGAGCTCAGCTATGCGCCGGCCACGCAGATCAGCCGCATCAACCTCGGCTGGCGGCGGCGTGAGAACCGCAGCGACATGGGCTTCCCGATCCACCCGATCACCGGCCGCTGGGGCGGCGAAAAACAGCTGGCCGCCGGCACCGGCTCCGATGGCGATGGCGCCAAAGGCGAAGGTGACGACGACAGCGCAGAAGTGGGCTACGTCAAGATCACGCCCTTCGTGCAGGACCGCAAGAACGCCCTGCTGCTGCAATTCGCCAACAACTGGGAGCCGCTGAAGCTGCTCAGCCTGAAGAACGCGCTCAAGCGCGGCATCGAGGTGGCCTTCCAGCTCGATGGCAGCGAGATCGCCGCCGAGCTGATGCCGAACGAGGAGGAAGCCAATGCCCTGCTGCTCTATGAGAGCGCCGAGGGTGGCGCCGGCGTGCTGAGCCGACTGGTGGAGAGCCCATCGGCGCTGCGGCAGCTGGGCCGCACCGCACTGGAGGTCTGCCACTGGCAGCTGAGCGATCCCCTACCGGCCACAGAAGCCGCCCTCGAGGACGCCGATCCCGAATGCGAAGCCGGCTGCTACCGCTGCTTGCTCGGCTATCACAACCAGCGCGAGCACGACCGCATCGATCGCCGGATTCCCGAGCTCAAGCAGTTCCTGTTGGATCTGGCCAGCGGTGAGCTGGTGGGGCAGGGCTGCAGCGACAGCCGCAGCGAGCGGCTGGAGCGCCTGCGGGGTTTTTGCCAAAGCGGTCTGGAGCGCCTCTGGCTGGAATCGGCCTTCCGTCTTGGCCATCACCTGCCCGATGACGCCCAGAAGGAGGTGAGCGGCCATTTCGTCACCCCAGATTTCACCTACCGGGAAGCGGCGGCGCTGGTGTTCATCGATGGACCGCATCACAACACGCCCCTGCAGCAGCGGCTGGATCAACAGAAGCGCCAGGCCCTCAAGGATGCGGGCATCCGCGTGGTGGTCTTTGACCAGCACAGCGAGGAATGGCCCGAGGTGTTCCGTGAGCACGCCTGGCTGTTCGGAGAAGGCAAGGTGACTTCCCCGAGTTCGTCAGCGGCCGAGAGGACGCCGCCGTCCCCAGGGGATGGTGGGACAGTCCAGAACATCGGCGATGCCTTCGATGCGGTGTTCGCTCAACACCAGCAACTGTTCGGGAAGGAGACTCAGCCATGACCAGCACCCTCAGCCAGCCTGCAGCGCTTCCCGACATCCCCAGCCCCGGCTCGATCGTGCAGGTGCGCGGGCGGGAGTGGGTGACCCTGCCCCAGAGCCGTGCCGAGAAGCAGGATCAGGTACTCCGGCTGCGGCCCCTGGGCGGCGGTGATCAGACGATCGCCACCCTGTTCTGGCCCTTGGAGGGCAGCCAGGTGCGGCCGGCGAGCTTTGCCCTGCCTGACCCAGCTCTGAGTGGCTCCCAGAGCTCGGCCTTGCTGCTGCGCGATGCCCTGCTGCTGAAGCTCCGCGCCGGTGCGGGGCCCTTCCGCTGCCTGGGCAACGTGGCTTTGGAGCCCCGGCCCTATCAGCTGGTGCCGCTGCTGATGGCGCTGAAGCAGGAGGTGAGCCGGGTGCTGATCGCCGATGAGGTGGGCCTCGGCAAGACGGTGGAGGCGCTGCTGATCGCCCGGGAGCTGCTGGATCGCGGCGAGATCCGCAAGGTCACGGTGATCTGCCCGCCCCACCTCTGCGAGAAGTGGAAGAGCGACATGATCCGCCAGTTCAACTTGGCGGCCGAGGTGGTGCGGCCTGGCACCGCCCAGAAGCTGGAACGGGGCCTGCCGGCGGGCAAGTCGATTTTCGACGTCGTTCCGTTCACCGTGGTGAGCCTCGATTGGATCAAGAGCGACCGCAACCGCGAGGGCTTCCTGCGCAGCTGCGGCGAGTTCGTGATCGTCGATGAGGCCCACACCTCCGCCGCTCGCAAAGGCGGTGGGCGCCAGCAGCGCTATGAGCTGCTCCGGGGTCTGGCGGCCGATCCGCAGCGCCACCTGGTGCTGCTCACCGCCACCCCCCACAGCGGCGATAAGGAGGCGTTCGACAACCTGCTGGGCCTGCTCGATCCCAAGTTCGAAGGCCTTAGCGAGATGCCCGAGGGCCAGCGCCGCAAGGACCTCCGCGATGAGCTGGGCAACTATTTCGTGCAGCGCCGCCGCCTCGATCTCAAGGAGGAATGGGGTACCGAGGGGGCTGACTTCCCCGATCGGGAGACCCGCGAGGCCACCTACACCCTCAGCGGTGAGTGGGGAAAGCTGTTCGACGACGTTCTCGCCTATGCCCGTGAACTTGTGGAGCGGAGCGTTGGCGAAAGCAAGTTGCGACAGCGCATGAGCTGGTGGGCTGCCCTGGCATTGCTGCGCTGTGTGAGCAGCAGCCCAGCTGCCGCATCGGCATCGCTGCGCACCAAGCTGTTCAACCTCCAGAACGGTCCTGACCCAGGCGCAGCTCCCAGTGAAGACGAGCTGGCCGATGACCTGGAGGCGATGGCCACGCTCGCCGTTCTCGATGGCGCCGAAGAGGAGTTCAGCGCAGAGGAAGCCGCACCAGGAGCCGATCTGGCTGACTCGGCAGATGCCGCCCTGCTG
Organism: Cyanobium sp.; assembly: GCA_044351065.1. Lineage (GTDB taxonomy): Bacteria > Cyanobacteriota > Cyanobacteriia > PCC-6307 > Cyanobiaceae > Cyanobium. The sequence continues at coordinate 7,526 of JBILGK010000047.1, forward strand.
AGGGATCTGATCGAGCGGTCGGATCGCCTGCGCGGCAAGGCCCATGACCCCAAGCTCAAGCAGCTGCTGAAAGAGCTCAAGGGGCTGCTGGCGGAGGGCTTCCGGCCGGTGATCTTCTGCCGCTTCCGGCCCACCGCCCATTATCTGGCCGAGCAGCTGGAGGAGGAACTGCCCAAGCGCGCTCACGTGGTGATGGCGGTCACCGGCGATCTGCCGCCAGAAGAGCGAGTGGAGCGCATCCGCGAGCTTCAGAACGAACTGGCCAATGGCAAGGTGCCAGTGCTGGTGGCTACTGATTGCCTCTCAGAAGGCATCGACCTGCAGCACACCTTCGATGCGGTGGTGCACTACGACCTTTGCTGGAACCCCACCCGCCATGAACAGCGCGAGGGCCGGGTGGATCGCTTCGGCCAGGCTCGCAGTGCCGTGCGGGCGCTGATGCTGCACGGCGGCGACTCCAACCCGGTGGATGAGCGCGTGCGCACCGTGATCCTTGAGAAGGAAAAGACGATCCGCAAGGAGCTGGGAGTGAGCGTGCCGATCCCCGGCAATGCCAACACCATCACCCAGGCGGTACTCGGCGGCATTTTCGGTAAGGCCGCCAAGGCGATTCAGGGCCTCCTCAACCTCGGCCTGCCTGGCTTCGGGGGATCCGGCGGTAGCTCCGGATCGGACCTCGATGCCGTGATCGACGCTGAATGGCAGAGCGCCAAGGAGAACGCCAAGGCCACGCGCACGATCTTTGCCCAGCGCAGCCTCAAGCCAGAGGAAGCCCTGCGCGAATGGGATCGCACGCGCGAATCCCTCGGCAGCGCTGATGCGGTGGAGCGGCTGGTGCTCAACGCCTGCCGCCGCCTCAACCTCCCCATCGGGCCACTGGGTGGAGCCAGCGGTAGTTGGGATCTCGATCTCACCCGGCTGGAAGACAACCGCCAGGCCCTGAACGAGCGCCTCCGCAGCCACGACCTCGGCGGCAAGCTGCGGCTCAGCTTCAGCTCACCGGCCCGTGAAGGCAGTCAGCTGCTCAGCCGTTCCCATCCCCTGGTGGTGGAACTGGCTGATTTCTTGGCCGAGCGTGCCATAAGCGGCGAGGAGCCGGAGCTGGCAGCCCGCGCCTCGGTGATCCGCACCAAGGCCGTCACCAAGCGCACCCAGGTGCTGGTGCTGCGGTTGCGGCACCAGCTGCACCAGTCGCGATGGACGGGCAGTCATTACGAGGCTCTCGCCGATCTGCTGGTAGAGGAATGCCTCACGGTCCGAGTGAGTGGCGATGGCCTGGAACCCCTCGAGGGGGCCGCAGCGCTTGACCTGCTCGAGGCACCGGCCAGCGGCAACGTCGATCCGGGTCAACGCCAGCAGTGGCTGCAGGAAGCCATAGCCGATCTGGATGAACTGCAACCAGCTCTGACTGCCCTGGCTGAGCGGCGTGCCGATCTGGCGGAGGAAGACCACCGCCGGGTGCGGGAAGCCTCGCTGCGCTCCGGAGAAGCGCTGCGCATGCGTTTCCGCTGTGAGCCAAGCCTGCCGGTGGATGTGATCGGCCTGATTCTTCTCCTCCCTGCCCCCACCCTCTGAGCCATGCCCCGCGCCACTGCCACCGTCAGCTTTCAGGCGATCGAGCTCAAGGGCAGCCTGCTGCCAGCGTCGCTGCTGGAGCAGGTAGCCCGCCTGCAGGCGCCGATGCAGAAAGAAGCCGACTACGGCCTGGCCAAAGGCGAGCGGCTGCGCGAGCAGATCGATGCGGCCTGGGTGCGGCTGAAGGAGATCTGGGAGGAGTACCGGGATCTGCGCGAGCGGGCGGCCCAGAGCACCGCTGGGCTGCACCTCGCCCAGCGCTTACTCAAGGAGGTGCTGGGTTGGACCGATCTCCAGCCCTGCAGCGGTTGGCAGCACGGCGACTCCCACTTCCCGATCACCCACCATGCCTTTGAGGGCTCAGTGCCCTTGATCCTGCGGGGGCTGCCCGCCGACCAGCTCGACAAAGGCAGCAGCGCCTTCGGCCAAGAAGGCCGGCGCCGTTCGCCCCACAGCTGCCTGCAGGAATGCCTCAATGCCGACGACAGCGCCAACTGGGGGCTGCTGCTCAGCGGTGATCGGCTGCGGCTACTGCACGACAACCCTTCGCTGGTGAAGCCGGCCTACCTGCAGGTGGACCTGGAGCTGCTGGTGGAGGGGGAGCTGTTCGATGAGTTCGCCGTGCTCTGGCTGTTGCTGCACGCCAGCCGCTTCCGCCATCCGCAGACGGGGAGCTTCGTGCTCGACACCTGGAAAGAGCAGGCCCAGGAAGCGGGCGAGCGGGTGCTTGGGCAGCTGCGCCATGGCGTGCAGCAGGCCCTTGAGGCCCTGGGCAATGGCCTGCTGCAACACCCGTCCAACGATGCGCTCCGGGCCCAACTAGCCAGCGGGGCGCTGAGCGGAGGGGAGCTGCACCGCCAGCTGCTGCGGCTGGTGTATCGCTTCCTGTTCCTGTTCACCGCGGAAGACCGCGATCTGCTGTTCCCGCGCACGATCAGCCAGGACGATGCCCGCCGCCGCATCTACCGCGAAGGCTACAGCGTGGGCCGACTGCGGGAACTGGCGATCCGCCGCAGCGCCTCAGAGGGGCCCTACGGCGACCTGTGGCAGACCCAGATGCTGGTGTTCCTGCAACTGCGCCAGAGCAGCTCACCGTTGGGGTTGCCCGGTCTGGGCGGCCTGTTCAACGCACCGCGGTGCAAGGCGCTGGAGGCTTGCGAGCTGGGAAACCGTTTCCTGCTGCGGGCGATGCGGGCGATCGGCTGGTTCCAGGCCGGAGACACGCTCACCCGCGTCAACTACCGCGACCTCAACACCGAGGAGCTGGGCAGTGTGTACGAGGGCCTGCTGGAGCTCCATCCCCAGCTGGAACGCAGCGGTGGCAGCTGGCAGCTGAACTATGGCGGTGGTGCGGGGAGCGACCGCAAGACCACCGGCAGCTACTACACCCCGGATCAACTGGTGCAGCTGTTGATCGTGTCGGCGCTGCTGCCGGTGATCGCCGATCGGCTCAGCAAGGCCACCACCAGAGAGGAGAAGGAAGTGGCGCTGTTGGCGATCCGCGTGCTCGACCCGGCCTGCGGCAGCGGCCACTTCCTGCTGGCGGCCGCTCGGCGCTTGGCGCTGGAGCTGGCCCGCATCCGCGCCGAAGACGAAGAGCCCAGTGAAGAGCTGCGTCAACAGTGCCTGCGCGATGTGGTGGCCCACTGCATCTACGGGGTCGACAAGAACCCGATGGCGGTGGAGCTGTGCAAGGTGGCGCTCTGGATCGAAGCGATCGAACCCGGCAAGCCGCTGAGCTTCCTCGATGCCCACATCCAGTGCGGCGATTCGCTGGTGGGCGTGTTCGACCCGAAGGTGCTGGAGCAGGGCATCCCTGATGAGGCCTATAAGCCGCTCACGGGAGACAACAAGACGGTCTGCACCAGCCTCAAGAAGGAGAACGCCACCTATCGCAAGGCCTCCAAGGGCAGCAGCGGCGGCTTGCAGGGCAGCCTCAATCTGAGCGGCACCCCGCCCAGCAGCCAGAGCCAGAACCGCCTGCAAGAGATCGAGGCGATGCCGGAGGACAGTCTCGCCGAATCCACGGCCAAGCAGGAGGCCTACGCATCCTGGCTGCAGGAATCCGGCAGCGATCCCGAACAGTTGGCCGCCGATCTCTACACCGCCGCCTTCTTCCTCCCCAAGTCCGCGGAAACCCGAGCCTGCGTGCCGACGACAGAGCACCTGCTCAAACTGCAGCTGGGCAAGCCCCTGGAGGATGAAGCCCTCATCCAGGTGGTAATCCAGGCCTCCAGAGACTTCCGCTTCTTCCACTGGCACCTGCGCTTTGGCGAGGTGATGAAAGAGGGCGGCTTCGACTGTGTGTTGGGGAATCCACCGTGGGAGATGGTTCAACTTGATCCTCAAGAATGGTTTTCAAACAAAAACAGCCAAATTGCCTTAGCCAGAACTGCAACGATTAGGTCTAAGCTGATCAGCGATCTTGCATATTCAGATCCCATTCTATTCAATGATTACGAGCTAGCCGTCGCCTCAAATAATGGCTCTCAGGGTTTTTTCCATTATTCGGGGAGGTTTCCAAGCTCAAGTATTGGAAGGCTCAATTTGGCCTATCTGTTTGCCGAGTCTTTCATGCACATCGTTGCACGCAATGGCCGCGCAGGCTTGATTACACCCTCTGGTATCTCCACAGACTCCTTTACGCAATCGCTCTTCAAAAGCATTGTTGAGACTGGTCTTGTTAGTCTGTATAGTTTCGAAAATGAAGAGTTCATATTTCGGAACGTTCATCACTCTTTCCGATTTAGCCTGCTGACACTTGGCAGAGCCGACAAACCTTCTTTTGCATTCTTCCTTAGAAGGCCAGACGACATCACCCGTCAAGGCAAGTTGTTTTCGATGTCAAAGGCAGATTTCGAGGCGATTAATCCAAACACTCTTAACTGCCCAATCTTTAGGAGCGAGCAAGATTACGTACTGGCAAGGAGAATTTACTCCTCGACCCCTGTCCTTATTAATGATTCAGATCCAGCCAATGGAAATCCATGGATGGCCTCCTTCATGTTGATGTTCATGATGAACACAGACAGCCATCTGTTTCACCAGGAACCCGGCGAAGGCCTATGCCCGCTGTATGAAGGAAAAATGATTCATCAATACGACCACAGATGGGCTACATATGCGCAAGATGGCAGTACCAGAGACGTCAGCGAATCAGAGAAGGCAGACATTGAATATGCAATTACGCCTAGGTACTGGATCGAACATGCGCTCATGCATGAAAAGCTAAAGTCTAAGCAGTGGGCATTTAAGTGGCTTATTGGCTGGAGAGATATAACAAGTGCTCATGTTCTTAGGACATTTATTACTTCCGTTGTCCCGCTAGTGCCCGCAGGGAACAAGCTCCCCCTGCTTTTGCCTGGAAAGCAGGAGGACAATCGCCTCTACGCGGCATTGCTTGCAAACCTCAATTCATTGCCTCTTGACTTTATTGCAAGAATGAAGACAGGGGGAAACAATATGAACTTCTATATAGTCAAGCAGCTTCCTATTGTCTCTCCGAAGGCATACTCGGCAATCCACTTGGACTTCATATCTCCCCGCGTCCTCGAACTCACCTATACCAGCCACGACCTCAAGCCGTGGGCCCAGGACCTCGGCTACGACGGCCCACCCTTCCGCTTCGATCCCGAACGCCGCGCCCTGCTCAGAGCCGAACTCGACGCCTATTACGCCCACCTCTACGGCCTCAGCCGCGATGAACTGCGCTACATCCTTGATCCAGCCGACCTGATGGGCCCCGATTACCCCAGCGAAACGTTCCGCGTGCTCAAGACCAACGAACTCCGCCAGTTCGGCGAGTACCGTACCCAGAGGCTGGTGCTGGAGGCGTGGGATCGGTTGTTTGGCAGTGACTCTTCCAATTGATCATGACCAGAATGAAAAGCCCTAAGTCTAATAATGATCATGAATCAGTCGTAAAGGGGATGATCGACAGCTTCTTTAGTGTTTCCAACGGCTTGTTTGCCAAGACAAGCTCGAGCACGATCCACTTTGAACAAGCTGTCTATGGTGTAGCAACCGCCAAAGCATCAAAGAGAATCGCCAATACACTTGCCGTTCAGCGTGAGATCCTTGTTCTTTCTTCTAGCTTTAGGGATCAGCAACAGCGCACGATTAGGGTCGCTGTCCAGGCGATTGAGGAATCTGATGGTCGCCTCGAATCAACCGTTGCCATTATTCTCCATGCAGACAAAGAAGGTGGACCAAAGCTTCAAAGCTGGGGACGAGAAAAAGGTATAACAGTGCTCCCAATAGACTCAAGCCAGGAATTTACTAATTCATTAGATGTAGAGCGCAGTCTCGCAAAGGAGCTGTATAGCAATGATCCATTTGACATTACCGGTCCGGTTTCTGACGATGCTAATTTCTACGGCCGTCGTGAAGAGGCCATAGATTTGGCTAGAAAGCTACAGCTTGGCCAAATCAGATCATGCCTGGGAATCAGAAAGATAGGTAAAACGTCAATTGTGAATAGAGTCCTAGACGAGATCAAGGAGTCGCATGATTGCATATGTCTAATGATTGATTGCTCGCGAGATGAGATCTGGGAGCTTTCAGGAGCCGAACTGATGTCGGCGGTCACGGATACGGCAGACTTTGCATTAGAGGAAAATGAAAATTATGCGATCGTGATTCCTGCGGAAAATAAGTATTCCCTTGCTAATGCTCGCAAAAAGCTTGAACAATTAGCTTCTACTGCTCAAAAGCCAGTTATCATTGTCTTTGACGAGATCGACTATGTGACACCTGGCAGCCCAACAAATCCAGGCTGGAAAGTCGAGTTTAATGCTTTCTGGAGAAATCTTCGCGCTGCCTACCAAGAGTCCATTAGGCTTGGGAATAAGATGTCGATTTTGATTGCTGGCGTTTCGGCCCATTGGTTTACAACTGAATCCATTGATGGGATTGAGAATGCAGCACTGGCTTTTGTACCCGAGGAATATCTTTCGCCTATGCCGCAGAGAGCTACAACTGCAATGCTGAAAAACTTGGGGAAGGTCGCTGGTCTTCAGTTTGAGTGGACAAGCCTAGAGGCGATTGCAGATGCATGCGGGAATATGCCCTATTGGGCTCGCAAGTGCTGTAGTTACATCAACAGGCATATTCCAGTTGCTGAGCGGCCCTGTTTAGTTGATCCAAATCGTGTTGATGCCCTTCTTGATTCTTTTGTTGAAGAGGAAGGATCCGCTTTAGCTGAAGTCGCTCTAAAGCATCTTTTTAGAGTCTATCCAGGCCTCTTCGACGCTACATCGAGATGTCACTCTGACAACTCAAAGGATGTACCTGCAAGACTTGTCAGAGTATTAAGAGCCTATGGAATTGTTCACCCTCGCGAACCAAGGCTTTCAGGAAAGATGATTGTTTCCGGTTTTGCTTCACTGCTTGAACCATCACTGCATTTGTGGCGTGAGTCCGCGAGCAATCCTAAAGCAGATCCTTCATTATTGGGTAACGTTCCAGAGAGTGAACTTGACGAATGGGCGGATGAAATCGCTTCAAACGGGAAAAGAAGAAATCTTTTAGAACGCAGATTACGCGTGATCGCGCTTGACTTCTTAAGATTTAGTCTCATGAGTGGCCAGGGTGGCATCAAGAATCTCTCGGGCTTAAAAGAGAAGCTACTGAAGTATCACCCTGAGAGCATGAGGCCACGTTACACTCATCTCTCAGCCGATGATATCGTCTCAAAATATAACTGGACTGATCTTGTTGCATTGATATCCAAAGAGTGGGAGATTTATAAGGGGATCTTTGGGGACAAGGGTGAGTTCCAGATGCACTGTGGCGTCGTTAACGATAGGCCCGATTGCCATGCCAAAGATGTAGATGCGGCCGACATTGCTCTTATGCGGAGATCGCTTTCTTGGCTCGAAGAAAGAGTGGCGCGTCTTCAATAGGGTAAGCCATGGTAGTCTCTTCAGTATTTAACAAGACCAGGGCTACCCAGCTGCTTCGCATTGGTTCATGCAATCCATCTGCGCAGTTCCGCGATGGCCAGCTTGAGGCGATCCAATCAGTGTGCGAACAAAGCAGTCGCGTGTTGGTGATACAAAGGACTGGCTGGGGCAAAAGTTTCGTCTATTTCATCGCCTCCAAGCTGCTGCGGGAAGCAGGCCGCGGACCAGCGCTGCTGATCTCGCCGTTGCTGGCGCTGATGCGCAACCAGATCACTGCCGCTGAAAGGATGGGCCTGGAGGCCCGCACTGTCAATTCCACCAACCTTGACCAGTGGCAAGAGGTGCAGCAGCAGGTGAGTGATGGGCAGATCGACATCCTGTTGATCTCCCCCGAGCGGCTCAACGCCCCCGAATTCGTGCGAGGGCCCCTCGCCCAGCTCAATCCCAGCCTGGTGGTGATCGATGAGGCCCACTGCATTTCCGACTGGGGGCACGACTTCCGCCCCGATTACCGCCGCGTCGGCCGGCTGGTGCAGACCCTGCCCAACGTGAGCCTGCTGGCCACCACTGCCACCGCCAGCAACCGGGTGATGGCCGACCTCCAGAGGGAACTCGGACCTGAGCTCACCTGCCAACGGGGCGATCTCCACCGCGCTTCGCTCACTCTCCAGAGCTTGCGCATCCCCAGCCAACCAGCGCGCCTCGCCTGGCTGGCCCAAACGCTTCCAGGATTGGAGGGTAGCGGCATCATCTACGCCCTCACCACCCGCGATGCCGTGCTGGTGGCCGAATGGCTGCAGACCTGCAGCATCGATGCTCGCGCTTACACCGGCACCATGGACAGCGGCGATCGCGAGCGACTGGAAGATGCGCTGATCGCTAACCAGTGCAAAGCGCTGGTGGCGACCACGGCCCTGGGCATGGGCTACGACAAGCCTGATCTGGGCTTCGTCATCCACTACCAAGTGCCCGGCTCGGTCGTCGCCTACTACCAGCAGGTTGGCCGCGCCGGCCGGGCCCTGCCCTCCGCCTATGGCGTGCTGCTCAGCGGCGAGGAGGAGATCTCCATCACCAACTGGTTCATCCTCAGCGCCTTCCCCACCCGCGATCAGGTTGAGCGCCTGCTGGCGGCCCTGGACCAAGGGCCGGAGGAGGGCTGCACTGAAGCCGAGCTGCTGGCCCAGGTCAACCTGCCCAAGGGACGCCTGCAGCAGGCGCTCAAGATCCTCGCGCTGGAAACCCCTGCACCGATAGGCAAGCAGGGCTCTCGCTGGCAGCGCCTGCCGGCGTCGCTTCAACCAGCGTTCTGGCAGCGGGTGGAGCGCCTCACCGCCTTGCGCCACGCGGAAGCAGAGCAGATGCAGGACTATGTGGATCTGCCCTTCGGGGAGCACATGGCCTTTCTGATCAACGCGCTCGACGGGGATCCCAGCGCCGTGGGTCCGCCCACCCTGCCGCCGCTGCCAGAGAAGGTGCCAGACGATTTGGCCCGCGAGGCCGCCAGCTTCCTGCGCCAACTCCGCATCACAATTCAGCCGCGCAAGCAGTGGCCTGATGGCGGGATGCCGATCTACGGCTTGCGGAGCAGGGCCAAGATCCAACCCAACCGCCAGGCGGAACCGGGCAAGGCCCTCAGCTTCTGGTCGGATGCAGGCTGGGCTGAACTGGTCAAACGCGGCAAAGGCGATACAGGCCGTTTTGATGGAGCGCTGGTGGAGGGTTGCGTGCGGCTGGTTCAACGATGGCTCCCTGCTCCACCACCCGAGTGGGTCACCTGCATCCCCTCGCAGCGCCATCCTGAGCTGGTTCCAACCTTCGCCGAGCAGCTGGCTGCCGCGCTTGGCTTGCCCTTTGTGCCGGCGTTGGAGAAGGTGCGCGCTACCGCCGCGCAGAAGGACATGCAAAACAGCAGTCAGCAGGCCCGCAACCTCGACGGCAGCCTGGGCGTAACGGGTCCTATTCCCAAAGGGCCGTGCCTGCTGGTTGACGACATGGTTGATTCTCGCTGGACATTCACCGTCGCGGCTTGGCTCCTGCGCGAGCATGGTGCAGGTCCGGTGTTCCCCCTGGCCCTCGCCCAGACCGGTCAGAGCGACTGAGCTCCTGCCCCATTCACCCCCTGATGTCAGCCCCCTCCGCCAATACCCAGGCCGTGCTGCTACTCACCTCTCCGTTGCTGCAGGAGGGGGGCAGGGCTGCGAGCAAGGAGCCCGTGCTTTCGGCGGCGGAGTACGCCCAGTTGGCGGCCTGCCTACAGCAGGAGCGGGTGCAACCGGCAGATCTGATCAACGGCTCCAGGGACACCCTCCTCACCACCCTGTCGGCCTCGTTTGCGGCCGAGCGTCTCAACCGCCTGCTTTCCCGCGGCTTTCAGCTCAGCCAGGCGGTGGAGCACTGGGCCAACCGCTCGATCACCGTGATCGGCCGGGCTGACGCCAACTACCCCCGGCGGTTCAAGCAGCGCCTGAAGCGCACCGCCCCGCCCCTGCTCTATGCCTGCGGCAACCTCGAGCTGCTCCATGCTCCCGCCCTGGCGGTGGTGGGCTCACGCAACACGCCGGAAGCACTGCTGCGGCAGGCTGAGGCTGTGGGCGCGCTGGCAGCAACGGCCGGGGTGGTGATCGCCTCTGGCGCCGCCAAGGGCGTCGATGAAACCGCGATGTTGGGCAGCCTCGCCGCCGGCGGCTGTGCCATTGGCGTGGTGGCCGACAGCCTGGAGAAGATGAGTGCCAGGCCCATCTGGCGTCAAGCGCTGCTGGACGGCCGCCTGCTTTTGCTCTCCAGCGATGCCCCCAGCGCTCGCTTCCAGGTGTGGCGTGCCATGGGCCGCAACAAGCTGATCTACGCCCTCGCCGATGCCGCCCTGGTGGTGAGCTCCGCCAAAGAGGAAGGCGGTACTTGGGCCGGCGCCACCGAGCAGCTGCAGCACTTGCACTTCTGTCCCATCCACGTGCTCAGCGACCCCCGCGGCGGTCAGGGCCTGGCAGCACTAGCCGAGCATGGGGCCCGCCGGTGGCCTGAACCAGCCTCAACCGAGGCCCTGCAAGCACTGCTCCGCGGCACCGCACAAGACTCGGCAGCAGCTGTGATTGCAGCAGAGCAGTTTCAGCAGGGCTCCCTGCTCGACAGCGCCCCCCAAGAACCAACACAACTCAGCGGGAATCCTTCCGACGAGACCAAGAACCAGAGAAGCAACAATGCAGTGCTAGTCCCGGAGCCGGCAGCCGAATCCATCCCTCCCACGCCTCAGCCCGAAGCAGCCCCGCCAGTGGAGGCACAAGCTCAGTCGCCCGCGGCAGCGCTGGTCGCCTTTGTCAACGAGCTGGTTCTCAGTTGTCTCCACGAGCCGCACAGCATTGATGAATTAGCTGTGCTCCTTGATGTCTCCAAAACTGAGGTGAGGCGCTGGTGTCTGCGATTGATGGAGCAAGGCAGAGTCCACAAGCTTTCCAAGCCGGTGCGATACGTCCGCAAAGAGCCTCACAGTTGACCCTGCGGATCGATGTCAACGCCTGCGCCTGACACCGGTGCCTCTAATGCAGCACGCACCATCGCCCTGCAGATGCTTCAGGAACGCGGCCGTGGGGCGGTATTGGTCGGGGTGGCCAGGGTCGATGCCGCCCTTGAGCACCTGCTTCAAGCCTTGATGGCCCCGGCACCCAACCGCGGTGATGGACTCTTCCTGCCGGATCGTCCTTTGGGTTCTCTCGGTGCCAAGGTCGCCCTCGCTCGCCGTCTGGGCCTGATCGACGCCCCGGTGGAGCGGGCTCTCTCTGCCCTGCGCAAGCTGCGTAATGCCTTTGCCCATTCCGCTGAATCGGCGTCGCTGGCTGATCCTGCCCACACCGCTCGCCTGGCCGAGATCTATGCCGAGGCACGCGCCAACCCGCTTTGGGCGCCACTGGAGACGGTGCTGGCTACCCAGCCAGGCTCGGCGCACGGTCCGTTGGAGCCAGCCCTGCGGGACTACATCCTGCTGATCACGATCCTGGTGGCCTTCCTGGAGGCCACCGCCCAGCAGCTGCGGCCCTTTCAGCCGCCGGTGGTGATGCGCTTCGCGGGGATCGGGGCCTGAACGCCGCTCCCTCGGGGCGCCAGCACCTGCTGCGGGATCGCCAACTGGCTCTCCGCCCAGGTAGCGGCAAGGGCGGCGAGAAGGCTGGTGCGTTCGCCGTGGGTGCGGAGCATGGCGCTGGGGATGACGGCTCCACAGCCTCGGCGGCCCTGGAGATTCCTGGTGGCTAAAGGCGACCAGGGCAGGCAACCGATGGCACAGAAGCATGCAGCCATGGGTTCCCCCCCAAAGCCGGCGCCGCGGCCCTTCGGCGCCCTGGCCATTGCCGATTCCCTCTCCTGTGATCTCCCCCCTGTTTAGGTGCTGCTCGATTTACAGCAGCGGCACATCCGTTGGCGGTTGCTGCACCGCAGGCAGGCCCGTTGGAGTCCGTGGCATGGCACCGCTTTCATCCATCCCCGCGATCAGGTGGCCGGTGGCCTCCTCCCCCGCTGCCTGGTGGAGCGGATCGAGGCCATGCTCCGCGGTGCACCGCTCCCGCGGCGGCGGCGGGACTGGGCCCACGTCCACGGCCGCCTCGTCCACTGGTAAGCGTGGGGCCAGGGGCCCCTTTTCGGCTGGGGTTCTGCCTGTCTTGGGGGCTGCCGAGCCGGGAACGCTTCCACCAGCTCTTGGGTTCCCCTGTGGGGCTCCGCCCAGGCCCTTCCACTCTGCGGGGCGGCCTCAAGGATCGGGCCAGGCCCGCGGCGCGGGTCCTTGACCCCGCCCCGCCGCTGGGAAGGGTCCTGCGCTGCGCCGTTCATGGCTCGCTCACGCACCCATCCGCACCTTCTTCGCCGCCGTTGGCTGGAGGGTTCCAGCACCCCCTTCCTGGTGGATCTCGACCTTGTCTGCCTGCGTCGCCAGTCCCTGCGCCGCCACTCCCTGCAGCGCCTGGAGCGCTTGGTCGGGGATGTGCTGCTGGAGCGTTGGCGGGCGCTGCCGCCGGCTCAGTTCGATCCGGAGTCGGGGGAGCTGCTGCCCTTCTGATCGCGCTCGGGGAGGCCCGCCGGCCTCCCCTTCCCTGCGGATCAGGCCCCCCCCAGGGCTCCCACGGGCGGACAGGCCACCCAGAGCACCAGAGGCCCTCTCGCGCCGACAGACCTGCGGCCGATGGCGGTGGAGGAGCAGGGAGCAGCGGGTCTCCCGCCCCGGCCGACCCATCTGCGGCGGCCGGCACCGTGAACCGCGGGGCTCAACCAGCAACTCCTCGGAGAGCAGCACCCCTACAGAGGCGGAAGCAGCAAGTCCCGGATCCAGCCACGGGTCTGGCGAGCCCCTCACCCAGCACTGCCCTCACCACCACCACCGCTCCAGGGCTGACGCAAGCCGCTGCGCGGCCCTGGCGCGGTGACGGCGGCGGGGCGGGGGATCGGTGTTCCTCGCCATCTCCCCATGGCCTCCTCCGCCCTCTGCTGCCCGGTTCGCCAGGTGCTCGTGCACGTCTATCCCGGCCGCAGCAAAGCCTGGTCAGAGCCCCGCGTCACGGTCCACATCGGCCGCCGCGGCCGGCCGGTGCAGAAGCCCCGCCTGATGCCCCTGCTCACCGCCCTCTCGGTGGCCCGCAAGCTGCAGGCGGCGGGGATCGGCACGGTCTCGGTGCTGTGAGGCGGCACCGCCGCTCCTGGTGGGGGCCCTGCGGGGCCCCTGCTTCCTGGACTCATGGCTCTGGCCCTTGGGGTGCCAGACGTGGCGCCGGTGGAGAGGGGGCAGGGAAACCGGGTCGGGCTGGGCGGTGGATGCCCCGGTGGGGCGTAGGGCCGCTGCCCCTTCCCGGTTTCCCCATGGCTTCTCCCCTCTCCATCGGCATCGAGCTCCAGCC
>JBILGK010000048.1:0-20837 GCA_044351065.1 Cyanobium sp.
CCTTGGCGAAGCCGACGGCCTCCCCGACGCGGGAGCCGATCAGGGCGGCGCTGCGGGCCTGCAGGTAGTTGGGCAGGGCCACGGCCGAGAGGATGCCGACGATCGCCACGACGATCATCAGCTCCACAAGGGTGAAGCCGCGGGCCTGGGCATTGAGGTGCTGGCGCCGGTTGAGCAGGGCGATCACCAGGCGGTTGCGGAAGGCGGCGTTGGAGCTGCGCAGAATGGAGCGGGAGTGAGTGGCTTGCATGGGTGATGCAGAGTTCTGCTTAAGTTTTAGCAAAGGCAACGGGCCTGAGATGCTCCAAACGTGAAGAACTTCTTAAAAAGACATGAAAGGCCCTTTGTTGGACAGTCCCGCGTCTCTCTGCGTCTCTGGCTGCAGTCCAGCAGCGTGCTGGCGGTCCTGGCCGGCTACGCGTTGCTGGTGGGGGTGAACCTCGCCCTGACCGGGCTCGATCGCCGTCAGGCCCACCAAGATCTGGGTGCTCAGATCGGTGCGCTGCTGGCGCGCCGATCGCCGCGCACCGATCAGCTCCAGGCGGTGGCCGATGCCCTGCTGGTGCCGGGCTTCGAGCTGGCCTTCGCGCCGCCGGGCCCCGATCAACCGCCGCACCTGATCCATCAGGGGGGACGGGCACTGTTGGAGAGCACCAGCACCGTGGTCTTCGCCGATGGCCGGCGGCAATCCCTGCGGCTGCGGCAGGACGTGACCGCGGCGATCCAGCGGCAGAACGTCTCGTTGCAGCTGTTCTCCGCCGCCGCTGGAGTCGCGGCCCTGCTCACGGCCGTTCTGTTGCGGCCGATGCTCAACCGGGCGTTGGTGCGTCCCCTGGAGGCCCTCTGCAGCCAGCTCTCGTCCTACAGGCTGCCGCCCGATCCGCCGCTGCCGCTGGTGGTGGCCGCCCAGCCGGAGGAACTGCAGCCCATCGCCGCCTGCTTCAACGCGATGCGCGAGCGCCTCGCGGCCTCCTGGGAGCGGCAGCGCTCCTTTGTGGATGGGGTGGCCCATGAGCTCCGCACTCCGATCACGCTCATCTCCGGACACGCGCAGAGCCTGCAGCGCTCCGCCGCCGCCGCCGCCCTCGGCCCCTCCCTCTCCCTGATCAGTGCCGAGGCCCGCCGCATGGGAGCGATGGTGAGCGACATGCTCGACCTGGCCCGCAAGGATGCCGGCCGACTGGAGCTCGATCGCCAGCGGATCGACCTGGAGGACGTGCTTCTGGAATCGTTCGAGCGGCTGGCGCCGGGCAGCCGGGGGCGTCTGCGCATCCAGCCCCCGCCCCAGGACGGCGTCCTCCCCCTCGCCGCCGGCGACGTGGGCCGCGTGGAGCAATGCCTGGCGGCCTTGGTGGACAACGCGCTGCGCTACGCCCCGGAGGGCCCGATCACCCTGTCGGCCGAACTGGGCGAGGGGGAGGTGGTACTCCACGTGCGCGACCACGGTCCGGGGGTCGCCGAGGTGGAGCGGGAGGCCATTTTCGAGCGCTTCGTGCGGGGCATGGCCGCCGTCGACACCCGGGGCAGCGGCATCGGCCTTTCGGTCGCCCAGCTGCTGATGCAGGCCATGGGCGGTCGACTCACCGTGGGGGAAACGGAGGGCGGGGGAGCCGACTTCTGCATTCACCTGCCGGTCTGGCAGCCGCCGCTCAGCGAGCCGGGCCCTCCTTGATCATGAATCCCACCCCTCGAACCGTCTGGATCAGGGTGGGCTTGCCGGGGGGTTCGAGCTTCTTGCGCAGATAACGCACGTACACGTCGAGCAGGTTGTCGTCCCCCACCCAGTTCTGGCCCCAGAGGGAATCAAGAATGCTGCGCCGCTCCTGCACCTGATTGGGGTGGCGGATCAGGTGCAGCAGCAGGTCGAATTCCCGGGCGGTGAGATGGATGGGTTGCTCGCCCCGGATCACTTCGCGGCTGGCGGGATTCACCGCCAGATCACCGACGCGCAGCCAACCATCCTCGGGTTCGTCCAGGCCGGTGCGGCGCAGGCGGGCCCGCACCCTGGCCAGCAACTCTTCGATCGAGAACGGTTTGGTGAGGTAATCGTCGGCGCCGGAGTCGAGGGCCTCCACCCGCTCGCGCACCTCATCGCGGGCGGTGAGCATCAGAACCGGCGTGGAGATGCCCCCCTGGCGCATGCGGCGGCAGACCTCCACGCCACTGAAGTCGGGCAGGGTCCAATCGAGCAGCACCAGATCCCAGCTCTGGGAGCGGATCTGACCCAGCGCCTGCTGTCCAGTCGCCGCTTCCTCGCAGGCATACCCCTCGACCCTGAGCTCGGTGGTGAGGAAATTGCGCAGTTCGGGATCGTCATCGACGATCAGCAGCCGTGGGGAGGTCATCGGAGGGTCATCGCCTTCGTGAGGAGGGATCGGCAGCAGGAAGCCCCCGTGCAAACCGGAGGCATTTCTGGGTCTGACGTTAGTTCCCCCCCAACGGTTGTCGAGATGGGCCCTCCGCCAACCCCGCGCCCTCGCTCCCTCGGGGATTGGAGTTGAATGCATCTCTCCGAGACCTGCCCGTGTCCCTGCCGCCGCCGCTCCGCAGCCTTTCGGGCCGGATGGCGCTGGCGGGGGTGGGCATCGTGCTCCTCTATGCCCTGGTGGCCCTTCTGACCCCGGCCCTGGTCCATGCCGGTCTGCTGGGTGATCCCAACACCGGTCTCGAAAGCCCGATCTACGCACCCCCCTCCCTGGCCCATTGGTGCGGCACCGATCGACTGGGCCGCGATGTATGCGTGCGCACCCTCGCGGGCAGTGGCGTGGCCTTGCAGGTGGTGGTGTTGGCCCTGCTGCTGGCTCTGCTGATCGGGGTGCCCCTCGGCATGGTGAGCGGCTACCTGGGGGGAGGTGTGGATCGGGTGCTGGTGCTGCTCATGGACACCCTCTACACCCTGCCCGTGCTGCTGCTCTCGGTGGTGCTCGCCTTCCTGCTCGGGCGCGGGCTGCCCAATGCCGCCGCCGCCCTCTGCGTGGTGTACGTGCCCCAGTACTTCCGGGTGGTGCGCAACCAGACCGCCCAGGTGAAGGCCGAGCTGTTCATCGAGGCCGCCCGTTCCCTGGGAGCCGGGCCCGTCTGGATCCTGCGCCGTTACCTGCTGCGCTCAGTGATCACCTCCGTACCCGTGCTGCTCACCCTCAACGCAGCTGACGCGGTGCTCGTGCTGGGTGGACTCGGATTCCTCGGACTCGGCCTGCCGGAAACGATTCCGGAGTGGGGCGGGGATCTGCAGCAAGCCCTCACCGCCGTGCCCACCGGCATCTGGTGGACCGCCCTCTACCCCGGCCTGGCGATGTTCGTGCTGGTGCTCGGCCTATCGTTCCTTGGCGAAGGGCTCGAGCAGTGGCTCTCCGGAGCGCAGGAGCGGGCCGGTTGACCTCCATGACGACCCAAAACCACGGCTACTACACCGCCGGCAGGTACACGATCTCCGTGCATCGGGAGTTGGCGCCCAGCTGGCTCGATCTCGCCGCCCTGGTGCGGGAGCAGCCTTCCCCCCGGGGAGGGGAGGGGCGACCGTTCCGCTACCTGGAGCTGGGCTCCGGCATGGGGATGGGGCTCTGCCTGATCGCCGCCGCCCATCCCGAAGGTCAGTTCCTCGGCGTCGACTTTCTGGCGGAGCACATCGTCCACGCCCGTTGGCTGGCGGCCGAGCTGGGCTTGGCCAACGTGCGCTTCCTCCAGGCTGACTTCCTCGATCTGGCGGCGGAGCCTGCCCCCCTGGTCACCGCTGACGGGCAGGGCGGCGCCTTCGCCTACGTGGTGGCCCATGGCATTTTCACCTGGGTGGCCGCGCCGGTGCAGGACGCGCTGCTGGCCGTGGCCGCGCGGGCCCTGCAGCCGGGGGGGCTCTTCTACTGCTCCTACAACACCCTGCCGGGCTGGTTGAGCCGCTCCCCCTTCCAGATCCTCACCCTGCTGGAACTGCAGCATCAGAACTCCGCCGATCCGGGCCCGGCCTTCCAGCGGGCATTGGCCAGCGTGAAGGCGCTTCTGGGCAGTGCCGACGAGCCCTCCCGGTTGGCGCTAGCCCTGCCCACCCTGGGGGCGGAGCTGGAGCGCATCGAATCCACCCGAGATCTTGCCTACCTCTGCGGGGAATACGCCAACGTCGGCTGGCAGCCCCTCTATGTCGGGCAGATGCAGCCGCGCTGCCAGGCGGAAGGGCTCTCCTTCCTCGGCAGCGCCACCCTGCCCGAGCTGTTTGATCAGTTCTTGATCGAGCCGGCGCGCTCGCTGGTCCGTGCCGAACCCAATCCCCTGATCCGCGAGTCCCTCTTCGATCTGGCCATCAACCAGTCCTTCCGGCGCGATCTTTTTGTCAAGGGAAGGCTCCCCCTGCCGGCACCGCTGCGTCAGGAGGCCCTCGCCGCGATACGGCTCCAGCCTTTGCAGGCCGTTGCCGGCCCCCACGCCGACTATGTGTTCCTCAACAGCTTCGGCGAGTTCCACGCTGATCCCCATCTCTGCCAGGCGCTGGAGGCACAACTGGGCGAGGGGGTGTGCAGCATCGCCCAGCTTGCGCTGGCGTTGGGCCAGGAGCCGGAGGCCCTGCTGCCCGGCCTGGCGATCCTGCTTGACGCCAGCCGAATCAGCCTGGAGCGCGGTGCCGCCGCCGCCGCCGCCCTCGGCCCGGCCCGGGCGGCGAACCGGCGCCTGCGCCAGCTGATTCAGGCCCGTGCTCCCTACGCCCACCTGGTGGCCCCCACCAGCGGTGGTTCGATTTCCCTCTCGCTCTTGGAGGGCCTGTGTCTGGAGACGATCGAGCAGGAGGTGCCGGAGCAGGACTGGCCCTTCTGTCTGCTGCTCGGCCTGCAGAGCACGGGTGCCGTACTGCGGGACGAGGGGGTGGTGATTGAAGATCCCCAGGTCCAGCAGCAGAAGCTGGTGGAGGCTTGCCGCCGCTTCCGCCAGGAGAAACTGCCTTTGTTGCAGGCCCTTGGGGCCATTGGCGCGCTGGCCTGACGCCCCGCTGGCCGGGGAAACGCCGCGGCGGATCAACAACGCAAGCGGCGATTTCGGGGCAGCTCCCCCACGATCTCCCCCTCCCCGTCCAGCTCCGGGTAGGGCCGCCCTTCGGTGCGGCACCAGGCCGCCACCTCCGGGTAGGCCCACTCGAACAGCCGCCGCCGGTAGTGCTCCGGCTCCAGGCCCTCCCCCCGTTGGGGCGCCAGTCCTGCCGCCTGGCGCTGGCGCAGGGCTTCGAACAGCAGGGTGGCGGTGGCCACCGAGACGTTCAGCGACTGCACCATCCCCCGCATCGGGATGAAGATCGCCTGATCCACCAGGGCCGCCGCCGCCTCGCTCAGGCCCCATTTCTCGGCTCCGAGCACGAAGGCGGTTGGGCCGGTGAAATCGCACAGCCGGTAGTCGATCGCTTCGACCCCCAGGTGGGTGCCATAGAGACGGAAGCCGCGCCTTCGCAGCTCGGCCAGGGGCTCGGCCGCCTGGGCGTGGCAGTGGAGGGGCACCCACTTCTGGCTCCCCAGGGCCGTGCTGTTGAAGGTGGGCAGGCGGCCCTGGTGGCAGACGGCGTGGGCCTCCATCACCCCCACCGCATCGCAGCTGCGCAAGATTGCCGAAAGATTGTGGGGCTTCTCCACATGCTCCAGCAGCACCGTCAGGTCGGCCATGCGCTGGTCGAGGACCGCACGCAGACGGGCGAAGCGGCGAGGCAGGAGGGGCATGGGCTCCCAAAAGCCCATCCTCCTCCCGACGTGCGACCGGAAGCCGCCAACATGGGACCTTCGAAGGCGACGGCGATGGCCGCTGGCGAGACGGAGCCCGGCTTCGATGCGCGGGTATTGGCGATGGTGGCCCGGATCCCCCACGGCCGCCTGGCCACCTACGGGCAGATCGCCGAACTGATCGGGGCCTGGGGTTGCGCCCGGCAGGTGGGCTGGGCCCTGCGGCGGTTGCCCCTTCCCTCGCCGATTCCCTGGCATCGGGTGGTGAACGCCCGGGGTTGCGTTTCCTTGAGTCCTGCCCGGGAGGGCAGCGACTGGATCCAGGCGGAGATGCTGCGCTCCGAGGGAATCCCGGTGGATGGGGGTGGCCGGTTGCCGTTGGCGCGGCATCGCTGGCGGCCGGAGGGCTGGGAGGAAGCTGCGGTTCATGCTGGAGGGCGTTGCCTGCGCTGATGACCGTCTCCCCCCCCGCCACCGCCCCGGCGGCGTCCTCCAGCACCGGCCTGGCAGCGCGCCGTGCGGCTTGGCGGGCGTTGCAGGCGGTGGCCGCGGGCGCCTGGGCTGATGCCGCCCTGGAGCGGGAACTGGCGCGACTGCCCTTGGCGGCGGTCGACCGGGCCCTGACCACCGATCTGCTCTACGGCGCCATCCGTCAGCGCCGGCTCCTGGACGCCTGGCTTGATGCCCACGGCCGCGTGCCGGCCCAACGCCAGCCGCCGAAGCTGCGCTGGCTTCTCCATGTCGGCTTGTACCAGCTGCTCTTCCTCGAGCGGGTGCCCGCCTCGGCGGCGGTGAGCACCACGGTGGAGCTGGCCAAACAGGGGGGGTTGGGTCGGCTGGCCTCGGTGGTGAACGGGATGCTGCGCTCGGTGCTGCGGGTACGGGCCGGGGCGGGGCCGCCGGATCCCCTCGCGGGTCTGCCGCTTCCGCCCGACCCGGCGCAGGCCTTCGCTCTGCGGCACTCCCTGCCCGATTGGATTGCCACGGCCCTGCTCGATTGGTTGCCGCCGGAGCGCGCCGAGGCCTTCGCCCTTGCCGCCAACCTCCCGCCGCCGCTCGATCTGCGGGTGAACCGCCTGCGGGCCGATCGCGAAGCCGTGCTGGCACTCCTGGCCGCCGCCGGGGTGGCGGCCACTCCCCTGGCGGATCTCCCCGAGGGCCTGAGCCTCAACAGCCGCGCCGGCGACGTGGCAGCACTGCCGGGCTACGAGGATGGTCTGTGGAGTGTGCAGGACCGCAGCGCCCAACGGATCGCCCCCCTGCTGGAGCCGAAGCCTGGCGATCGTCTGCTGGATGCCTGTGCCGCGCCGGGGGGCAAGAGCACCCACCTGGCCGAGCGGCTGGGTCCCGAAGGGATGGTGTGGGCGGTGGATCGGGCCGGCTCGCGCCTGAAGCGGCTGGAGGCCAATGCCCGTCGCCTCGGGCTGGCCGCGATCCAGGTGCTGGAGGCGGATGCCACCGCACTGGTGGAGGAGCGCCCCGACTGGCGGGGTGTGTTTCAGGGGATCCTGGTGGATGCACCCTGCTCAGGGCTCGGCACCCTCGCCCGGCATCCCGATGCCCGCTGGCGGATCGAGCCCGCTGCCTTGGAGGGTCTGACCGATCTGCAGGACCAACTGCTGGACGCCATGGTGCCGCTGCTTGCGCCGGCAGGCCGGCTGGTGTACGCCACCTGCAGTGTCCATCCGCGCGAGAACGGAGAGCGAACCGCGGCGTTTCTGGGTCGTCATCCGGGTTGGCAGCTGGCCCTGGAGCGCCAGTGGTGGCCCGGGGACGGGGCGGGGGGAGACGGGTTCTACGCGGCGGTTCTGCGTCCGCCGGCCTAGGGGGGAGGCGGTGGCGCGGAAATCGGCGGCGGGGCGGTGAGCACCGGCGCGGCCGGTTGCGGGGCTGGGGCGGCGGGCGCGGCGGGAGCAAGGGGCTGCGGGGCCTGGGCGGGCGCTGGCGCGGGGGCGACGGCCTCGCGCCGGGCAGGGGGGGGCTCCCAACCGGGTTCGCTGGGGGGCTCCCAGCGGCGCGGGGCGGGGACCTCCCCCTCCGGGGGGTTGGCGGGCCTCTCCTCCTCCTGCGGCTGCCAGCGGCTGCCGGCATCGTCGCGCTCGATCTCTGGCGCCAGCCAGGAATCTTCGCGACGCAGGCTGGCAGCCTCGGGCTTTTTCTTTGCCTTTTCCTTGGCGGGGACGTAGGGGATGAAGCTCCCGGTGAGCACGGGTTTGGGGGGGAAGTCCCGCACTGGCAGGTCTTTGGTGATGCCGCTCATGAAGGCCCCCCAGGCGGCGGCGGCGGCGGCGCTGCTGCTGCCGGTCTTGAGGTTCTGGTCGTACCCCAGCCAGATGCCGGTGGTGAGTTGGGGGATCGAGCCGATGAACCACAGGTCGCGGGCTCCCTCGGCGGTGCCGGTTTTGCCCGCGGCGGGGCGATCCGCCAGGCTGGCACTGCGGCCCGTGCCTCCGCTCACCACCCGCTGCAGCATCCACATCACGGCATCGGCCACGTCGCTGCTGACAGCGCGGTGGGGCTTCTCTCCATCGACCCTGCGGTTCCACAGCAGCTCGCCATCGGGCCCGTAGATCTCATCGAACGGGATGGGTCTGGCAAACAGGCCGCGATTGTTGATGGCGGCATAGGCGGCCGTCATCTCCAGCACCGTCTTTTCATTGGCCCCCAGCACCATCGCCGGATAGTTGCCGATCTCCCCGCTGATGCCCAGCTTGCGGGCCACGGCGATCACGCGCGGGTAGCCCACCTTCTCCGCCAGGGTGACGGCGGCGGTGTTGAGCGATTGGCGCAGGGCCTCGGCAATGGTGGTGCTGCCGCCCTTGCCCCCCTCGATGCAGAAGCGCTTCGGCGGCCAGCCTTCCTGGAAGCAGATCTGTTTCAGCGAAACGCTGTCCTCAGGCTTGAGCCCGGACTGAATCGCGGCGGTGTAGGTGAACAGCTTGAAGGTGGAGCCCGGCGAGCGCAGGGCCTGAGTGGCGCGGTTGAACTGGCTTTTCTCCCAGTCCTTGCCGCCCACCATCGCCCGCACCAGGCCGGTGCCGGGCTCCATCGCCACCAGGGCTCCCTCCATGCCGCCGCTGGCGTAGCCATGGATGGTCTTCTGGGCCTGCTCCTGCCATTGCTTGTTGAGGCCGGTGCGGATCGTCAGGCCGCCCACCTCCAACTGCTCCTTGCTGAGCACCCGCGGCAGCTCCTGCTCCAACCAGCTGGTGAACCAGGGCGCGGGGTTGTGAAAATATTTGGGTTCGGCCGGCTTCAGCCCCAACGGCGCGGCATTGGCGCGAATGAGTTGGGCATCGTCGATATAGCCCATCTCGCGCATGCGGCGCAGAACGGTGGCGCGGCGCTGCAAGGCAAGGTTGGGATTGACCAGGGGCGAATACACCGAGGGTGCCGGGGGCAGGCCTGCGATCAGGGCCACCTCGGCAAGGCCGAGCTTGTCAGGCGTCTTGGAGAAATAGACCCAGGCCGCATCGGAGACCCCATAGGCGCTGGAGCCGAGATAGACATAATTGACGTATTGTTCGAGGATCTGCTCCTTGCTCAGCTGGCGCTCGATCTTGCCGGCGAGAGCGGCCTCCTTGATCTTGCGCCAAAGGGTGCGGTCCTGGCTGAGGAAAACGGTTCGGGCCAGTTGCTGGGTGATCGTGCTCGCTCCCTCCTCCACGGAGCCCTGGCTGAGGTTGCGCAACATCGCCCGGCCGATGCCCACCATGTCGACGCCGTCGTGCTGGTAGAAGCGGCGGTCCTCCGCAGCCACGAAAGCCTTCTGCACCAACAGCGGCATGCGGCCCGTGGGCAACTTCTCACGGGTGGCCGGACCCTGCTTGAACACCACTTGGCCATTGGCATCCAGGATGGTGAGGGTGCCGGGGCGGTTGAAGGAGCTGATCCGCGTGGCGTCGGGCAGCAAGCTGTCGACCCCTGCCAACAGGAAGGATTGCCCCAGGGCGACCACACCCCCCACGGACGCCGCCAGCAGGGCGGGAACGAGAAGCGGCCGGGCCGCCCGGAAGCGTTCGCGCAGCTGGGGCCCCCGCGGGGATTCCGGCTGCTGGGGAAGCGGCGGAAGGCTGGCGTCGGTCACGGCAGCAGAGCGGGAAGGTGGGTCAGCGAGCTGTGGCCGATCGCCAGGGCGGTGACGAGCATGCCGAGCACCAGAAAGGGTTGGGCGCTGGCCTGATACTTCACATCGAAGGCGACCGGATCGCGCAGCAGCCAGATGTCCTGGAAGGTGATCTGGGGAACGATCAGCAGCACCAGCAGCACGGCGGCGAAATGCTGGCCGACGGCGATCAGCACCCCAACCATGGCGAGTTGAAAGATGTCGATCATCGCCGCGCTGATCCAGCTGGCGGTGCGGATGCCGAACACCACGGGCAACGACTGCAGGCCCAGGGCCTTGTCCCCCTCCACGCTCTTGAAGTCGTTGACCACGGCGATGCCAAGGCCGGCCAGGCTGTAGGCGAGGGTGAGCAGGGCGGTGCTGATGGTGAGCTGGCCGAACAGAGCCTGGCCCGCCCACCAGGGCAGGGCGATGTAGCTGGCGCCGAGCGCGTAATTGCCCAGCCAGCCGTTCTGTTTGAGCTTCAGCGGCGGTGCCGAGTAGATGAAACTGACGAAAGATCCACCCAGGGCGAGCAGCAGCAGTACGGGCGTTTGATGTCCGGCCCAGCGGTCGAGCCCCCAGGCCACGGCCAGACCGGCGAGCAGCAGCACCCAGATCTGAAGCTTCACCTGGCTGAGCGGAATCGCCCCCGAGGGGATGGGCCGATACGGCTCATTGATGGCGTCGATCTCGCGGTCGTAGTAGTCGTTGATCGTCTGGGTGTAGCCGGCGAGCAGCGGACCGCTCATCACCATGCAGGCCAAGGAGGCCAGCACCTGCTCGGGGTGCCACTGGAAGTTCCCGGAGGCAGCCGCGCCGCAGACCACACCCCAGATCAAAGGAATCCAGGTGACCGGCTTCATCAGCTGCAGCCGGATCCTCCAGATGTTGTCGGTGCTGGAGGCCCCCTTCATGCCGAGCAACTGGCGCGCGTCGGCGTTGGCGGCTGGCTCGGGGGTCTGGCTCACGGAGGGTGGGGTGTCAGGCGGGTGTGATCTCGTCATCGAAGAACCAGCTGGTCCCCCCGCCGTCGAGTTCGACGACGACCCCGACCCCCTTGCCATCGGTGACGCGGAAGTTGCGCACGGTGCCGGTGGGGTTGGCCTTGAGGGTGGCCACCAGGTCGGCGGGAATGCGATCGCGCACCCGCGTGATCCGCACCTTCGAGCCGATGGTGATGGCGGCCTGGGACATGGTCGGGAGCGGAAAAGCGCCTTACCTTATCAGCGTCTCAGGGTGGGTCTGGATGTCAGGCTGAAGGACGATCTTCTTCAACCGCTGTCCCGCCAGCCCCGCCGATGGTCGCCAGGCGCATCATCCCTTGCCTTGATGTCGCCGACGGCCGGGTCGTCAAGGGGGTCAACTTCGTCGGACTGCGGGATGCGGGCGACCCGGTGGAGCTGGCTTGCCGCTACAGCGCCTCCGGGGCCGACGAACTCGTTTTTCTCGACATCGCCGCAACCCACCAGGGGCGTGACACTTTGGTGGAGCTGGTGCAACGCACCGCTGAGGCGGTCACGATCCCCTTCACCGTCGGGGGGGGCATCAGCAGCGTGGCGGGCATCACCGAGCTGCTGCGGGCCGGGGCCGACAAGGTGAGCCTCAATTCCGCGGCGGTGCGGGATCCGCAGCTGGTGGCTCGGGGTGCCGAGCGCTTCGGCTGCCAGTGCATCGTCGTCGCGATCGATGCCCGGCGTCGCCGCGATGGCGCCCCCGGCTGGGAGGTGGTGGTGAAGGGGGGGCGCGAAGGCACGGGCCTCGATGCGGTGGTCTGGGCTCGGCAGGTGGTGGCTCTCGGGGCCGGCGAGATCCTGCTCACCTCGATGGACGGGGATGGCACGCAGGCGGGCTACGACCTGGCCCTCACCCGAGCGGTGGCGGACGCCGTGCCAGTGCCGGTGATCGCCTCCGGTGGCGCTGGATGCCTTGCGCACATCGCCGAGGCTCTCGAGGAGGGGAGGGCCGCCGCGGCGCTGCTCGCCTCCCTGCTGCACGACGGCGTGCTGACGGTGGCGGAGATCAAGCGGGATCTGCTGGCCCGCGGGCTGCCGGTGCGGCCCCTGTTGGCTTCACAGCATGGATGAGAGCTTCGTTACATTAAGCAAACCTCCTGCTCCCCTCAGGGTTTTCGGTGGTGTCCGCGCTCCTCGCCCTGCCTGCTCCTCTCCTCACCGCCCTGGCGCTGCTGATGGTGGGTGCGGTGATCGCCCTGGTGGCCTGGGCGTTGCAGCTGATGCAAGCCGCCAACGACCGCCGCGAGTTCTCCCTGATGCTCGCGGGCTGCATGGTCTGTTCGGCCGCAGTGGGTCTGGCCACGGTGACGGTGCTCACCTTCACCTCCCCGGTTCGGCTTCAAGCCGGCGGGCTGCGCTTGCCGTCCACCCAAGGGCCGGGAGGGGCCAGCCCTGATGCCCTCGTCGTTCCCTGGGATCCCCTGGCCTCCGCCCCGGCCCCGCTGGGCTGAGGTCTCCGCTGTGAAACCCCGCGATTCCACCGCGGTGCGCGGCCTGTTTGAGCAGATCGCCCCCGAATACGACCGTCTCAACGACCTCCTCAGCCTGGGTCTGCACCGGCTCTGGAAACGGCAGGCACTCCTGTGGCTCTGTCCTGCCCCGGGCCAGCGTTTCGTGGATCTGTGCTGCGGCACCGGGGATCTGGCCCTGCTGCTGGCAGCCCGGGTGCGCCCCGGCGGTCAGGTGCTCGGCCTGGATGCGGCGGCAGCCCCGCTCGAGCTGGCCCGGCGCCGCGCGGCCCGCCAGCCCTGGCTGCCCCTGCACTGGTGCCTGGGGGATGCCCTGGCAACCGGGCTGCCGGACGGCTGGGCGGACGGCGCTTCGATGGCCTACGGCCTGCGCAACCTGGCCGACCCCGCAGGGGGCCTGCGAGAGCTGCGCCGCCTGCTCCGGCCGGGCGGCCGGGCGGTGGTGCTCGACTTCAACCGTCTGCCGCCTGGCCAGCCTGCCGCGGGCTTTCAGCGCTTCTACCTTCGCCAGGTGGTGGTGCCCGCCGCCCGCCGCGTCGGCCTGGCGGATCAGTACGCCTACCTGGAGGAGAGCCTCGCGGTTTTCCCCAGCGGAGCGGATCAGGAGCACCTGGCTCGCAGCGCAGGATTTCGGCAGGTGCATCACCGTCCGCTGGCCGCCGGAATGATGGGCCTTTTGCAATTGGAAGCCTGAGGCTTGCGCACGACGCCAAGCTTGCTCAGCATGCTGGCGAATCTCCGGAAGCCTTGCGCCCATGGGAGTACCCCTGTTCCATTTCTCTGCCAACATCGGCAAGAAAGTTTTTCACAGGGCAGAAAATCCGGCCCAAGCATCGGAAAAACTCAAACGGTATCTCGAAAGAAATAACCCCGGCCTGAGCGAGCTTGCCATAAGCCTCGAAGGTGAAATCGCCACCATCTCCGGCAAGGCAGAGGATCAGGCCGCCTTCGAAAAGGCCGTCCTGATGCTGGGAAACGTCGAGGGGGTTGGCATGGTGGAGGCGGGAGCCGTCTCCTGCCCCCGCCGCGAGGAGGAGTCCACCTTTCTGCTCGTGCAGGAGGGCGACAGCCTCTGGGGCATTGCGGAACGGGTGCTGGGCAGCGGCGCCCGCTACACCGAGATCTTCGCCGCCAACCGGGAGGTGATCGAAGATCCAGACCTGATCTTTGCCGGCCAGAAGCTGCGCGTTCCCAAGCGCTGAGACCAGATCTGCCCTTGCCCGCATGGCACGATGATCGATCCGCAGGGGGGCTGCCCGTGCACTTCCAGGACATCCTGAGCACCCTCAACCGCTTCTGGGCGGAGCAGGGTTGTCTGATCCTCCAGCCCTACGACACCGAGAAGGGCGCCGGCACGATGAGCCCCCACACGGTGCTGCGGGCGATCGGGCCGGAACCCTGGGCTGTGGCATACCCCGAACCCTGCCGGCGGCCCACCGACGGTCGCTACGGGGACAATCCCAACCGGGCCCAGCATTACTTCCAATACCAGGTGCTGATCAAGCCGTCGCCCGATGGCATCCAGGAGATCTATCTCGCGTCGCTCGAGGCCCTCGGCATCCGCCAGGCCGAACACGACATCCGCTTCGTGGAGGACAACTGGGAATCCCCCACCCTCGGCGCCTGGGGGGTGGGTTGGGAGGTGTGGCTGGATGGCATGGAGGTCACCCAGTTCACCTACTTTCAGCAGTGCGGCGGCCTCGATTGCCGGCCGGTGTCGATCGAGATCACCTACGGCCTGGAACGCCTGGCGATGTATCTGCAGGACGTGGAGAGCCTGTGGGATCTGCGCTGGAACGCCACCCACAGCTACGGCGACATCTGGCTGCCGTTCGAAAAAGGCCAATGCACCTACAACTTTGAGGCGTCCAATCCGGATCGCCTCAAACAGCTTTTTGCGCTCTACGAGGCGGAAGCCAGCGATCTGGTGGCCCGCCAACTGCCCGCACCGGCGCTGGATTTCGTGCTCAAGTGCAGCCACACCTTCAACCTGCTGGAAGCGCGCGGGGTGATCTCCGTGACCGAGCGCACCGCCACCATCGCCCGCATCCGCCATCTCGCCCGCCAGGTGGCGGAGGCCTGGCTGGCAGAGCGAAGCTCCCTGGGCTTTCCGCTGTTGAAGGAGGTCCCCGCCGCTGCTGCGGGCTTCGCCGCGACCGTCGCCGGCGAATGAGGCGGGCCCTGGCGCTGCTGCTGGTGGCGGCTTTGGGATACCAGGCCGGCCGGCTGTCGGAGCGGGCGATTTGGCCCTGTCGCCTGCATGCGGTGGCGGCCCTGGTGGCGCCGCTCCTCGGCCAGCCACTGCCGGGGAAGGATCTCTGCGACCTGCTGCTCCGGATCCCCAGCCTCTGAGGCACGCGGCCCCCGTCCGTGCTCGGGAATGCTGCTGCTGCCCTGATCCGATGCCCTGTTCCGCCTGCTGGCGCTGCTTCTGTTGCTCCTGCTGCTAGCGCCAGGAGCCTCCCCCGCTGCGGCGGCAGACCCCAGCGCCGCGGAGGAGATGGAGGCGCGGCTGGTTGTGCGGCTGCTCGAGGAGCCCCGGCTGCTCACGGAGCCCCCGGCCCCCATGGGGCCCTGCCGCGCCCTGGCGGAGAGCCCCGCCGCCGGGCGGTTGGAGCTCTTCTTCCCCGTTTGCCCGGCGCTGCGCCAGGGCTGGCGGCTGCAGGTGCGGGGTGGCTGGCGACCGCTGCGTCCGGCCCCCCATCCCCTGCTGGCCGGCCCTGCTGAGCGCCTGGCGCGCCTGGGGGTGACCCGGCAGCTGCAGGTGGAGAGCCTGGCGGTGCGGGCCCGGCCCTCCACGCCGATCGCCGATCTGCGCCGCGCCATCGCCGGGCGATTCGTGGCGGCGGCCGGAGCGGAGCGGGGCGGCATCCTGGCGGCCCTCGTGCTCGGCAGCGCCGTGGTGCCGTTGCCGGCGGAGCTGCGCGAAGCCTTCCGCGCCTCCGGCCTCTCCCATGCCCTGGCGGCTTCCGGCTTTCACCTCACGGTGCTGCTCGGGGCGGTGCGCCAGCTGGCTGGCGGTCTGGGGAGTGGGCCGCGGCTGGCACTGGGGGGTGGCGCGATGGTGCTGTTTCTGTTGCTGGCTGGTCCGCAGCCCTCGGTGGTGCGGGCGGTGTTGATGGGGGGCGTTGCCTGGCTGGCCCTGGAGGCGGGGCGCCGGGCCCGCCATCTGGCGGTGTTGCTGCTTGGCGCGGCGCTGATGGTGGCCCTGCGGCCCGACTGGCTGACGGATGTGGGTTTCCAGCTGAGCGTGGCGGCCACCGCCGGGCTGTTGGTGTCGGCGGAGCCGATCGAAATCTGGCTGCGGCCGCGGCTGCCAGCTCTGCTGCAGCCCGACTGGAGCGCCCCTGCGCTGGCGGTGCCCCTGGCGGCCACCCTCTGGACCCTGCCCCTGCAGCTGGCCCATTTCGGGGTGCTGCCGCTGTATGCCATTCCGGCGAATGTGGCCGCCGCGCCGCTGCTCACGCCCCTCACCCTGGGGGCGATGGGGCTGACCGTCCCGGCGCTGCTGCTGCCGCCACTGGCGGGGCCGCTGCTCTGGCCGCTGCAGATGCTCACCGCTCTGCTGGTGGCGATTGCCCGCAGCTTCGCTGCCCTGCCCTTGGCCCAGTGGCAGATCGGCCGGCCCCAGCCCCTGCTGGTGCTGCTTCTCTCCTTGGCCCTGCTCGCCTTGGTGGTGCCGCGGCTGGCGGGGCGATGGCGCCGGATCGGGCTGCTGTTGCTGGTGGGGGTGACGGTGGCCCAGCTCCACGCTCTCCGGGCCGACCGGCTGCTGCTGGTGCACCAGGGCGGCTCCGGCGGCGGG
Organism: Cyanobium sp.; assembly: GCA_044351065.1. GTDB lineage: Bacteria > Cyanobacteriota > Cyanobacteriia > PCC-6307 > Cyanobiaceae > Cyanobium. Next base: position 16,086 of record JBILGK010000048.1, read on the forward strand.
CGCGACTGGCTGATCGCCCGCCACGCCGGCCGTGCCGTCCTCATCGCCAGCCGCGCCGATCCGCTCAGTTGCCGCCAGAGCGGTCGGCTGGCGACGGGTTTGGGGATCTCCCGCTTCGACTGGCTGTTGCTGCTCGATCCGGTGGCCCCCACCGATCCAGCCTGCTGGCGGCGGCAGGGGGGCACCGTGCTGGCCTACGGCGAGGCGGCGGCGCCGCTGGCGGCTGGCCAGAGCCTCGCCAGCCCCGGCCTGACGGTGACCGCCCTGTCGATGGACAGCCACGCCCTCAGCCTGCGCTTCGGGGCTCGCCATTGGCAGCTGCTGCCCGATCGGCAGGCGTTGTGGGCCTGGCGGGATCGGGCCGGAGCCGGGGGCGCCGCACCGCTGGACGGCCTCTGGCTGGGCTTCAACCCCCGCTTCGGCGAACGTCGCTCCCTGGCCGCCGACCGCGGGGCGCCGGGCCTGGTGTGGCTCAGCGGAGAGCCGTCGCGCTCCCGGCCCCTGCCGCCGGGCTGGCGGGCCAGCGGGGCCAGCGGCTTCCTGGTGGAGGGATGAGGGCAGCCGCTAAGGGGGGCGCGGCCGCTCCCTAGAGTGGCGACGGTCCATCGGGCCTTGGAGAGGTGGCTGAGTGGTCGAAAGCGAACGACTCGAAATCGTTTGAAGGGAAACCTTCCGTGGGTTCGAATCCCACCCTCTCCGTTCTTGGGCCTTTTTGAGGCCGTCCCGGCACGTCCCGGGTCGTCCCTCTGCGTCTCCTAAGCCCTTGGAGTGACTGGGCTGCGAGCCGAATCCCGTGTCCAGGGAGATCCGAGGGCGGCCGTCGGAAGCCACGAAAAGTGGTGGTGTAAATGGTGGTGTACTGTCGGTGGTGGTGGTGTATTGCCGCTTTGGCTCTAACCGACAAGGAGATACGGGCTCTGGGACCGCGATCTCGGCGGTACCGGGTGAGTGACGGTGGCGGGCTGCTGCTCGAAGTGGATCCGGCGGGTAGGAAGTACTGGATGTGGCGCCATCGCTTCCCGCCCACCAAGGACGGGCGGCGGCAAGACCTGCGGCTGGGCCCCTACCCGAGGCTCTCGCTCAAGGCGGCTCGCCAAAAGCGAGATGAGCAGAGATTGCTGTTGCAGGAGCAGGGGATTGATCCCTGCCAGGCCAAGAAAGCAGCGCGATCTGAGCAGTGGAGCCAACAGACCGGTCTCACCTTTGCGCAGGTGGCGCAGGACTGGCACAGCACCAAGACGGCGGGCACCTGGAGCGGCCGCCACAGTGGAGACGTGGCCAAGAAGTTGGAACGTGACATCCTGCCGGCCCTGGGCGGCCTGCCGATTGAAGCGATCACCACCCAGGACTGCCTGGCGGTGCTGCGGGCAATCGAGCAAAGGGGCTCGAATGAGACCGCCAAGCGCACCCTGGGGGTGATCAGCCTGGTGATGGACTACGCCGTAGCCCTGGGGCACTGCCTCCAGAACCCGGCCCATGCCCTCAAGCGGCACGCCCCGGTCAAGCAGATCACCAGCCATTTCCCCTGCATCAGCTGGGGTGAGCTACCGGAGCTGCTCGGGGCGATGCGGGCCAACACGATCAAAGCCGACGCCAGCACCCTGCATGCGATGTGGCTGCTGGCGCTCACCTTTGTGCGCACCTCGGAGCTGATCGCGGCGCAATGGGGGGAGATCGAGCTGGCGGAGTCGCTGTGGACGGTGCCGGCGGAGCGGATGAAGGGCCGGCGGGGCAGCCGGCGGGAACATCTGGTGCCCCTCTCCCGCCAGGCAGTGGGGATCTTCGAGAATCAGTGGGACATCACGGGGCCCAAGGGCTATGTGTTCAAGAGCCTGCGCACCGGCTCCGGCCACATCAGCAACAACACCGTGAACATGGCGCTCAAGCGCATGGGCTTTGACGGCCGCATGTGCGGCCATGGCTTCCGCGCTCTGGCGATGACCAACGTGCAGGAGCAGCTGGGGATCGAGTTGCGCATCGTCGATCGCCAGCTGGCCCACATCGAAAAGAACAAGGTCATCGCCGCCTACAACCGGGCCGAGTACTGGCCGCAGCGGCTGGCGATGATGCAGCGCTGGGCGGATCTGCTGGATCAGGTGGGTTGAGGCGCTCCTCGATCCAGCGCTCCAGATCCTCCTGGTACCAGGCGACGGTCCTGGGGCCGATGGGGATCTGTCGGGGGAACTGGCCCTCGGCGATCAGCTTGTAGATGGCTGATCGGGAGAGGCCCACCTTCTGGCGCACCTCCGGCAGGCGCAACAGGCGCCGATCGGTGGCGGGGGCTCGGGTGGCTTCTGGGGTGCTGCCGCTCATGGCACCACCCCGCAAGGGAACAACGGCATGGGCAACCTGCCGGCCGCGAGCAGCAGGCCCACGATCACCAGCTGCCCCACCAGCGAGAGCAACAGCAGGCGGTGCAGCCCCCGCAGGCTGCGGACGCAGACCAGGGCATGCCCTGGTGGCCTGCCGCCGCCGAGGAAGGCGGGCAGGGCGGGCCTGCGGGAAGGAGGGGAGGGAGGGATCGATCTCATGGGGCCTGCTCCTGGCTAAGAGCGGGGGCCTGCTGATCCAGGGGCGGCAAGGGGGCCAGGCCGGCGCCGAGGCGCATCAGGTGGTGGGCGGCGCCGCTGGCGGAGAGGTTGTGGCGCTCCATCAGCGCCTGCAGCTTGCGGTAGCAGTCGTCGTAGACCATCACCTGCAGGTAGTAGCGCTCCTGGCTGATGGTGGGCCGCTCGCCATAGCTGCGGTGGCGGCGACGGGCCTTGGCCTCGTGGTGGCCGGTGGGGTTGGGGTTCATCGAGGGATCTCCAGGGGGGCCAGCAGGCCCGGGAACGGTTGGAGCTGGGGAAGGGAGAGGGGCGCGGCCAGGGCGATCAGCGAGGATCCAGCACCCTCAGCCTTGAGGGGCTGAGCGGGGTCGCTGAAAAAAAGGCGGCCCCTGGGGGCGCCCCGCTCACCCGACTCGCTCTCTCTCCAGGGCAAGAGCCGGCCGCACCAGGCTTCTGGAGAAACCACCCCGCCCTGCCGCGCCCGCCAGGGCGGGGGTGGGGCAGAGGAGAGAGGAAACCCGGAGCCATGGCCGAGCCGGACGCTTGCTTGATCCGAATCTTAGAGGCTCAGGGTTCTGAGGCCAAGCAATAGGCTCAGAAAGAAGGGCTGCAGGTCCGCAGAGCGTTGCCGCTCAGCCTTTCAGGAGTTTGCCGCATTCCAGCGCAGGCGATCGCCCGCGCCCGGTTCTCGCGCCAGCACCCTCAGGCTTTCCCAGCCGCGCTCAACCCCGCCTGCGGGTTTGGCGTGGCTGGGGCTTCCTCGCCCGCCTCGGGCAGGGAAGCGCGCCAGGCCTCGATCCAGCGCTCCGGCAGCCAGCCCTGCTGCCAGAGGGGGGTCAGCTCCTCGGGGCGGTAGTCGCGGAAGCCGGCGAGCACGGCCCGCAGGCTTTTGCGCTCGGCCGCTGGTGCCTGACGGGCGGCACCCTGCAGGGTTTCGATCGGATCGAGGCCGCGGCGGCTGGCCTCGGTGCTCACCTGCTGGCGCCAGCGGGCGGAGAGTTCTGCCGCTTTGCTGGCATCAAGGCCGGGGGCGGGTTCCGGTGGCCGCTGGCGGTAGGCCTCCGGGACGGGCAGCAGGCCCACGTAGCAGCACCAGTACTGCTCCGCGCCCCAGATCTCCCCGTCATCGCCGCGGATCGGTTCGGCGCCATCGAGGGCCTGGCGCAGCTCGGGGCTGTGCAGAGCTCCCCAGTCGCGATCGGCCAGGCGGCGATTCACATCGGCGAGCTGGAAGTAGGCCTGGGCGCGCAGATCGCCCGCCTTGCCCTGCTCCACCATCGAGACGTTGCCGCTGGAGACGGTGGCAAAGCCGGCTTCTTTGCCCCAGCGCTCGACGGTGTACTGGGTCCAGCCGTTGCGCTCGCGCCAGAGGCGCAACATGCGGCCAAAGGCCTCCCGCGCCGCAGCGTGGGACTCCTTGTAGGTCTGGTAGCTGTCTGCCATGCAGGCTCCGGCTTCTATGGTCGGATTCTAAGACGGGCATGGCGACACAAGCCATGGGGTTCTGAGGGAGCCAGGGAAGCCGGGGCATGGCTCCGCCGCAGGGTCGCCAGGGGTTGATCGCACTGGGGCGGTGTTTCCCAGTGCTGGAGCGTAGTCAGCGGCAAGAGCGCCCCGGAAACGCCCAAGCGGAGCGGCGCCCATAGGCCTGCGGACTCAGCACTAACCGAGGCGATCGGCGGGTATAGCTTGACCTCAGCCTTCTAAGTCTCATGGCATCCCTGGCACCGCCGATCTCCGTCCAGCTCACGCCGCGCCAGCTGGCGTGGCTCGATGGCCGCCGCCAACGCGGCCTCCTCTCCCGTTCCGCCGCCCTGCGGCTGGTGCTCGATGAGCTGATCCAGCAGGAGGGGAGCAACGCCAGCCCAACCGCCACAAGCGAGCGGGGTCGGGGAGTTCCCACCCGCACCCAGCTGGAGCTGCCGTGCCCATCCCCATCCATCACCGCAGAGGCCTGAGATGGAACCCACCTCCACCACCTGCACCCTCGACGGGGAGACGGCCCGTCGCTTTCTGGAGCTGCTGGGCAAGGACCCGGCCACCACCCGCCTGCGGGCCTTCCCCCACCGCCGCGATCCGCGCCGGGCGGCCATCGGCGCCCGCAAGGGGCGGTTTGATCTGCGGCAGGCCGAGCGCTGGCAGCGGGAAGGCCGCGGCATCTATGTGGTGATCAACGACGGCGGCGATCGCAACAGCGCCATCC
>JBILGK010000077.1:0-6703 GCA_044351065.1 Cyanobium sp.
CGGCCGCTTCGTAGCGGGTCATCGCCTTGGCGCCGCGGTAGGTGCCATCGGGATAACCGGCCACGCAGCCGTAGCGCTCGATCAGGTTGCTGAGCGCCTGGAACGCCCAGTCGGTGGGGCGAACATCAGAGAACTGGTTGATGCTGGTGACCTGATCGGCGCTGCCACTGGTGGCGTAGGCCTTGACATCGGTCAGATTGAGCTCGGAGGCGCTCGCAGCGATCGGCGCAAGGAGGCCGATCGCCGCGGGAGCCACCAGCAGTTGCTGGAAGAGTTTCATGGGTCCTCACACAGAAAGGCGCAATGCGCCATCGCTTGTATAGCGAGATCGACTCAGGTGCTGGATGCTCCGTGTGACAGAAGCGTGACAGGCCAGCCGCCTCCGCTGGGCCAAACTACCCGCTGCCTTCTCGGCGCTCCCTGAGCATCCCCCCCGTCCCCCGCCCCCCCGATCCCTTGGCCCGGTCCGGATCCCCTTCCCAGCGGGCGGACGCCCGGCCCTGGTGGCTGGCTTTGGGGGCCCTTTGGCTCTTGGCCACGGCAGCTGATCGGATCTGGCTGGCTCTCGATCAACGCCTGCCCGCCTGGGATCAGGCCGACTATCTCAACAGCGCCGTCGACCACGGTCGGGCGTTGGGCCTTCTCCCGGGGGGGGGATGGCAGGGATGGCAGGGCCTGCTGGATCTCTCGCCGAAGATCCCGCCGCTGGCGTCGCTGGTGAACGGCTGGGTCATGGCGGCGGCGGGCCAGGAGCCAGACGCCGCCAGTTGGGCTTTGGCGCTCTGGCATGGTCTGCTGCTGCTCGTAGTGGCCCTCTGGGGTCGACAGCTCAAAGGACCGGGCTTCGGCCTGCTGGCCGCCGCCCTCACGGCGGGGTTGCCCGCTCTGGCGGAGCTGCGGGTGGACTACACCCTGGATATGCCCCTGACCGCCACCAGCATCCTGGCTCTGTGGCGACTGAGCTGCTGGCAGGCCCCGGCGCCAGCGGGAGGACGGTGGGGCCAGGCCCTGGCGGCGGCCCTGGCGGTAACCCTGGCGATCCTCGTGAAACAGAGCGCCCTGCTGGTTGTGGCCCTGCCCTCCCTCTGGGCGGCGATCCAGGGAATGGGGGTCCGGAAGCGGCGCCCGCAGGTCATGCTCTGCCTGGCCGTGGTGCTGGCGCTGATCCTGCCGTGGTTGCGCCATAACTGGATCTTCACCCTGGGGGGCACGACGCGGGCGGTGGTGGAGTCGGCGGCGGCGGAAGGGGATCCCGATTCCCTGAGTTTTGCCTCCCTGGTCTGGTATCCCCGGCTTTGGCCTGAGCAACTGGGGCCGGTCCCCTTGCTCGCGGGGCTCGTCGGCGCTGCGGCCTGGCTGCGCCGGCGGCGGGTCTGGCGCCCCCTTGCCCTGCTGCGCAGCCTGCCACCTGACTGGGGCTGGCTGATCGGCTGCAGCCTGGCCGGCTGGATGGCCACAACCCTGAGCCCCAACAAAGACCCCCGCTACATCACGCCGGTACTCCCCCTGCTCGTGCTGCTCCTGGCTCGGGGGTGGTGGCAGATCGGCGGCGCGATCCAGCGCCGCTGGGGGAGTGCCGCGGCGCGCCTCGCGCTGGCGACGGGCCTGGTCAGCACCGCCCTCACCACCGGGGTGCAACGGGCGGGCGCCATCGAGAGGATGGCGCAGTTGCCGGTTCCCGAAGCGATGGCAGAGCTGCGCGGCAGGGTGGGCAAACAGCCTATCACCGTGCTTTTGATGGCCAGCCGGCCCGATCTGAACGAGCACACCGCCACGCTCTACGGGCGTCTGGCGGGGGGGCAGATCCAGGCCCGCCAGGTGGGGCGACGATCCGGCCAGCAGGAGGCTGTGCTGGCCGAAGCGGAATGGCTGTTGCTCGCCTCCGGGGATCAGGGCAGCTCCCGCAAAAGCGCCCGCGAACTCAGTCGGGCGGCGCGCGAGGACAGCCGCTTCGAACAGGTGCGCCGCTGGAGCGGGACGAAGGGAACCGATCTGGAGTTGTGGCATCGCCGACCCGATGCCCCCCCAGCTCGCCCCTTCGATCGCGAGTTCCGGCGCCTGGCTCCGCAGATGGCCCAAGGACCAGGCGGCCTGGCCCCGCTGTTCGGATCCCTGGGCCTCCAACACCAGCTCGACAGTCATTTGCTGTACCAGCAGCGGGTGGGGGCCTGGGCCAGACAGCGGCTCCAGGCCCATCCCGAGGATCGGGATGCCCTGTGGAACCTGGCCCTGCTGGCGACCTTGCAGAACCGCCCGGAGGAAGCGCAACGCTGGTACGGACGCCTGCAACAGCTGGGACCGATCAGCCCGTGGCCCGCCACGTACCGGGCCACGGTGCTCCTGGCCCATTGGCAGCCCCGACGGGCCAGGGCCGTGCTGGAGGAGCTGCCCGCCGGGATGAGATCGGATCCGGTGATCCGCGGGCTTGTGGACCTCAGTGGACTGCTGGCCGGGGACCTGACCCGGGTGGGAAGCCTGCCGAACAGTCTGCCGGCCGCCGTCACCTTGTTGAAGCAGGAGATTGATCGCAAGCCGTGAAACGGCCCGAATGCCTATGGCGGGCCAAGACCAAAGCGTGCAGGGAAAGACCCGCGACTGCCAAAATTTCCATCGCCCCCTGATCGTTTAAGTAGAAAACAATGCCGCCGGCAGGAAATAGCGCCTGAGGTGCGAAGCGGGAGCATTGATGGATGGCAGCCAACTCCCACCGAACCGTCCGAACAACAAGCCAAAGACGATGAAACCGGGGTGGATAAGGATCGCAACGAATGTTGTGATCCAAGGTCTTTTTCCGGGGGTTGATGCCGCGGATCCGCTCCCGTCCAACGCCGGTCCAAGTAAAGCGGGGAAGGGGAGCGAGGTCGGACTGCCACGCAGCCTGGCAAGCACCAGCGAAGAGGCAAAAGCACGGCCCCGCCGCAGGGGATTTCGGTCGTGGGGGGCGCTTTCAAAACGATGCCCCCGGAGCCAATCTGCGAAACAGAGGGGCGCCGGGGGCTCTCGCCGGGTCCGCTCTGGCGCGGAACCGATTGATCAGGGTTGTGGCGCCGTAATCAGGCGGCGTTCTCCGCGATCAGCAGACCCTTGCTGAAACAACTGGGACTCATGGGCACCTCCTCCTGTGGGGTGAAGATCAGCCGGCCACGCATGCGGGGCTGGGCCCCACGTGACTGCTGACAGAACCCCCTGATCGTAACGAGGCCGCGCCAACAGTCGCGAAGCCGAAGAGACGATGCCACTGGCGATCCCACCGGGTGGCTGGCGCGACGCGTCACAGCCTGATGTCGAGGGGGTGCGAGACAGGTCCCTGAAGACAATCCCTGACAGAACGTAGGATCGACTCAATTGATCCTCCAATGCTCCGCCTGCGCACCGGCCTGCCGGATCCCTTCCCCTGGCTGCTGGTGCTCTGGCTGGCCGCCCTGATTTTGGCTTTCATCGGGCTGGGCAACGTGCCGCTGCGGGACTGGGACGAGGCGACGGTTGCGCGGGTCTCCCTGGAGATGAGCCGAAGCCCGTGGCTGGAGGAACTCCTGCCCACCTATCTGGGCGAGCCGTATGTGAACAAGCCGCCTGGCCTGCACCTGGGCATCGCGGCCGCCTTCCGGATCTGGGAGGTGGTCAGCGGCAGCGGGGCCGGGAGCTTGCCGCCGGATTGGGTGGTGCGGCTGGTTCCCGCCCTTGGTTCCAGCCTCTTGGTCCCCCTTCTGGGCCTGGTGCAGTGGCGCTTGCGGCCGGGCCGCCGTGATGTCGCACTCGCCACGGCTGTGATCACCCTCACCTTGCTCCCCCTGGCCCGGCACGGTCGCCTGGCCATGTTGGACGGGACCCAGCTCAGCGCGATGGCTCTGGTCTGGCTCGGGACCCTCACCGCGGAGGGCTCGACAAGCCGGGCCTTCGCAGGAGGGCTGCTGGCCGGGCTGGGCGGCAGCGTGCTGTTGCTGCTCAAGGCCCCTGTGGCCATTCCTGTGCTGGCAGCGGCGCTCACCCTGCGCGCTCTCGATCGAGACCTGCGAAGCCAGACCTGGTTCTGGTTGCTGGCGGGCCTACTGCTCGGATTGGTGCCGGGTCTGGCCTGGCATGGCTGGCATCTGGCGGCGCGCGGCCCCCGGGCTTTGGTGATGTGGGGTCCTCAGGGGGCTGCACGGCTCGTGCGGGCTGTCAATGACAATGCGGGCGGCCCCCTCCAGCCGCTGACACAGGTTCTCGTCGGAGGGTGGCCCTGGTTGCCCCTGCTCCCCTTCGGCCTGGCAAGGGCTTGGCGCGAGCGGCGGGGGCGGGCCGGGCGATGGACCCTGGCGCTTGGGGTGGTGGCGGCCCTGATGGTCTTCCCTCTGCGCACCCAGTTGCCTTGGTACAGCCTCGTGCTCTGGCCCCCCTTCGCCCTGGCCTGTGGCCCGGTTTTGGTGGATCTGGCGTCAAGGGACAGGGCTGAACGGCTTGCCATCCGGCTCGGGGGACTCTGGGCGGGGTTGGGAGCCCTGCTGCTGGGCTTGGTCTCCCTGTGCCTGCTGATGCCGCAATCTGCCTTGCCGCCCAACGGGCTGATGGTGGTGCTGCCGGCGGCGGGCGGTCTGCTTTGGGGAGGATGGTGGTTGGCGCGACCGGATCCGCTTCGCCCCCCGGGCCTGGCGATTCGCATTGTGGTCTTCGGCTGGTACCTGTCCCTGGCGCTCCTGTTTGCCAGCCCCCTCTGGAACTGGGAGTTGTCCGAACAACCCTCGATCGGCCCTGCCCTGGATCTGGCGAAGCAACGGCCCGGTGAGCCGCCCATCCGTCTCCTCGAGGGCGACGACCAGACCCGGCGACCCAGCCTGAACTGGTATCTGGATTCCCCAGCCCCCCCGTTGGACGAAAGGGGGAAGCGCTGGCCACCGCAGCAATTCCGACTGCTGACACGCGCCAATCAGCAGCTGCCCAAAGCAGGCGCTCGCTGCAAGCTGGAACAATCGATCGCGCAGGGCTGGAATCGCTGGCTTTGCCAAGCCATCAAGCCGGAGGCATAAGGGCAAAGGGCTGGCCTGCGGGCGGTGGCGGGAGGGGGGGGGGCACCTGGTCTTCGCAAAGCGGATGCAGAGCCACTCAGCCGTTCAATCACTGCTTCTGAAAAAGCTTGATCCCATGAGAATCGAAGACCAGGCGCAGGCTTGGCAGGCGCGCCAGGGCACGTTTGAGCTTGCGCTGAAGCGAGGGCGATTCTCGAAAGCCTGGATGACGATGATCAATCAAGATCTGATCGAATTGATCGAGTCGCTCCAACTCTGCAGAGCCCAGGATGAACAACTTTTGACGATGCGAGAGATGGGGAGCAAAATTGTTGCTCACCAACAGCGCACTATCGGCCCGGACCATAGCCACAGCATCCCGCATCGCATGGAGGTGACCAAAATGCGACTGGAAAGGACCAAAGAAGAAGCCGATGCGTGACAACGCCAGGAACATCAGAAGAGTCCAGCCAATCACAAGGCCAGCAACCCTGCCCTGCAGCCAACGAGGATAGGAGCCGAGGCCGGCAGGGACAGGCATGAGCGTCTGCTGGACCGCAGCAGCCAGGAAAGGAACAAGAAATAGCGAATAATGATGAACGAGATCCTTCATGGCAGGGCGGGCGGCAAACATATTCACAACCAGCAAGGGGGAAAAGGGGAGAAGAGCAGAGAAAAACCTCCGCCTATTTACGCGAAAAAGAACATAAAGCACAGGCAACAGCAGAAGCAACAGATATTCCGCCGTTGCCCAGGAGAGCAGCTGGGCGAGCAACGGACGCAGCGCGCCAAACCAAGCGAGGCCATCGGCCGCCAGATCAGCCCCGGCAAGGCCAAACTTGCCCGCATGGCGCAGCAGGCCAGCCCGATTGCCGCCCAGTGCAGGGATGACCCAGCTGCTCACCCCTGCGAACCAAATCACAGAGAGAGCCATCAGAGCGGACGCGATCCTGCGCCGCCCGCTGGCGAAGAGGCAAACTCCCAGGCCGAGCACAAGCAGGGCAAGCCCAACCTTGCAGGTCAATGCCAGCACGAGCACGGCGAAAACCCTGCGCTCATCGCCTGCCGCCCTCCGCTCCAACCACCACAGGGCCTGCATCACCAGGGGGAAAGCCAGCGTTTCGGGATGAAAGTCGAAAATAGCGGTGTTAAAGACAATCGGATTCAGCAGCAGCATTGTCAAGCTGGCAGCTTTCGCTCTCTTGGAAAGGGATCGAAACTGGGCCAGCGCCGACAGGGGAAACACGGCGCTCGCCAAGGCCGCTGACTGAAGCAGAAACAGCAGGGCCGGGGAAGGGATCAGACGCGAGGCCCAACCGAGTGGCACCAAAACAAACGCACCATGATCCGCCAGGATGTGATAACCGAGAAGGCTGCTCTGAGCCGGCAATCCCTGACCGATGAGGGTGACGGCCTGATCAAAGATGGCAAGGTCCCAAGCAGAAGTCTGAAACCAAGCGTGACGCAAAGAGAGGGCAGTTCCGTACAAACAGAAAGCCACCACGAAGAATAACCCGGCCAATGGCTCGCCAGCATTTCAGCAAAAGATATCTACAGCCAATAAAAAAGGCGCCCTAGTGGGCGCCAGAATTACAACTCTTAATCACGAAGATCAAAGAGCGTTTCCACGGGGCAGAACCTCTTCAGGGAAGACGAAGTTTTCGTGCGGCTGGTCGGCGGGAGCCATCCAGGCGCGCAGGCCTTCGTTGAGCAGGATG
>JBILGK010000078.1:0-6602 GCA_044351065.1 Cyanobium sp.
AAGACCCCACAGCTCCCTGGGAGGCAGAACTCCCCATGAGGTCTATAGTGAGACCGATCCCTGTTCCTCCCGCCCGAGGTTAACGATGTCAGGGGCTGGAACTGTCCAGTAAAAGGCACCCACCTCACAGGTGATCGCCCAGCCAGTAGCGATGGGCCTCCTCATCCCGCCAGAGGCCGGGGATGGGATCAAGCCAGGTGGAGGTGGTGGTGACCATGACTGTTTCAGGTGTGACGCGGCGTGACGATGCGCGTCACAGCCGAGAGGGCTTGCCAGCAGGAGCTTCTAGGGGTGGCTGTAACGCTGTAACCCTTTTTCAGAGATAGAGGCTTTAGCAAGCAGCAGGGGCTGATTCGGAGGGTGTGCATGTGCCGTTGAATTCATAGGGGGCTCTATCGGATCCCTGGAGCGTTACATCGTTACAGCGGCCCAAATCAATTGCATGGCAGGTGATTTGGGCGTTACCGTTGCTGTTATGTCTGGCCCGTTTGTGACGGCTGCTCGTTACAGCTCGCCCAGGGGAATGGCGACCGCACGGCTGACCATGCCGGCGCCACAGAAGCGCACCGGTCCGGCCCGTTGCGCACCGGCCAGGCGCAGCAGCACCACCGGCCAACTGTTCTGCCAGGCGGTATCAGCAAGAAACTGCTCAATCGCCTTGGCGGTGTTGCTCACCAGCAGCCGGTCCTGATCCACCCGCAGGCCATGGCGGCCGAGGGTCTGGGCTGCCAAGCCCGGGCTCACGTCGATGCAGCTGCTGTGGCATGCCGCCAGCTCCACCAGCTCGCCGATCGTGCGGGTGACGGGTTTGTCGTCGGTCTCCACCCGCACCTGGCGCTGCAGGATCGTCTGAATGCAGCGGGCCTCATCCGGAACTTCGGTGCTCTGGCTGTAGCTCTCCCAGTCGTGGCAGGCGATGCAGTGCTCCGCCTCCTCCTGGGTGGGCACCGCATCACTGAGCAGCGACCAGGCACCGGCCATCAAGGTCCCGTACTGATCGCCGAGGCGCTGAGAGTCGAAGTGCCGTGCTGCCGCAGCGGAGAAGACAACGACCGACTGGCGAATCACCGGGATCAGGGACACGGTGCGGGCGATCAATCGCCGCGCCAGCTCCGGGGTGATGTGGCGTTCGAGATCGCGATCGAGGCTCTGCCAATGCACCTCCCGCTCCTCCTTGCCCATCTCGGTTGGGCTGCGCAGGGTCAGCTGCGCGAAGCGGCTTTTGTCAGCGCCCTGCTTGAGGGCCGTGGCAATCGATGACATCAGGAACATCGAGCGCACCCGGTAGCGGCTCACATCACCGCTGGGGGAACCCTTGAGCATCTCGGCGCTGCTCTCGCTGCTGGCCACCCGCGCCAGCGACAAGATCGCCTGCATCCGTTGCTGATCACCCTTCTCGTTGCTCTCCGCCTCATCGAAGACCACAGGCACGGCGTCGCAGCAGATGGTCTGGCGCAGGCCGGCTTCTGTGGTGGCGCCCACCACCACCAGGCTCAGGTCGCCGAGCAATGGCGCCACGAAGCGATCGAGGATCTGGCTCTTGCCCGAGCCAGCGCCGGCGGTGAGCCACAGGTGGGGCCGCCAACGCAGGGCTCCGCAGATCGGAGCCAGCACCACCCAGCCGAGCAGCAGGGTGCCGGAGGCGGGCACCTCCCAGCGGAAGCGGTTGGCAATGCCCACGATCACTGCCGCTTCCTGCACGGTCAGAGGCTCAACCCGGCAGGGCCCCTCCAGCCGCTTGAGGCGTTGATAGATGTGCCGCGAGCGAAAGGGTTTGGTGATGGGGTGTTCCCCGTCGGGGGTGATCAGGCGATCGCCGAGGTGCAGCACGGTGCGGCCCTCATCCCACCAGGCTCCGCGGCCGCGGATGCGTTCCACCGCAAAGATCCCCATCGCGGCGGAGCCCTTGTGTAGATCGCTAGCCGCTGCCGGCCAGTTCACTCCACTCCGGCTGGGGTAAAGGCTCTCCCAGTACTCCAGCGGTGCCAGGGCCACCAGGTGGGTGGCGGTGTGGCAGCCGCGGGGCAGGCGGATCACCTGTCCGGTTCTGCCAGGTTGGTAGAAGTTTGCGTCGGCGTCGTAGCCGAGGCAGAGAAAAGGTGTTGCCGGGCTGGGAGCTGCAGCTAAGGCAGGGGCCGGCGGTGGCGAAGCACTATCAGCGCTGCCATCAGCACCCGCGTCAGCGGGGCTCCATGGCTGGGCTGCTTTCGCTAGCTGTCGGGCGGCCTGGCGGGGTGTCCAGTCGGCATCGGCCAGGTCCCAGCCTTGTTGCAGGTCAGCCGGCAGGGCCACCAATTGCAGTTGGCAGTCGAGCGGGTGCAGCAGGGCGGCCAGGCTCTGCATGGCTTCCAGGCCGGCGGCATCGGCATCGGGCCAGAGCGTCACCGAGCGGCCGGCTAGTGGTGTCCAGTCCGCCTTGGCGATCGCCTTGGAGCCGTTGGCCCAGCTCAGCACCACGTGCTGCGGAAACAGGCGGGCGGCGGCAGCGGCGGTGCCCTCCCCTTCCACTACCAGTACCGGAGCCTCGGGGCGTTGCAGCAGATCCGGCAGTCCGTAGAGCGGCCTTGGGGTGGGCCAGTCGCAGGTAAAGGTGTCGCGGCGGCTGGGTCGATGCCAGGCCCCGTCCAGCCAGACGCGATGCAGGAAGGCCTTGCCGCCGCTGCGCAGCCGAATCCGCTGGATCCAGAACAGCACTTCCCCCGAGCCATTTCGGTAGGCCCATTGGGCGGTGGCACCGCGGTTCAACAGCGGCGGCGGCGCATCGGTGGGGGGCTTCTCGGGCAGGCGCCAGGGCTTGCCATTTCGACTGGTGCCCCTATCGGCACGGGTGTCCTGGTGATCAGGCACCAGGCCAAGGAAGGCCTCCACCTGGCGGGCGGCCTCCACAAAGTTCCAGCCCTGCCGGCGCAGCAGCAGGTCGATGCCGGAGCCGGCACCACCGCGCTGGTCCTTGCCCCCGCACTGGTTGCAGAACCAGGAACCGCTGCCGTCCTTGTCGTCAAAGCGGTAACGATCGGTGCCGCCGCAGAGAGGACAGGGTTGATGGCGATTGCTGAGCTGTTCGCTTTTCAGTCCTGCCAAGGCGGCAAGGATCTCCGGCCAGCGGCCCCGGGCCGCAGCAATGGCATCAGAGGCCATGGGTTCCGGCTCACCTGCTCGCTGTTGAGGTCGCGGCGTGATCAGGTGCTGCCCGATCCGGCGTGGCCAGCAGGAGTTCGCGCTCCATGGCGGCATCCAGCACCTGCCGCAGCGCGGCGGAGCGACTGAGGGAGCCGTGGCGCCTGCGCTCATCCAGCCAGGCAAGTTGCTGCTGGGTGATCGAGACGCTCACCGGCAGGGCGTAGTCGGGCATCGGGTCATTGCTCGTGATCTGCAGCCTAATAGTTTTGGCCAGGGCTCGTTAGGCTGAGCCAAAGGAAGCCAGTGGCTAGTAATTATCCCGCTCGCTCTTGTGCCAGTGGCGCCAATCGTTCTGCGTGACTACCAGCAACAGTTGCTGGCCGATCTCCGTGCTGCCCTCAAGGTCCACCGCCGGGTCTGTGCCGTCATGCCCACCGGCGCGGGAAAGGGCCAGACCATCGGCGCCATCGCCCGCGGCGCTGCCCGCAAGGGCAGGAAGGTGCTGGTCCTGGCCCACCGGGCCGAGCTGATCGAGCAGCTCACCGGCACTGTGCGGGCCTGGGGGATGGAGCCCGATGTGATCGCCCCTGGCCACACGCTGCAGGGCAGACAGGTCGCCGTGGGCTCGGTGCAGACCGTTGCCCGGCGGCTGGCGCAGCTGTCAGCGCCCGATCTGATCATTCAGGACGAGGCCCATCACCTGGTAGCCGGCAACGTCTGGGGCCGGATCATCAACACCTGGCCAGAGGCGCATCTAATCGGCAAGACCGCCACGCCCGAACGCCTCGATGGCAAAGGGTTGGGCGTAGAGGCCGGCGGCTTTTTCGAGGCCCTGGTGCTGGGGCCCTCTGCGGCCTGGCTGGTGGAGCAGGGCTGGCTGGCCAGACCCAAGGTCTTCTCCTGGCCAGGGGCCAGGAACAGCAAGGTGCAGGGTCCCGAACTCCACCAGCGGATTTGCGAGTACGACCTGGAGCAGGCGGCGCGCGCCTTCGGGGACCGGGCCGCGATCGGTGATGCGGTGTCGCACTACCTGCGCCGGCTGCACCCCGGCACGGCCATCTGCTTTTGCTGCACGATCGAGCACGCCGAGCAGATGGCTGGCGCCTTCCGCGCTGCGGGGATCAGGGCCGCGTCAGTGAGCGGCGGCACGTCAGCCGAGGAGCGCAAACGCTTGATCGCCGGGCTCGGCACCGGGGAGGTGGAGGTGCTCACCAGTTGCATGATCATTTCCGAGGGCACCGACATCCCCTCAGTGGGCGGCGCGATCCTGATGCGCCCAACTGCGTCCTTGTCGCTCTACCTGCAGATGGTCGGCCGGGCCCTGCGTCCCGCACCGGGGAAGCAGGAGGCGGTGATCCTCGATCACGTCGGCAATGCCCATCGCCACGGTTTACCTACCGATGAGCGCGAGTGGAACCTGGCTGGCCGCCGCCGCCGGGAGGGCGTCTCGATTCCGATCAAGGACTGCCCGGTCTGCTTCTGCAGCTGCCCCAGTGCCGCACAGGTCTGCCCCGACTGCGGCCACCTGTTTCTTGCCGAGGAACGCGATGAGCAGCGCCGTGGGCTCCAACTGCTTGAGGGTGAACTGGTCGAGATCAGCGGGTCGGATCGGCACCGCCCCCAGCTCCAGCAGGCCCGGCCACGCCGCACGCACCCGGCAGCCGGCTGCCGCACTTTCGAGGACTTGCTGCAGCGGGAGCAGGAACGCGGCTACAAGCCCGGCTGGGCCAGGCATGTGTGGGCAGCCAGGCAACGCGGCAAGGCATGAAGTATTCGCGAGGGTGAAAGCCCTCCAAATACGCACCAGGTATTCGCCATTCAGCAAATACCTGCGCATGGATGTGCTCGCTGCCCGTGATGGTGCGCGGTCAAAAGGCCAGCCGGGCCGTTCCGGTCAGCATGTACTGAATCGGATCACGCCCCTTGCGGGGGAGGGCTTCCACGGCGGCAGCGGTGGTGAGTTGCTGCAGGGTCTGGGAGACCGCCGATTGGCTGACGCCCCAGAGCGTCTTGAGACCTGTCTGAATCTCAATGGCTTCCGGGTCACGGTTGCCCCATGCCCGCAGACGTTCCCAGGCCGTCGGCCCCAGCTGATCGTTCAGCTCCTGCTGGTTGCGCTGCCGCAGCACCAAGAGCAGGTCGTCCATGCCGACAGGCGCGGCCCCATCGCTGGTTGCGGCACTGGTCAGCCCCAGCAAAGCCGTCATGCCGTCCTCGAGGGCCTTGAGCATTCCGCGCAGATCCCCGCGAAAGAGCTGATAGAGCCGCTCCACCACGGCGTCATCCACCGGTGCGCGCCAGGGCTGCCCCGGGCTCAACTGCAGAGCGGCGTAGCGGTTGGTCAGCAGCAGCTGCACGTCCTCCAGCGCCAGAGGCTGGAGCACCTGCGGATCGCTAAACACCGAACGGATCTGGGTGTGGGTTTGCACCACCGTCCGCACCGCGTCGGTCGTGCCCACCACGATCAAGTGCAGGCCATCCAGCAACAGGGCCTGATCGCGGACGCTGCGCAGCAGATCGGCGGCACGGTCGGCATCAGCCTCGCTGAGATTCTCAAGGTTGTTCAGGTGCAGCACCAGACCCTGGGCCCCCTGCGCCTGTGCGTAGACCAGCAGGTCCCGCAGCACCCGTGGGCCATCAAGGACGAGCGCACTCGGTGGTGTCGATATGCCTTCGGTTTGGGTGCCGCCAACCCCAAATCCAAACGCTGATGCCGAAAAGCCGCCGCCGCGCAGGCGAAAGCTGCGCACCAGCTGCTGCGCGGCTTCAATCGCTGGTCCGGAAGCGGCGGGGAAACTGGCCAGCACGGCGTCATAGGCGCCATTGAGCAGCCGGCCCAGCAGGTCTTCTGAGCCGCCTTCACTGCCCAAGGAAATGATCTCGGAGGAGGTCCAGTACCCCGCCTCTCGGGCGTCGGCCTTCACCGCCTGCACCAGGGTGGTCTTACCGATTCCGGGCCTGCCGGCAACAGCCTGCCTCGAGCTGCGGCTGCTACCGATGGTGGTGAGCAGCAGTTGCCGTTCTCGCTCTCGGCCCACGAAGAGATTGAGGGGAGTGGCCTCGGTATCCGAGCGCAGGGTGGCCTGGAAGTAGGGGGAGGAGCGCAGGTTGTAGAGCCCCCAGAGGTTCGGCAGTGCCATCGATCGAGGTATCAGCCGCGGGACCAGTTCAGCCAATACTGCCCTCATATTGGAGGAACTGCCAATACATGCGGGCGCCTGAGGCGGCCCGGCAACAGGAGGCATGGCCTCCTCCCCCAGCGAACACGAGATCCAGCAGCGCATCCGACAGGCCTGCGGCCGCGGAGTGGTGCGGCTCTGGCGTAACAACACCGGCGCCCTGGTCGATCAGCAGGTGTCAGGCGACAGCGAAAACTGGTCCGGAGGCGACACGAAAACTGGTCCACCCCGTGGAGCACGACAGCAAAGCGAGCGAACGGCGTGGAGGGGCGCCATCTCTGGAGCCGATGGCTGTGGAGAAGG
>JBILGK010000050.1:0-20111 GCA_044351065.1 Cyanobium sp.
CAACAGCCCCAGCCAACGCCCCAGACCATGGCCGAAACAAGCGGCAACACCCCCCCCAAAAGTGAGGACCTTTTCGTGTCGGCAGTGAGGACTTTCTGCGTGTCGGTTGACAACCCCCTCCGCCACAGGCGGCGCTCCAATTCCTTGGGCAGCTCATCGCCACGCTTGCCCTTGCCGTAGCGCACGTCTTCCTGGGCATCGATCAGCTCGGCCTTGCGCAGCAGCACTGCAATCTCCGCTTCCAGCTGGGTTTCGGTTTTGAGCATCCGCTCATGGCTCATGGCCTTGTGTTTGGAGGCATTGGCCTTGACCTTGGTGCCGTCGAGGGCCACGTTGCCCAGGCTCAGCAGGCCCGCCTTCTGGCACAGCCTCAGCACCTGCACAAACAGGCCCGCCAAGGCATCGAGATGAACGAGGCGGAAATCACTGATCCGGCTGTGGTCCGGCTGCTGGTTGCCGGTGAGCACCCGAAAGGCGGCATCCTCCCAGCAGGCCCGCTCGATCCGGCGCGAGGAGGGGATGCCGACGCAATAGGCGTAGAGCAAACAGCACCACCATCATCCTCGGCTCATAGGCCTTGACCCCGCGCGGATCTCTCGCCTCGTAGACCGCATAGATCGCCGAGAGATCCAGCTCTGCGGCCTGGTCGAGCAGGAAAGACACCAGATGGTTCGCCGGCAGCCACTCCACCGGCGAGGGCGGCAGCGCGTCTGCTCAGGGTTCCAGGGACGAAAGGTCTTAGGCTTGCTCATGACCCTTCCTCACGCCCAGATCCATTGCTGTCACTGGGATCTGGGCAGATTTGAGGGCGTCTGTG
The DNA here is from genome assembly GCA_044351065.1 of Cyanobium sp. GTDB lineage: Bacteria > Cyanobacteriota > Cyanobacteriia > PCC-6307 > Cyanobiaceae > Cyanobium. The sequence continues at coordinate 818 of JBILGK010000050.1, forward strand.
GAGAAGCGGGCGGTGGGGTTGTGCGCGACGGACTCCTAGGCGCCCTGGCCCACCAGAAGGGAATTGCGGTCGGTACCGAGGGCAGCGGCGGCCTTATCCAGCAGTTCGCTGTCGTTCTCTGAAGCCCTGAGCTCAATTCGGCTGGTCTTGGTCGGCCGGCGGCTTTCCGGCTTAGCGCTGGACAAGCCCGCAACGGCCTGCAACGGAATGAAACTGTACGTTAGTAACGAATGGAAAGGCCGCACTGACCCGCTGGCCGCGAATGGCCTGGGATGGAATGCCGTCTGATGGGCCTCGCAGAGCACTGGAATCAGCCCTGCTGCAACATCTGATTTGAGCAGAACTCAGAAGCTCTGGTGCAGGCGTAAGTCCATTGGCAGGAAGGCTGCTCCTCATGACGGGGCGAACAGGATTGCCCAGAGCTTGACCAACCCTTAACGAGTCCCACCAAAACTTTCGCCACCCTGAAGAGGTGCGTTCACTGCCACCGCCATGAGCCTCCCGATGAGCACTCTTGAAGCCTTTGCCGCCATTCCCCTGGCGGCGGTGTGCTGCGACCAGACCTTCGGCAAGGACGAAGCCCGGGTGATCCGTGAGCAGCTGATGGAGCGTACGGCCTACCGGGAGATGGAGCCCTACGCCTTCGGTCTGTTGATCTCGGGTCTGCTCAAGCGCTTCCAGGCGGAGTCGTGGCAGGGGCTGATCGCCAGCGCGGCCCCGCTGCTCAGCCCGGAGCAGCAGGAAATGGCCTTCGCCCTGGCCTGCCAGCTGATCCACTGCGATCGGATCGTGGCTCCTCAGGAGCAACAGTTTCTGGGGCTTCTGGCGCAGCAGCTGCAGTTCACCCCAGCGCGTGCCGAGCAGATCCTTGTGGTGTGCGAGCTGCTGAACCGCGACTTCGTCGCCGAACAGGCGGAATGAGCCGAGACTCCAGTCGACAGTGACTGCGCTCACCTCAACGGCCTGCAGCAGAGACTGCCTAGCCAGCGGCCGGCTGCATCGATGTTCTCCGAGCAGTCCGTTGAGGGCGGTGCCCTCCCGAATGCCAGTCAAGTGGATGGGCCGAGGGCTCGAGGCAGTCGTTCATCCAATCGCGCTCCTGGCGGGTGCGGAACAAGCCAACCTGCTTGAGTCCCTGGAACTGGACCGACTGCTTGGATCCGGCCAGATCCAAGTTGATGGCGAGGTCAACGATGCTTTGTCAATGATCCTGTCTACGGAGGATGGTGCATGAATTGTTTCCTTGTCAGAAAGGCTGAGTTGAGCCCCGGCGTTCCCCCCACCGTTGTCGCCGAGAGCCGATTAGGCTGCAAATCCGGCCTTGATCTGATGGAGTCCCGGTCTTGCCAGTCGTTGCCCCAACCACGGATCCTGCGTCGCGCGAACGACGCCTGTTGGACGAGCTCAAAACACTGCGCGATGCCATGGATCGCATTGAGATCGAGGAGCAGGCCACGCTCGCGGCCATCGCTCCGCGCTTCCAGGCCAGTGCCATCAATCTGCTGCACTTCATCACCTTCCACCGCAACAACCATCCCGGGCTTCAGATGGCGATGCGGGAAGCCGGCCTTTGTTCCCTGGGGGGCTGCGATGGCCATCTGCGTGCCAGCCTCGCCACCGTGATCGGCGTACTCCAGAAGCTTGAAGGCCTGCCAGCGGAACCGCCGAGCCCTTCTGCGGCTCCTTCCATCCTTGGAGGCCAGGCCCTCATGCAGACCCATGGCGAGCGATTGTTCGGGGGGCAGCTTGGCGAGGAATTGGGCACAAGGACGGCGGCGATCATGGTCACCCTGCCTGCCCTCGCCGCCGATCAGGCGGGTCTGATCACCGAACTGGTCGAGGCAGGCATGGACATCGCCCGCATCAACTGCGGCCACGACGGCCCTGAAGTGTGGAAAGACCTCGTGGCCCTCGTGCGTTCCGCCGCCGCCGCCGCCGGAAGGGACGTGCGCATCGCGATCGATCTGGCTGGACCCAAGATCCGCATCGGTGCCCTTCCTTCCCAGCCCGGGGTGGTGGACGTCAGCCCCCAACGCAACCGTTATGGAAAGTTGCTGCAGAGCGCCAGGATTCTGGCTGTGCCAACCGAAGGGGCTGTCGTTCACCCCGTTCGCCAACCGGAAGGGGCGCCAGTGGATCGACTGCCGATCCGCAACGAGGGCTGGGAATCACTGACGATCGGGGATCGTCTGCGGGCCAGGGACTCTTCAGGCCGCTGGCGGGAACTCACCGTGGTGGATCGCCTCCAGCTGGGTCTCCTGCTCAGCTGCAATCAACGCTGCCATTTCACCTCTGGACTGGAGTTCATCCAGGAAGGAGGTCCCGGCAGGATCGTTGTTGGCGATCTTCCAGACCAGGAAGGGGACGTGCTGCTGCGGTGCGGCGACAGGCTGTGGCTGACCTCCAGCGGAGCAGACCAAAAAGTGTTGGGGATCAGGGGGGCGATCAACTGCACCGTGCCCGAGGCGCTTGTAGATTTGCAGGTGGGAGAGCGTGTGTTGTTTGATGAGGGCAGGGTCGCCGGGCTGATTCGCGAGGTCTGCCCTGGGGCCGTGGAGCTTGAAATCACCCAAGCGCGGCCGAAGGGCAGCCGGCTACGCGCCGACAAGGGGATCAACTTCCCCGACAGCAGGCTGACGATCCCCGCCCTCACGAGCCGGGATCTCACCGATCTTGCCTTCGCGGCAGCCCATGCCGACATTGTGAGCTATTCCTTTGTCTCCCAGGCGACGGATATCGAAGTCCTGCAGCAGGAACTGCATGGTCATGGACGGGAGGATCTCGCCGTTGTGCTGAAGATCGAAACACGAAGAGCGTTTCTCAACCTTCCCAGGTTGCTGCTCACGGCGATGCGCTATCCCAGACCCCTAGGCGTGATGATTGCGCGGGGAGACCTGGCGATCGAATGCGGCTGGGAGGAATTGGCGGAGATCCAGGAGGAAATCCTCAGGATCTGCGCGGCGGCCCACATTCCCTGCATCTGGGCCACCCAGGTGCTCGATGAAATGGCGAGGCACGGCATGCCGACTCGAGCGGAAATCACCGATGCCGCCATGGGGGCAAGGGCCGAAGCCGTGATGCTCAACAAGGGACCCAACATCACGGCAACGGTGCGCACCCTGGGTGCCATCGTGGCAAGGTTCCATCCCCGCCAACCGGAGAGCCCGCGTCATCGGGAGGAGCTCCTCTCCTGTCTAGCCTTCCGCACCAATAGCCCGATGTCTAAGCGGCAAGAAGCCTGAGCTGAGATTGTCCATCATCGCCTTCTGATCCCATTGATTCGAAAAGGCGAAAACAGTTGATTCGTGCAGGCGATTCTGGTTTGAGATCAAGGCTTTTGTCGTTATTAACTAGAACAGGGGTTGCCTTTGAATTTGGATGGCATTTTAGTCGCTTAGGCTCCTTGTTGTACACATTGCAGTAAAACGAATAGCCTTTAGCAAATGTTCGAACAACCTGAAAGAAATCGCCTTTAAGCGACTTCTCGATCCCGCAGGCAATGCATTTATGTTTAACTGATTGGGGATTTATGCCGTGCATTAGAATGGCCAAAGTGAAGGAGAAACAAAATAAGTCATCTAGATCCAAGATCATGCGGCCAACATTCTGGCTTTAAGTGATGTAATTCGCCGCCTCCTACGCGCTGCATGAGTGGTGCATGCAGGCTGCAACGCTCATGCATCATTGATGCGGCTTCATCGGCCAGCATTAAATCATTCCTTAATGGCCGCTTAGAGCTATCGGAATTGTGGCAGTTTATTGGCGTCGAAACTCCTCCGCTGCGAGTCGCCGATGCTGAGACCCACTGGCAAATCGCTAGAGAATGAGCTTCCATTGATTCGCTTGTAAAGTTTAGATCCGACCAATTGATATGTGCTGGCTGGAAGCGGAGCGTCTCCTGCTTTGCCAGCTAATCACATGCGATTGCTAATCGTATATGTGGTGAACTGTTGCAGATCTGGCCTGCTAGCGCCCGTTCAGATTTTATCCGAAGTGTTGCGGACAACCTGATTTTCAGAGGATAAGTCCTTTGGGTCCTTGTGCGAACAGCCCTGCGATGCCAGCTGGTCATCTCACTCCTGTCATCGTCACGCGACTTCAGGCTTTCAGCCCCGCTGGCGGGGCAGGTTCTCCATCCAACTGCTGCAGCGGCGTGTGAGGTTCTCCCCATGGGCGATCAGCCCCTGGTGCAGGTGGCAGGTGAGCAGGGGGATGGAGTCGGGGCCTGGGTGGTGGCGGAAGAAATGGCAGGTCATGCAAACCTGATGGCTGCGGCTCCTGCGGAGCACCTCCTGATCCAGCCAGGGCCAGTCCTCGATCGCCTCGTCGCGAGAGGGCTCTAGCCGGGAGAAGTTGACCGGCACCACGTTGAATTCGCGGGCGCTCACCCCTAGCAGGGGCATGTCGGTTCTGTCGCCTACGCCCGATGCTTGACAGGGTTCTGTCAGGGAAGGGAGGCGGATCTGGAACACCGTCATCTTGCCGATCATTCTCCTGTCGTTGCTGCGCTGACTGCAGCAGCAGTGATGGTTCTGGGGATCAGCATTTCCTCGTAGCCGCCGGTTTCGATCAAGGCCGTCTTGGCCTGGATGGGATCAGTGGCCTGGCGAATCCTGGGCCAGTTGGTGATGGTGAGCACCAAGATGGCGAGAAGTGGGCTTTCCCTTAACCTAGGCACAACAGAGTGAGCCCAGCCTCCGCTCCCAGGCCATGAGCAGCACCTTCACCGACGCTCCCGACCTGCCCCTCCCCTCCAGTTACGGGGATCCCGAGCGGACTGGCCTCGGTGCGAACGATCTCTTCGAGGGCATCAGCGAGCACTTGTTCTTCACCCTCGGCCGCCGGGTGGACAACGCGAGCCCCCACGATTTCTACCTGGCGCTCAGTTATGCCGTGAGGGATCGGCTGACCAGCCGACAGCTGGCCTCCCAGGATGCGCTCCGGGCGCACGAGAGGCCCCGGGCGGTGGCCTACCTCTCTGCAGAGTTCCTCATCGGCCCCCAGCTTGGCAACAACCTGCTGATGCTCGGCATCCAGGCGGAGGCCGCCACAGCCCTGCAGCGTTTCGGTATCCAGGACATCGAGCAGATCCTCGCCCTTGAGGAGGAGCCGGGTCTTGGCAATGGCGGGCTCGGCCGTCTGGCCGCCTGCTTCCTCGAATCCCTTGCCACTCTTGAGATCCCGGCTACCGGCTACGGCATCCGCTACGAATTCGGCATCTTTGACCAGGCGATCCGGGACGGCTGGCAGGTGGAGGTCACTGACAAGTGGCTTCGGGGCGGCTGGCCTTGGGAGTTGGTCCAGCCATCGATGAGCTGCCGGGTCGGCTTCGGGGGGTACACGGAGGTCTGGCACGACGACCACGGTCACTACCGAGTTCGCTGGATTCCCTCCGAACAGGCCATCGGCATCCCCCATGACGTACCGGTGCTCGGCTATCGCGTTAATACCTGCAACCGGCTGCGTCTTTGGAAGGCGGAGGCAGCTGAGGCGTTCGATTTCCATGCCTTCAACAGCGGCGATTTCTACGGCGCAGTGGAGCAGAAAGTGAGCAGCGAAACCCTCTCCAAGGTTCTCTACCCGAACGATGGCAACGATGCCGGCCGCAGGCTGCGGCTAATGCAGCAGTTCTTTTTCGTGAGCTGCTCGCTACAGGACATGCTGCGCAACCTTCGCAATCGTGGCCTCGCCGTTCATGAGTTTGCGACCCACTGGGCGGTTCAGCTCAATGACACTCATCCGGCTATTGCCGTGGCCGAACTGATGCGGCTTCTGGTCGACGAGCATCATCTCGAATGGGATCAGGCCTGGGATATCACCTGCCACTCGATTGCCTACACCAATCACACCCTGCTCCCCGAAGCGCTCGAGACCTGGGATCTCGGCCTATTTGCCTCGCTGCTGCCACGCCATCTCGAACTGATCTATGAGATAAATGCCCGCTTCCTGCAACAGGTTCGGATGCGGTTCCCCGGCGATGGCGAGCTGCTGGCCCGAGTTTCGATTATTGCCGACCAGGGAAGCAAAGCCGTCCGCATGGCCCACCTCGCCACGGTGGCCTCCCATCACGTCAACGGTGTGGCGGCGTTGCACAGCGAGCTGGTGCGCACGGATCTGCTGGCCGATTTCGCCCGGCTCCAGCCGGAGCGGTTCACCAATGTCACCAACGGCGTCACGCCCCGCCGCTGGGTGGCCCTGGCCAACCCAACGCTGAACGAACTCTTGCGGGAGACGCTCGGCCCGGACTGGCCCGCCAGGGAGCAGGAATGGCCGAGGCTTGAAGCTCTCCAGGCCGACTCGGCCTTCCTAGCCCGCTGGGAGGCCTGCAAACTGGAGGCCAAGCGGCGGCTGGCCGCCCTGATTGCTGAGCGCACCGATCAGTTGGTGGATCCAACCAGCCTCTTCGACGTGCAGGTGAAGCGCATCCACGAGTACAAGCGTCAGCACCTCAATGCCCTGCGGCTCGTCGTCCAGTACCTGCGCATCAAGCAGGGCGACACCGCGGGAATGGTGCCCCGCACAGTTGTCTTCGGCGGGAAAGCCGCTCCCGGCTATGCCATGGCCAAGCTGATCATCCGCTTCATCAATGGGATCGCGACGGTCATCAACAATGACCCGGATTGCAAAGGTCTGCTTAAGGTGGTCTTCTTGCCGGATTACAATGTCAAACTTGGCGAGAAAGTGTACCCAGCCGCCGATCTTTCGGAACAGATCTCCACGGCCGGCCTGGAAGCTTCCGGCACCGGCAACATGAAGTTCACCATGAATGGGGCACTTACCATTGGCACCCTGGATGGGGCTAACGTTGAGATCCGGCAGCAGGTTGGGGCCGACAACTTCTTCCTCTTCGGCCAAACAGTCGAGGAGATCCGCCACCTCCGCGGCCACTATCGTCCCTGGGAGTGGCTAGAGCGCCTTCCCGCCCTGCAGGAGACCTTCGCCCTGATCGAACGAGGTCACTTCAGCGGCGGGGAATGGGATCTGTTTCGGCCCCTGCTGGACCAACTGCGAGGCCAGGATCCATTCTTTGTGCTTGCCGATTTTGATGACTACGACCAAACCCAGAGCCGGGTCGACGAAGTGTGGCTCGATCGTCGGCGCTGGACGACAATCTCCCTCCTGAACACCGCTCGCAGCGGCTATTTCTCTTCCGACCGCTCCATTCGGGACTACGCCACTTCAATCTGGAAGGTTGATCCACTGAAATTCTCGATCACCAGCGGCACCGTTTAAACGATTATCACCACCACTATCACTACCACCTCCTGAACGTTTGATTACCATGCAGAACAGCGATGTCCCCGCCGTTGAGGTCTTTCTGATTCGCCACGGCGAGACGGAATGGAGCCTCTCGGGTCAGCACACCGGCAGCACCGACATCCCCCTCACCGACCATGGAGAAGCGGTGGCCCGCCTGCTCGCGCCGGTGCTGGCGGACCGCAATTTTTCCCTGGTGTTGTGCAGCCCCCTGCAGCGGGCCCGCCGCACCTGTGAACTGGCTGGCCTGGGCGAGCAGGCCAGCATCGATCCTGATCTGGCTGAGTGGAACTACGGCAGCTACGAAGGACTCAAGCCCTCGGCGATTCGCGAGCAGCACCCTGGTTGGTTGGTATTTCGCGATGGCTGTCCAGAAGGGGAAAGCCCCGCCGAGGTGGGGGAACGGGTCGACCGCGTGATCCTTCGGGTGCGGGAGAACGGCGGCAGGGTGGCCCTGTTCGCCCATGGACACGTGTTCCGGGTGCTCGTGGCCCGCTGGATCGAGCTGTCGCCCAGCCACGGCGCCCATTTCTTGCTCGACACCTCGACCCTCACGATCCTTTCCTATTACAGGGGCATCCCTGCTGTGAAGTGCTGGAACGCACCCCTGGCAGCGTGAACCGGATTCCCCAGGGCCAGCTGGTCTACTGGCGGTCCCAGTCCAGATCCAGTTTCACCGGGCCGCTGTCTGGCAGCAGGAAAGTGCGACAGACCAGATTCTCGTAAACGGGCTCCTGACCAGAAGAGCGCAGCACCACAAACTTGAAACGAATAGGCTTTCCCGCCGATTCATCAAAACCCACTTCGGCGAACCAGACGTCCCCATTGATAAATTCCAGATGGGGGCACCGATCCACATCCCAGGCCCCTAGCTCAGGAGCATTACCGCAGATGGCCATCACTTCGCCGGGACGGGTGACATAGTCATTAATTTGAAACTTAACTACCGTGGTGGCCCTTAACGGTTCTCCCTGCACCGCTAGAACAACAGCACCCTTGGCTGGAATGGAGAGTTTTTGGATTGACCCTCCAGCGACCAAGAAGCTGTTGCCCGAAAGCAGGCAGGTGTGTGTCCCTTCGGGAAGACCGGTATGGTCAACGGTGCAGGCAGCGTTCTCACCTTTGTTGACGGCTACGAAAACCCGATTATCACGGTAATGGCGGGTGTAGGCATAGATCGTTTCCGAGACGTACTTCTGTCCATGCCGTCCGTAGGCAAGGGCGCGATTGGTCTTGCGCAGCCAGGCCAGTCGGCGGATGATCTCCGACAGCCTTGAGCCGGTCTCCCAGGACTCCATCATCGGGCGGTTATAGGGATCATTGCCGCCATCTGTGTCGTTCACCAGATACTGCTCGGTCCCATAGAACAGGCAGGGAATGCCACGCAGCGTCAGCAGCAGCACCGTGGCCAGCTCAAGATCCCTGTGGCTGGAGCAAATGGAGAGGAAGCGGGGCATGTCGTGGTTCTCGATGAAGGTCACCAGCGCGGTGGAGCGCCGATACACCGGATCCATCGCCAACACCCGCTCAATGAGGTGGAAGCCCCCTGGCTCCTGGCCGCTGAAGGCGGAGCGGATCGCCCCCGCAAGAGCGAAGTCAAGTACCGACACTCCAGTGTCATTGGCATAGTGCAGATAACGCCCATCCCAGGGCGAGCCGAAGCCATACTCCCCGAACAGGAACGTATCGGGCTTGCTGGCCTGAATGTCCGCCACAAACTCCTGCCAGAACCACACCGGCATGTGCTTGAGGGTATCGATGCGCAAGGCATCGAAGCCAAGATCAAGCCAGGCTTTAATGGCGCTCTTGATATAATTCCTGAAATCGATGTTCCGCTCATTAAAGGTGGCGAGTCCGAGCATCTCATGATGAATCAGCTGAAATTCATCTTCCCAGTCGGTAATTTCAGGATAGTGATGATAAAAGTAATTGCTATCATCTTGAAAGTCGGCCAGTGGCTGGCCGTCATCCGTAATAACTCCCTTGCGGCCATGCAGCTGAGGAGAGCTATGGTTGCAGACGATATCAAGGATGATCTTGATGTCCAGCTCATGCAGGGCCTTGATCATTCTGCGCAGGGTGACGCAGGTCTTCAACGAGGTCGAATCACCTTCGTTGACGAAATGGGGATTGACGCGCTTGAAGTCCTTGGTCCAGTAGCCGTGCATGGGACCATGGCCATTCTCAATGTCATCGACCTGCTCAAACAGAGGAGAGAGCCAGACGGCTGTGATGCCAAGCTGCTTGAGGTAGTCGGCCTTCTCGATGATGCCTTCTAGATCGCCACCCCAATAATGTCCCCAACGGGTGAGACTCGGATCGTGAACTCCCTGCTTGCTAATGCCGTCATTGGCTCTGTTGCCGTTGAAAAAGCGATCGATCACGATAAAGTAGATAGTCTCCTTCCGGAATTCAGCCTCCTTCTCGAACAACTGGTTGGCGGATGCTTGCTTGGATGGACCCGAAATAAAGGTCTCCATGATTCTGATGGCCTAGTTCAACCGGCTAAGCCACCTTGCTCCACCAGGGTGAAAGGGTGGTTAAGAAAGGGGCTGCCAGGCGTGACACATCAAATCACTGTCCATCTCAACGGTTGTCTTCAGCCATGGGTCCCACTGCGATCGTTCGAAGACTCTCGGCAAGCCCCCTTACTCCATTGGCGTCATCAGCACCTTGGCTGATGCGATCCATGCCGTGGAAGTGACGCTGGTTCGCGCCTCAGCCAGTGCCCACTGGCCCGCTGCGACACCTGGCTCCCCCCTGAAGCCCTTGGCTCAAGCACCGCAGGACGCGTAGGACTGGCTGATGGGCTGCTGAGGCTCCTCAACACCTTGGCTGTGCATGTTGGATCCCTGACTTGCGCCCCCAGGGCGGCTGGCTTAGCGCCTTCTTAACGGCCGCAGGCGAGCATTGAGTAGATTCTCGTAGCTGAAGGGCCTTGATCGCTTCCTCCACGTCCCCTTGCCAGGCTCAGTTCTCCAGCTCTGATCACAAACAGGAGTTGCAGCGAATCGACGCATGGTGGCGCGCCGCCAATTACCTGGCTGTGGGGATGATCTACCTGCGCGATAACCCGCTGCTGGCCGAACCCCTGCGCTTTGATCACATCAAGCCGCGGCTTCTGGGCCATTGGGGGTCTTCGCCGGGCCAAGCCTTCATCTGGGCCCACGCCAACCGGGTGATTCGCCACCACGACCTCGACATGATCTATCTGTCGGGCCCCGGCCATGGAGCCCCCGGGGTGCTGGGCCCCACCTACCTCGACGGCAGTTACAGCGAGGTCTATCCCGACAAGAGCCAGGCAAGCGCAGGGATGCGCCGCTTCTTCAAGCAGTTCTCCTTCCCCGGCCACATCGGCAGCCACTGCACCCCGGAAACCCCCGGCTCGATCCACGAGGGGGGCGAGCTGGGTTACGTGCTCTCCCACGCTTGCGGCGCGGTGTTCGACAACCCTCACCTGATCGCCCTGGCGTGTGTGGGTGATGGGGAAGCTGAAACCGGTCCCCTGGCCACCTCGTGGCACATCAACAAATTCCTCAACCCGATCAGCGATGGGGCGGTGTTGCCGGTGCTGCACCTGAATGGCTACAAGATCGCCAACCCCACTCTGCTGGCCAGAATCCCGCATGACGAGCTGGCGAGCCTGATGCGCGGCTATGGCTGGGAGCCGATTTTCGTCGAAGGCAGCGAACCGACGGCCATGCACGAAGCCATGGCTGCCGCCATGGATCAGGCGATCGGGCGCATTCTTGAGATCCGCGCCGAGGGACGCACAAGCGGTGAAGTGGTGCGGCCGGCCTGGCCGATGATCGTGCTGCGCTCCCCCAAGGGCTGGACTGGCCCGACTGCGTTGCATGGCAAGAAACTGGAGGGCTTCTGGAGGGCTCACCAGGTGCCCCTGGCTGCGCCGAACACCGATCCGGAGCAACTGGCTCTGTTGGAGGACTGGCTGAAGAGCTACCGCCCCTGGGAGCTCTTTGATGCCAATGGCACCCTGATTCCCGAACTGCAGGCCCTCTCCCCCGTCGGGATGCGTCGCATGGGCTCCAACCCCCATGCCAACGGCGGCCTGCTGCGCCGCAAGCTTCAGTTCCCCCCCTTGACGGACTATGCGGTGGCGGTGGAGGCTCCTGGCACAACTGAGGCGGAGAACACCTACCCCCTCGGGGAGTTGCTGCGCGACATCATCCGCACCAATCCCGATTCGATGCGGGTGTTCGGCCCGGATGAAACCGCCTCCAACCGCCTGCAGGCGATCTATGAAGCGAGCAAGAAGGTGTGGATGGAGGATTTCCTGCCGGAGGACCTCAATGGCAGTGAACTGGGCCGCAACGGCCGGGTTGTGGAGATGCTCAGCGAGCACACTTTGGTGGGGATGATGGAGGGCTATCTGCTAACCGGCCGCTATAGCTTCTTCCACACCTACGAGGCCTTCGCCCATGTGATCGCCTCGATGTTCAACCAGCACGCCAAGTGGCTGGAATCCTGCATCCACCATGCTCCCTGGCGCTCGCCGATCGGTGCCTGGAACTGCCTGATCTCCTCCACGGTGTGGCGTCAGGACCATAACGGATTCACCCACCAGGATCCGGGCTTTATCGACCTGGCCGGCAACAAGAGCGGCGAGGTGGTTCGGGTGTACATGCCGGCCGACGCCAACTGCCTGCTGGCGGTGGCCGAGGAGGCTCTGCAGGAAACCAACGTCTGCAACATCATCGTTTCCGACAAGCAGAAGCACCTCCAGTACTACTCGCTCGAGCAGGCCAGGCGCCATGTGGCCAAGGGGATCAGCATCGTCCGCTGGGCCAGCAACGACGATCAAGGCATCGAACCGGATGAACCCGAGGTGGTGATGGCCTGCGCCGGCGACATTCCCACCAAGGAGACCCTGGCTGCCGTGGAGATCCTGAATCGCGAGATCCCCACCCTGCGGATCCGGGTGATCAACGTGGTGAAGCTGTTCGCCCTCACCGAACCGGAGGAGCATCCCCATGGGCTGAGCGACCGGGATTTCGACACCCTGTTCACCACCGATCGGCCGGTGATCTTCAACTTCCACGGCTACCCCTGGTTGATTCACCGCCTCACCTACCGCCGCACCAACCACGCCAACTTCCACGTGCGCGGTTACAAGGAGAAGGGCAACATCAACACGCCTTTGGAGCTGGCGATGAACAACCAGATCGACCGCTTTAACCTGGTGATCGATGTGATCGACCGCTTGCCCCGCCTCGGCTCCCGCGCCGCCCATGTGAAGGAGCAAATGCAGGAGGAGATCCTGTCCCACCGGGAGTACGCCCATACCCATGGCATGGACGCCCCGGAAATCACCAACTGGCGCTGGGAGCTGCCGATGGCCGAACACGGATGACCGACCTGACCAACACGGCAGCGCCGGGTGGTGGGCTGGTCCTGGTGCTCAATGCCGGCAGTTCCAGTCTCAAGGCCTCCCTGTTGGACGAGTGTGGCAGCCGGCTCTGGCAGGGGCAACGGGGTTGCCCCATGGCCGAGGGAGCCTCCCCGGAGGCGGTGCTCGAGGAGTGGCTGCCGGCGGTTCTGGCCCCCTGGCGCGATGCCATCGTCTTGGCCGGGCATCGAGTGGTCCATGGCGGCGAACGCTTCACCGCCCCGGTCCGGCTGGAGCCGACGGTCCTGGCGGCTTTAGGGGATCTGGTGCCCCTGGCTCCCCTGCACAATGGCCCGGCTCTTCGGGTGATGCGCTGGCTGGCGGCCCGGCAGCCGGAGCTGGAGCAGTGGGCCTGCTTCGATACCGCCTTCCACGCCACCCTGCCGGCCGAGGCCGCCACCTATGCCATCCCCGCCGACTGGCGTCGCCAGGGCCTGCGGCGCTTCGGGTTCCATGGCCTGAGCCACCAGCATGTCGCCGATGCAGTTGCCGCCCGTAGGCCTCCAGCCTACTCGGCAAATCCCCTGCGGTTGATCAGCTGCCACCTGGGCGCCGGCTGCTCCCTTTGCGCCATCGCGGGGGGACGAAGCGTGGACACCACCATGGGCTTCACCCCGCTGGAGGGGCTGGTGATGGCCACCCGCTGCGGTTCTGTCGACCCCGGATTACTGCTTCATCAGCTGCGCCGGGGCCTTTCGGTGGAGGAGCTGGACCAGGCCCTCAACGGACGAAGCGGCTTGCTGGCGCTCTCCGAGCTCAGCGGCAGCATGCAGGAACTCCGGACGGCGGCAGCGGCTGGGCACGGGGGAGCCCAGCTCGCCATCGCCGTGTTCCGCCACCGGCTGCTGCGGGAGATTGGGGCCATGGCCGCCAGCCTCGGCGGGGTCGACGTGCTCGCCTTCACCGGCGGCATTGGCGAGCACGATGGCGCGCTCAGGGATGAGGTGGTGTCTGCCCTGAGCTGGCTCTCCCCCTTCGAGGTGATGGTGATTGCGGCCGATGAGGAAAAGGTGATCGCCAAGGCCTGCTGGCAGAGCGCCGTCGCAGACGCGGTTTCGCTCTGATCCAAAGTCCATGTGTCCTGCCATACCGACTCTTTTGGGGTTTCGCCTTAAATGGATTGCGTCAAAGATTGATTGGACCCATGGCTGACATCTACACCATCAAAACCGAAGACGGCAAGTCATTTACCTGTGCTTCCGATACTTATATCCTCGATGCGGCTGAGGAGCAGGGCATTGACCTCCCCTACTCCTGTCGGGCTGGAGCCTGCAGCACCTGTGCAGGCATAGTTGTTACCGGTAGTGTCGACCAATCTGATCAGAGCTTCCTCGACGAAAGTCAAATGGCTTCGGGTTTTGCCCTGCTTTGCGTGAGCTACCCCACGAGCGACTGCACCATCAAGACCCATGCGGAGGATAAACTCGTCTGAATTCGGCGGCCTCGGACGTTGAGTGCCCATCTCGCCGGTCCCCTGAGCCCTCCCCCCGTCCTGGTGTGTGGTCTTGGCTCTTTGGGGCAGGCCTGTCTTCAGCGCCTCCTGGCCTTTGATCTGCCCCTCCACGGCGTCGATCTGCGTCAGCCCAACTGGAGAGATCCCGAGCTGGAGTCCCGTCTGGCGGCAACGCTCACCCAAGGAGACATGCGCTTGGCCCACGTGTTGCGCCAAGCCGGTGCCGAGCGAGCCAGTGCCGTTCTGCTTCTGAGCGCCGACAGTACGATCAACTTTGAGGCCGCCCTCCAGGTACGGCTCCTTAATCCCACCGCAGAGATCGTGGTGCGCTCCACCAACCGTCTCGCCGATCTCGGCGCTCTGCTGGAGCATCGCCTGCCCGGGGTAGCGGTGGTCGATCCCATCCTTCTCAGTGCTGATGCGATCAGCACCGCCCTAAGACCTGCCTCGATGAGGGCGAGAGTGGAGGTGGATGGCCAGATCATTCAGGTCATGGAGGGTCCGGGTGAGGACCTTCGCCAACAGAAGCAGGTCCGGCTTCCCGAGTCATCCTCCGGATCCCCGCCGGTATGGCTGACAGCCCGCTCACCGCTCATCAACCAGGCCTCGCTGGCCCCTGGCCAAAACCGCCGCCATCGCGTCCAGGCCTGGCTGCGGAGCAAAATTCAAAAGCTGCGCGCCTGGCTGCGGGCGCGGACACGGCTCCAGCGGTGGGGCTTTGCTCTGCTGATGCTATTGGTGCTTGTCGGTGTACGAATTTTCTCTCAAGTGGGGGGATGGAAGCAAGGGGTATTTGTCACCCTCGCCCTGCTCAAAGGGGAGTATGTCGACCCGGTCAACCTCCTCCTCTCCGACACCACTGGCTTGGAACAGGTCAGCGGTTGGCTGATCGTTGGCACGCTCCTCTATTCCCTGGTTGGCACGCTGCTGACCTCGGCCCTGGTGGCCGTGATCCTGGAACGTTTGCTGCGGGAGCGCCTGGGTGTGGAACGGATCCGGCTGCCCCGGCGGGGCCCGGCGCCGGTGCTGTTGGTGGAGGGATCCGCGCTGGCCCAGCGCATCGCCCAGCGGCTGCGGCGTCACCAGCAGCTCGTGGTGAGGGTCGAGTCGGGGGGCAGCGATGGCTCCCAGGACAAGGGAATCGTTCAATTCGGACAACTGGAGGAAGCGCTCCAGGCGCTTGAGGGTCGTCCTGTTGCCGCCGTTGGCCTGCTCTCCACCGATCTGCTGGCCAATCTAGAAGCCGCCATGGCGCTGCAACAACGCTGGCCCGAGGCTGGTGTCGCGGTGCTGGCCCATGACTTTGGGGCCGCCGAACCCTTGGGGGACCTGCTGGGAGGGCTGGCGGTGATTTCCACCGTCGACCTTGTCGCCGATGCGGTGGTGGCGGCCGCCTTTGGGGAGAGGGTGGAGGGAGTCTTGCAACTGCAGGGCACCCACTTACTGATCGTGCGCTACCGCCTTCAGGAGCAGAACAATCTTTGCGGTCTGAATATCTCCAGGCTGGAGAATGGCTATGGCGTGACAGGCGTTTCGCTGCGTCGGCCCCGACATCTCGAGCCCATTCTTTTGCCGCCGCCAGAGCTGGTGCTGGCCGCCGGAGATCAGTTGGTGGTGCTGGCGACGGCGGCCAGCCTGCGTAGCATCGAATTAAATCAGCCAGTGCCCCCCCGCTTCCGGCTGCGGATCCAATTCAAGGGGGAACTGTCGCCAGAGCGTCGCTTCCAGGCGCAGCAAAGTTTGGCACGCTGGATCGGTTGCTTACCAGGGGAGGTGGTCTACCTCCTTGATGGAGAGAAGCATCTCACTCCTCCGGTGGATCGGGAAATCTGTGACCTGCTGGTGGAAGATCTTCGACGACAGGGTGTGGAGTGCTCATTGGATCAGGACGGTGGCTTGGGCCGAGGCAACGCTCACAACGGTGTGAATGAAAAGCATCAGTGATCGACTGGATCTTTCACAGCCAGTTGTTGTGGCTGCTGGGAGCCGCAGCCCCCGCTGCCTTCAAAAGGGCAGCACGGGGACGGCACGTCCCCCGACAACCACCACCGGGCCAGCACCAACCTCCGCAGGATGGCCTCAATACGCTCCACCAGATGCTTGGGCACCATCCCGCCCGCTACCAGCTCGCGGGGCAGCAGGAAGCTCCCAGCCAGCGGATCTCGCTCTGGAGCACATCGTGGGGAACCTGGACCTGGGCCATGGCCATAACGGCGGAGGAGCCGATCCAGAGGCGGCGCCGCGCAAGGGCTGGCCAGGATGTCCGCCGACAATGAAGTTGGACGGCCAAGGGGGTTGACGCGGGACAGGCTGGATCGCCTGGCTCTGCCCCGCAGCGAACGGGGCACCCGCCGCGGTGATGACGCCCACGCCCAGGCCCTCAAGCGGCTGGAGCTGCTGCTGCACCACAGCGGCGGCATCTACTTCGGCAACGACCAGGAGGCCCAGCTGCGGTTGTGCCATCCCCGCGGCCGCAGCCGCGACCGGGAGCTGCTCACCCTGCGCTTCTGCTGCCAGGGCTGGTGCTTCGCTTTTGTGCGCGAGGGCCTGCAGCGCTACCCGATCGAGCACACCCGCCTCACGCTCCCTCTGCCAGGCGACACCTGGTGGCGGACATCGACCTGCGCACCTGGCTGTTTGCCTTTGGCGCCGGCATACGCATCGAATCACCTTCGGAGCTGCGCCAGGAGCATCAAGAGCGGCTCCAAGCGGCCCTGGCGGTGTACGCACCGGGCTGAGCCGGGGCAGGAAACAAGCCTGCTGCCGTAGACGGACTGATTTCGCTACATTCGGACGATTCCAGCGATATTATGAAGACTGCTGCAGATCTGTGGCTCTTTCCGCAGCCCTGACGCCTCAGTCACCATGCGGGGTGAAGCCGGAACTATTCACCTCACGCATAGATCCAGCCTCTCCACCATCGGCGCTGATTTCAGCTGCATTCGCAAGATGGAAATCGATGTGCTGCATGGCATGGTCTTCCTGCCCCCAACCTCCGATTTTCCGCCAGATCCCGAACGGCTTGAGCGCGATGTCCTCAATAGCACCTACCTGGAACTGAGGAATTGCTACTCCAGTCTGATGCGCAGCCGGGCTCAGCATCGGCGCCTGGCCAACAAGGCCAAGGACGAAACCGCCCTGCTCAAGGAACGGATCACGGCCCTCGCCAGCCGTGCTCTACCCCAGCGCAGGGAACTCTATGAGCTCTTGGAGATCGTGACAGCCATCGCTGGTGATATTGAAGATGCCGGCGATGATCTGGTAAATGGCTTCAGCCGTTACAAGAAAGGTCGCCACAGCTTCCAAGGTGGCGGGACTATCGGTGCTCTCGTTCGTGCGGTGATTCATTTCATCAATCGCTGGGGTCGCACTAAGGACCGGCTCGGCGATCTCAAGCAGAAGCAGCAGGAGCTGATCAACAAGTCCCAGGATCTTCTCCCGCCACCGCCACCCCCCGGCGGCAATGCCAACAGCTGCGGACCGGCAGCCGGGACACCCACGCCGCCGGGGGACAGTGCGCAGCGACCCATCGACGTCAGCATGAACGGGAGTCAGCCCCAACAGCCAGCAGAGCCCACAGGCACCAAGTGGCAGCCGCCACATCAACACGAGCCAGTCAGAGCCGCAGCCCCAGCCCCAGGATCAAGCCAAAGGAGCCGACGACCATCGGTGAGATCGCCGACACCCTCCGCTCCACCTTGCGGCAGCTGGCCCAGGCCGATGCCCGCCTCTATCGTGGACTGGCGGAAGAGCTGGGCGATGGCGGCACCACCGTCGAGGAACCCCGTGCCCTGATCCAGCCCGAGGGCAGCACACCCGCCACGGAAGCCCAACTCCTGGCCCTGAAGAACGACGCCCTGCAGGAGCTCTGCGCGCAGAGGGGCATCAAGGTGCCCAAGCGTCCCAGGAAAGATCTGATGGTGGGCCTGCTGCTGGCCGATTTCAACGGCCCGCCGCCCCTGTCCCTGCTAGCTCCTCCCAAGACCAAAGCCACCGCAGGGAGGAAGGGCACGGGGGGCAAGGCTGGCGCCACCGAGCTGCAGGCCCTGGAGCAGCGCCTCCTTCGGCTGGAGCAGCTGGTGCTGCTGATCGCCCAGCAGGTGGGCGTTTCCCCCGAGGCGATCACCCAACTGGCGGCACCCCCCGCCCTTCCGCCAACCTGAAGCACCTCTGCGCTGGCCCCAGCTGATGACGGTGAACCCGGAGACGCTGGAGAAGCTGGGCCGCTTTCTTCTGCGCGGCCTGCGCATCGGCGCCAGCACGGTGGCAGTGGTGGAGCTGCTGCGCAACGACTGGACCGGCGGCATCAGTGCCGGGGTGGCCTGGCTGGTGTTCCTGCAGGTGGAGAGGCGGCTGCCGCCCCTCAGTCTGGAGCCTGAGGACTGATCCGCAGCTCGGCGTAGCCGGTGGCTGGATCCAACTCTCGCCGGAACTGCCACTCCGGCAGCAGGCCGATCATCAGCTCCGCGGTGGTGCGCACCAGCGAGCCGGCGCAGAGGTGCCCGCCGATCACGGTGCTCGGGCGAGAGGGTGCCGACCGCGCTGATCACGCCGCCGGTCTGCTCCTGCTGCGCGCCCATCCAGGCCTCCAGAGCCAGGCGCAGGTCATCGCCGGGCTGCAGGCGCAACGGCACCACCCTCATGCTCAAGGTCCCTCCACCAGCGCCTGCACCATCACCAGGGCATCCACGTAGCCCAACCGCTGGTGGCGGAAGGCCCCCGGCAGGGTGCCCACCACCTGAAAGCCATTGCGCTGCCAGCAGCGAATGCCGGCCGTGTTGGTGCTCACCACCAGGTTGAACTGGATCAGCCGGAACCCCAGCTGCCGCGACGCCTGCAGGGAGTGCTGACAGAGGCGGCTGCCGATCCCCTGGCGCCGGCATTGCTCAGCCACCACATAGCCGGCATTGGCGACATGGGCGCCGAGGGCCAGGGAGTTGGGCCTGAGGTAGTAAGTGCCAACCAACGCATCGGCGGCATCCAGGGCCACCATCACCGCCTGGCTCTGCTCCACCCACGCAACCTGAGCCTCGGCTTCCGTGATGGCCGGGTCGTGGGGGAAGGTTTCACCGGCGCGGAACACGGGCGCCAGCAGCGCCCACACCGCCGGCCAGTCGGCCGCCCCATAGGGGCGGATCTGCAGGGGCGAGGAGAGCGCAGGCAGGGAAGATGGATCC
>JBILGK010000003.1:0-158773 GCA_044351065.1 Cyanobium sp.
CGTAGGCGGCCGGCAAGGCGTTGCTGAAGATCCTGCGCAGCTCGCTGGCCGAAAAGCTGGTGCCGTTCTGCCGGTATTGCAGGTCGTAGGCGCGGGCCGGAAGGGCCAGAGCCGCACTGATCAGAGCCGAAGCAGCGCAGGCCGATGCGGCTCTGTGAAACGGGATCATCAGAACTTAAGCACGCTTGCAGGGCGCAGGATCCAGCCCGCCTCGGCGGCCTTGAGCCTATAGCAGACCTGCCGTTCACCGCCGCTGGCTTTGGCATTGCTGTCGCCTGGCTTGTACATCGGGAAGCGGCGCGCCAGGCAGCTCTCCACCACCTGGAACTGATCGTGGCCCTGGTAACCCCGGGCATTGGCACCCGTGAGTTCCGGCAGGGTGATCGGGGAGAGGTCGCCGCCCTTCATCACCGCGTAGGCCACCAGCTCGCCGTAGCTGCCGCTGCCGGCCCCCTGCACATACACGTAGATCTCCGGCAGGCCGTTGCTGTTGAGATCAGCCACCTCGGCCACCACCACCCGGCCGTTGACCGTTTGCTGGATCGACTGGATCGGTGGGTTGGCGCCGGTGGGGGTGATCGTCAGCTGCTGCTGGGAGCCCTCGCCCCTGCTCTGCACCTGGAAGCTGATGCCCTGAAGCTGCAGGGTTTGGTTGAAGGCGGCGCCGGCCCGGGCACTGGCAGGCAGAGCGGTGGCCAGAAGCAGGGCGGCGGCGGTGAGCTGGGGGAAAAAGCGCTTCAAGGGGAAAGGAGATCAGGGGAGGGATCCACAATCAGCAGGGTGCCGATCACCGCTGCAGAGAAAGCCTGAAACGGCAAATAGCGTCTGGGGATTCCTACCGCCCTTCAGGGTGATCACAGGCTTTACGCTTCAACCCTTCCCCATGGGGAAGAGACGAGATGCGGCAACGCAGGCGACGGCTCCAGGCCAGGCCAACACCCACACCCAGAAAGGGCAAGGGTGACGGCGCTGGAGTCACATAAGCGAGGCTGAGAAAACGCCCGGAGGCCACCGTGCCATTGGGACCAGTCAGCAGAACGGGGTCGCGCAGTTCAACGATATTGGGCGGGCGGTAACTTTGAAATTCAGCGAGCGTCTCAGGGCCGTGTAGAAACAGATCGGCAAACGAAAAAGGATCTCCAGAAGCGCTCGTATCCAGCAAAAGCTGGCGGGAGGCATAAACAGGCTGGTAAAAGTTACTATTATAGAGATTGAACCATACTCCACTCACCGGTGAGTCCTCTGTGAGATCGCGCGCATGCAGGGTGATGTGCTCACCGATGCAGAGGTATACGTCGCAAGGGGGAGCCTGGGGATTCGGCGGTTGATTGGCATCCACAACGCGGGCATAGTGTGAATTGGGATCAAAACTCAGACCCGACAGATCAAGGGTGCCAACACTAGTCGGATCGAGAGTCAACTGAAGCGAAATAATGGGGTTAGAAAAACTCCCCATCGTTGTCAATCCACGGACATTATCGAGATTATAGAAATCATTTTCGAATACAGTATTATCGGTATCAAGATCAGAACCATTCAAGATGAAATCCACAAAATAACGACTGTGCTTAGGGGCCCCAGGAATACTACTGCCGTAATCAAGCTCGATAAGCCCATGATACTGATAGGGAGCGGCTTGAGCGGACTGATGCACGCCGAGCAGAAGCGCCAGAATCGCCAGGCTTCTCGATGCAAATCTGGATAGAAAACCAGGCAGTTGCCCTGGCGTCAGAGGGCTTTCCGAGCCGGCTTGTGTTGACATTGAAGTTTTATTTTGATGAAGCTTAGATCAAGAATCGCAGCCGTAGCCCCTCACTCGCTGATGCTCCATCAGCATCTTCAGACATCCTGCGTTTTGATGACATGCATGGCTCAGGCATGGCTTGAATGGCGCCGCCGTGACCGCCCGTATCTGAGGGGGGCAGCTGGTCTGCTGCTTGCCCCTTGTCGTTCCAATCCCGAGGCTGCAGAGTCATGCAGCGATGTTGTCAGCGCCATTCCGCCCTTGCCCCGACCCCCCGCTCAGCACCCACGCCAGGATGCACTGCCCGGGGCCGGGCTCTCCACCGTGCTGAACACCCACGACTTCAGTTGCTGGGAGGCAGCCGTGGCCAACACCCTGGGGCACCATCGCAGCGAGCTGCTCACGCCGTCTGAGCCATTTGCGGCCGGCATGCGCAGCGGTCAGCTCGAGGACTGCACTCTCGTGCAGATCCAGGGATGCGGCCGCCTGCGGCTGAAGCGGGAACAGTGCCATCAGGGCGTTCTCTGGCTGCCGCTGCGGGGGATGACAAAGGAGCGCATCAATGGTCAGGAGTGGCTGGCTGAACCGGGCGATGGTCTGCTGTTCCGCCCCGGTGATGCGCTGGAGGGGGAAACCAGCCAGGAGATCGAAGGGATCTCCATCCTCTTGCCTCCCCAATGGCTGCCGAAGGCCTCCATGCCGATCCCGCCGCTGCTGGCCGCCGGGGCCCGGAGCCAGGCCGTTCTGCGGCAGGCGCGGAAACTGGCCGCCGCTATCGCCCAGCAACCTGCCGGTGCCATTCATGCCGCCGATCACCTGCGCGAGTCGCTGCAGGCCTGGTTCGATGGATGGCTTGACCCCCCGCGGCGGGAGAGGCTCACCAGCCGCCGACGGCGGAGCACGGTGAACGAGGCGCGCCAGTGGATGGCCGAGCGGCTGCAGGAGCGGTTCAGCGTGGTGGAGCTGAGCCGGGCGGTGGCCGTCTCTCCCCGGCAGTTGCAATACCACTTTCAGCAGGAGCTGGGCCATTCGCCGATGGCGGAGGCCAAGCGGATGCGGTTGCAACGGCTGCGCGGCCTGCTGCTGGATCGCCAGCGCAACAGCTGCAGCGTGGCGGAGCTGATGACGGCCTCAGGGCTGATCGCCTCCGGCGTGACCTCGGCCGATTACCGCCTGCGCTTCGGCGAAAGCCCGCGGCAGACCCGCCGCCTCCCCAACGATCTCCCCTGAACCAACCGGCTGATGCCGCGGCGGGACAATCGCGCTGTCGTTGATGTTGCGCAGCATGGTGAAGAAGCCTTGATTCGTCATCTTCAAGTGGGGCGACCATAAATGCTTGGTCACCCTCTCAAGGAGCCCTCTGAAATCAGTCTCGGGTTCGCCAATGGCTAGCACAGAGTCGTGTGGCAGCTGACGCTCCATGAGCATTGGTGGCCACACACCATCGTCATGGCTACAGTCCAAGCAGAGGGGAGCTGTCGCTTCCACCTCTGGCCCTCCCATCCCCAAACATCCATGACTCTCGAAGACAAGATCAAGGCCACCGCCAAGAATGCCGAAGGACATCTTGAGGCCGCTGCCGGCGCGATCACCGGCGATGAGCAGCTGCAAACGGAGGGTGAGGCCAAGCAGGTCCAGGCCCAGCTGATGGATGCCGCCGGCACGGTGAAGGACAAAGTTCAACAGGTCGCCGCTTCGGTTGGCGATGCCATTGATGGTCTCGCCGGGAAGCTGAAGTGATCCAGGCGCTTAGGCACCATTGCAACGATTCACAATGTCAGCCATCCAGGCGAAGCGAGAAGCGATCGATCGAGAGCCAGTTCACAACGGGTCGTGGTGATGCCATGGCCGGTGCCTTGGAAGCCCACCGATTTGGCATGGGCACACAGCGCCCGGCGATTGGAGCGGAATACCTCCGCCTGCTTCGCCAGAGCGCCTGGAACGTCGGACCTGGAACCTGCTGCGCTTCCTTGGCAACCCCCATCAAGGCTTGCTGCAGTTGACGATCGCTGGCCTCAAGGGCCTTGATCAGGCAGTGGGTCTGGTCGGCGGTGCTGAGCGAATCCGGGCAGAGCGGGGCTGCGGAGGAAGGGGAAGGAAGCAGAGGAAACAGGGCGCCCAGCAACGACAAAACAAGGACGAAACCCATGTGAGCTCAGGGGTGCCAAACCCATGACGCAGGTCCATCCATCCACAGCCAACACCCTTCGCCTGCTGTCTTGGTGGGCGTCCTGATCGACACTGCCAAGCGGCCTCAGCGTCTGCAGGGATCAGCCCCGCGAGATCTCCGGCTGCCTGGCCAGCCACAGCTCCATGTCCCCGCATGGTGCAGCGCGTGAGCCTGCGCCACACCCAGCTGCTGGAAAAACCATCGGCGAACCGGCGGGTGAGCTTGACCTTTCCGGCCTGCTCGCGAATCGACCGTCCCTGGCCCTGCTCGCGCTTGTCTTGGGGGGGATGAGGGGCGGGTCCCCTCCCATCGGCTGCGCCTTCGATCAGACCCTTCAGGTTCTCTCAGAACAAGGTCAGCGGCGCAACCGGGGCGATCTGCGGATGTTCGCCGCCCACCTGATCCGCCCGCTGCACCAGGGCTGAGGCGCCGTGCCGGAGCAACACCCCCATCACCGTGTCGCAGGCCAGGCGTGGCAGCAGCGTGCGCCAACTGCCCAAGCCCCGCAGCAGATTCTCCAGCGGCTGCTGCTCCGGGCTGCCGCCGAGCCGCGCTTCCTGGTGCCGCCAGTCGCCGCGCAGGGACGCGATCGGCAGCAAAGCCCCCAGCAGGGAGCGCTCCAGCCGCAGCAACGCCTCCAGCCGCTCCGCCTGCTCCGGCTCGGCACGCTCCCAGGCCCGCAGCGCTCGCCGGTCGATCGCCCGCATCCGCAGCCTCAGGTCGCGCAGGGCATCGAACAGGGCCTGGTTGGAATCCTGGGAACAGTTGTAGGCAGGGCCGATGAAGGCAGCTCCGCTGCCGTCGCCCAACCGATAGCGGGCGGTCATCGCCACCAGCTGCCGCTCAAGCCCCTCCAGGGCCCCCCGCTCCTCCCCGCCCACGCGGTAGCGGCCCGTGAGGGGTGGAAAGCGCACCAGGATGTCGGCGATCGGGCGCGTGCCAAGCCAACCCCACTGGCGATCCCCCAGGTACCGCCAGCGGTCGTGGACACCGGCGATGATCCCCTCGGAGTTGTGCGCATAGACCTGCCGGTACGCCACCCGCACCGCCAGCTCGCCGGCCAGGGGGTCCTCCTCCAGCTCCGCCAGGCCGTAGGCGAAGTGCCCGGTGCAAATCCCACCGGCCAGGGCCTCCTCCCGCTGGGCGCCGCCGATTCCCCCGAAGACGTGCAGCACCAGCAGCCGATCGCCGGCACGCCATTCCGCCAGGGCCTCTGCGGGCTCGATCGACCGCCCGCAGAGGAGGACGGCGCTGAACCGGCCCGCCACCGGATCCCGCCAGCAGCCCCGCTTCACGTACTGCCAGGCGGCCCGCTTCCCGCAGATCACCCGCTCCGGTGCGAAGCGCCTCAGGCCGCGGGGCAGCAGCGACTGCACCACAAACGCCCCCTCCCCGTCCGGCACCCCTGCCACATACCAGCCGCTGCTGTTCAGGGGGCCGCTCTCCAGCCCTCGGCTTGTGCTCGGCAGGATCCCCTCCCGATTCGCCACCGGCGGCGGCAGTCGCAAGCGCAGCGCTTCGCCGCCGAAACAACCGCAGGCCGGATCAAAAGCCTCCGCCCGCCACAGATCGCCATCGAGCGGTTCCAGGAACCGGACCAGGGCACAGGCCAGGCCCGTGGTCTGCACGGGTTCGGCCTGGATCACCAGGCGCGGCGGCTCTGCCGGGTTGTCCACCACACGCACCGGATCCGGCAAACGCACCAGCTGGTCATCCGCCGGACGGGCCCCGGCCAGGGACTCCAGGGGCGTCACGCGCCGCCAGTGGTTGAGCCGCACCGGATGGACATTGGCTGCCGCGGCGCTGAGGCGGGCCTCATCGCTGAAGTGCACATCCATCGCCAGGGAAGGAACGTGATCGTCCAGCCAGTCGAGCCGCAGCCGCTGGCCCCGCCAGCGACGCTGCTCCGGGGGGGCGGCGAACACCTCGAAGGCCACCCCCTCCTCGCGCCGGTCCGCCGGGGGCAGGATCAGCCGGCCGATCCAGCCCTGCCGCGGCCGCAGAACCGCCGAGGGCAAAGGCAGGGTGTCGCGATCGAGCTGGGGACGTTGCCAGGGATTGGTGCGGAAGCGCTGGTAGTTGTTCGGCGGAGGCGGCGGGGGCGGTTCGAACGGGGCCTTGCCGCTCAGGATGGCGCTGACCAGAGCGACGCTGTGGGCCAGGTGCGAGGGGCCTTCGGGGAGCCTGGCTCGGTCGTCGAGGTAGCCCCCCGGCACCTGGTGACCCACCGGCCCCATGGAGATCACGCTCACCTTGCCGCGACGTCGCGCCCGATTCCAGGAGGAGAGCCAGGCGATCCGCCAGCGGCCCGGGAAGAGAAGAGGCCCGAGCCGTTCCACCCGATCCCGCTCCCCCACCAGGTGGTGCGTGTGCTCGGCCTGCAGGAACGCATTGCGGCCGGCGAACACCCCCCCCAGGGAGATCACCGCCACCGGCGCCTCCAGGGCCCGCCGCACATGGGGGAGAGCCCCCAGGCAGATCTGCCCGCCGCCGCTGAAACCCAGCAGCGTGATGGGCGTGCCGCTCTCCGGCGGATAGCCGTTGACCAGCAGGCTGTCGCAGATCACCCGGGCCGTGCCCTGGTTGAAGATCGGCCCGTAGCGGCGATCGGCGGAGACCGCCACCATCGAGAGGTTGCGCAGGTTGATGATCAGGCCCAGCAGGCTGCGGGGGTTGTGGAGCCGCAGGCGATCAGCCCAGCGCCAGAACCAGGCGAGCCAGCGCCCCTCGGTCATCGGCTGGTTTGTCACCGAGTAGGGCATGATCCCCCGCACGACGGCGAAGTCCTCCCCCAGCGCCACCCCCAGCTGTCGCAGGAACGTCTCCCCCGCCGGCATGGCTTGCCCCGAGGCCTGGCCGATGCCATCCAGATACACCACCCAGCGGCGCACGGCCCGACCCGACACCAGGGGGCTCGCCAGCTGGCCCAGGGCGGGCCGGGCCGTGGGCTCCTCCCCGAACCAGCCGGCCCACCAGCCGAGCACCTCGAACGGCGCGATCAGGGCGCTGATCAGGAACAGCAGCAGGCCGATCCACATCAGATCCAGGGCCAACCCCAGGCTGGTGTGCAGCCGATTCCAGAGCGGCAACAGCGCCGTTTGCGGGGCACCGCGGGCCAGCATCGTCAGGCAGGCGGCCAGGGCCACCAGGATCAGCAACCGCCCACGCTGCACCCTCATCGCCGCCGCCCCGGCCCGGCGCGCAGCAGCGCCTCCAGCTCCCGGCCACGGGCCAGGGGAACCCCGGCGGCGCGGTTCTGCAGGGCGCGGCTGAGGGAGGCGAGCGGCTGGCCGGCCGTGCGCTGCACGGCGTGCATCCCCAGCCACCCCCCCACCAGGCAGAGGAACACCGGGGCGGGGGCCAGGCCGGTGACCACGCCAAACCCCACCACGAAGGCCAGCGCGGTCCACAACGAAAGCAGCCGCAGCCAGGGGGCCCCCAGATAGGGAAGGGCGCCGAGGAAAGCCAGCCCCTGCGGGGCATGGGCGATGCCGAGCGCACGAATCACCACCGGCAGCGACACCGGATCGCCGAATCCCAGGCGGGCCACCAGCCAGGTGCTGATGGCCCAGAACTGAAAGCCGACAACGAAGAGCAACGCCTCCAGCAGAAGGCTGAGGGCAAAGCGCAGGGGCCGCACCCGGTTCACGAACAGGATGAAGGCCTGGCCAATCGCCTGGGACAGCCCGGCCACCAGGGCGATCCCCAAGCCCGGTCCTTCGCCCCCCAAGCGGTCTCCCACGCCGACGAAGGCCTCGGGCTGCAGCCTGAGGGCGGCACTGATCACCGCAACGGCATTCTCGAGCGGAACGGACACGAACGGCCGGGGGCTGAGCGGGTTGTAGCCCGTCCGCCTGGCCCGCGCCCGTCGAGAAGGGCGATGACCTCAGCCGCCGCGACGGCCGGACCCGAGCCGCATCCCACCCCCCAGCAGCGCCAGGGCAAGCAGCGGCAGCTCACCCCAGCGGGCGTAGGGGGTGAGGCTGGAGCGTTGGTGGAGGGTCATCACGGCGCTGCCGCTGCGCCCGGCAGGCAGCGCCTGGCGCACCTCTCCGCTGGCATCCACCAGCAGGCTGGGGCCTGTGTTGGCGGCGCTGACCAGCCAGCGGCCGGTCTCGATCGCCCGCAGCCGCGCCAAGGCCTGGAACTGCCCCTGCAGCAGGGCCGGATAGGGGTCGAGGTTGGCGCTGGCCAGAAGCCAGCGGGCGCCCTCCCGGCTGGCGGCCGCCAGGGCGCTGCCATCGGAGAGCTCGTAGCAGATCGCCACCCCCACCGGTCCCGCCGGCCGAACCAGCAGCCGCGAGGCCGGTCCGGGTTCCACCCCACCCACCGCCGACAGCCCGCTCCAGCGCAGCAGACCGGCCAGGGGGACCCATTCCCCCAACGGCACCACCCGGTGCTTGTCAAGCCACCCCACCGGCTCACGGCCGCCGGCGGGGAAGCGCAACAGGCTGCTGCGCAGCTCCTGCCCCTCCTGGCGGAAGCCACCGCTGAGCACCTCCACAGGCGACGGCGACGGCAACCGCTGGCCCGCGGTCAACGCCCCCTCCGGCAGCAGCAGGCTGGCCACCGCCGGAGGAGCGGCCAGGCTGGCCAGGGCGCGATCAAGCTGGCGCAGCAGCCGGATCTGCTGATCAGCCGTGAACTTGCTGCGGGTCGGGATCGCCGGCTGCAGCACCAACAGTCGCTCAGCGGGCCCGTCCCCCCGCTGCCCGGCCGCCAACGCCACCTGCCCACCGAGATGGCCCGCCAGCGTGAGCAACAACGCCAGGGCTGATGCAGCTCGCCGTTGCTGCGGCATCACCACCGCCCGCCAGAGGGCCCAGCCGATCAGCAGCTGCAAAGCGGCCAGCGAGCCGGCACCGCCCAGGGCCGCCACGCCGGCCAGGCTGCGGTCGGCTGGCAGGGGCGCGGCACCCAGGCCGATCCAGAACAGCGGTCCGCGGGCCAGGCTCACCTCGGCCAGCCCCCAGAGGGCCGCCGCCAGAAGGGCCGTGGAGAGCCGGGCCGGATCCAAGCGGTGCACCAGCAGCAGCCAACCGGCCACCAGCAGCCCCCCCACACATCCCACCAGCAGCCACAACACCAGGCAGACGGGCAGGCTCAACGGGCCCGGCACCCCGACCCAGTCGAGGGGATGGAGCCAGAGCAGCCAACGGTGGCTGACCAGCACCGCCGCCAGACCCCAGAGGAATCCCGCCAAGGCGGCCGGGCGGAAGGCGAGGGGCGGAGAACCGGCCAGCCCCCACAGCAACGCCAGGGCAAGCCAGAGCAGCGGCAACCAGCCCAGGGGCGGCAGCGCCAGGCCCGCGGCAGCCCCGCCGGCCAGGCCGAGGGCCACGGTCCCCCCCCAGCCGCGCCGCCGGTCATTGCCCATGGCCGCATCGCCCGTGAGGCGCCAGGCTGCCGGTGGAGACACGCATTCCCTCCTGACCATGGACCAGAGCAATCTGCTGCAGATGCTGCTCCTGCGCGGCCTCGGCACCACCTCGCTGGTGACCGACCGCCTGCGCTACGTGAGCCAGGAGTGGGTGAGCAGCGGCCGTCTCGATCCCAGCCACGCTTCGGCCCTGGTGGAGGACGTGCTGCGGGCCCTGCGAGGAGACTCGCCGGAGGTGGAACAACAGGCCGAACGCCAGCTGGAGCGCAACCGCGATCAGCTGCTCCACGATCTCGGCCTGGCCCGTCAGCGCGAGCTCGATGAACTGCGCGGACGCCTCGATCGCCTGGAGCGGCAGATGCGCCAGGGCGGCAGCTCCACCGCCACGGGCCTGCACGAAGCCGACTTGCCGCCGGACTGAGGCTGCCAGAATCAGCCCGTTCCCGTTCCAGGTTGATGCGCGACATCCTGATCAGCTCAGCCGTCTGTGTGGCCTGCCTGCTCGTGGCCCTGGTCAGCCAGCTGGTTGCTCCCTCCACGGTGATCGCCGCGGCCCCGGCCCCGCTCACCGCGCCCGCCGTGGCGATCGCTGTACCGGCGCTGGCTCGTCCGGACGAGGGTCCCGCCGCGACCCCGGCGATCTCTTCCCCCCTGGAACTCGACCCCGACCAAGCCAACCCCGCCCTCTTCACCATGGCCCCCGACAGCCCCGCTCCCGATACCACCGTTGCCGGTGGGGCTGACGCCCTGGGAGAGCCCCTGCAGGCGGCGCCGGAGCGGATGACCGCCAGCGGCCTGCGCATCACCGATCTGGTGGTCGGGGAGGGCGCCGAGGCGGTGTCAGGCCAGACCGTGGCGGTGCACTACCGCGGCACCCTCACCGACGGCCGCGAATTCGACAGCAGCTACGGCCGCGGTCCGTTCCGCTTTCCCCTCGGCGGCGGTCGCGTGATCCAGGGCTGGGACGAAGGGGTCGCCGGCATGAAGGTGGGGGGCAAGCGCAAGCTCGTCATCCCGCCCGAACTCGGCTACGGATCCCGCGGCGCGGGTGGCGTGATCCCCCCGGATGCCACCTTGATCTTCGAGGTGGAACTGCTGCAGGTGGGCGGCTGAACGAGCCGCTCGGGGGAGCGGCCGTTCAGCGGCCTTCCCAGAGGCGGTCGTTAGGATTCGGCGTCGGGCCGGCCTCCACCGGTTCTCTCTCTGCACGATCCGTCGTTCCATGGCCTTCACGCTGCCCGAACTCCCCTTCGGACCCACCGAACTCGAGCCCGCGATCACCGCGAAGACCCTCGAGTTTCACCACGGCAAGCACCATGCCACCTACGTCACCAACCTCAACAAGCTGATCGAGGGCACCGATCTGGAGGGCAAGAGCCTTGAGGAGGTGATCCTGGCCTCGGCCGGCGATGCCGCCAAGGCTGGCATTTTCAACAATGCAGCCCAGGTCTGGAACCACACCTTTTACTGGCAGTCGATGAAGCCCGGTGGCGGCGGCCAGCCCAGCGGGGCCCTGTTGGACAAGATCAACGCCGACTTCGGCAGCTTTGAGGCCTTCGTGGAAGCCTTCAAAACCGCCGGCGCCACCCAGTTCGGCAGCGGCTGGGCCTGGCTGGTGCTCGATGGCGGCACCCTCAAGGTGACCAAAACCGCCAACGCCGACCTCCCCCTGGCCCACGGCCAGAAGGCCCTTCTCACCATGGATGTGTGGGAGCACGCCTACTACCTCGATTATCAGAACCGTCGCCCCGACTACATCGGCACCTTTCTCGACAGATTGGTGAACTGGGATTTCGCCGCCGCCAATCTGGCTGCCGCCTGAGCCCTCCCCTCCCCCCGTCGGCCGTGGTCCCTGCCGCGGCCGGCGAACCCCCCAGCCCTGCTCCACCGATGGACCTCCTGATCGACGTCCTCCTGCTCCTGGCCAGCGTGGTGTTGGTGGACCGCAGCAACAGCGACCGTGATGAAGTCTGGCGTTTGTGCCTGCGCATTCTTGCCGTCATGTCGGTGCTGGCGGTGATCACCAGCGATCGCGGCCTGCCCCTGGCCCTGGTTCTGCTGATGTTCGCCCTCTGGCTGCCGGGAGCCGCCAGAATGGACCGGGAATTCGACCAGGCCCTCCGCAAGAGCCTGGCGGATACCCAGGAACCCTTGCCATGAATCACGACGGACCCGACCTGATCGAATTGATCTTCGTGGCCTTCGTGCTGGCAGGCATCTCCTACAGCCTTACCCACTGACCCGCTCCGTCAGACCCGCCCGATCGCTTCGGGTGCAATCCACATCGCATCCCCGTAGGAAAAGAAGCGGTAGCCCTCCGCGATGGCCTCCCCATAGAGATCCAGCAGCCGGCGGCGGCCGATCAAGGCGCTGACCAGCAGCAGCAGCGAACTCCGTGGCAGGTGGAAGTTGGTGAGCAATCCCTCCACCACTGCGAAGCGGAATCCAGGTTGGATCACCAGATCCACCGGCCCGGCGAAGGGCACGAGCCGTCCGCCGTGCCGCGCGGCCACCCCCTCAAGGCTCCGCACCGTGGTGGTTCCGATCGCGATGACGCGTCCGCCGCGGGCCTGGCATTCCTCCACCGCCGCCACCAACGGCGCACTCACCTCCACCCACTCGCTGTGCAACGCGAGGTCGCGCAGGTCTTCCTGCTCCACCGGGCGGAAGGTGCCCAGGCCCACATGCAGCGTCACCGTGGCAAGTCTCACCCCCCGTTGCTGCAGGGCCGTGAGCAGGGCATCGCTGAGGTGCAGACCGGCCGTGGGGGCCGCCACCGCGCCAGGACGGGCGGCATAGCGGGTCTGATAGCGCTCCGCGTCGCTGGCATCGTGGGCGTGGATGTAGGGGGGCAGGGGGATGGCGCCGTAGCGCAGCAGCAGTGGCTCAAGTCCCGCCGCATCGACGCAGTGCGGCGGAAAGAGAACGCGGCGACCTCCCGTCTCCGGATCGGCGTCGAGCACCTGCAGGCGCAGGGGCGGCTGGTGGGGAGTCTCCACCGTGAGCCATTCGCCGCTCTTGAGGCGCTTGGCAGGCCGCGCCAGGCAGAGCCAGCAGGCCTCTCCGCAGGGTTCGAGCACCAGCAGCTCCACCGCACCGCCGCTCGCGCGCCGCGCCGCGAGCCGCGCTCGCAACACCCGCGTGTCGTTGACCACAAGCAGGTCGCCAGCGCGCAGCTCCTCCTGCAGATCCCAGACGGTGAGATGACGAGCCCCTGCCGCCGGCTGGACCGCCAGCAGACGGGCGGCATGGCGCGGCTCCACGGGCCGCTGGGCGATGCGCTCCTCAGCCAGGGGGAAGTCGTAGCTGGAGAGGCGCAGATCCGCCGGGTCCACCACGTCAGAGGGAGAGGCTTTCGGGATCGTTCTCGATCAGGGCCGCCAGATCCTTGAGGAAGGCGGCGGCATGGGTGCCGTAGATCACACGGTGATCACAGGTGAGGTTCACCTGCATCTGGCGCTTCACCGAGATCGAGCCGTCCTTGCCCGCCACCACCACGGGGCGAGAGGCGGCCACCGCCAGGATCGCGCCGGTGCCCGGCGGCAGGATCGCGTCGAAGCGATCCACCCCGAACATGCCCAGATTGGAGAGGGTGAAGGTGCCTGTGCTGTACTCCTCCGGTTTGAGCTGCTTGCTGCGGGCCCGGCTCACCAGATCGGCCCAGCTGCGGGAAAGGCTGTAGAGGTCGGTGCGGTCGGCATGGGCCAACACCGGCGTGATCAGGCCCCCTTCCTCCATCGCCACGGCCACCGCCACGTTCACCGCTTCCGGATAGGCCATGGTGTCGGCCACGGTCGCGGCGTTCACCTGGGGATGGCGGGCGAGCACGACGCCCACCGCTTTGGCGAGCAGGGCGGTCATCGTCACGCCCTTCTCCTTGAGCCGCTTGCAGAGGGCATCGAGGCGGTCGGTACCGATCGTGTAGCCGACCCGGAAGGTTGGCACCGTCAGGCTGAGGTTCATGTTGCGAACGACAGCCTGCTGGAGGGTGTTGAACGGCACCTTCTCGCCCGGTCGGCCGAAAGCCTGCCCCCGGGGAGCTGCGCCCGCTGGGGCACTCGGCCCCGCGCCGGCAGCCGAAGCTCCAGCAGCCGGAACTCCAGCAGCCGGAGCGGCGGGGGCACTGCCTTCCGCCACCCGCGGCACGCTCGCGGCCCGACCCGCGGCCAGCTCCACGTCCTCCGCCTGGATGCGTCCATTCGGACCGCTGCCGCGCACTGCGGCCAGGTTGACCCCAAGCTGGTTGGCCAGCTTGCGGGCGCGGGGGGTGGCCACCAGGCGCTCCTCTGCCGCAGGCGGGGCCACTGCCGCCGCCGGCGGCGGCGGCACTGCGGCGACAGGGGCCGGGGCAGCTGGAGGCGGGGCCGTTGGAGCGGGGGCGGGCGGCGCCGGCACAGGAGCCGGGACCGTCGGTGCCGGGGCGGCTGGGGGAGAAGCACTGGCGGCGCCGGCAGCCGCCGCGGCGATCTCCGCCTCGCTCTCCACGATCAATCCAATCGTTTCGCCCACCGGCGCCGTGCCGCCGGCGGGCATCAACACGGCAGCCAGGAAGCCCTCGTTGAAGGATTCGACATCCATGTCGGCCTTGTCGGACTCGACGACAAGAACCGATTCGCCGCGCTCCACCCGATCCCCGGGCTGCTTGAGCCACTCCACGATCTTGCCCTCCGTCATCGTGGAGCTGAGGGCGGGCATGAAGATTTCGTGGGTGGCCAACGCTGTTCTGCCGGTCAGACCGGCTGACTCTACCGAGGGCAGCGGGGGCGTTCAGCTCCCCTCGATCGCCTCGATCACACCGTCACGCACCAGCAGGGCCACCTGCAGCTTCTCCACCAGGTTGTCGCCAACTCGCACCTCGCAGCTGCTCTCGATCTGCCCTTGATCGACGATCTGATCCATCTCCAGCTCGCGCACCTGGCGCTGCTGTTCCAGCACCTGGCGCTTCTGCTCCTCAAGCTCCGAACGCTTGGCGCCCACCTGCTGTTGAACGGAAGCCACCTGCTCCTGCACGCGGGGGTCGAGGGGGTTGGCGCTCTGGCGGCGGATCTCCTCGATCACCCTCTGGCCCTCCTGCTCGAGTTGGGC
Source organism: Cyanobium sp. (assembly GCA_044351065.1). Classification (GTDB taxonomy): domain Bacteria; phylum Cyanobacteriota; class Cyanobacteriia; order PCC-6307; family Cyanobiaceae; genus Cyanobium. The sequence continues at coordinate 14,380 of JBILGK010000003.1, forward strand.
GAGCTGCTGATCGAGGTTGCTGACGGCATTGCTGAGCTCCCGCTCGGCGTCCTCCTTCCAGCGGGGGGTGACCACGGCCCGCACCGTGATCGTGCGCTTGATGGTGAGGCTGTCGAGCATGGAACCGGGAGAGCAGTGCCCAGGCTGTCAGCGCAGGCCCCCCTGGTCAACCATCGCCATAGAGACGGGCCACAGCGAGGGCATCCCGGGCCAGGATCGCGGCGCGGCGCAGCTTCAGGGTCTGGGTGAGCAACCCATTCTCGAGGCTGAACGGCTCCACCAGCACCACCCCGCCCAGGCGCTCATCCGGGCGGGAACCCGAACGCTCCGCCAGCAAGCGATTGAACTCCCGGGCAAGGGCGCGCAGCAGGGCCGGATCCGCCGCCGCGCCCTCCCCGGCCAGGCCCTCGCCGGGAGCGGCCAGGCCGGCGGCGCTGGCGAACGCTGCCAGAGGTTCGGCCCTGGGCACCAGCAGCAGCCCCAGCTGTTTGCGGTCCTGCCCCACCAGCATCAGCTGCTCCACCAGTGGACTGGCGGCCAGTGCATCCTCCAGGGGGCCGGGCTCGATGTTCTCGCCACTGCTGAGCACGATCGTGTCCTTGGCCCGCCCCGTGAGCACCAACGTGCCGTCGTCCAGCAGCAGGCCCAGGTCGCCGGTGTCGAACCAGCCCTCGCCGTCGAGCACCCGGGCGGTGGCCTCGGGCTTGCCGTGGTAGCCCCCCATCACCTGGGGGCCGCGGGCCAACACCAGCCCCCGCTCCCCGATGCGCCGCGGCGCGCGGCTCTCCGGGTCGACGATGCGCAGTTCGGTGTCGGCCACGGGCTGACCGGCGCTGCCCCGGCGGTTGCACCAGGATCGCCGACAGGTGAGCACCGGGCTGGTCTCGGTGAGCCCGTAGCCCACCAGCAACTCGATGCCGATGGCTTCGAAGAAGCTGTCCACGTAGAGCGCCAGGGCACCGCCACCGCTGATCGCGGTGCGCAGCGCGCCGCCGCAGAGCTGGCGGCTCACCTTCGGCCAGAGGGTGGCGGCCGCCAGTCGGTGCAGAGGCCAGCGCCAGGCAGCGCCCCAGAGGGCGACCAGGCGGCGGGGGAGGGATTCGGGGCGCAGGGTGAGGTCGAGGGCGGTGCGCCGGCAGCGGTGGTAGGCCTCGCTGATCGCCAGTGCTCCCCGCAGCAGCCGTTGCCGGGAGGCGGGCATGGCGAGCAGGGCGTCCTCGAAACCAGCCCGCAGCGCCTCCCACAGCCGCGGCACGCTGATCAGGTATTGCGGCCGCACCGCCTGGAGATCGCCCCGCAGTCGCTTGAGGGTTGTGTAGGTCTGGCTGCAGCCGCAAGAGAGCAGGAAATACTCGGCGCTGCGCTCGTAGGAATGCCAGATCGGCAGCACGCTCAGCACCCGATCGCCCGGACTGGGGGTGACGGCCACCCCGAGGCTGCGCACCTGATGCAGGAGGTTGGCGTGGGTGAGCGGCACCCCCTTCGGCTGGCCGGTGGTGCCGGAGGTGTACAGGAGGGTGGCCAGTCGCCCCTCATCGCCCGCGATCGCCGCAGGTGGTGGGGCGGCGGCGCCGCGCTCCTGCAGCTGCTCCCAAGTCAGGCAGGTCAGCCCGGCCACCTCGGGCGCCGCACCCTCCAGCACCAACAGAAAGTGAAGGCCCGCCAGCACTTCGCCGGAAAGCTCGAGCCGGGCGAACAGCTCCGCCGACTCCAGCACCAGCCCCACAGCTCCGGAATCGCTGAGGATGTAGCGCAGCTCCTCCACCGGGGCGGCCCCGCCCCGCACGGCATCGGCGGCGCCGACGCGCAGGATCCCCTGGTCGGCCTGCAACCAGCGGGGACTGTTCTCCGCAAAGAGGGCCACCACCTCCCCGGGTCGGAGTCCCAGGTCGGCGAAGGCTGCCGCCGTCCGCTCGATCGCCTGATCCAGCTCGCGGTAGCTGAGCCGCTGCGGCGGCTTGGCATGGGGGGCATCCAGGGCGATCCGCTCGCCGTGCTCACGCGCCAGCTCGGACCAGAGCTGGTCCAGGGCGCTCAGGCCGCGCCAGTCCTGACGAAGGGCCAGCGCCCGGCGATCGCGGTCGCTTCCACTCCAGTGGATTTCGGCGAGGGACATGGGGGCGCGAATGGCTGGGCCAATGGTTACCACCCCTCCAGCGCTTCCGGCGGGGTCGGCGGCCGCAGCCTCAGCCCGAGGCGCTCGCAACAGGCGGCCCGCAGCAGGGGGCGCACCGCCTCCACCCCGATCCCGGGGCACCAGTCCGCCAGTCGCCCCACGGGACGGTCGGCAATGCCACACGGCACGATCGCGTCATACCCCCCCAACGGGCAGTCGATGTTGAGGGCGAGACCATGAAGGGAGATCCAACGGCGCGCTCCCACCCCGATCGCGGCCAACTTGCGGCCCTCCAGCCAGACGCCGGTGCGTCCGGGCCAGCGCTGCCCGCGCAGGCCGAGAGCCGAGAGCACGTCGAGCGCCACGTCCTCGAGGCTGCGCAGGTAGCGGTGCAGATCAGCCCCGCGGGGCCGCAGATCGATCACCGGGTACAGCACGAGCTGCCCCGGCAGGTGGTGGGTCACCTCTCCGCCGCGGTCGATGCGGAACAGCGGCAGCGGTGGTGCCTCCGGATCGAAGCGCAGGTGAGCCGGATCGGCGCCGCGGCCAAGGGTGTAGCAGGGTTCATGCTCCAGCAGCAGCACCGCTTCCGGAGCCGAGGCATCGTGCAGCAGCCGTGCCTGGAGCTGCCGCTGCCATTGCCAGGCGCGGGCGAAGGGCACCGGCGCCGACGCTTCGAAAAGAATTGCGGAGCTGGGGATGGCCATGGCCATGGCTCTCTAGCGTGAACGCACCCACCCCTGCGGCGAGGTTCGATGAAACTGGTGATCCACGGGCGCAATCTCGAAGTCACGCCGGCGATTCGTGACTACACCGAAACCAAGCTCACGCGTGCCATCAGCAACTTCGGCGAGATGGTGCGGGAGGCCGATGTGCACCTTTCTGTCGCCCGCAACCCCCGGGTGCCCCAGCAGATCGCGGAGGTGACGATGTACGCCAACGGCACGGTGATCCGCGCCCAGGAACGCAGCGAAAATCTTTACGCCAGCATCGATCTGGTGGCGAACAAGCTCAGCCGCCAACTGAACCGTTACAAGGAGCGGGTGCATGAGCGCAACCATGGACCGGTGCACCGTTCCGCCCGCGACGAGGAGGCTGGCGCCATCGGTCTGCCCGCGCCCGGCAGCTCCCTCACCGATGGCCGCGAGCCCGGCATCCCCCACCGCGGTGTGCGCCGCAAATACTTCGCCATGCCGTCGATGAGCTTGGAGGACGCCCTGCACCAGCTCGATCTGATCGACCACGACTTCTACGTCTTCCGCGAAGGGGAGAGCGGCCAGATCCAGGTGGTCTACCGCCGCAACCACGGGGGCTTCGGCGTGATCCAGCCGCGGGAGTGAGAACCTCGCCGGCCGATCTGGCCCCCCTCATCGACCATGCCCTGCTCGATCCCCATCACGGGGTCGAGGCCCTGCAGCGCTGCTGCGACGAAGCCCGCCACTTCGGCTTCGCCGGCGTCTGCGTCTCCTCCCGCTGGGTCGCGACGGCGCGGGAGCGTCTGCCGGTGGGCGGCCCGGTACGCCTGGTCTCGGTGGTGGGCTTTCCTTTCGGAGCGGTGCCCCTGGCGGTCAAGCGGGCAGAGGCGGAGGCCGCCGCCGCAGCCGGCGCTGACGAACTCGACGTGGTGCCCGACTTCGGCGCCCTGGCGGACCGCCAGAGCGGCCCCCTGCTCGACGATCTGGCGGCCATCACCGACCTGGGCCTGCCGGTGAAGGTGATCTTGGAGATGGGCCGCCTGGATCCAGCGGCCCTGGAGCTGCTGGTGGAGGTGAGCATCGACGCCGGCGCCCGCTTCCTCAAGACCGGTAGCGGCTTCGCTGGAGCGGTGAGCGCCTCCGACGTGGAGCGACTGCGCAGCCTGGCCCGGGGACGGGCGGCGATCAAGGCGGCCGGGGGAATCCGCGATCTGGGGCAGGCCCTGGCGCTGGTGGAAGCAGGCGCCGCGCGCCTGGGCACCAGCCGGGGGGTGTCGCTGATGGAGGCCCTGCGGCGCGGGCCGCCGCCCGAGTCGCCCGATCCCACCACCGACGGGGACTGAGGAGAGAGCGTGCCCGAGCTGCGGATGGAGGGGCTGGTTCTGACCAGCCGGCCCCTGGGGGAAAACGATCGGTTGCTCACCCTGCTCACCCGGGAGGATGGCCTGGTGCGCCTGGCGGCGCCTGGGGCGCGGCGGCCCCGCAGCAGCCTCTCGGCCGCGGTGCCGCTGGCCCATCTGGAACTGCAGGTGGGGGGCCGCAGCGGCCTGAAGCGGGTGCGGCAACTGCGGATCCTGCGCAACTACAGCGCCCTGGCGACCCGTCTGGAGACCCTCTCCGCCGCCCAGGCGCTGGCGGAGCTGTGCCTGGCCCTGCTTCCCGCCGACATGCCGGCGCCAGGGATACTGGCAGATGTGCTGGGGCAGCTCGGGCGTCTGGAGGCTGTGGTGCGCGACGAAACGGGGGAGGAAGCTCCTGAAGCCCTGGCGATCGCTGTGCTGGGGGCGGTGCACCTGCTGGCCCTGGGGGGATACGCCCTGCCCCTCCAGACCTGCGCCCGCTCCGGCGCGGTGCTCGAGCCGCCGCTGGGGAACAGGGAATGGCGTTGCAGTCTCCTGCCGGGGGAGGGGCTGGTGATCGGGGCCGTCCCCGGTGCCCGCATGGTGCTCAACGCCTCGGAGCTGGCCCTGTTGCAGCGGCTGACGCGGCCGGCACCACCCCGTCGACGGGACGGGGGGCTGATGGGTCCCCCATCGGCCTGGCTGCGGCTGCTGGCGGTGATCGAGCTTTGGTGTGGCGAACACCTCAGCCGCATCCCGCGGGCCTTCAGACTGCTGCGCAGCGGGTTCGAGCCAATGTCAGCGCCTTCGTCCTCGCGACCGTCGCCACCATGAGCGGCAGCGCCTCAGGGGAACGGGGGCTTGGGGCGGTTCTGGGCATGCCCGGCTTCCGCAAGCTCTGGCTGGGACAGATCTTCTCCCAGCTGGCCGATAAGTTCTACATCGTGTTGATGGTCTTCCTCATCGCCCAGTACTGGGTGACAGAGGAGGCGCAGGCAAGCGAAGCCCTGGCCGAAGCCGCCGCCGCCATTCGCATGTCGGTGGAGAACCGCGCCCAGCTGATCACCCTCCTGGCCACAGGCATCTACGTGGCGAACACGATTCCCGCCATGTTGCTCGGCACGGTGGCCGGGGTCTGGGCAGACCGCTGGCCGAAGCGCACAGTGATGGTGGCCTCCAACGGCCTGCGGGCGGTCCTGGTGCTGCTGGCGCCCCTCGCCCTCCTGCCCGGCCCCACGTTCCTGGGCCTGAGCTGGGGGTACTGGCTGCTGGTGGGCATGACCCTGCTGGAGTCGGTGCTCACCCAGTTCTTCGCGCCGGCGGAGCAGGCGGCGATCCCCCTGCTGGTGCCCCCCCAACGCCTGCTGGCGGCCAATTCCGTGTATCAGGCCACAAGCATGGCGGCCACCATCATTGGTTTTGCCCTGGGCGATCCGATCCTGCGGCTTCTCCACAGCGGCGTGGCAAGCCTGGGATTGCGGGGTGGCGAGTTCCTGCTGCTGCCGCTCTGCTACGGCATCTCCGCGGTGGCCATCGCCGCCATTCCCCTGGAGGAAACCCCGCGCGCGCCCCGCCAGGTGTCGATCTGGCAGGAGATCGGGGAAGGGGTGCAGGTGTTGCGGGAACGCCGGAGCGTGCGTTCGGCGATGCTCCACCTGGTTCTGCTCTACAGCCTGCTGGCGGCCCTCTATGTCCTGGCCATCAGCCTGGCGGCCTCGATCATCGGCCTGGGGCCCACCGGGTTTGGCACCTTGCTGGCGATGACAGGGGTGGGGCTGGCCCTCGGGGCGCTGGCGGTGGCCCAGCTGGGAGATCGCTTCAACCGCAGGCTGCTCGCCAGCACGGGGCTCGGGATGATCGCCTGGTGTCTGTTCCTGCTGGGCCAGCTGCGTGGCAACCTCTGGCTCACCCTGCTGCTCTGCTCCCTGCTCGGGGTGGGCTCGGCGCTGCTGGCCATCCCCGCGCAAACCACCATCCAGGAGGACACCCCGGAAGACCAGCGGGGCAAGGTCTTCGGCCTGCAGAACAATCTGATCAACATCGCCCTCAGCCTGCCCCTGGTCCTGGCTGGCACTTTGGTCAGCCGTTACGGCCTGCTGCCGGTGCTCTGGGGCCTGGCCGCCGTCTCCCTGATCGCGGCTCTGCGCGAACAACCCTGGCGGCGCTGCTAACTTGCCGTGTTGGTTGCAGAGCACCGTGGCTCAGATTGCCTGGCTGGGCAAGAAGTCGCCTTTCTGCGGCAACGTCACCTACGGGCTGAGCACCACGGAGGCGCTGCGCCAGCGGGGCCACATGGTGAGCTTCATCCATTTCGACACCCCGGCCACCGCCCTGGGGCTGTTGGAATCCACGCGGCACGAGAGCGGGCGGCTGGAGGCGATGGCCGCCGATTCAGCCGGCGTCGACCCGGATGTGACCCTGCCTTACCTGGTCAAGTCGCAGGTTTACACCATCCCCTCCCCCGGGGCGCAACGGGAGCTGCGGGAATCCCTGGAACGCCTGCGACCCGATCTGGTGCATGCCAGCCTCACCCTTTCGCCGCTCGATTTCCGCCTGCCCGATCTCTGCCAGCAGCTGGGGCTGCCCCTGGTGGCCACCTTCCATCCGGCTTTCGACGCCGGTCTGCGCAATCTCGCCGCAGGCACCCAGCAGCTCACCTATCAGCTCTATGCCCCCTCGCTGGCGCGCTACGACCGGGTGATCGTGTTCTCCGATCTGCAGGCGGGGGTGCTGGAGCGCCTGGGGGTGCGCCCGGAGCGGATCGCGGTGATCCCCAACGGAGTGGATGAAACCCTCTGGCGACCCTTGAATGGGATTCCCTCCCCGGAGTACAGGGAGCTGCGGGAACGCTTCGCCGGCCTGCGGCTGTTTCTCTACGTGGGGCGCATCACCACCGAGAAGAATGTCGAGGCGCTGCTGCGGGCCTGGCGCCTGGTGCGACCGGAAGGATGCCTGCTGCTGATTGTCGGCGACGGTCCGTTGCGGGGCATGCTCCAGAACAACAGCGAGGCAGACGTGCTGTGGTGGGGGATGGAAGCCGACCTGGCGCGGCGGGTGGCGCTGCTGCAGCTGGCGGAGGTGTTCCTCCTGCCATCCCTGGTGGAAGGCCTCTCCCTGGCGCTGCTGGAGGCCATGGCCACCGGCACCGCTTGCGTCGCCACCGACGCCGGCGCCGACGGCCAGGTGCTGGAGGGGGGGGCGGGGATTGTCATCCGCACCCAGGGGGTCACCACCCAGTTGCGCACCCTGCTGCCGGTGCTGCGCGATCAGCCGGTGCTCACCGCCGAGCTGGGTCACCGTGCACGCCAGCGCATTGAGGAGCGCTACACCCTCGCCGCCAACATCAATGCCCTTGAGCGTCTCTACGAAGAGGTGATCCATCAATCGTTGGCGGCCTGAACGCCGTCACTTCCCGAAGGGCCCCAAGTTCTGCCCAGTGCGCGGCAAGATGCCTTAATGGAGCAAGGAACCTCCGCCCCCACGCTGCCCGCCGGGACGATGACCGGGAGCTCCCCCCCCACCAGGCTCAGCTGGCGTCAGCGTCTGTTCGGAAGCCTGCTCGGCCAGCTGCGAGTCGCGGCCTTCGCTTCCGTGTTCGTGGGGTTCACCGCGGCCTCCAGCGCCACCCTGTGGATCAACCAGCGTGCCCTGATTCACCAGCATGAGCGCCGGGTGGAGCGCATCAGCACCATTCTCCGTCACCAGCTGGCCCTCCTGGCCACGGACGATTCCGCCAGCCGGCGCTGGGCGGCGATTCAGGAGCTGGGACGCTACAGCGCATTCAACCTTGTGTTCTGGATCGGCCTGAGCGACGGCAGCCTGCTGGTGCCCAACAACCTCTCCGACCCCTCCCCCCAGCTTCTGGCCCGGGAGGCTCAGCAGGCCCAGCGCCGCCCCGAAGGAAGCCTCCACACCCTGGACACCCCTCTGCCCGCGCCGCTTTCACCCCCGCATGGCCAGGATCAACGCTCACCCCAACGGCAGAACGCCTACCGGGTGGTGAAGGTGGGGGAGCGCAAGTTCCTCACCCACCTCCATCGGGTCGGCCCGAAGGGCACCAGCCTGTGGGTGGCGGAGGACATCAGCGCCAACACCGACTTTCTCACCAGCCTGCTCGGCTGGCTGCTGCTCGCCTGGTCGGTCTGCCTCGGGTTGATCCTGCTGGCGATCTGGTTGATGACCCGCCGCATCATCCAGCCCTTGCAAGACCTCAACGCCATGGCCGGCCTGGTCACCTGCGCCAGTCTGGCGACGAGTCGCCTGGATGCCAGCCGCTCGCCGCTGGAGGTGCGCGAGCTGGCGAACGGCTACAACAAACTGCTCGATCGCATGGCGCTCTCCTGGGAAAACCAGCGGGAGTTTGTCAGCGCTGTGAGCCATGAATTGCGCAACCCCTTGACGATCATCAGCGGCTATTTGAAACGCCTGCAACGGCAGGGTGCCAACCTCGATTTTGAACAGCGGCGCATTCTCGCCAAGGCGGAAGCGGAAGCCCATCGCATCGCCCGCATGCTGGTCGACCTGCTCGATCTCTCCCGCAAGGAATCCGGCCGTTTGCAGTTGGTCTTGCAAGCGGTGGCGGTGGATGAAGTGCTGCTGAACAGCTGCGATCTGGCCCGCACCCAGCTCGAGCGGCCCCTTCAACTCGTGCTACCCCCCAGCGCTGGCGAACGGCCGATCGAGGCCCTGGCGGAAGCCGATCGTCTCCAGCAAGTGGTGCTCAATCTGATCGAGAACGCCGACAAATATTCCCCTCCTGATCGACCGATTCAGGTGCTGCTGGAGCAGGAGCATGGCGGCGGCTTGCGAATCAGCGTGATCGACCAGGGGATCGGCATCCCTCCGCAGGATCTGCCGCGCATTTTCGATCGCTTCCACCGCGGATCCAACGCCTCCCCGCAGATGCGGGGTTCAGGCCTCGGACTCTCGGTCGTGAAGTTGCTGGTCGAAGCGATGGGCGGCACGATCACGGTGGTGAGTCAGCTGGAGCAGGGCAGCTGTTTCCAGATTCATCTGCCGCCCCTTGGCAGCCCCATCCTTCAGCCTGATTCCCACGAAGCCAGCGCGCGTCCATGCCCATCTTCCTCCTGATCGCGGCCCTGTTCATCCCGCTGAACCTCTGGGCCGCCATCACACCCCACCTGCACAGCGATCTGTCGATGCGGCTGCTGCACGGATCCTCCTTGCTGCTGCTGCTCCCCGCCCTGGTGGACCTGCTGCGCACATTGATGGGCGGCGGCAACCGGCTGCGGGGGCTGCTTTCGATGGTGCTGGCCGTTTTCCTGCTCACCCTGACGGTGGTGAACCTTCAGATCGTTTATTCGGGCATGGGGGTCGAGATGGGCTGGCTCGCTCACATCTTCCTCAGCCTGGCGATGACCGCCGTGATCACCTTCTACCTGCTGCGCCCGGAAGAGAGTTCCGGGGCGAAGCTGGGTCAGTAGCGCTCCGGCACAGGATCCCGCCAGGTGATCCCCACGTCGGCGGCCCGCAGTTCAGCGGCACGCCGCTCCAGCTGACGCCGCTCCAGTCGCCAGAGGTTGTAGAGACCGGCACGGGCCAGGATCCGGGGCTCCAACCCCCGCCAAAACGGCAGGGCGGCGGTGCCGCGGTCGATCACCACCAGCACGGTGGGGATCCGCTCCGGGGGAGCGGGCCGCTGACCCGGTCGACCCTCGTGGCGCAGACGATCCGCCAGGTTCACCAGGCCCCGGGGCTCCTCGCCCTCGTAGATCACCACTTGGCGGCTGTAAAAGTGCAGGGAGGGCTTGAGGATGCCCACCATCGCCAGGCTTTCGCCGGGGCGACGGGCCGACCTGGCGGCTGCAGCCATCTGCCGCACGGGCTCCCCGCGCAACCGGTCGCCGAGACTCCAGGAGGGAAGCAGGGCGAGGGGCACGAAGGCCACCAGCGGGAGCTGCAGGGCCAGCAGCCACGCTCCCTGGCGACCCCGGCCGGGCGCAAGGGCAAGGCCCAGCAAGGCCGCCAGCAGGAAGCAGGCCGCAGCCACTGGCAGCCGGCCGGCGGCGAGAAGCTCCCCGGGCAGGGTGGGCATCTCCGGATCCTGGATGCGGGGCACCCAGGCGGGGGCGGCCAGAAACACGGCTCCCAGAAGCAGGGTGAGCAGCACGGTGAGCGAGCGAGCGACTCCGGCGCCCCGCGCGGCCAGAGCGATGAGCAGGGCGGCGGCGGGCGTGGCGGGAAGCCAGTAGCTCGGCAGCTTGGTGGCGGCAACGGTGAAGAACAGAAGCACCGCCAGCAGCCAGCAGGCCGCCAGGCGGCCCAGGGATTGCGCCGGGGGATGGGGCTGGGCCGGCAGCGGGGCGAGGCGAAGACGACCGATCCCACGGGCGAGGCCGACCAGCAGCAGCGGGGTGGCCGGCAGAGCAGCCAGCAGGAGCAGCGGCAGGAAGTACCACCAAGGCTGCAGATGGCGGTTCACCACCGAAGTGAAGCGCTGCAGATTGTGGTAACCGAAGAAGGAGTACCAGAACGGCGCCCCCTCCCGGGCCAGGGTCAGGCCGTACCAGGGCAGGGCCAGCAGGGCCGTTAGCGCCAGGCCGGCAGGGGGCCGCAGTTGTGCCGCCAGAGCGCCCGGGTCGGCCTGCAGCCAGGCGAAGAGCAGCAGGGTGAGGCCGAACAGCACCACGGCAACGGGGCCCTTCGCCAGAACCGCCAGGGCCAGCACCGCCCAGCAGTGCCACCAGCCCGCCGCCGCGGCGCCCGGGCCGGCGGCATGGCGCCGCCACGCCAGCAACAGGCTGAACGCCACCAGAGCGCTGAACAGGGCGTCACTCACCGGCGTTCGACCCCAGAGCAGCACCAGGGGTGAGAGGGCAAAGGCCAGGGCCGCGGTGAGAGCCGTCAGCCAGGGAAGCGGATCAGGCGCTCCGGGGCGCTCTTGGCCAGGCTGCGGCCAGCGCAACAGGGTGTCGGCGAGCATCAGCATCACCCCCACCGAGGCCAGGGCGGAGGGCAGGCTGGCGGCCCAGGTGCCCAGCGGATTCCAGCGGGCTTGGCCGGGCAGGGCGTAGAGCAGTCCCATCAGCCAGTACACCAGGGGCGGCTTGTCGTAGCGAGGCAGACCGTTGACGTGGGGGACCAGCCAGTCGCCGCTTTCGGCCATGGCGCGGGCGGAGGCCGCAAACAATGGTGGGGTCTCATCCACCAGGCCGTCGCAGCCCAGCCGCCAGACGAAAAGCAGAAGGCCGAACAGCAGAACCGCCAGCAACACTCGGGCACGCAGGCTCACAGGACGGCCTCCGGCTGGAGCGATCCCCGCCAAAGGTTCTGGCGACGGTTGATCAGCAGCACCGAGGCCAGAGCCAAAACGACCCCGAACCACTGGAGGGGCCGCAGCCTCTCCCCGAGCAGCAATTCCCCGCAGAGCAGCGCAAACACGGGGGTGAGGAAGGTGAGCGCGGTGAACCCGGTGAGGTCGCCGCTGCTGGCAAACCAGAAGAACAATCCGTAGGCCAGGGCGCTGCCGAACAGTGAGGCGTAGGCCATCAACGCCCAGTCAACGCCGCTCCAGGCAGGCAGCAGAGGGGGGGCCGACGGATCCAGCACCGCGCCGACGACGAGCGCCCCGAGCAGCGGGAGACCCCCCAGCACCATGTGCCAGCCCGTCACCACCAGCGGATCGCTGTGGCGGGTGGCGTAGCGACTGAGCACGGTGCCAACGGCCATCGCCGCCGCCGCGCCCAACATCCAGAGCTCCCCATGGCTCCAGGCTCCGGGCTCCAGCACCTCCGGCCCCTGCAGCCACCAATGACGCAGCAGAGCGGGGGGCAACCCCAGGCAGAGGATGCCGGACAGACCGAGCAGCAACCCGATCCACCCCACCGGATTGATCGCCTCGCCGAAGAGGGTGCGGGCCAGCAGAGCCACCAGCAGCGGCTGGGAATCGATCAGCACCGAGCCGAGACCCGCGCCGGTCTGGCCGAGGCCGTGGGCCAGCAGAGCCTGAAAAAGAGTGCCATCCACCAGGGCGAACAGCACCAGCCAGGGCCGGTCGGGCGGCGCCACAGCACCCGGACGGCGCAGCAGGAGAGCCACCACCACCAACAACAGCCCGGCGGGCAGCAGCCGCAGGCTGGCCACCAGCAGGGGGGATCCCCCCTCCAGCAGGGGACGCATCGCCGCCATCGCCGTACCCCAGAGCGCGAAGGGCAGAAGCATCAGGGGCCAGCGCAGGGCCTGGGGCATGGGCGTGGCCGGATCGGCTCCTCTTTTTAAGATCCAGGCATTCCACTCACCCAACGGCTGCCGATGCCTTGGCCCTGGCGTCGCAAGAGCCGCCACACACTGGCGCGCATTGTCATGGAGGGCCCGATCGCCGGCCCCACCCGCACACGGGTGCTGAAAGCACTGGAGCAGGTGGAGCAGCGGGAGTGCCCTGCCCTGCTGTTGCGCATCGACAGCCCCGGCGGAACGGTGGGGGACAGTCAGGAGATCCATGCCGCCCTGCGCCGGCTGCGCGAGAAGGGCTGCCGCGTGGTGGCCAGCTTCGGCAACATTTCCGCCTCCGGCGGCGTGTACGTGGGGGTGGCGGCCGAAAAGATCGTGGCCAACCCCGGCACGATCACCGGTTCGATCGGCGTGATCTTGCGGGGCAATGACCTCTCCCGGCTGCTGGAACGGGTGGGGATTCGCTTCGAGACCGTCAAGAGCGGCCTGTACAAGGACATCCTCTCGCCGGACCGAGCCCTCACCGAGGCGGAGCGCACCCTGCTCCAGGACCTGATCGACACCAGCTACGCCCAGTTCGTGGCGGCGGTCGCCGAGGGGCGCGGGTTGAGCGAGGAAGCCGTGCGGGCCTTCGCCGACGGCCGGGTGTTCACCGGCGCCCAGGCGCTCCAGCTGGGACTGGTGGACCAGCTGGGGGACGAGGAAAGCGCCCGCCTGCTGGCGGCGAGCCTGGGGGGGCTGGATCCCCGCAAGGCGAAGCCACTCACCTTCGGAAAGGCCCCGAACCGGCTCAACCGGCTCTTGCCCGGTCGCAACCTGCTCGGCCATCTCAACCAGGCCCTCACCCTGGAGCTGGCCTGGAGCGGCCTGCCCCTTTGGCTGTGGCGTCCATGAGCAGCGCTCTGCAGCTGCGGGCGCTGCGCGGCGCCACCACCGCCAGCGCCAACACCGCCGAGGCGATCGGCGAAGCGGTGGGCGAGCTGATCAACGCGCTGGTGCTCCACAACCGCCTGGAGGGGGAGCGGGTGCTTTCGGTCACCTTCTCGGTGACGGCCGATCTGGATGCCTGCTTCCCCGCCGCCATCGCCCGGCGCCGCGAGGGCTGGGGCTGCGTAGCCTTGCTGGATTGCCAGCAGATGGCGGTGGCGGGAGATCTGCCGCGCTGCATCCGGCTGCTGGCCCATGCCTGGCTCGACCCGCACCAGAGCCTGGTGCACCCCTATCTGCGGGGCGCCGCCGCCCTGCGACCCGATCGCCTCTGCCCGTTGGAACCCCCCGGCCTCGAACCGCCCGGGTCCGGCCGGTGATCCGGCCGGCCACCCGCACCGTGGCACCCGCTGGGGCCTTTCGAGAATCCCACCACCCCTCCCCGGCATCCCATGCCCCCCCTCTCGCGTTCCCTGGCCGTCCATGCGGCCCTCGGGACCGCTGCCTGCCTCGCCACCGTCTGCGTCAGCCTCCCCTCCGTCGCACCGGTGCGGGCCCAGGGCACCCCCGGCCTGCTGGAGTTCCGCTGGGACAACGACAAGAACTTTCGCAAGCTCTATTTCTTCATGACGGATACGGCCCGTCTGAAGCGATCGGAGTATTACCTGATCCTGCGGCCCAAGGATCGCAAGACAGCGATCCTCAAGCTGAGCGTGACGGTCCCCAGCTACTTCGACAGCGAAATCAAGGCCAAAAATGTCAAGCTCTGCGAAATGAGCGAAGGCGGCATGCTGAGTCGCACCCGCTGCAAGCGCACGATCCCCGCCACGATCGAAGTCTCCAAGGATGGCAAGGCCATTGAAATCTTCCCGGATACACCCGTCTCCGATAAGGGCACAATCGGCGTGTACATGAACATCTTCAACCCCTTCAACGCAGGCATGTACCAGTTCAATGCCCTCGCCCAGGCGCCCGGCGACATCCCGGTCTCCGGGCTTCTCGGCAGCTGGCTGATCCAGATCGATCCCAACTGAGCCAAGGCCCCGGGGGGGTCAGCTGGTAGGGTTGCCAACCGTGAGAAATGAAGGAACGGAGCGGCCGTCATGACCAAGCGCACCCTGGAAGGCACCAGTCGCAAGCGCAAACGGGTATCCGGATTCCGGGTGCGGATGCGCAGCCACACAGGCCGGCGCGTGATTCGCACCCGTCGCCGTCGGGGTCGCTCCCGCCTGGCGGTCTGAGCCAGCCTGGCCATCCGTGGCTCTGCCCCAGCGGCACCGGCTCCGGGGTCTCCGGGTGTTCGAACGAATCCTCCGAAGGGGGCGGCGGTTCCACGGCAATGCCATCGTGCTGCGCCTGTTGGCCGCCGAGCCTGCCCTTTATGCCGGTCCGGATCGCCACCAGTCCCCCTCCCCCTGGCGTTGCGGCGTCGTGGTGAGCGGCAAGGTGAGTCGGCGCGCCGTGGTGCGCAACCGCCTCCGGAGACGCCTGCACGCCCATCTGCTCGCCCACCCCCCCGGCACGGACCAACCGCTCTGGCTTTTGCTCAGCCTCCGTCCGGGCAGCGCCGAGCTCCCCCCGGACGCCCTGCTGGGAGAATGCACGGATCTACTGCGCAGGGCAGGGCTCACACCATGACCGAATCCGTCGGGGACGCCGCCAGCAAAGCCACCATCCAGGAGAGCGTGTTCTACGAAGGGGGGCCGGCCCGGGGTGATCTGATCTTCGGACTGCTGCTCGCCATCACGCTGATCGGCCTGCC
Source organism: Cyanobium sp. (assembly GCA_044351065.1). GTDB lineage: Bacteria > Cyanobacteriota > Cyanobacteriia > PCC-6307 > Cyanobiaceae > Cyanobium. The sequence goes on from JBILGK010000003.1 coordinate 29,410, forward strand.
GTTGACGGTGGGAGCGTTGGTGCGGGCCCTGTGGCTGCGGTATCGGATCACCAGCCGCCGCATTGAGGTGAACGGCGGCTGGCTGGGCCGCGACCGCACCCAGGTGGTGTATTCCCAGATCCGGGAGGTGCGCTCGGTGCCCCGCGGCTTCGGCGCCTGGGGGGACATGGTGCTCGTGCTCAGCGACGGCAGCCGCCTGGAAATGCGCTCCGTTCCGAACTTCCGGGCCGTCGAGACCTGGATCGAGGAGCAGCGTCAAGCCCGTGCCGGCGGCAAGGGTGCCGCCCCTCGCCCCGGCAAGCCCAGCGCCGGCTTCGCTCCCGACGAACGCGCCAGCGCCTGATCCGCAGTCCGGCATCCCGCCCCCGCCTGCCGCGGCGCTCGGGCACAGTGGGTGCCGGAATCCACCTCCACCCCCAGCTGACCCTGCCGTGATCGGCTACATCTCCGACAACCTGCTGCTCCCGATCCTCGATTTCTTCTACGGATTGGTGCCCAGCTACGGGCTGGCGATCGTCGCCCTCACCCTGGTGATCCGCCTGGCGCTCTTCCCGCTCAGCGCCGGCTCCATCCGCAGTGCCCGCCGCATGCGCATCGCCCAGCCGGTGATGCAACAACGCCAGGCTGAGATCAAGAGCAAGTACGCCAGCAATCCCCAGAAGCAACAGGAGGAGCTGGGCAAATTGATGCAGGAGTTCGGCAGCCCGTTGTCCGGCTGTCTGCCCCTGCTGGTGCAGATGCCGATCCTGTTCGCGCTGTTCGCCACCTTGCGGGGCAGCCCCTTCGCCGATGTGCCCTACACCTTCAACCTCAAGGTGCTGCCGGCCGACCAGATCGCTGCGGTGGAGCCCAAGCCCTTCAACACCCCCAGCCACTCGATCTTCGTCACCGCCACGAATCACGTTCCGGTGATCGGCACCCTGGAGCAGGGCACCCGCCTGGGGGTGGGCGACCGCCAGACCGTGCAACTGCACACCCGCAGCGGCGACAGCTTTGCCTCCCTTCTCGCCAGCGTCGAGAACGGCGATACCTTCCAGCCCAGTTGGAGCGTCACCAAGGGAGAGGGGGTGGTGACCGTGGAGCCAGACGGCACCATCAGCGCCCTCAGCCCCGGCGACGCCACCGTCGAGGGGCGCGTTCCCGGTCTGGCCGCCCGCAGCGGCTTCCTGTTCATCAAGGCCCTCGGTCAGGTGGGCTTCATGACCGACGGCGCCGTCAACTGGGACATCGCCATTCTGGTGGCTGCCTTCGGAGCCACCCTGTTCATCAGCCAGATCCTCTCCGGCATGGGCATGCCGCCCAATCCCCAGCAGGCCACCGCCAACAAGATCACCCCGGTGATGATCACGGCGATGTTCCTTTTCTTCCCGCTCCCGGCCGGGGTGTTGCTCTACATGGTGGTGGCCAACATCTTCCAGGGGCTTCAGACCTTCCTGCTCAGCCGCGAAGCCCTGCCGGAAAACCTCCAGCAGATCCTCGACAAGCAGTTGGCCAGCCAGACCGTCGCCGCCACGGCGGCAGAGGCCGGCGGCCGGCTGCCGTTCGAGCCCAAGGGCCGCAAGTGAGCCAGCCCCCTGCGGGCAGCCCCCCGCGGCTGCGGCCGGTGCCGTTGCCGGAACTGAGGCTGTTGGAGCAGGGGCAACTCTGGCGAGTCGATCAGCAGATCGCCGGCCTGACAACCCTTACGCCGGTCCGCGGCATGATCCAGGCCCTCCACCACGGCCAGGCCCTTGAGCTGAAGGGGGAAGCGGAGACCATCGTGACCCTCTGCTGCGACCGCTGCCTGCAGCCCTACAACCACCCCCTGCGGGCCGAAGCCCACGAACTGCTCGATCTCGCCCCCATCGCCGAGGAGAGCATCAAGACACAAGGCGCCCAGACACAAGGATCCAAGGCGCAAGGCAGCAAGACCCAGAGCCCGAAAGGCCCATCCCCGATCAGCCCCCCCGGGCCGGTCAGCGCCGAAGAACTGGTGGTGGGAGAAGACCTCGACGATCGACTCGACCCCCGCGGTCGCTTCGATCCGGAGCGATGGCTGTTCGAGCAGCTGAGCCTGCGCCTGCCGTTGGTCAACCGCTGCGGCGCAGACTGCCCGGGCCCCCCGAGCTGGGGGGATGCGCCGGCCGGAATCGACCCCCGCTGGGCGGCCCTGCTTAGCCTGCGGTCCCGCTGACGGCGCCCTCCTCCGCCGAGCCATGACCGCCCCCCCTCCCCTGGCCGACCAGCTCGACCTGCTGATCCGTGCCCGCACCCCCATCCTCTGGATCCGCAGCCTCGAGGAAGAGCGGGTGGAGAACCTGCTGGAGCAGGCGGCGGCGCGGCTGGGGGGCCGCACCCTCTTGCACTGGGACTTCGTCGGCGGCCTGAGCGGCGCCCCGAACCGCCAGGGGGAGGCGGCCCGCAACCCGATGAACGCCCTTGAAGCCCTGGCCCCCCTGCCCCCGGAACAGGGGGCGATCCTGCTGCTCAAGGACTTCCACCGCTACGCGGACGACGCCGGAATCTGCCGTCGGCTGCGCAACCTGGCCACCTCCCTGCGGCAGGTGCCCCAAACCCTGGTGATCAGCGCGCCGGACTGGCAATTGCCGCCGGAGCTGGAGGACAGCGTCACCCTGCTGGAGCTGCCCCTCCCCGATGCCGTCGAGATCGGGGCCTTGCTGCGCTCGATCGCCGAGGCCAGCGGCCGCCCCCTCGTTCCGGCGGTGCTCGCCTCGCTCACCGCCGCCTGTCATGGCCTGAGCGAACAGCGAGTGCGGCAGCTCGCCGCCCGCGCCCTGGCCCGCCGGGGCGAGCTGGGGCTGGAAGACCTGGCGGAGGTGCTGGAGGAGAAACGGCTGGCCATCGCCCGCAGCGAGCTGTTGGAGTACTGCCCCACCGAGGCCACTCCGGCGGACATCGGCGGCCTCGAAGCGCTCAAGCATTGGCTGGAGCAGCGCCACCGCGCCTTCGGCGAGGAGGCCCAGCGCTACGGCCTGCCCCTGCCCCGCGGTGTGCTGCTGGTGGGGCCGCAGGGCACCGGCAAGTCGCTCACCGCCAAGGCGATTGCCCACAGTTGGTCGATGCCGCTGCTGCGCCTGGATGTGGGGCGCCTGTTCGCCGGCCTGGTGGGCGCCAGTGAGGCACGCACCAGGGAGATGATTCTGCGGGCCGAGGCCATGGCCCCCTGCGTGCTCTGGATCGACGAGATCGACAAGGGCTTCGGCGGCGATTCCCGCAGCGACGGCGGCACCACCCAGCGGGTGCTGGCCAGCCTGCTCACCTGGATGGCGGAAAAGACCAGCGCCGTGTTCGTGGTCGCCACCGCCAACGCGGTGGAACGTCTGCCGGCAGAGCTGCTGCGGAAGGGCCGCTTCGATGAGATCTTTTTGCTGGAACTGCCCGACCGGGAGGAGCGGCGATCCATCCTCGACCTCCAGTTGCGCCGCCGTCGGCCGGCCCACGCCATTCCGCTGGAGGTGTTGGTGGACCGCACCAGTGGCTTCTCCGGGGCGGAGCTCGAGCAGACGGTGATCGAGGCGATGCACCTGGCTTTCGGCGAAGGGAGGGAGCTGGCGGAATCCGACCTGATCACGGCGGCCAGCCAGGTGGTGCCGATCAGCCGCACCGCCCGCGAACAGCTGGAGGCCCTGCGCGAGTGGGCCAGCAGTGGCCGGGCGCGGCAGGCCTCCCCCCCTCCACCGCGGCAGGGGTGAATCTCCCTGAGCCAGACAAGCCTGGCCGTCCCCCGGGACGCCACCACCGCCAACCGGGCCCTGAATCGCGGGGTCGAGGCGGGCAACAGAAGCGCGCTGGCAGCCGCGCGCGATCAGAGATGGGTGAGAAACCAGCGCCGGAGCCGGTCAAGGGGGGAGGGAGAGGAGCGCGGGGCAGACGCTTCCGGAGGGGCTTGATGGCCCATCATCGCCAGGAACTCAGGATCAGCGAAACGGCGCATGGCCTCGCGGGAGCGCCTCAGATCGCGCTGCCGAGCACGCATCTGGGCAGGAGAAAGCAACGCTTCGGAGGGATTCTCCCCCCCGGGGGCGGGGGATCCGCCTTGAAAATCCTGAAACAAATGACTTGCCCCCTGGCGCCGGAGTGCCTCGCGGGCCAGTCGGCGCTGGCGCTCACGCCGTCTCCGCTCCCAGAAGGGAAGCGATGCCTCACCCCACTCCGCGGGACTGGCGTGCCGCTCCTCCCCACCCTCCTCGTGAGCCCTATCTCCGGGCCGGTAGGGCCACAGGCCTGCATCGGCAGCACGGAAGGGGAGGAAGCGGGAAGGGGGATTGGGAATCGAGAGGCGTCCAGCTTCAAAGGGGGGCGGGTAAACGGCCGGGGGAAAGGGATCCTCCACAGGATCGCTGGCCAGAGGCTGCGAAGACTCCGCTTCCGCCGGCCGCATCACGACGCGCATCAGGCCCAGGCTGCGCTCGAACAGGGAGAACCAGCCGAGGGCGAGGCAGGCCCGTTGAAAGCGCAACAACTCTCGCAACACGTCCTGACTCTGGTCCACCTCCCCGTGCACCAGCACCCACTCGAGAAACGGCACGGACTGCTGCATCTCCCGCATGGCGCCGTGGTGCAGGCCCCAGAGCACCAGGCCCACCAGCAAAGCGAGAGCGGCATTGGTGGCAGCGCGGCGGTAAAAGGCAGCGCGGCTGGCACTGATGTTGCTGCGGATGCGCTCGCGCATTTGGTCACGATCCCTCTCCAGGGAAATGCGCACCTCTCGCCGGGCCTCCAGCACCGGAGCCTTCTCCGGGAGCTGCACCTGCAGGCCTGGAATGCGCTGCAGGCCGGCCAACAGGGAATCAATGTTGTCGCTCTCCCTCAGAATCGTGGCGGCGCGATCAATCTGTTGATCGATTCGCTCCATCTGCTCCATCCCGATCTCCTCCTGCTTTTGCACCAACGTGACGGCGTTGGCCACAGTCAGCGGGGCCAGGAAGAAGTGAAAGGCACTGAGCAGCAAAAGTAGCGAGAGAAGCAGCGGCAGCAGCAACACCTCCCAAATGGTGCGGCGCAGCCCTCCTTGATAAGCGATCAGGCCAATGGAGGCGAGCAGGATAGGGGAGAGATCAAGAAACTGACTGATGTAATGCAGGCGACTGGAGATCGCGCTGAGGTCAGGCGCGTTCAGCATGGTCACGATCTCTGCCAGCCACACGGCCAGCAACCCGTAGCCCACAAGCCGCAGATGCTGCAGGGAAAACCTCAGGCCAATCAGATCGACCACCGGCAACTGGGGGCCCAAGCCCGGGGCGGAAGGCGAGCTGGCGGGGCGTGCCGGCAGCGAGGGACCAGAAGGAATGAGGCCAGAAGAGATGGCTTCGGCCATGACCGTCCAGTGCCTTTTCTGCTGTGAATCCCTAGCCTAGACGCAGCCGATCGGATCGCCGAGCACCGACACCGCAGGGGAAGCAAAGGTGGCGGACCAGCAGCAGCCAACGACACATAATGAACCGGAAGCCAGCCGGCACCCAGCCCCCGAACTCAACGGATTCCCACCTTTTTGCGACTGCTTTTCACTCTCCTCTAGCCCAGGCTTCGCTGCCAACCCTGTGCCAGAGCCGGCCGCACAGCGAGGCACTTGGCATTCTCCCCCTCTCGTTAACGCAAAGCAGCCCCGCCCGCGCGAAACCCCGCCGATTGAAAAGTGAATATTTCCAGCAAAGTTCCTTAATTTTTCCCCGTGGCGCGCGCTGGAATCCTGCGGCTTTGCGATCGTCGTCTGGAACTGCCCGATCCATCCCGATCGCCATCCCGCCCGGGCTTCCCGCAAAACGCTGTCGCCCCGGGTGCTCTCGCTGGCATTCCGCTTCCTTTCTGCGCCGCCATCCCGCCACGGCGAGCCCTGTTTTGTGAAGCGGTTTTACGAACCACCACAACCCATGACGACCCGGGCATTGCGCCCGGGTGCTCCGGTTTTCTCTCCCTACCGTCGCAACACTTCCCTTCCCCGAACCGTGCTGCCCAGCCCCCATTCCCGCGGTGAACTGACCACCCAGCTGGCGGTGGCCTGCCTCGGCGCCGGCGTGATCACGAGCCTGGCGGTTGCCCAGGGCCAGAACCCTGTCACGGCCCTTGGCATCACCCTGTTCTCGGCCGTGGCGGCCGTGGCCGTCGGCCAGGTGCTGTGAGTGAACTGCGGGCGCTGATGCCCGCTCTCGCCAACAAGACCTACTTCAACTACGGCGGGCAGGGGCCCCTGCCATCCCCCTCCCTCGAGGCGATCGTCGCGAGCTGGCAGCGCATCCAGGAGTCGGGGCCCTTCACCGAGGCTGTCTGGCCCCTGCTCAGCCATCTCAGCGGTGCCCTGCGCTCGCGGTTGGCCAGCTGGTGCGGTGTATCCCCCAACCGCATCGCCTTCACCGAGAACGTCACCAGCGGCTGCGTGCTTCCCCTTTGGGGCCTGCCCTGGCAGGCGGGCGATCAACTCCTGCTCGGGGACGGGGAGCACCCCGGCGTGGTGGCGGCCTGCTGGGAGCTGGCCCGCCGCGAACAACTCGCCGTTTCTCCCCTGCCGGTGCTCAACCTGGGGGACGATGGGGCGGTGCTGGAAGCCCTGGAGCGGGCCCTCACGCCGCGCACCCGGCTGGTGGTGCTCTCTCACCTGCTCTGGAACAGCGGCCGCATCCTGCCGATCGAGGCGGTCGCGCACCGGCTGGCGTCCCATCCGCGCCGGCCTTGGCTGCTGGTGGATGCTGCCCAGTCCTTCGGCAGCCTGCCGATAGCCGCAGCGGCCGGGGTCGCTGACATCTACGCCGGCACGGGCCACAAGTGGTGCTGCGGTCCGGAGGGACTGGGGGCGGTGGTGCTCTCGGAGCGCGTGCTGGCGGAGGCGCGGCCCACGCTGATCGGCTGGCGCAGCCTGCAGGACGAGGAGGCCGCCGCCGGCTCCTTCCACAGCGATGGCCGCCGCTTCGAGGTGGCCACCTCCTGCACCCCACTGCTGGCCGGGCTCGACCGTTCCCTGCAGCTGCTGGAGGCCGAAGGGAACGCGGAGGAACGGCTGGATCGGATCCGTGCGAACAGCGAGGCCCTCTGGCGGGGACTGCAGGATCTGCCCGCTGCCCGCACCCTGCTGCCGTCGCCGCCCCCGGCGGGTCTGGTGAGCTTCCGCCTGCATCGACCGGATGGAAGCGAGATCGCACCGGCTCTGGTGGTGCGCGCCCTCGGCGAGCGGGGGATCTGGCTGCGCTCCCTGCCCGATCCCGCCTGCCTGCGCGCCTGCACCCACCTGACGACCACCGCCGAGGAGGTGGATCTGCTGCTGGAAGCCCTGGCGGACCTGCGGGACTGAGACCCGGGCCAGGGACTGGAGGGCGGAGCGCCCTCGCGCAGGCTTGATGCGGGGATCCTGACAGAAGAATTTGCAAGCAAAATAAAAAGTTTCTGCGCTAAGTTGCCGCAACTTCGATCCTTCGCAGAATTTCGGGCTTCGGCTTGTCTCCCTTCCCCGTGCCCTGGCGTCATCGACAACGCGCCTGCCAGGCCTCTTCCCTCCGCCCGCCGCACGGCCCTGGGTCGCTGCTCCCCCTCTCCTCCCAGGCTCCATGGTTTTCCCCTCTCGAAGCAAAGCGATCCCCAAGCAAAATCTGGAAGACAAGCCCTGGAGCCCTGCCGTCAAAGGCATTTGCCTGCTTACCCTGCTCCTTAGCCCACTCCTGGCCCCTGCTGGCGCCCGCGCGGTGAGCGGCTTCACCGGATCCTTTGATCCCGATGCCACCATCTCCAATTGGAACTGGTCGGGCACGCCGCGCTACACCTCTTATCCCAGCCAACTTTCCTGCGCCGCCGCCTGGCCCCTCTCCCCGGCAACGGATATTCAATGCCTCAATCTTGGCGCCTCCAAGTTGAGCGCGAGCATGGGAGCTCGCAACGACATGACAACATCGGCCAACGCTGTTGCCGCCGTCTGGACCTGGGCGAATCCATCCACTTCAACCAGTTACAGTGTTTCCTTCAGCCTGGATTACACAGCCACAGCCTCGACGCCAGCTCTCTCTGGCGCAGTGAGGATAGGCGCTTGGCTATCTCCCACCTACTCGGCAAACTTCACAGGTTTAGCTTTGACCGGCAGCGTTGCCCCTGGCGAAACCCTCTCCTTCAGGCTGGAAGTTCCCGCTTCCTTATCAACCTCCGCAGTCTACGAAAACTATTTCAGCATCAATAATTTCAATGGCCAGGCCGCCGTGCCGGCACCTGTGCCCGCTCTGGGGGCAGCCTCCGCCTTCTCGTTCTCCCGGCGTCTGCGCCGCCGCCGCAATCAAGCATCGATTCCAGAGGCTGTGGGCTCTGCCCCAGCTCACCCTTCCTGCTACCTGTCCAGCGCCCTTTCCCTGCCAGAAGATGCTCTGACGCGCCTCCCGGTGAGTTTCGACTATGGCCGCCAGGGAATATCCCTCCCCGCCGCGACGGGGAGGAAAAACCAGAGCCTGTGAAGCAACAGGGGCTGTGCCCTTTTCAAATGGGCTCGGAGGGGATGACGCCGCCTGAGGGGCTCTCGTGGCTGAGCAGGTTGCGATACACCCAGCCGGCGAGCAAGGCCCCGGCGATTGGCGCGACCCAGAACACCCAAAGCTGACCGACCAGTTCCGGGCCGGCCCAGAGCGCCACGCCGGTGCTGCGGGCGGGGTTCACCGACGTGTTGGTGATCGGGATGCTGATCAGGTGGATCAGGGTGAGGGCCAGGCCGATCGGCACGCCGGCAAAGCCACCGGGGGCCAGCCGATCGGTGGCGCCCAGGATGACGATCAGGAAGAAAAACGTGAGCAGCACCTCGATGACCAGGGCGGCTCCGAGGCCGTAGGCACCGGGGGAGTGGCTGCCGAAGCCGTTGGTGGCCAGTGGATTGCTGCCCGAGAGGGAGAATCCCTTGCGGCCGCTGGCGATCAGGTAGAGGAAACCGCCAGCGATGATCGCCCCGAGCACCTGGGCGACGATGTATGCCAGCAGCTGGGAGCCGGGGAAGCGTCCACCGGCCCAGAGACCGAAGCTCACAGCGGGATTGAGGTGGCAGCCAGAGATGTGGCCGATGGCGTAGGCCATGGTGAGCACGGTGAGGCCGAAGGCCAGCGCCACGCCAAGGAAACCGAGGCCGAAGGGGTTGTTGGCATCGTTGTAGGGGAAAGCTGCCGCTAGCACGGCGCTGCCACAACCGCCGAACACGAGCCAGAAGGTGCCGAACACCTCCGCCAGAAACTTTTTGGAGAGGGGAACACCAGAAGCCATTCCACGGGGACAAGGGGGGCTATTGGATGGTGCCAAAGGAAGCGCGATCCCCCCGCCTTCTGTCACGGATCGCAGAGGCAACGCGGCGGGCGGAGCGGGACAGCGAGGAGGAAAACCGAGGCAATTCAAAAAAAACGCCCGCCGCGACGGGGCAGGCGTTGCCATTTCGCCATCGCCGCATACGTTGAAAACGCACCCCCTCGGCTGGCCTGCATGTTGACCGTTTCCCCTCGCGCCGGCTGCCGGTCGCTGCTGCTGCTCTCGACCGCCGGCCTCGGCCTGCTCGCCGCCGCCCCTGTTGCCCTCGCCGCCAGCGATGAGGCGATGCTGCGCACCGCCGAGACCGCCTGCCTGGAGTCGGCCGTGCAGCAGGGCTGGCGCCGGGATCTGGCCAAGGTGATCTCCAGCCGGGCCCTCGATGCCGACAGGGTGGAGGTGATCTTCGACCTCAGCCGAGACGGCAAGCAGAGCGCGCGGCTCACCTGCCCCTTCAGCGCCAAGCAGGGGGTGATGGGCGAACTGATCGCGGCGGGCGAGAAGCTCGGTGGCGACAGCAAACGCAGCGACTTCGGCAAGGACTTCACCAAGTCGATGAGCACCGCCGGCGATGCCGGCAGTCCGGTCGACCGGGCCCGGGGCTTGTGGCTGCTGCTGCCGGTGGGGCTGGCGGCCCTGTGCTGGGCCGCCCTGCGCTCCCGGGAGGGCGGCGCGGCTTAGCGCGGGCGGGCCCGCAAGGCTTTCTCAGCTTCCTCCCGATCGTCAAAGTGGATGCGGGTGGTGCCGAGAATCTGATAGTCCTCGTGCCCCTTGCCGGCGATCAGCACCAGGTCGTTGGCATCGGCGGCGGCAATGGCCTCGGCGATCGCCCGGGCCCGATCGATCTCCACCCGCAGGTCGGCCCCGACCCCGATGCCCGCCACCACGTCGGCGAGGATGCGCTCGGGATCCTCGGTGCGGGGGTTGTCGGAGGTGACCACCACCGCGTCGGCGAGGCGGGCGGCGATTTCCCCCATCTGGGGGCGCTTGCTGCGGTCGCGGTCGCCGCCGCAGCCGAAGACGCAGATCAGCCGCCCTTGGGTGAACGGTCGGCAGGCTGCCAGGGCATTCTCCAGGCCATCGGGGGTGTGGGCGTAGTCCACCAGCACGGCGGGAGCGGCGGGGCCCTCGGGGGCGGGCACCCGCTCCATGCGGCCGGGAACCCCCCGGAAGCTGGCCAGCGCCGCCAGCAGCTGGGGCAGGGGCAGCTCCTGCTGCACGAGCACCCCCACCGCCTGGAGCAGATTCATCAGATTGAAGCGGCCCACGAGCGGAGAGTGGAAGGGACCGCTGCCCGCCGGGGTGATCAGGGTGCCCGTCACACCGTCGGCGGCCATCGCCAGGTCGGTGATGCGCAGTTCGGCTCCGGGATCCTCCAGGGAGCTGCGCCAGCAGGGCAGGCCCGCTGCCGCCAGCCGGGTGGCCAGGATCCGGCCCCAGGGGTCATCCCCGTTCACCACGGCGGCACCCGCCAGAAGGGGCTCTTGGAACAACAGGGCCTTGGCCTCGAAATAGGCCTCCATCGTGCGGTGGTAGTCGAGATGGTCCTGGGTGAGGTTGGTGAACACAGCCCCGGCGAAGCGGCAGCCCGCCACCCGCCCCTGGTCGAGGGCATGGGAGCTCACCTCCATCGCCGCCAGCCGCGCGCCGGCCTCCACCGCCTGAGCCAGTTGGGCCTGGAGCGTGTCGGCGAAGGGGGTGGTGTGGGAGGCGGTGATGCTGTGCCCCGGCCAGCGGTTCTGGAGCGTGCCGAACAGGGCGGCCGGACGACCGCTGCTGGCGGACAGGTGCTCGATCAGGTGGGTGGTGGTGGTTTTGCCGTTGGTGCCGGTGACCCCGATCAGGGCGAGGCGCTGACTGGGCTGCTGCCAGTACTCCGCGGCGATCGTGCCGGCCCAGGCCGCCACCGGCTCCTCGACCGCGATCACCGCGTCATCGGGGCCGGGGGGTGTGGCGACGGCGGCGGTGCGGCTGATCAGCGCGAGGCAGGCGCCGTCCGCCAGGGCCTGGCGCCAGAAGCTTCCCCCATCCACCCGGGTGCCCGGAAGCCCGATGAACAGGGTGCCGGGGCCCACCCGCCGGGAGTCGCAGCTGATGCCGCGCACTTCCGCGTTGGCAAGGGACGGGGGCACAGCCAGGCCCACCTGGCGGAGCAGGGGATGCAGCAGGGGCGACATGGCAGATCCGGGGCGGGGAGAGGCCGGGACGGCAACGCCGCCCTTTCTAAGGCCAAAACGGCACGGGGCTCAGAGGGCGCCGTGGCGCTCCAGCCACCGGCGCAAGCCCTCCGCGGCGAGGCGAGGCGGCACCCGCGGCAGGATCCGCGCCGCAGCGTCCCCGGGACCTGCCGCCAGGGCGAGCAGCGGCACCTCCAGCCCGAAGCGGGCCTGCAGGGCCGGATCGCGGTCCACATCCACGGCCGTGAGCGGCGGGGGCGGATGGAGCGCGCGCAGGCGCTCCTCAAGCCCCTCGCAGAGGCAGCAGCCGGCGCGGGTGTAAAGGAGCAGGTCGGCCATCAATCGGGCACCGGATCGCAGCCGCAGGGGGTGAAGGGATGGCAGCGGCCGAGGCGCCGCAGGGTGAGCCAGCCCCCCCGCCAGGGGCCATGGCGTTGAATCGCCTCCAGGCCATAGGCGCTGCAGCTGGGCAGGAAGCGGCAGCGGGGCCCGAGCAGGGGCGAGAGCCAGCGGCGGTAGGCGCCGATCAGGGCCAGCAGCAGGGCAGCCACGGCTGCGTCGAACCCGGTGCGCGGACGGCCGGCGGAGGAGGGCGATGGGCCGCGCTCTAGGATCATCAATCGGTCCGGCACCGCAAGTGTGCGGGGGGCAACCCCAGCATGGCGCGCCGCCGGCCGTTGTTCCCCCACCCCCGTATCCATGTCTCGCTACCGCGGCCCTCGCCTGAGGATCACGCGGCGCTTGGGAGACCTTCCCGGTCTCACCCGTAAGTCCGCCAAGCGGGCTTATCCCCCCGGTCAGCACGGCCAAGCCCGTCGCAAGCGCTCCGAATACGCGATCCGTCTGGAAGAAAAGCAGAAACTGCGTTTCAACTACGGAATCTCCGAGCGGCAACTCGTCCGCTACGTGAAGAAAGCCCGTGCCCAGGAGGGTTCCACTGGAACCAACCTGCTCAAGCTGCTCGAGAACCGTCTCGACAACATCTGTTTCCGCCTCGGCTTCGGCCCCACCGTGCCCGGCGCCCGCCAGCTCGTGAATCACGGCCACATCACCGTGAACGGCCGCGTGGTCGACATTCCGAGCTTCCAATGCAAGGCCGGCGATGTGGTGGCGGTGCGCGAGCGCAAGGCGAGCCGCAAGTTGGCGGAAACCAACATGGAATTCCCCGGCCTGGCCAACGTTCCGCCCCACCTGGAATTCGACAAAGCAAAGATGACTGCCAAAGTCACCGGCAGAATCGAGCGCGAATGGGTGGCGCTCGAGATCAACGAACTTCTGGTGGTTGAGTTCTACAGCCGCAAGGTGTGATTCGCCAGGGCGGCCTGGCGCCTGCCGCCGCCCCCCACCGCTTGCCTGGCCTCCGCTGCGGCGGGGGCTTTTTCATGTTGGGGCCCTGAGAGAGCACCCTCCCTTCCCCTTTCGCGGGTTTCCTTTGGCGGGTTTCCTTTCGCGGGGTGGATGCCCAAGCTGCCGACCTACCACCACCCTGCGCCATCGCACTGTGCGGAGCACACTCGCGGCATGGAGCCTGAAACGGCATTCAAAAGCGAGGCCCTGAGGCAGCTATCAAATGCTTGCGGATGATTTCAGCATGAATATGACTACTGAGCAGCTTCTGCCTCGTTTCACACCACATCAGTTGCTGCAGTGGACATCCCTTCAGGATGGAAGCGATTCCACCACAACATCCTGGTGGAGAGGTTGTGGAGTACGGTCAAGTAAATAGGGGTGTCCCTGCATGGCTAGAGCGATGGCTGGGAGGCAGAACTCCCCATGGGGTCTAGAAACGTTATGGGAGTCTGGCCTGCAGAGGTAAGGGACATGATCTGGAGCAGCCCAACACCATGATTCAGCGGAGGGTTGAGAAATTACTCACTCCTCGCCGCAGGAGGGTGGCGCCGCTGATCCTGGCGTTCAGCCGTGATTGATCGGCACTCTTTGCCCATCGGCATGGTGGGTCAGGCTGATGCGGGGCATGCCCAGCATTTGTGTTGGCCAGAGGCCATTAACGATGCGTTTTCTGGAAGGCTTCGATACCCGCCTTTACATCTGCGCTTGAGGCGCCACTGATGAAATCCAACTTGAATGTCTCACCCTTGCTCAGGTCTTCTGCAAAGCTGGAGCGAAGAAAGAGGCGAAAAGCGTCCCTGTTTTGAATGTAACTAGTGAAAAAGGGGACTGTTATGGCATTGATATAGCTGCTGATCAATCCTTGACTTGGTAGAGTGAGATTGGTTGCCGACTCGATCGCCGACTCGATGCCTGGGTCAATCTTGGTGAAGTTTACATGGGCCTGACCCTCGACCATCAACCAGTATTTGGTGGGCGTGGTAAGCCAAGTGAAACTCGCTGCCTGCTCCATCGCGGCTGGGGCAGCGGGATCATAACTTCCCGAGGCAATCGCGACCGGAATTGCAATTTTGCCAAGACCTTTTGGGCCAAAAATAGCACGATTGACCGGATTGGCCGCAAAGGCAGCCTTCACTCGCTGATCCCGCATCACGTAGGGAGACCTGGGGAGTTCCAGGGCGCCACATTGCAGCAGCAGTGCAACATCCAGAGCGCCATATTCGCGCTCACATTCTTGCTTGAGATGTTCGAAGTCGATCGTGGCTCCGGCGACGGCCAGGGCGGTATAGCCGCCAAATGAATGCCCGGCGATGCCAACATTATTGAGGTCCAGTCTGCCCTTAAACTCCGGCTGATTTCGCCGTGACAATTCATCGATCACGAAGCTTATGTCTTTGGGGCGATCGATGAAGTCATTCACGTCATAAATATTCTGATGAAGTCCATTAAGCATCTCCTTCAGCCAGATCGCATCGCTGCCGGGATGTTGTGGTGCTGCGACAAGAAAGCCATAGGAGGCCAAATGTCGAAGGCCTTCTTCATAATCCTCAGGGCGAGAGGACAAACCATGGGAGAAGACGATGACTGGCATGAATGTTTTATCCTCTTTGCTTGCCTTGGCCGCAGGAAGATAGACATCCACATAGAATTTTCTGTTGCGGCTCTGATCAACCAGATTCCAGACCACTTTTTTCACCTGATCGGGACCCGGCTTGCGGGGATCAGGCAGGCTTGCATAATCGACAGAAGCCTGGCTTGCCGCTTCCTTTGCCGTCAGCACCCGCAACGTGGTGGCGAGGGTTTCAGTGGCATCGATCGCCCGTTCGGCTGCTTTTGTGGCCCCCAGCACCTTTTCCCCATGGATCTGAATATTGGTTGGTAGGTTTTGCAGTACATTCAGCAGGGTCATTCCCTCCTTGGAAAACGCTGCTCCGATCAGGGCTGAACGGATCGCATATTTGCCGTTGCCGCCACGGGTGAGAGTAATTCCCTTGCCGAGCCGCTCAAGAATAGATTCACCTATTCCACTCGAAAAAAAGCGCGATATGATCATCGGGTCAACGGGTGCGCGCCTGCTTAAACTCTCTCGAAATTGCTCCCGCTGCTTGGCTGACGTGAACTGTAGGAAATAAGCCAAATCATCTGGAACCGTTCCATCGTTGGCGAAGTGCTTCAGCGAGCTGATCTTCAGACTCCTGATCAATGGACCGTAAGAGATGGAAAGACTCTCGCCGGCATGGGCAGGGGCTGAAGCCAGCACAGCACCTGCCAGGCACGCAGCAAGGCTCGTGAACTTTAGCTTGAGCATGGCGCGGTGCAGTCTGTTGGCTGATCGTACTGGTTCGCCTTGCGCGCCAGCAACTGGGCCGTGATTATTTGTTTTTCTGCCACAAATGATCAATCCCCTGATCCGTGTTTCCCCTGGCATCGATGCAAGGGGTATCTCAGGCAAGTGACTGAACCGAGGCAGGCAGTTGGCGGAAACGCGGGGGAAATCTCAATATCTGTCGACAGATTCATGTTCCTATCTGCCAGGATGCGAACAGGAGAAACGAGTATGGTTTGCTCCATCGCCCAAGCGAAGTTCAAGCCCTTGTTCCAGCTGCTGATCGAGGCATCTTCGCTGCTCCCATCTGCAACGGCACTTTCCCTGACTTGCTTTTGCCTTCGTCCGCCTCCCCCAGCTTGCAGCGGTGAAGGATCAGCAGGGGGCCCGGGATCTCTAGCCTGACCGCACCAGACCCCCAGCGCACCGCCATGCCCGCCGCACCCACGCCCCCGCTCGATACCGAAAAGCTACGGGCCCTCTTCACCAAACCCTATGGCGTTCCAGGCCCCACCCCGGCGGAATGGCGGGCGCTTTACGCCGACGACGTGCGCTTCGAGGATCCCACCCAGAGCCGCCAAGGGGTGGAGGCCTACATCTTGGCCCAGCAGGGGTTGGAGCAGCGCTGCGACGACATCTTTCTGGAGCCCGGCGCCGTGGCGCTCAACGGTGATCAGGCGTTCATCGAGTGGCGCATGGGCCTGAAGATCAAAGGGATCGAATTCCTCTATCCCGGCGTCACCCGCCTGCGGTTCGGCGCCGATGGCCGCATCGTGGAGCATCGCGACTATTTCGATTTCGTGGGTCCCACCTTCGCGCCGGTGCCGGTGGTGGGTGGTTTTGTGCGCTGGCTTTACGGTCGGTTTGTGGCGTGAGGTCAGGCCTGGATCAGCACGCCACCGGCGCGTTCCAGCGCAGCAGAGCCCGCCGCTCCCGCTCCTCACCGAGCCGCCAGATCCCGGGGCATGGGGCGGTGCCTTGGGCGAGCGGGGTGCTCACACCGCCTGGGTTTCTGCCAGCGGCAGGGGGGTTTTCTGGGGATGCAAGGGCGTGCGCTGGCCGCCGGCCACCAGACGGTTGAGGGCGTTCACAAACGCCTGGGCCGCCGCCACCACGATGTCGGTGTCGGCGGAGTGGCCGGAGTAGAGCACCCCTCCGGCCCGCAGCCGGATCGTCACCTCCCCCATCGCATCGATGCCCTCGGTGACCGACTTGACGCTGAACTCCACCAGCTCGTTCGGCACGCCGGCCAGCTCATTGAGGGCCTGACACACGGCATCCACCGGTCCGGTGCCGATGCAGGCGACGCTGCACTCCTCCCCGCCCGCCCTTTCCAGGCTCACGGTGGCGGTGGGCAACAGCCCGGTGCCGCAGCTCACCTGCACCCGCCGCAGCAGGAAGGTGACCGCATCAGTCTGCTGCACCTGCTCAGAGACGATCGCCTCCAGATCGCGGTCGCTGATCTCCCGCTTGCGGTCGGCCAGCTCCTTGAAACGGAGGAAGGCATCGTTGAGGTCTTCCCCCTCCAGCCGGTAGCCCAGCTCCTCCAGGCGGGCGCGGAAGGCGCTGCGGCCGCTCAGCTTGCCCAGGGAGATGCGGTTGTCGGACAGGCCGACGGTGCGCGCATCGATGATCTCGTAGGTGAGGCGGTTCTTCAGCACGCCGTCCTGGTGGATGCCCGATTCGTGGGCGAAGGCGTTCGCGCCCACGATCGCCTTGTTGGGCTGCACCGCCATGCCGGTGAGATTGCTCACCAATCGGGAGGTTTTCGTGATCTCCTCGGTGCGCACCGCCGTGAGGGGCTCGGTGCTCTCCACCGGCCGGCCGAGGAAGGGATTGAAGTAGCTGCGGCGCACATGCAGCGCCATCACCAGCTCCTCCAGGGAGGCATTGCCGGCCCGCTCGCCGATGCCATTGATCGTGCATTCCAGCTGGCGGGCACCATTTTTGACGGCCTCCAGGAAGTTGGCCACTGCCAGCCCCAGGTCGTTGTGGCCGTGCACGGAGATCACCGCCCGATCGATATTCGGCACGGCGCGATCGATGCCGGCGATCAGGGCGCCGAATTCCGCAGGGGTGGCGTAACCCACCGTGTCGGGGATGTTGATCGTGGTGGCGCCGGCGTCGATCGCCGCCTCGATCACCTGGTGCATGAACTCCGGATCGCTGCGGCCGGCGTCCTCGCAGGAGAACTCCACGTCGTCCACGAGGGAGCGGGCGTAGGCCACCATCTCACTGGTGATCGCCAGCACCTCGGCGCGGCTTTTGCGCAGCTTGTGCTCCAGGTGGATGTCGCTGGTGGCCAGGAAGGTGTGAATGCGGCGGCGGGCGGCGGGTGCCACGGCCTCGGCGCAGGCCTTGATGTCGCCTGTGGCGGCGCGGGCCAGGCCGCAGATCACCGGCCCGTCGGGGGTGCCGACGCTGGCGGCGATGCGCTGCACGGCGTTGAAGTCACCGCTGCTGGCGAAGGGGAAACCGGCCTCGATGATGTCCACGCCGAGGCGGGCCAGCTGCTGGGCGATCGCCAGCTTCTCCTCCAGGTTGAGGCTGGCGCCCGGCGACTGCTCGCCGTCGCGCAGCGTGGTGTCGAAGATCAGAACCCGGCCGGGATCGCGCGCCATGACAAACAAAGGGCGTTTAAGCGGAATGAGTATGAGTTGAGACCACTCTAGGCGGCGGGCGCCGGGTGGGCCGCCTCGGCCTTCGCCAGCTGGGGACGGAGGGTTGCCAGATCCAGGAAGCGGTCGGCCACGTTGCGCAGCTCCCGCGCCACCATCCCCTCGGTGCTGATCACGGTGATGTGCAGCCCCCTAGCCCGCAGCACCTCCACCAGCCGTTCCACATCACGGCTGCCGCTCAGCAACCACACCTCCTCGCAACGGTGCGAGACCGTCATCAAGTCGATGGCAATCTCCACATCCAGGTTGGCGCGGGTGTAGTGGCGCCCCTCCGCATCGCCGGCGCCGCTGCCGGAGGGCAGTTCCCGCAAGGGCCTGGTTCGCACGGTGAAGCCCAGGGAGGTAAGGGCATCCCGGAAGGGGCGCTGGTCGGCGGGGTCTTTCAGGCCGGCGTACCAGAAGGCTCCGGTGGGCTCCACAGCGGGATCTGCGGCAGCCAGCTCCAGCAGTCGGCGCGGATCGAAGAACCAGCCCACCTTCTGCTGGGCGTAATACATGCTGTGACCATCCACAGCCACCACTCGCCGCCTCCGCGGTGCCGAGGCCGGGAAAACCGTCGGGGCGGGATGGGGCGGCGTCAGGGGCATGGTCACAGGAGGGACTCTCCAGGCTAGGGGCTGTGCGTACAATTGGGGGATCGACGGAAGCCCATGGCCGTAGGGGATCTGGCCCTGGTTCTTCACGCCCACCTGCCCTACGTGCGTTCGGGGGAGCCGGGCTCCTTGGAGGAGGACTGGTACTTCCAGGCGCTCCAGGAGTGTTACCTGCCGCTGCTGGCGGTGCTGGAGGCGGCGGCGGCCGATCCGGCCCAGCAGCCCCGCCTCACCCTCGGCCTCTCCCCCACCCTCCTTTCGCTGCTGAGCGACGGGCCGCTCAACCGCCGCTTCCCCGCCTGGCTGGAGCTGCGCCGGTCGTTGCTGGCGGAGGCACCGGCCCCGCTGGCAGCGGGGGCTTCCGCCCTGGCCGCGGAGCTGGAGGCGGTTGCGGCCGACTGGCGGGCCTGCAGCGGCGATCTGATCCACCGCTTCCGCCGCCTGCAGCAGGCCGGGGTGCTTGATCTGATCACCTGCGCCGCCACCCACGGCTACCTGCCCCTGCTGCGGGACACCCCTGAAGCGGTGCGGGCCCAGTTGCTCACCGCGATCCGCGAGCACCAGCGGCTGTTGGGGGAACGGCCGCTGGGCATCTGGCTGCCGGAATGCGCCTACTACGAGGGCCTCGACCAGCAACTGGCCGCCAGCGGGCTGCGCTATACCCTGCTGGACGGTCACGGGTTGCTGCACGCCCTGCCACGCCCTCGCTACGGCGTCTACGCCCCGGTGTGCTCGCCGGGGGGTGTGGCCTTCTTCGCCCGCGACAGCGAATCCACCCTGCCGGTGTGGAGCGCCAGCCAGGGCTATCCCGGCGATGGCGTGTATCGCGAATTCCACCGCGACCTGGGCTGGGATCTGCCGGAGGAGCGCTTGCGGGGGGTGGGCATCCGCGACCGCAGGCCCCTGGGCCTCAAGCTGCATCGGGTCACCGCCCAGGGCTGCCCGCTGGAGAACAAGCAGCCCTACCGCCCGGCCGACGCCCTGCGGAAGGTGAAGGAGCACGCCGGTGCCTATCTGCGGGGCCGGGCGGCGCAGCTGCAAGGCCTGGCCGCGACGATCGAACGGCCGCCGCTGCTGGTGGCACCCTTCGACGCCGAACTGTTCGGCCACTGGTGGTTCGAGGGGCCCCGCTTCCTGGCGGAACTGTTCCGGCAGGCACCGGAGCAGGAGCTGCGCTTCACCCACCTGCGGGAGGTGCTCAGCCACAACCAGACCCTGCAAGTCTGCCGCCCGTCGCCCTCCAGCTGGGGCCAGGGCGGCTACCACCACTACTGGCTGAACGAAAGCAACGCCTGGGTGGTGGCCGAATGGCAGCGGGCGTCGCGGGCGATGGTGCGACGCGTGAACCGCGGCGTGGGCAGCAGCGAGCAGCGCGACTGGCTCACGCAGGCGGGCCGGGAGCTGCTGCTGGCCCAGAGCTCGGATTGGAGCTTCATCCTGCGGGCCGGCACCACCACCGAGCTGGCGCGGGAGCGCATCCACCGCCATCTCGATCGCTTCTGGCGGCTGATGGACGCCATCGACCATGGCCGCAACCCAGACCCTGAATGGCTCAAGGCGGTGGGCCGCGAGGATGGCCTCTTTCCCGCCCTCAACGCCGCCGACTGGGCGACGCTGCCCCGGAGCGGCGGCTAGCGTCAGCGCCCACCGCGCCCGCCGAGCGTTGCCGATGAGTCCGAGCCTGCTGACCCAGTCGTCCCTCTTCGGCATCGGCATCGCCTTTTCTCCCCTGCACATCGGCGTGGTGACGCTGCTGCTGCTCGGCCGCGCGCCCCTGCGCCGCTCCTTCGCTTACGTATTCGGCTGGACCTTGGCCAACGTGCTGGCGGTGGCGGCATTGATGCTGTTGGGCAGCCATTTCAATGTGAGCCTGGAGCACGGCGAGAAGGAGCAGGTGCTGATCGATCTGCTCGGCGCCGGCGGCCTGCTGGCCCTGGGGCTGTACCAGCTCACCCCCCAGGCCACGATCGGCGAGGAGGGCATGGCCCTGCGGCTGATGGGCCGCCTGCCGGATTTCAGCGACGGCATCCTGGTGGCGATCGGCGCCGCCGGCGCCCTGCTCACCCCGGAAAATCTGGTGTTTTATCTCAAGGAAGCCGGATTGATGTTGATCAATCACCCCGGTATTTCAGCGGATGTGGAGATCACCGGCCTCTATGCCCTGATGGCCAGTTCGCTGTTGCTGCTGCCGCCGATCGCCTGGATTGCCAGCCAGGGGGGCATCCGCCCGGCGATCGAAAAATTGGAAGACTGGCTGCAGCACCGTGCCGAACCGCTGGTGGGGGTGCTGGCCTTGGTTTTTGCCGTTTACCTCTTTTACGAGGGGATTCACGGGCTGGAGGTGATGACGGGGGTGTGAATCAATCGATTGCCTGGGCAAAAGAAATGCTGATCTGAATCAGGTTTTCCTTGAAGGAACGGCTCAGCGACGGAGGGCGGACTCCGAGCCCCCTCTCCAACGGGCGAGCTTTTGCCTGAGACAGCGCCACCATGCGCAACAGTCCCCGACATTGGCCTGATTGAGACTCCACGAATCACCCTCGGCCACCGCTACGGCGGCGCAAAGCTCGCCGGAATCGGAGGAAAGCGGCAGCAAGAGTCACCGTTCCGTTAGGGCACCTCGTATTCGCGCAGCGTTGCCTCCAATCGTGCAACGACACCGATTTCCAAGCTGGCTTGAGTCACATGCGTGGTCAAGGTCGAGCTCGAATAGGTGTGTGCCACGAATTCATTGGGAACTGGCGCAGGCTTGGTCGCTGAGCGGGCGATGGTTTCTGCCTGTTGCCGAGCCTCGCTTGTCTCCCATTGCCAGGGGTGGGCCAGTTTTACGACGGCATGCCAATCCAGCATGGTTGGCGGCAGGATCGGCGGGCAGAACCGGCAGGACGCAGCGGTAATCGGCGGTATAGCGACTCAAGACAAACTGGGCGTTGGCGCCTCCAGCCCCGGATGCCGGCACAATGGGTGAACCATCCGGCGCTTCAAGCTGAAATCGATCCGCCCGGGGAGCGGACTCAACAGGATCAGGCCCATGCCGTAATCGGCCTCGCCCATCCAAACGGGACACAATGTTCCGAAGACTTACTGAGAACTCCCCCGGGTCGGCGGCGATCTGTGCGTTGGCAATGCCGGTGAAGACTTACAGAAAATACTTGCTGAGTCGTAGCGTTTGATCCGTGGAAAGGGCACCGGTGATCAGCAGAGTACCGTTGTGCCCCTGGCAGAGCATTGTCAGAGCGGGCACACCGGTACAGCGGTGCCCCCGCGCCGCCCGGAGTCGTTCCAACATTCTGAACTTCCATCAGCCATTGGGCCGCCTGTGCAAACACACCAGCCCGATGCCATCCCCGGGCAACGTAAGACTGATAAACATATCGGAGGCTTCGCGCAACTTCCGTACCTTGCTGATAGCATCTCCAGCACCCACTCCCATGCTTCCGGAGCGATCCAGCACGAGTGCAACAGCCGAGCGTGGACCTGCGATTGTGTTAGCAACGATATTGATTGTCCAGGTCTGGCCAGTTTCAATGCTGGGAACATCGACCGTGCCTCTGGTGATGACAAGTGCCAGGTGCCTGCACGTAACCACTCCCAGGCGATTGCCCGGTGCGCGACACGCCGATGCTGCCCATCCCAGCTGGAACCTTTCTGAAGGCAAGGCTCGGGCTGATCAGGTTGAGCGTTTCGGCCGGAAGAAATGGCCGCAGCTTCTGACGGAACACACCGGAACAATCGGGGCATCACGGCGCGTAATCACGCATGGAACAGCTCGGCAAGGGCCGATAGGTA
Organism: Cyanobium sp.; assembly: GCA_044351065.1. Taxonomy (GTDB): domain Bacteria; phylum Cyanobacteriota; class Cyanobacteriia; order PCC-6307; family Cyanobiaceae; genus Cyanobium. The sequence goes on from JBILGK010000003.1 coordinate 51,572, forward strand.
TGCAATTCGAATAGATCGCTCCGCCGAAGCCACCATACTTGCTGGAATTGACGATGCAGAGCAGCTGGTGCCTGAGCGGCACCTGCGCCGAGGCAACCGACAGGGCCAGGGCGCTATCCACACTCAGCAAGCGATCGAGCGGTGGTCCCGTGCAAACAGTGCAGAAGGTTGCGTGGAAATAGGTTTTTGCTGTTGTTGCCACTCCGCCGGCACAGCCAGGATCGTGGGCACCACTATCGGTTGACACGACATCAACTCGTTGCACATTGATCTCGCAAAAAGTTCGTCATAGGGAAGAGTTGCACGCAGGCTCGTCAGGAAATTCTGTACGTCCGTGTGATACGCAGCCAGCTCGCTGGCATGATATCCATCCCCGAGGATGACCAGGCTCCCACGGGCGCTGTCAGGCCCGGGATCGACCACCTTGGTTGTGCCGATCACATACCCATCTGAGGTGCTCATGACTCGCCTCCTGGCCCGGCGGCTCGCCCGCCTTTCATTCCTGGGGGCGCATCGAAGTGTACCCGCTCACGCATAGCGCCAATCCGTACATTTCGCCGCATGAGAAGTGCCCGTGATTCGCCGAACAAAGCATCTGCCCACTCGCATCGCGAAGCTCCATCCAGAAGCCAGCATGGCCTGCCCGCTTCCGGTGCCCCCCCCCACGGAAGGTGAGCGAATCATGTTGAGTCGTTCATGCGACACAAGCGCACCTGGCCTTCCGCGACTCGAAACGTGATGCGCAGGGATCGCCACGCCGGCGGGGGCGAAGCGTGTAGCAGAAGATCCATTCGCGTGTGACTGAAGATTCATTGCCATCCTTCCTGCTTTTTGCCTGCCAGCCCTCTCAAACAGGAAGAGAACAAACTATGGAATCAGGAGATAATCCTTGGGTCAAGCCTTCTGCTTCACCCTGCCCTTTTGCCAGGCTCCGGGGAGAAGGGGTGACACTACGCGTTCCCCTCACTCCCGTCCACAGCGGCAGCAGCCCCCCTGCCACTTCGAGCACTTGCGGCGGCGGCAACCCTTCTTCTTCTCCACCCGCAGCCCCGGTCGGCTCAGGCGACTGAACCAGGCGGAGAGGCGCTGCGACAAGGGAAACGACATCGGCTGGGTGCGGCGGATCGCGGGGGGCGGTGGGTTCAGGCGGCGGCCAACGGCGCGTTCTCCACCAACGACGGCGCCAGCCGCAGGCCCGCTTCGCCGCTTGGCACCTCCAGCAATTCGGCGGCGCGGATGCGGGAGATCAGCCGGGTGGTGGTGACCCGGGTGGTGCCGATCAGCTCGGCGATGCGCTCATGGGTGAGGCGGAAGGGCAGATCGCACCAGGCGCCGCAACGGCGTCCCAGGCGGCGCACCAGCAACGCGAGCAAGGCGTGCAGGCGCTGCTCGGCGCTGCCCAGGTGCCGGATGCGCAGCAGCTGGAGGGTCCACTCGTTCACCGGGTCGAAGCCGTGGCCCTGCCGCGGCTCTGCCTGGCTGCGGAAACACAGGGGCGTCAACGCTTCGACGCACACTCCCTCGCTGCAGAGCCGATCGGTGCGGAGCTGGTCGCCCGGCTGGAGGAAGGCCAGGGTCATGCCCTCGGTCTCCTCGCAGGGGCAGAACACCCGCGCCACCCCGTCGAGCACCTCCAGACAGGAGCCCCCGGAGCGGGGCGTGGGATCGAGCAGCACGCACTGACCCGCCGGCAGGCGCACGGCGGCGAGGGGGGCATCGGGCGGGAAGTGGAGGCTCATCGGGGGATGGGGGCGGGGACGACGGAGCGTGCTTGTTGCGAATGACTCGCAACCTAAACAAGCTCCCCACCCTTTTGCAAGCGATTCTCAATAGCAGCAGCCTGTTGCAAGCGGAGCCCCCCGCCGGACGGGGTGGGCAGGCGAGGGGGGCGAGCAAAGATCTCTCAGGAAGGGCTTTCCGCCGCGCAGCTGGGGCAGAGAGCCCGCACATTGAGAACGCATTCGAGCAGCCGGAAGCCGTGCCCTTCCGCAGCCGCCTCCCCCGCCGCGAGCACCGCCCCGTTCTCAAACTCCTCGGTGCGCCCGCAGCGCACGCACACCAGATGGTGGTGCTCCCGATGGGAGCCGCTGGCCAACTCGAAGCGCCGCCCCCCCTCCGGCAGCTCCAGCTCCTGCAGCAGACCCATCGAGCTGAGCAGTCGCAGCGTGCGGTACACGGTGGCCAGCGACACCCGCTCCCGGGCGTTCTGCAGGTGGAGATGAACCTCCTCGGCGCTGAGGTGGGTGCCTTCACCGATGCGCTCGAACAGGCTCAGCACCCGTTCCCGCTGGGGGGTGAGCCGCTGACCCCGGTCGTGCAGGCTGGTGCGCAGGGCTCCGCCTCCGGGGGAGGGGCCGGCGGCGGGGGAGGGGCCCGGGCCGACCCTTCGGAGCGGAGCGCTGGAAGGGGGTGTCGCCACGGCGCGGCCGATGCGCTCCAACGTTAGGCGGGAGGGCCGGGCCATGCCCGACGCGCCAGGCGCGCATCGAGTTCCGCCAGGCCCGCCGCCAGCAGATCTCCCGCCGTCACCAGCAACCGGTAGCTGAGGGCGACCGCAAGCAGCGACGCCTCCGGGATCTGCGGGGCCAGGCGCAGCAGCAGCACCGCCTCGAACACCCCCAGCCCCCCGGGTGCCCCCGGCACCACCAGGCCGGCGGTGTAGGCCAAGCAGAAGCCCGCCAGCCAGGTGCGCCAGTCGGTGGAGAGCTGCAGATCAAAGGCCCAGACGCAACAGGCGAAGCCGGCGAAGCGCAGCAGGACAAAGGCCAGCTCCGCCAGCAGCGGGGGCCAGGGCCAGCCGGGCAGTGGCTGCCGGCGGGCTTCCCCCAGCCCCTCGCGCTCGAGTTCCCGTTCCAGCCCCAAGGCCCGGGCGCGCTTCCGTTCCAGCCGCACCAGCAGCGGATTCAACCAGCGGGGCCGCAGCAGCGCCAGGGGCAGCAGGCCGAGCAGCGCCAGCCCGTTCTGCCAGCCGCCGAGAGCCATCAGGGCCAGGGACGCGATCGCCGCCAACAGGGGATCGAGCAGGGTGGCCAGCAAGGCCATCGGGGTGCTCACCAGGCCGGCGAGGGGGGAGGCTGGCGGACCGGAGCGCAGCACCTGCACGCGACTGGCCAGATGCCAGAAGCCACCTGGCAGAAACTTGCGCAGGTTGGTGGCCATGTACAGGGTCACCAACGGCTCCCAGCGCGGCCGCAACCCCAGCCAGTGCAGCACCGCTCCCCAGGCCAGGCCGTTGACCACCATGCTCAGCAGGCTCAACCCCAGGCCGAGCAGCAGCCACAGCCATCCCTGGGGATCGAGGCGAAGCAGCAGGAGCTGGCGCCCATGGCTGAACAGGGCGGCCAGCACGAAGCCGAGGCTCATCAGAGAGATCCACAGCCGCACCCCGCCCGGCACCTTCCCTCCGCCCGGCAGCCGCGGCCGCGCGCGGAGCCGTTCGCCCAGCCCCTGCCCCAGCGCTCGCCAGCGCTCCTTCATCGCTTCTCCTGCCGCATCCGTTCCACCAGATCCCGCACCTGCTGCAGGGAAAGATTGTGCTCCTGCGCCAGGGCGGCCAGATCGGCATGCTCCGGCTTGAGCCGCTCGCCGCCACCGGGCAGCGACGCCCGCTTCAGACGCACCGGTCCCAGCGGCGTCTCGACGCGCAGTATTTCCCGCGGCAGGATCCAGCGCTCCTGCCGCTGCTCCCGCACCCCCAGGCTGGTGCTGTGCCGCCACCACACCTCGCGCAGCCGCGGGGCCAGCTCCGGCGCCAGCAGCGCAGTGAGCAAGGTGCCCTGGCGGCCCTTCTTCATCGCGATCGGCTGGCTGAACACCTCCACCGCCCCGGCCTCGCGCAGGGCCTGCGCCAGAAAGGCCAGATCCTCGGCCGTGGCATCGTCGATCTGGGCCTGTTGCTGCAGCAACGGCTCCAGGCACGCCCCCGGATCGAGCGTCGACGCCGGGCTGGCCAGCACCAGCCGCAGCAGGTTGGGGCGATCGAGGCTGCGGTGACCCAGGCCCACCCCCACAGCCCGGGGAACGTGGGTCGGCGCGGGAGCAAACCGCTCCGCCCAGCAGGCCACCAGGGCCAGGCCGGTGGGGGTGGTGAGCTCTCCCGGCGGGAAGTCGCTGCAATCGGCCAGGGGGATGGCACGGCGGCGGGCGATCTCCAGCACCGCCGGCGCCGGCAGGGGCAGCGATCCGTGGGCGGTGACGACACTGCCGTGGCCCGCCGGCGGCACCGCGCAGATCAACCGCCCGACGCCGAAGTGCAACAGGCCCGCGCAAACGCCAACGATGTCCACCAGCGCGTCCAGGGCGCCCACCTCATGGAAGTGCACCTGCTCCGGCGGATGGCCGTGCACCGCGGCTTCCGCCTCCGCCAGCAGGCCGAACACCGTCAGCACCCGCTCGCGCAGGGCCGGCGCCAGCGGCGCAGCCGCGAGGCGCTCCCGCAACGGCCCCCAGGGGCGGTGGTGGGGCTCCGCTTCGAGGGATTCCACATCCAGCCGGCGGCCCCGCAAGCCGCCGCTGCGGGCCTCCGTGAGCCGCAGGCGGTAGCGGCCCTCCAGGCCCAGGGCCGCCAGGGGCTGATGCACCGCCGTCTCCGGCAGGCCCAGATCGAACAGGGCTGCCAGCAGCATGTCGCCGGCCAGGCCGGTGGGGCAGTCGAGAACCGCCAGGGTCATGCCGCCTCGCTCGCCGCCCGGCCCAGGCGGGGGGCAGCGGAGAGCAGGGCGGCGGCGCGGGCCTCCAGAGCGGCCTGCTGGCTACGCAGCCCTTGCAGCACCTCCCGGCGGGCCCGGCGCTGCTCCCGCTGGGCGGTGGCCACGTCGTGGCCCGAGAGCCCCCAAAGACGTCCGAGCAGGGCGCGGTCATCCGCGCCGCCGAGGCTCTCGCCGTAGAGAAGTTGCTCGGCCGCCATGCCGGCCTGCAGCACCCGACTCCAGCGGCGCAGCTCCTCCAGGGGCAGCCGCACGGAGGCGGGCGGCTCGAACTCCGTGCTGCCGCTGGCCTCCAGGCCGGCGCGCAGGCAGGCCAGGCTGCCCACCAGCACCCGCCGCACCGGCAGGCTCTCCGCTTCCGCCACCAAGGCATGACCCGCCTCATGCACGGCGATGCGCCGCAGCCTTCCCTCCCCGCCCGGCAAAGCCTCGGCCAGCAGATGGCCGCCGCGCCCGCCGAAGCGGGCCGCATCGAGGGTGACCGCCACCACGCCCAGACCCGCGGGAATCGCCACCAGCCAGGGGGAGAGCCCGGCCGCCGGAACCAGCAGGGCCGCCAGGCTGACGCTGAACACCGCCACCCCGGCGGTGCGGGCTCCCGGGCGGCTGAGGGAATCGGTCATCGCGATCAGCGGCCCGGGCGACTCACCGCCGCGCCGCGGCCACGGGCGCGGGGAGCCTCACCCCGTTTGGCCTTGCCGCCGCGGTTGCCGCGCTGGGCCACCGGGGCGATCACCTCGAGCTTCTCCAGAGTGAGTTCCTGGCCCTGACGCCGCAGCTCAAGGGCGACGAAATGGCGCAGGTGCTCCAGCGGCACCTCCCCCCGCAGCTGCAACTTGAACGGATTGGGGCGGCTGCCGTCCGCCCGGGGCTTTTGGCGCACCTTCACCACCAGGTCCCCGGTTTCGGGACGGGTGAAGATCAGCTCGCCGCGCACCGAGAAGAAGCCATCGCCCTCGGGCAGGCTGTCCTCGGCGTCGGAGGGGGAGGCATCGCTGGCCTCGGCCGTGGCGAGAGTGCTTGGCTCCCACACCCCCACCATCTGCAGATGCAGTTGGCTCTCCTCGCGCGAGCGTGGATAAACCACCCACAAATGGGGGAGGGCCAGATCGAGATGGCGACGCATCAGCGTCAGCAGCCGGCCCAGAACCACCGCCTCGATCTCAGCCCCGTCCTCGGTGATCAGGCGCCCGCGGGTGAGCAGCTCCGCATCAGCGGGCACATAGGTGCCCCGCACCACGCCGATGGCCCGGTACTGCGTCGGCTCGGTGACCGGGGGGATGGGGTGCTGACGCATGGAGGAAAGGGGGAACATCCCAGGGCGGGGCAGGGCTGGCCCACGGCCAGGCGGCCAATGTAACCAGCACGGGCGATAGTCTCCGTGGGGCAGCCTCCCGCGCCGCGGATGTCGTCGAGTCCGAACCGAAACCGCGTCGGGATGCGTTGGCCGTTGGGTTTGACCGCCGCCCTCGCGCTTGCCCTGGCCCTGGCCAGCGGCTGGTGGTTGGGCCATCGCCAGCGCTCCGCCTTCCCGGAGGATCCCCGCCGTGTCGTGCTGCAACGCGAGGTGCAGAGCCTGCGGCAACGACTCGATCGCAATGAGGCCAGCGCGGGCGATCGCCAGCGTCTGCTGGAGCTCCTGGTGGCCCTCGATCGCAAGGCCGAGGCGATCAGCCTGCTGGAGCCGATGGCCGACCGGGAGCCCGATCGCTGGTCGCTGCGGCTGATGCTGGCCGAGCTTCGGCGCGACCAGAACGACCGGGCGGGAGCGGAGCGGGAGCTGCGCATGATCCTCAGCCGCCAGAGCGATCAGGTGGAGGCGCTGCAGTTGCTCACCCTGCTCCAGCTGGAACAGGGCGGCGGGGCGGCCGCAGAGGCGCGGGTGAAGGCCGCCTTCGCCGCCGCCACCCAGCCGGTGCTGAAGCCCGAGGCCATGGGCGTGGGGCTGCTGCTGGCGGAACTTCAGCAAAAGCGGGGCCAGGGCAGCGAGGCCGAGGCCACGTACCGGCGCCTGGCCGAGGAGTTCCCCCAGGATCAAAGACCGCTGCTCGGTCTGGCCTTGCTGCGCCACGGCGGCGGCGACATCCGGGGAGCCCAGGAGGCCCTGGCCCTGGCCCGGCAGCGGGGGCCCCGGGCGGGGGAGGCCGATCCCCGCCTCGATCGGCTGGCGGCCAGCTGGGGGCTGGGGCCGCTCAGGGCCCCGTCAGCCGCGGGCCGGAAGGCCCCGACCCCGGTGCCAGTGCAGGCCCCGAGCGGCTCTCGAACTCCTTGAGGGCGTCGTCGATGGCGGAGGAGGGAGGGGTGGCCTCGCTCAGGCTGGAGTTGCGGCGAATCGCGTTCATGATGTCCAGCGGGTTGCCCGACTCCAGGGGCGAACCGCCGCCACTGCCGCCGCGGGGGCTGCCGTCGTAAAGCTGGCGCTCCATCGGGGAGGTGCCCAGGGTCTGGCCGTAGCCCTGCTGCTGGGCTTGGGAGCTGGCGGGGGCCATCAGGGCGCAGAGCAGAGCGACAGGGGCGGCCGCCGCGAGCAGACGGGAGGAAGGAGCCATGGCCTCAGGCGCGACGGCGGCGCGACGTCATCGGTCCATGGTAGGAGCCTTGGGCCGTAGCAACGCCTTGGGCCATGCGGATCGCCACCTGGAACGTCAACTCGGTGCGCAGCCGGCTGGAGCAGCTCACCGCCTGGCTGGCGGCGGAGAAGCCGGAGGTGGTCTGCCTGCAGGAAACAAAGGTGGCCGATGGGCTCTTCCCCCACGAAACCTTCCGCGACCTGGGCTACGCGTGCGCCATCAGCGGCCAGAAGAGCTACAACGGCGTGGCGATCCTCAGCCACCTCCCGATCGAGGACGTGCGCGTTGGCTTCGAGGCCCTGTTGCCGAACGACCCGCTGGCGGCGGAGCTGGGGGAGCAGAAGCGGCTGATCAGCGCCCGCATCGAGGGCCTGCGCATCCTCGACCTCTACGTTCCCAACGGCTCCGCCACCGGCAGTGACAAATACACCTACAAGCTGGCGTGGCTGGCCTGCCTGAAGCGCTATCTGGAGGCCCAGCGAGCCGAGGCGGATCCGCTGGTGATGGTCGGAGACTTCAACATCGCTCCGCAGGACCGCGACCTGCACGATCCGGCGCGCCTCAGTGGCGGCATCATGGCCAGCGAGGCCGAGCGCCAGGCGCTGCGGGAAGTGCTGGGGGAGCAGCTCACCGATGCGTTCCGGCTGTTCGAGCCGGCGGCCGGGCATTGGAGCTGGTGGGACTACCGCACCGGAGCCTGGGAGCGGGACCGCGGCTGGCGGATCGACCACATCTACCTCGATACCCCGCTGCAGGCCTGCGCCACCGGCTGCGTGATCGAGCGGCAGCTGCGGGGCAACCTCCAGCCCAGCGACCACGCGCCGGTGGTGGTGAGCCTGGCCTGGGGAGAGGAGGAGGAGGAGGGCCTGGAGGACGACCGCTGGGACTGAGGCGGACGCTGCTCAGTCCAGGCCTGCTGGCGGAATCCAGCCCCGGCGATGGATCGTTCACTCCGGCAGAAGGTCTTCGAGCGGCAGATCGGGACGCCGCAGCAGGGCGAAAAGGGTGCCGGCGTTGCCGCGGCACACCCTGAGCTCTTCATCGAGCACGGTGATGTCAAGCCAGGCGGGGAAGCTCTGGCGCACTTCCCGCAGCAGCTGCAGGCGGGTGTCGCCGAGGCGCGGGCCCAGCCAGCCACCCCGCTCGAAGCGCACCGTCACCCGCTGGCAGGGGGTGCTCCGGCTCTCTGGCACAGGGTCGAGGGAGATCGCCGCCTGCACCGCGATCCCCGCCACCGGCGCGAGCGGACCGGCCAGCCGCAGCAGGTTCATGCCCCGACCCCGCTCGGGATCGAGCAGCTGCAGATTCTCCAGCCAGGGGGCCACGGCCAGATAGGGCAGGGCGCTGCTGCTCCAGCGCAGCTCCCACACCCCTCGCAGCAGGGCGACATCCCGGCGCAGATCGGCAGGCTGCTGCCGCTCAAGCCCCTCGATCAAGGCGCGCGTGTCGTCCGCCTGGCGCCCGGCGGGGTGGCGCAGGCGCTCCAGCAGCGCTTCCCTCATGCCATCCCGAGGCGCAGCAGCAGCCCCGCTTCGCGACCCTGCAGTGTCATCAGGCCCCAACGCAGATCCCAAGGAGCCAGACCATAAAGGCGCACCATGGCCGCCAGAAGTTCGGGGGGGGTGAGCGTGTTGGTGAGAAAGCCGTACCACTGCTCGCTCGGCAGGGAGAAAAAGGTGGCGAAGTGGGCGCGCAGCCGGGTCTCGTCGAAGCGCATCAGCTTCTCCAGCCCGAAGCGGAAGAAGGCATGCTTCCAGCGCAGGGCAGGCGGCCAGAGAGCTTCCCAGGCTTCCCGGGCCAGCGCTTCCCCCTCCAGACCCCGGCCGATGGCGGCGGCGATGGCGCCCGCCAGGCGGGGCGCCCGCCGCAGCAGGCCCCCCACCAGATACCCCGAGGCCGGATGGACCATGGCGGCGGCACCCCCGAAGCCCACCACCCGCTGGCTGAGCTCCGGCAGAGGGGGATTCATGGGAAACAGGCAGTACTCCTCGTGCAGCACCTCCTGCACCGTCACCCCGCGGTGGGCCAGCCGTCGCCGCAGGCGATCCCGCAGCACGGGGAAGGGCACCGGCGGCGCCAGGGCCAGGGAGGTCTCCTCGACAAAGTAGATGTCCTGCCCGAGGTCCATCGCGTAGAGGAAGGTGGGGGGCTCGTGCCGCTCGTGCTCCTCCAGGTGTTCGCTGCGGTAGTCCATGAACACGAAGCTGCCCGGCGCTATCGGCGGGGCGCTGAAGCGAGCCACGATTCCGTAGGCCGCCTGGCCGGCCACGGGGCCGTCCTGCGGGCCCCGCACAAACACCGGCTGATGGCCGCTGGCGTCGATCACCAGCCGGGCGCGGAGTTCCTGGCCGTCGGCGGTGCTGACGGTGGAGTCGCGCCCTCCGTGCTGAAGGCGGCGGGCCTCCCCCCGCCGCCAGACCACCCCGCCCCTGCTGCTTTGCTCCAGCCAATGGGCCTGCAGGGCCGCCTTGTCGAACAGGCCGTAGGTGCGTCCATGGCAGTGCAGGCCATCGCCGGCGGAGCCGCCGGCGCCGAAGTAACTCACCGTGTCGCCCCAGCGGTGGGAGAGCAGGTGGGCCAGGCCCAGGGCCTCCACCTCCTCAGCCCAGATTCCATAGGTGTTGGCCCACGGCGCCGCGGGATCCCCGGGGGCGAGGGCGGTGATGGCCAGGCCCCGGCCGGCGAGTTCCGCGGAGATCGCCAGGGCGGCAGGACCCGCTCCGACCACCAGCACATCATCCACCGGGGGCTTGCGCTGGGGCGCCCACCCTGTCGTCGTCCCGGCCGTCTTCGCCCTCCTCCGGGGCGGGGGGCACCAGCACCACCTCCGCCAGGCGGTCGCCGGAGTCGAGGCGCTGCAAGCGAACACCGGTGGCAGCCCGGGACTGTTGGGGGATGGCATCAGCCTGCATGCGCACGATCACGCCGCGCTCACTCACCAGCAGAAGCTCCTCGGCGGGGCCGAGGACCTTGAGGCCCACCAAGGTGTCGCCATCGCGGCGGAAGCGGATCGCCCGCAGGCCCATGCCGGCGCGTTTCTGGAGCCGGAACTGTTGCACCGGCACACGCTTTCCCAAACCGCTGGCACTGGCCACCAGCACCCAGGGGCCGTCGCTGGGGGCCACCTCCTCGCCCACGCCCTCCTCCTCCTCCACCGCGGCACTGGCCACCCGATCGGCCAATTCCGCCGGCAGCACGTCCATGCTCACCAGCGCATCCCCCTCCCGCAGGGTCATGGCCCGCACCCCCCGGGCGGAACGGCCCAGAGGGCGCAGCTCTTCATCGCTGAGGCGGAAGTGGATCGTCATCCCCTTGAGGGATCCGATCAGCACGCTGTCCCCCGACAGCGCCAGCCGCACCCAGCGCAGGGCGTCGCCCTCCTCCAGGGAGATGGCGATCAGGCCGTTGGCGCGAATGTTGGCGAAGGCGGAGAGGCGCGTGCGTTTCACGTAGCCGCTGCTGGTGAGCATCACCAGCATCAGGTCGTCTTCGAAGGCGCTGACCGCGAGCAGAGAGGTGATCAGCTCCTCCCGCGGAATCGGCAACAGCTGCACGATCGGGGTGCCGCGCGCCGTGCGGCTGCACATCGGCACGCGATAGGCGGGAAGCGAATACACAACGCCCCGGTCGCTGAACAGCAGCAGAGAATCGTGATCGTTGCAGCTGATGAACAGCTTCACCGCCTCTTCGCCCTGGGAGCGGGTGCCGGCCTTGCCACGGGTGCCGCGGCTGGTGGCTTCAAACTCGCTCACCGGCATGCGTTTGAGGTAGCCGTTCTCGGTGAGCAGCACGACAGAGCGCTCGTTGGCGATCAGGTCGATGTCCTCCAGACCGCCCTCCAGATCGAGGATCTCGGTGCGGCGTGGGGAGTTGTACTTGGTGCGGATCGCCTGCAGCTCCTCGCGAATCAGGCCGAGCACCCGTTCGCGACGGGCGAGGATGTCTTTGTAGTCGGTGATCTTGGCGAGCAGGTCTTCATGCTCCAGCCGGATCTTGTCGGCTTCCAGCGCCGTGAGACGGCGCAGCTGCATCTGAAGGATGGCATCCGCCTGGGCCTCACTCAGCCCGAACTGGCTCATCAGTTGCTGCCGCGCCGTGGCCGTATCGGCCGCCGCACGGATCAGGGCGATGATCGCATCGAGGTTGTCGAGGGCGATCAGCAGACCGAGCAGGATGTGATCGCGCTCTTCGGCTTTGCGCAACAGGTAGCGGGTGCGGCGCTCGATGGTCTCGACGCGGAAGTCGAGGAACACCACCAGCAGCTTGCGCAAGGTGAGCAGCAGCGGCTCCCCCCCCACCAGCGCGAGCATGTAAGCGTTGAAATTGCTCTGCAGCGGCGTGAGCTTGAAGAGGTTGTTGAGCACCACCTGCGGATAGGCATCGCGGCGCAGTTCGATCACGATGCGCATGCCGTCGCGATCGCTCTCATCGCGAATGTCGGCGATGCCCTCCAGCTTTTTGTCGTTGACCATCTCGGCGATGCGCTCGATCAACGCCGCCTTGTTGGTCTGGTAGGGGAGTTCGGTGATGATCACAGCGTCCCGGTCGGGGCGACCCTTGGCCTCGATCGTTTCGATCCGGGCAACCCCGCGCATCGTCACCGACCCCCGTCCGGTGGTGTAGGTCTCGCGGATGCCGCGGCGACCGAGGATCTGGCCGCCGGTGGGGAAATCGGGTCCGGGGATGATCGCCATCAAGGCCCGATCTTCGATTTCGGGGTTGTCGATCAAGGCGAGCATCCCGTCGATCAGCTCGGTGAGGTTGTGGGGCGGGATGTTGGTGGCCATGCCAACGGCAATGCCGGTGGAGCCGTTGAGCAGGAGCTGGGGGATGCGCGCTGGCATCACCGTGGGCTCCTGCTGGGAACCGTCGAAGTTGTCGACAAAGTCGACGGTCTCGCTCTCGATGTCTTCCAGCAGGGCGTCGCTGGTGAGGGCCTGCAGGCGCGACTCGGTGTAGCGCATGGCCGCCGGGGGGTCGTTGTCGACCGAGCCGAAGTTGCCGTGGCCATCCACGAGGGGCATGCGCATCGAGAAGTCCTGCGCCATGCGCACCAGCGCGTCATACACGGCGGTGTCGCCGTGGGGGTGGTATTTGCCGAGCACTTCGCCCACCACCCGGGCGCACTTGCGGTAGGGGCGGTCGCTGGTGAGGCCCAGCTCGTACATCGCGTAGAGGATGCGGCGATGGACGGGCTTGAGACCATCGCGGGCGTCGGGCAGGGCCCGGCCCACGATCACACTCATCGCATACTCCAGGTAGGAGCGCGACATCTCATTGCGGAGATCGGTCTGGATGATCCGTCCGTCGGACTCCCCGGGTCCTGAAGAACCCGGTCCGGTTGGATCCGCCATGCCGTACCGACTCTCGAAGGACTCACTCTATCGAACTCCCCCCGCCCGATCCAATGCCCGAGCTGCCGCGCCGTGATGAGGCCAGCCTGCGGCGGCGCCAGGAGGAGGGCCGGCTGCGGGTGCGCCTCGCCGCCGACTGGCGTGCCCTGGTGGCGGCGGTCGGCCTGGCCGATGCCTACGCGGAGACTGACGTCGTGGTGGCCGCGGACGCAGGGTTCACCGATCAGGGCAGCCTGCATCTGCATCTGGGCCCCACCGATCCCCCGATCCGCCTGCGCGATCCCAACCTCGGCGGCGTCGCGGCCCAGGCAGGGGCTGGCGGGGGTGACCTGGTGATCCCGATCGGCAGCGGTCTGGCGGAGGGCGGCCGCCGCGGCGGGGCCCAGGTGCTGGCCGAGCTGCTGGCGGGGCTGGCGGTGGATCTGGACAGCGGCGGTGACGTGACGCGCCTGCAGCCCCGCCGCGAGCTGCACACCCGCCTCGACCTGGAGCGCATCGGCGGCGGCCGCTTGCTGCTGCATCGCGCCATCGTGGAAAACGGGCTGGTGGCGGTGAGCAGTGGCCAGGGGCTGCTGCCCAGCCCCTTCGGCACGTTGCTGGGCCCCTTCGTCAATGCCCTCTGGACGGCGGGAGGTGCGGGGAGCATCGGTCTGACGATGCCGGCGCTGGCGCAGCTGGGGCCTGGATCACCCGTGCTGGTGGGGGGAGGCATCGGCTGGGTGGTGGGCAGCGGCAGCGGCCACCAACCCCAGCCCCGCCGTCAGGGCGGGGGCCAGGCGCGCAGTCCCGGCGCCGTTGCCGCGGTGAGCATCGACCTGCACGCCCTGGAGCCCGGCTGGCTGCGGCCGTGTGTCTTCGAGGGTTACGGCACGGCGCTGCTGGTGCCGATCGCCGCCCCGATCGCCCTGATCGACGCGGCCACCGCGCGGCAGGCCGCGGCCGGCGACGACGAGCTGGAGGCGCCGGTGGTGGATGTGTCCGTGCCGCGCCGCCTCAAACCTGGTTTCGGCGCGGTCTCCTACGCCGCGCTTCGCAGCGGGGGGATCCAGGTGGAGGGCCGCGCGGTGCGGGCGGCGCCGGTCCACAGCCCGCGCCTGGCGGAGGCGATCGGGCGGGAACTGGTGCGTCGCCTCCAGGAGCGGACCTTTCCCCTGCGTCTGCCGGCGCAACCGCTGAGTGGCAGGCCGTCCCTGATCCCGCTCGAGCCTTGAAAACGGTCCAGCGGGGCCTGGAAAGCGGGGAAAACCGGTGGAACCTGCGTAAGCTCCCGCCAGTGTTCCCGTCCGTCATGGCCGAGACCCCCGCCACCCCGGTCAGCCCGGAAGACCTCTTCCCCCCTTCCGTCGCCGAGCCGCCCGGGATGGAAGGGCCGGTGAGTGAGCCAGCCACCGCGGAACCCCCGGTCCTCGAGGCCCCGTTGGTGGAGGCCCCGTTGGTGGAGGCCGGCTTGGTGGAGGCTCCCGGCTTGGAGGCCGCTGCGGTGGAACCGCCGCCTCTGGAGCCTCTGTTGGCGGTCGAGACCCTGGCCGTGGAGGTGGAGAGCCTGGCCGTGGAGGTGGTCGCACCGCCGGTGGCTCCCGAGCCGGTGGCTCCCGAGCCGGTGGCTCCCGAGCCGGTGGCTCCCGAGCCCGGGATCGGGGGGGAACCGGCGATTGCCACCACCCTTGAGGTTCCGCCCCTGCCCGGAGCGGCAGCGGGGGAGGGGGGAGAGTTCGACCTGCTGATCGGCAAGATGCGCGCCTGGCTGGAGGAGGCCGACCTGGCGGGTCAATGGCAGAAGCTGCGCGGCCCGCTCAAGGGGGTGGCGCTGCTGGTGGCGCTGATCCTGACGCTGCGTCTCTACGCCCGCGTCGTCGGCGCTCTCGACGCCATTCCCGTGATTTCGGGTCTGCTGGAGCTCACCGGCCTGCTCTACGCGCTCTGGTTCAGCGCCACCCGCCTGGTGCGCACGCAGGAGCGGGACCGGGTGTTCGCCGACTGGAAGAATCGCTGGCAGGCGTTCAGCGGCCGCGACTGACCCCCGCGTGCCGTTGCGGCCTGGTTGATAGTTTGGCGCGACTGTGCCTCCCCTTCGGTGAACATCCAGCTCGGCCGCAACCGCGTTGTCCGCCGTGCCTACGGCATCGACGAGATTGCCCTCGTGCCCGGAGCCCGCACGGTCGATCCGGCAGCGACCGACAGCCGCTGGAGCCTGGGAGGGATCGAGCGGGAGATCCCGATCATCGCCAGCGCCATGGATGGGGTGGTGGACGTCGGGATGGCGATAGAGCTCAGCCGTCTGGGGGCGCTGGGGGTGCTGAACCTGGAAGGGGTGCAGTGCCGCTACGATGACCCCAACCCGGTGCTCGACCGCATCGCCGCGGTGGGGAAGGAGGAGTTCGTGGGGCTGATGCAGGAGCTTTACGCGCAGCCGGTGCGGGAAGAGCTGATCCGGCTTCGGATCCAGGAGATCCGTTCCGGCGGCGGCATTGCGGCGGTGAGCGCCACGCCGGCGGCGGCCCTGCGCTTCGGGCGGGCGATCGCCGAGGCGGGTGCCGACCTGTTCTTCGTCCAGGCCACGGTGGTTTCCACCGAGCACATCGGCGTTGCCGGGCAGACGAGCCTGGATCTGGAGGTGCTCTGCCGCGACATGGGGATTCCTGTGGTGATTGGCAACTGCGTCACCTATGAGGTGGCCCTGCAGCTGATGCGGGCGGGTGCCGCCGGGGTGATGGTGGGGATCGGCCCCGGGGCGGCCTGCACCTCCCGCGGCGTGCTGGGCATCGGCATCCCCCAGGCCACCGCCGTGGCGGATTGCGCAGCCGCCCGCGACGACTACGAGAAGGAGAGCGGCCGCCATGTGCCGGTGATCGCCGACGGCGGCATCGTCAGTGGCGGTGACATCTGCAAATGCCTGGCCTGCGGCGCCGACGCGGTGATGATCGGCTCACCGATCGCCCGTGCGGCGGAAGCCCCCGGCCGCGGCTTTCACTGGGGCATGGCAACCCCCAGTCCGGTGCTGCCGCGCGGCACCCGCATCCGGGTGGGCACCACCGGCAGCCTGGAGCGGATCCTGCGCGGTCCGGCCGGGCTGGATGACGGCACCCAGAACCTGCTGGGCTGCATCCGCACCTCGATGGGCACCCTGGGGGCCCGCAGCCTGCGGGAGATGCAGCAGGTGGAGGTGGTGGTGGCCCCCTCGCTGCTGACGGAGGGCAAGGTGTATCAGAAGGCCCAGCAGCTGGGGATGGGCAAGTGAAGGGAGGCTCTGTCCCAAGGCAGGTCTTGCGGGCCGCGGGACGAGAGACCGGTTAATCTCCAGTTGTGGGGGCTACGGCTCGCACACTCCTCACACCCCCCGGCCCGGGATTCCCGGGCTTTTCCTCTTCGCCTCGGGCCCCGCCCTCGGGCAGCACCCCGGGCCGCTGAAGCGTTGCATCAAGCGATGCAACGCTTGTCGGGCGTGCCGTGGACGACTGGGGGTTGGTTGCTAGATTCCCGGAAATCCGCCGCCTGTCAAGGATGTCCAGCGCCGCCTCTGTCACCGATGCCTCGTTCGAGCAGGAAGTGCTCCAGAGCAATCAGCCCGTGCTGGTCGACTTCTGGGCTCCCTGGTGCGGGCCCTGCCGCATGGTCGCGCCGATCGTGGATGAAATCGCCAAGGATTTTGCCGGCCAGATCAAGGTGTTCAAGCTCAACACCGACGAGAATCCCAACATCGCCAGTCAGTACGGCATCCGCAGCATCCCGACCCTGATGATTTTCAAGGGCGGTGAAAAGGTCGACACTGTGGTGGGCGCGGTTCCCAAGACCACCCTTTCCTCCACCATCTCCAAATACCTCTGAGCTCCTTCCCCTCGCCAGCGGCCAGCACCGCGGGTCAGAGCCCACTGCAGGTTCTGGCCCGTGCCCTGGAAGGTCACCCCCAGCGGCGGCTGATCGAGCGGGCGGTGATCTCATTGCTTCAGATTGCGCGCCACGAAAGCGAGCACGAAGCCTGGAAGCTGGTGAGCGGTGCGCTGGCCGACCTGAGCGAAGCGCTGGACGTGTTCCGGCCCCAGCGGGGCAAGCGCAAGATCACGGTGTTCGGCTCAGCCCGCGCCACCTGCGACGATCCGGTGTACCACCTTGCCGAAGAGTTGGCGCGGCTGGCGGTTGCGGCCGGCTTCGATGTGATGACCGGGGCCGGGGGAGGCGTGATGGAGGGGGCCAACAGCGGCGCCGGCTGCGACCACAGCATCGGCCTGAACGTCGACCTGCCGTTTGAGCAGCATCCCAACCCCTTCGTGAGCGAATGCGAAGGAAGGCTGCTGTATTTCCGCTACTTTTTTACCCGCAAGCTCTTCTTCCTGAGGGAGAGCGATGCGCTGGTTGTCATGCCCGGCGGCTTCGGCACGCTCGATGAATTGTTTGAGTGCCTCACCCTGATCCAGACCGGCCGCAGCCAACCGATCCCGGTGGTGCTGCTGGCGCCCGAGGGGGATGACTTCTGGTCGGTGTGGAAGCGCAACGTGCACGAGGAACTGGCGCGGCGGGAACTGATCTCCCGGGAGGATGTGGATCTGGTGCGCGAGGCCTCCAGCGCCAGCGAAGCGGTGGGTTATGTGAGCCGCTTCTACCGCGTCTTCCACAGCGCCCTGCTGGGCGAAGACCGCATCGAGCTGCTGCTCAACGCGCCGCTGCCGCGCGAATGGTTGCCCGATCTCAACCGACGCTTCGCCGACCTGCTCACCGAGGGCACGATTCAGATGGGGGAGAACGTGGATGACAACGGCCTGATGTATCCGTGCGTGCGGCTTCGCTTCGACCGCCGCCGGGTCGGGCGCTTGTATCAGTTCATCGACCACCTCAACGGTTTGGAGTTTGCATCGATCCCCGCCCTGGAACATCCGGGCGAGCGGCTGCTCAACCATCTCCCCGAGGGGGCGGTGGGGCCATGAGTCGCATCGGTCTGATCGATTACGGCATGGGCAACCTGCATTCCGTGCAGAGGGGTTTTGAGCGGCTCGGCGCCAGCGTGCAGCCTGTGCATGGTGCAGCCGACATGGCACCTTGCGAAGCGCTGGTGCTGCCCGGGGTGGGGGCGTTCGATCCGGCGATGGAGCGGCTGGCGGCGGCGGGTCTGATCGAGGCGATTCACGAATCCTGCGCCGCGGGAAGGCCGCTGTTGGGCATCTGCCTGGGCCTGCAGCTGCTGTTCGAGGCCAGCGAGGAGGGAGAGGCCCGAGGGCTGGCGCTGCTCGCCGGCCGGGTGCGCGCCCTGCCCCCCAGCCCCGGCCATCCCATCCCCCACATGGGCTGGGCACCGCTGCTGCCGGCCCATGCCAGCCCGCTGCTGCCGGCCGATGCCCCCGAGAGCTGGGTGTACTTCGTGCATTCCTACGCCGCCGATCCAGCGGATCCCGCCTGCGTCACCGCCCGGGTCGACTGGGCCGGGCAGCCGGTCACGGCGGCCGTGTGGAAGGAGGGCATCGCGGCCTGCCAGTTTCACCCGGAGAAGTCGGGCCCGGTGGGGGAGGCGATGCTGCACCGCTGGCTTGAATGGGTGGCGAGCCGGTGAGCCTGCGGGTGAGCGGCGGCCGGCGGCTGCAGAGTCCACCGGGGGAGACGGCCCGCCCCACCGCCGCGCGGGTGCGGCTGGCGGTGATCAATCGCTTGGCGCCGCGGCTGAGGGGCTGCCGCTGGCTCGACCTCTGCTGCGGCAGTGGCGCGATGGCCTGCGAGGCTCTGCAGCACGGCGCGGCGCTGGTGGTGGGGGTGGAGCGAGACCGGCGGATGGCCGCCGTGGCCCGGACAAATCTTGAGGCGGTGGCCTCCGGCCGCACCGACAGCCCCAGCGTGGCAGTGGTGGCCGCGGAGGTGGTGCGCTGGCTGGCCCGGCCGAGGCTGGAGGCGGCTGGCTTCGACGTGATCTATGTAGATCCCCCCTACGCCAGTGGTCTGTACGGGCCGATCGCAGCGAAGGTGCGGCAGGGGGGATGGCTCGAAGCTGGCGGCACGATGGTGTGGGAGTGCGCGAGCCAGAAACTCCCGGAGATTCCGCCGGGTTGGCGGGAGGTGAAGTGCTGCCGGTATGGGGGGAGCTCGGTGCTGTTCCTTGAGCTCGAGCCTGGCTTCTGTGCGTCAGCGGGGGCGGATCAGCCGCCCAGTGCACTGCCGCGACGGTACTGATTCCAGGCAGCAACAAACAAACCAGCCAGGGTGACGGGAATCAGGCCGAGAACGATGCCGCAAAGCAGGGGTTCGATCATGGTTCGGGGCGGCGAGCTGCCAGACCGGCTCGTGGTTCGCGGGCCATTCTCCCATGATGGGAGGCCGGCCGCGCGCATTTCCGCCCAAACGTGACAGGACCGACCCCCGGCCCCGACGGTGCCGCCACGGCTCCCCTTGCCGCTGTGAGCGCGGCTGCCGGGGAGGGCCCGGCGATGGAGCGTTCCCGCGGCCTGGTCGCCGCCCTGCTGATCCTGGCGGCCCTCGCCTCGATCGTGCTGCTGCTGGCGGTGTTGCCGGCGGCCCGCAGCGATCCCTACACACGCGCCACCCTTTCCCTCGCCGGTTCCGTCGACAACGGCGGGCGGCTGTTCCGCCTGAACTGCGCCGGTTGCCATGGCCTGGCCGCCCAGGGTCTGGTGGGACCCAACCTGCACGGCGTCGGGCGGCGCAAGAGCGACCGACAGCTGATCCAGCAGGTGGTGAGTGGTCGAACGCCGCCGATGCCGCGTTTCCAGCCCGCCCCCCAGGACATGGCGGATCTGCTGGCCTTCCTGGACCAGCTCCCCTGATCCAGTGGTGCCATCCCCCGCCGCCCCGCCGATCCATCTGGTGTTGGTGGAGCCCTCCGGGCCGCTGAATGTGGGCAGCGTCGCTCGGCTCTGCGCCAATTTCGCCATCGCCGAACTACGGCTGGTGGCCCCCCGCTGCGACCCGCTCGACCCCCTGGCGCTGCGCATGGCGGTGCACGGCGGTGGGGTGCTGGCGAGCGCCCGCCGCTTCGCCAGCCTGGCCGACGCACTGGCCGACTGCGGGCGGGTGGTGGCCGCCAGCGGCCGCCAGGAGGGGGAGCCGCTGGTGCTGCAGGAACCCTGCGACGCCCTGGGCTGGCTGCTGGCCGGCGGCAGCGCCCCGGCGGCGATCGTCTTCGGCCGGGAGGACCGGGGCCTGAGCAACGACGAGCTGTTGCAGGCCGGCCGGCTGCTCACCCTGGCCACCGGCCCTGCTTACACCTCCCTCAACCTCTCCCATGCGGTGGCGGTGGTGTTGCACGACCTGCAGCGTCTGCGGATGGCGGCGAGCCCCGCGACCGCTCCGGCCTTCGGCCCGGCGGCCGAGCCCGCCCTGCGCGGGGCGGTGGAGGCCACGCTGGCGGACGCCGAGGCTCTGCTGCTGGAGGTGGGCTTTCTGCTGCCCCACACCGCCCGCGCCCGCATGGCGAAGCTGCGCGGGCTGCTCCAACGCGCCGCCGTGCAACCGGGGGAGCTGGCTCTGCTGCGGGGCATGGTGTGCCAGTTGCGCTGGGCAAGCCGTCGCCCTTGTCCCCCCAGCCAGGACCACTAGGGTCGGTGCCCCTGCTCTCGACCGAGCCCGTGACCGCCGGCCGCCCCCCCCGCCCCCGCAGCAAGCCGTGGGTGCAGCCCTTGCTCCTGCTGCTGCGTCTGGCGGTGACGGGGGTGGGGGTGGGGGTGCTGGTGGGCAGCGGCCTGAAGGTGCTGGCCCCGCGCTTCGCCCAGGGCGGAGGGCTGGGCGTACCGGCGATCGACCCTGCGCCGCGCCGGCTGCCGGGGGGTGGCCCGGGGCTGGGCCGTTTCGAGCCACGTCGCGAGCTGGCTGGCCTCAGCCGCCGCTGGGCGACCCTGGCCGCAGCCCAGAAGGGCCTCACCGCCTCGGGTTATCTGCTGGTGCTGGATGACGGCCGCTACGCCGAGCTGAAGCCCGACCTCGCCCTGCCCGCCGCCAGCTCGATCAAGACGCCGATTCTGCTGGTGGGCCTGCAGGATCTGGATGCGGGCCGGCTGCGCTGGAACGAGTCGTTGCCGATGACCAAAGAGGTGGTGGGCGGCGGAGCGGGCTGGATGGGCAACCGGCCGGTGGGCACGCGCTTCCCCTTCCACGAGGCGGCCACCGAGATGATCCGGGTGAGCGACAACACCGCCACCAACCTGCTGATCAAGCGCCTGGGGGGCAAGACCGTTCTCAACCGCCGCTTCCAGGCGCTGGGGCTGGGCGCCACGGTGGTGAACAACTGGCTGCCCGACCTGGAGGGCACCAACACCACCAGCGCCCGCGACCTGGCGCGTGCGATCGCCGTGGTGGACACGGGCGAGACGATCAGCCCCCGAGCGCGCGATCTGTTCCGGGAGATCCTGCGCACCTCCCGCACCAATACGTTGATTCCGCTGGGCCTGCTCAAGGGTCTGGGGAAAGACTCCAGCGACCCCGACGGCGAGCTGCTGCCCCTGGGCGTGACGGTGTACAACAAGACCGGGGACATCGGCATCGCCTACTCCGATGCCGCATTGATCGAGCTGCCGAACGGCCAGCGGGCGGTGGCCGCCTTCATGGTCAAGGGTCCCTTCAACGACCCCCGCTCGGCGGATCTGATCCGCGCCATGGCCGGGGCTGCCGCGCCCGTCTTGGTGGGCCGCTGATGGGAGCACCTGCGACTCTGGCGCTGGTCGCCACCCTGCTCGCGGCCCCGGCGATGGCGGCCCCGGCGAAGGCAGCTCCGGCGCCGACAGTGCTGCGACCCCAGAGCGTGCTGCCGCTCAGCGGTGCACTCGACGCAGTGCCGATGCTGAACGACAACAACCCGGAGTTGATCACGGCGCCGGGCATTCTCTTTTCCAGCTTCGATCCGGCCCGCGGCTTCAACGGCCAGCCCCTGGCGGTGCCGGCCGCCCACCTGAACGCCCCCCAGAAGGGTCCGTTCTCCCTGTTCAGCCATCACGTGTATGCGGGGCGGACGGAGAGCGCCACTTCCACCCTTTGGCTGGCGGTGGTGGCGGCGCCGCGGGGGAACCAGCCGGTGCGCCTGCGCCTGCGGGGCGGGGCCACCGCCCTTTCCCAATCGGTGGACGGCCGGGAGCCGGCGGCGCCGTTCCTGCCGCTGCCCCCCCTGCTGGCCCAGGGCAGCACGCCCCTCTGGTCGGGCCCGGGCAGCCGGGTGGCGACGGAGCTGCTGCGGCGCGAGCGCTCCCCCCAGCTCCCCGAGGCCTGGACCCTCCCGCCGGGGCAGCTCACCCCCCTTTTGGTGCTGCCCCTGCCGGTGCGGGGTCTCGATCCGCTGCTCAACGGTCGCAACCTGCAGCTGCTTCTCGATGCCGATGCCCCGGTGGACGTGGCCACCCTGGCGGCCTTCGGGGCGGGGGATGGCCCCCCGGATCCTGCGGAATGGAGCCGGCTGCTGGCCGGCCCCCTCAGCCCGAAGGAGCACACCCCCACCCCCCGCGGCGCCAGCGGGCCGATCGTCTATTCGCGCGTCAGCGGTGTGCAGGTCGGCAGCCTCTGGCGCGGCCGCCTCACCGATGCCGGCGCGGCCAGCCTCTCGGCGAGCCGTGCGCCGCTGTCCTGGCCGATTGCGGCCCTGGAGCGGGGCACGTTCGGCACGGGCCAGGTGCAGACCGCCGAGCTGAGCCACGTCTATGCCGGCACCGCCTGGGCGGCCCACGGCAACTACGGCGTGGAGTACGACCTGACGATTCCGCTGCGCAACGACGGCAAGGCGCCGGTGGTGCTGGAGCTTGCCTTCGAGTCGCCGCTGAAGCAGGAGCGACCCCCGGGCGGTCTCACCTTCCTGGCCAGCCCGTCCCGGGCGGTGATGTTCCGCGGCACGGTGGAGGTGAGCGGTCTGGACGCCCCCGTGCCCGGAGGCCGTCCGGTGGGCCGCCAGGGCTTCCATCTGGTGCTGCGCAACGGCCAGCAGGGCCCGGTGCTGGGCACGCTGACGCTGGCGCCGGGGGAGCGCCGCACGGTGGGGGTGCGGCTGATCTACCCGGCCGATGCCACCCCGCCCCAGGTGCTGTCGCTGCTGCCGGCGGGCACGATCGCCGCGGCGGAAGCAGCTGTGAAACAATCCGGCTCACCGCCAGCCCCCCGTCCGTGAGCCAGACCAGGAAGCGCAGGGTCTTCCCCTTCACCGCGATCGTGGGCCAGGAGGAGATGAAGTTGGCCCTGCTGCTCAACGTGATCGACCCGCGCATCGGCGGGGTGATGATCATGGGCGACCGGGGCACGGGCAAGAGCACCACAATCCGCGCCCTGGCTGACCTGCTGCCGGAGATCGAGGTGGTGGCGGGCGATCCGTACAACAGCTCGCCGGAGGATCCGGATCTGCAAAGCGGCGAGGTGCGGGAACGGCTGGAGCGGGGCGAGACCCTGCCGGTGGAGGGTCGCCAGGTGCCGATGGTGGATCTGCCGCTGGGCGCCACGGAGGATCGCCTCTGCGGCACGATCGACATCGAGAAGGCCCTCAGCGAAGGGGTGCGCGCCTTCGAGCCGGGGCTGCTGGCCAAGGCCAACCGCGGCCTGCTCTACGTGGATGAGGTGAACCTGCTCGACGACCACCTGGTGGATGTGCTGCTGGATTCGGCGGCTTCGGGCTGGAACACGGTGGAGCGGGAGGGGGTGAGCGTGCGCCATCCGGCCCGCTTCGTGCTGATCGGCTCGGGCAACCCGGAGGAGGGGGAGTTGCGGCCCCAGCTGCTGGATCGCTTCGGCATGAGCGTGGAGGTGCGCACGGTGCGGGATCCGGAGCTGCGGGTGCAGGTGGTGGATCAGCGCACCGCCTTCGATGAGGATCCCGAAGGCTTCAGCGCGGCGGTGCAGGCCCGGCAGGAGGCGCTGCAGGCGCGGGTGGTGGAGGCGCAGACGCTGTTGGGGCAGGTGGCGATCGACGACGAGCTGCGCCTGCGCATCTCAGCGATCTGCGGCGAGCTGGACGTGGATGGCCTGCGGGGCGACATCGTCACCAACCGCGCGGCCCGGGCGCTGGCGGCGTTCGAGGGCCGGCGGGAGGTGGGAGACGACGACGTGGCCCGGGTGGCGGCCTGCTGCCTGCGCCACCGCCTGCGCAAGGACCCCCTGGAGACGATCGACTCCGGCGAGCGGGTGGTGAAGGTGTTCTGCAAGGTGTTCGAGCGGCCCGAGCCCAGCGACCGCAGCGGTTTCAGCCTGGCCCTGGCCGGCTGAGGAGAGAGCAGCCAGCCCGCCGCCGGCCAGGGGAGACCTGGCCGGCGCGCTTCATGCTGCCAAGCCGCCAGCCACCACCTGGATCAGGTGGTGGCTTGTAGCCAGACAGTGATTTATTGGCTACGCCAGCAACAAAACACAACACATACCTAGGCCAAATGCCAGCACTTTTTCCCAATATGCACTTTTGCCGGGCCCAGATATTCCTAATTCGATATCTTGCGCAACAATGATCTCGCGATACAGCAAGGACACTGAATCTGGGTACAACTAGGCGATTGCACCCATCCTTTGCGAGACATTTGCCCTTTCTTTCCCTACCTTGGATGAGTTGTGACCGGGGGCTCTCGGCCCGAGGCTTTTCCCCGCAACACATGCCGTGTCTTCCCCTCCTCCTACAATGAACACCAAATCCATCCCCAGCCTCCTGCTCGGAGCGACTGTGCTCGGTGCTGCCGGCCTCGGCCTGTCTGCCGGCCAAGCCAACGCCAATCAAGTGACGAGAGGCTGCTGGTTCGGCCAACCCAGTGGAGGATATAATGAATGCGGCACAGAATCCTTCACGCTTGGCGACAAGCGGATCACCTACCTTGAAAACCCCACCAGCTCCGACGCAGGCGATATAGAATTCAGCTGGGATGACAACGGAACCTCCAATCCCCATCCCTATGGACAATTTCTTGACGACATTTGGACTGTCGACACAGATTTCACGCCAAACATCCATGGCGGCTCCCCCGGAGGAACGAACGGCACCTTAAAGTACAAACTGTCGATCGTCGACCTCCCCTCGCACGGTCCCAATCCTCTTGTTTTCGACAAAGTAGATCTGAACTGGGCAGCCATCATGGGCCCCAATGTCACGGTTACGAAGCAAGTATTCAGCGACGCTTTTACCACAAACATTCTCACCCTTACGGGCAATGGTTCCATGGGTGATATCTCCGCGTGGAATCTGAAGGATATCTGGATCCTCGACACCTACAACGTGCCGGCTGGCGAAGGTCTCGACAACTTCAACAATGCCTTCACCCAAACCGGAGTGCCCGGCCCCCTGCCCCTGCTGGGTGCCGGCACGGCCTTCGGCTTCAGCCGTCGCCTGCGCCGCCGCAGCAAGCAGCGCTTCAGCCTGGGCTGAGCCGTTTCCCACCTGATCCCCAGCAGCCTGCTGCTGGCCTCCACCCCCGCCGTCGGCGGGGGTTTTTCTTCCTGATTTGCCTTCCATCCTCCCCCAAAAGGCCGCTGCCGCTGCGCGATAGCCAGGGAAGACGCCATGGCCCGGGGCTCCCTTGCCGCCAAGGCCGGCAAACCCAAAGCGCTGAGCCATCAGCCACTTTCTCAGCCAACGATTCCCCGCCTCTGCCCGTCCTTGGCGAATCATGCACCGCCTCTTCCCCTGGCACCTTGCCGCCGGCCAATCCAACGCCAATCAGATTGTCAGAAACTGCTGGTTTGGCACACAAATAGTCGGAGTAGAGGAATGCGGAACACATTCCTACACGCTTGACGACAAGCAGATCACCTATCTTCAAAACCCCACCACCAACGTGACGACGGGTTTACTGTCAACACAGATTTCACGCCAAACGTCACCGGCGGCTTCCCCTGAGGAACGAACGGCACACTAAGGTACAAACTGTCGATCGTCGACCTCCCCTCCCACGGTCCCAATCCTCTTGTTTTAGACAAAGTAACTCTGAATTGGGCAGCTATCTTCGGCCCCAATGTCACGGTTACGGAAGAAGTCTTTAGCGACGCCGCTTGGACAAACAACATTCTCACCCTTACTGGCAATGGGTCTATGGGAAACATTTCCGCGCTGAACCTGAAGGATATCTGGATCCTCGACACCTACAACGTCCCGGCTGGCGAAGGGCTCGACAACTTCAACAATGTCTTCCCCCAAGTGCCTGGCCCCCGGCGCCTGCGCCGCTCACGCGGCGGCTGAGGGGCCCGACCGCAGCACATCCGAAGGCCGGCGACCATAGGCCCGCTGAAAATCCAGCCCGAACTGGCTGAGGGAGCGGTAGCCGCATTCCACCGCCACATTTTTCACCGTGTCTTGCGGCGTGGCCAGGGAGAGGCGCTCGTAGGCCTGGCTCCTGCTCAGCTGCCGGATCCACTGCATCGGGCTGCAGCCGAAGCGCTGGTCGAAGAGATAGTGGAGCGTGCGGCGGGCGTAGTTGCTCTGCTCCTCCAGCTGCTGGAGGCAGAGCGGCTCGTACAGGTGCAGGCCGATGAAGTCGAGCAGCGATTCAAGCCGTGGGTCGCTGGAGCTGGCCGGTGCGATTGCTCCGCCATTCCCCTGCCGCAACTCCTCAAAAACCAGGAGGGCAAGCAGCCGGTAGAGCTGCGAAGGAAGGAGCAGATTCTCGAGAAGCTCCTGGCGCAGCTCGCGCACCTTCAAGCAACTCACCAGGAGACGATTCAACATCTCCAGCAGGATCTCCGCCGAGGAATCAGGCCTGCCGCTCAGAAAACGGAGCGTCCGCAGTGGACTCTGGCGCGGGGAGGGGCTCTGCCAGAGCGGTCCGCCGAGCCGGCGGGCGGCGGCGAGCAGCGCAAGGGGCTCGACGCTCAGGAGGGTGCAGCTCGCCTCCCGGGTGTGGAGGGTCCAGGGCTGGCCGGGCAGGATCGAGCCGTCACCCTTGTGGAGCTCCTGGCTTTTTCGCCCCTGCTCCAGCAGAACCGAACCGTCATGAACGAGCAGCAACCAGTGCTGAGGATGCTCGTCCGCCTCAAGCCGCACCGCCGACCCGACGCTGGCGGCCAGGGGCAGGGATCCCAGCTGCTCTTGCCCGTCGAAATGCCACCAGCGGGAGGGCGGCCCCTGGGGCTCCAGGCGCCGCAGGGGGATGGTCTTGCCCAGCACGCGCGCGGCATCGGCGGGCGTGCTGGAGGCGCAAAGCCACGGCTGCAGAGGATGCTGGAGCATGACTGACAAAGACAATGGGGCAGAGAACTACGGCCGGCAGGAGCCAATCAGCAAGGGCTGACATAGGAGCTTTCTTGCAAATCCCTCTCAACAACGCTCACTCCGGATTAGGAACTCTCTTGGGTTCGTTATCAGTTTATCGCGATTGCACAGATCTGCTGTTCTGCGCCGATGAAAAGTTCACAATGAGTACGTAACGGTCGCAAGGACTTCTGCGCGGATTTGCACAGTTGCGCAGAAATTGCCTTTTTCGACGCTGACGACCGCAAGCCGCCAGCCCGGCTCTGGCGACGCGCGGATGGGGCGCTCAGGCCGAGGGGGAGCGTCCCGCCCGCAGCAGCTCCGAGGGCCGGCGGCTGTGGGCCCGCTGGAAATCGAGGCCGAACTGGCTGAGCGAGCGGTAGCCGCATTCGGCGGCCACGCTTTTCACCGTGTCCCCCACCGCGGGATGGGAGAGGCGCTCCAGGGCCTGGCTCATGCGCAGCTGCCGGATCCACTGCATCGGGCTGCAGCCGAAGCGCTGGTGGAAGAGATAGTGGAGCGTGCGGCGCGAGTAGTTGCTCTGCTCCTCCAGTTGCTGGAGGGTGAGAGGCTGGTCCAGATGCAGGCCGATGAAGTCGAGCAGCGATTCGAGCCGGGGGTCGGTCGAACCGGCCGCGGCGGTCTCGCCCTCATCCCCCTGCCGCAGCTCCTCAAAAACCAAGAGGGCGAGCAGCCGGTAGAGCTGCTGCTGCAGCAGCAACAGCTCAAGCAGCTCCTCCCGGAGTTGGGCGACTTCATGCCAGCTGATCAGCAGGCGGTTGAGCATGCCCAGCAGCACGGCGGATGGCGAATCCTGCGGGCCGCCCAGGGAACAGATCGCGCGCAGGGGATTGTGGCGCGGCGAGGGTGTCTGCCAGCGGGGTCCGCCGAGCTTGCGGGCTGCAGCAAGAAGTTCGATCGCATCGAACCCCACCACGGTGCAGCTCGACTCCAGGGTGTGGAGCGTCCAGGGAAGCCCGGGCAGGATCACGGCATCGCCATTTTGGAGGTGCTGGCTCTGCCGACCCTGCTGAAGGCTGGCGCTGCCATCGTGCTGCAGCAGCAACCAGTGCTGGCGATGCTCGCCAGCCTCGAGCACAAGCGGCGATCCCACACTGGCGGCCATGGGCAGCGAGCCCACCTTCTGATTGCCGTCGAGATGCCACCAGCTGGAGGGGGGTCCCACCGCCTCCAGGCGCTGCACCGGCAGAACATCGGCCAGCACCCGGGCCGTATCGGCGGGGCTTGCGGACTGTTGCAGCCAGGCGCGCAGCGGGTGCTGGAGGGGGGCCGACATGGCGGGAAGGGGAGTGGAAGTGATAAAGGAATCCGCTGCTGGAGGGTGGGCCGGGAATGCCGGGATGACGCCAGGGGGCGGACTCGCCGCACCCCTTGCAATATTCTGCATAGGTTAATGGAGATTTGCGGATTACCTGGGGCCTTGTTCACAGAACGCCGTGAAGCCATGTAAAAAACTGCTTATATCGTGATCAGGAAGTCTTACGCAACAGCAAACGCTCAGCCCTGGCGCAAGCGGCGCAAAATGGCACTTGATTCCGCGACTCGCTCCGCAAGGAGCGCCGCAGCCCCCCCCCCAGGGGTGGTACGGAGATACCACTCCGATCATGGGTCGCTACGCCATTGCGTTCCGGAAGGGGTTCTCCGAGCCGAAGTTCACAAGCTCCAGGCAACGGAAGACCCGTGCGAAGCCTTTTTGCAGCTGCGTAGCGGTGGAAGCCCTGGCCAAGCTGCGCTGGCCAAAAGGGTTCCGTTGCCCGCGCTGCCGCTGGCCGTCTGGTTCCTGCGTTCTATCTACTTAGCCAGGGAAAGGTGAGCCTTTGGTCGTTCATGCTCAGCCCGCCATGAGTGAGCGAAATGGGTGCTGCGTTCTGCAGGGAAAAGCGCAGGTTGAGGAGGGGCGCTTGGGGGAAGAGCAACCGGGAGGCAGGCCAGGTCGCGGTCCGGAAAACAAGAGGCCGGTGGTGGCTGGCTTCTCCTGGCATGCTGCGGGGCATCCGATCCCTGCGAAAATTCCAGCAGCTGCTGGTTTTACCGCAGATCTGGTTGCCGGCTGGGCCAGCCAGCCTCTGTCGAAGAGCTGCTCCGTGCTCAGGGCATGCCTTGCCCGAAGCGGGCGCTGCGCCGCACCCACCCCGGGAACGGCCGCCCCAACCCACCAGATGCCCCAAAAAGGCAAAAACCATGTGATCAGGAGAGAATGTGCCGCTTGCCTGGGTCTTCCGGGCTGCAGATTTGGCAACGCGCCCCCAGATGTGGCAGGATGGCAGCGATCTCCTTTACGGGGATTTTTCGGTTCCTCTCCAACAATCCTTCCTACCCGCAGCTCTCATGTTCACTCGACCAACTTCCCGCCTCCTGCTGGGCATGGCCGTTCTTGGGGCTGCCAGCTTTGGCTTCGCAGCATCCCCTTCACTTGCCAATACCTTCCCCTGCGTTGTCCCCGACACTTGCGCAGAAGGAGCTTATGACGCGGTTGGTGACAAGATCATCGACATTAGTACTCTTCCTGCCACGGCAGGAGCCGGTCTTTCTTTTACTGAATCTTCAGGTGTTTACAGCCTTACTGTAGACTACGGTAGTCAAATTGCGGATGTCGGCGATATCCTTGCCTATGCAATCAACATCGATACCACAAACTTCCCCGCGCAGGCCTTCAAAACAGTATCTCTTTCCTACAACGCAGTTGGCAGCACTGTTGAAAAGTTTATCTACAGCAGCAATGCTGCCTATGAAGCCGATCCTGACGATACCCTCGCCATCCTCTCCATTACCAACCCCACTTACAACGTCAGCCCTGGGATACAGTCTCTCTTTATTGTAGATTACGTCTCCGCCAACGGTGGAACAATTGCTTCCTTCACCAACTCCTTCACCCAGTACACCGGCGTTCCGGGCCCTCTTCCTCTGATGGGAGCTGGCGCTGCCTTCGGCTTCAGCCGTCGTCTCCGCCGTCGCACACGCCAGGCCTACAACCTCGGCTGAATTTCCTCTGCCTCAAGTCCCATTCCCTTTGTCAAACCCCGCCCAAGGCGGGGTTTTTTCATGCCCCTCTGCCGCCCCCGTTCCCCGCGGCCAAGGCTTCCCCCGTTCCTGCCCGCCCGCTTCTCGATGATCATCCTCGGCATCGACCCCGGTCTGGCCCGCGTCGGCTACGGCGTGATCGAGGTGGGCGAGGCCCGCCAGCGCCTGCTCGATTGCGGCATGATTCGCACCGATCCCGGCCGCAGCGAAGGGGCTCGCATGGTGGAGATCGCCGCCGACCTGCGCACCCTCCTGCGCCGCTGGCGGCCCGATCTGGCGGCGGTGGAAAAATTCTTCTTCTATCGCTCCAGCACCACCATCGCCGTGGTGCAAGCCCGCGGCGTGGTGATCATGACCCTGGCCCGCTTCGCCATCCCCGTGGTGGAGTACCCGCCGATGCAAATCAAGCTGGCCCTCGCCGGCCACGGCCATGCCGAAAAGGCCGAGGTGCTCGAAGCGGTGATGCGCGAGCTGGATCTTGCCGATCCCCCCCGCCCCGACGACGCCGCCGATGCCCTGGCGGTGGCCCTCACCGGCTGGTTCCAGCGCTGATGGCCCTCCTTCCCGCCAAAGCCCCCGGCGAGGAGAGCGCCAAGGCCGAGCTGCGCCGCCACTTCCGCCGCCTGCGGCGCCAGAGCCTGCCCGCCGCCGCCGCCGGCCTCCTGGCGGTGGCCCGCCGCGAACTGCCGCCCCGCCTCAGCCCGGGGGCGCGCACCCCGCCGGGGCGCCTCGGCTTGTGGTGGCCGATCGGCGCCGAACCCGACCTGCGCCCCCTGGCCGCCACGATCGACGCCCGGATCCCGGGACGCCTGGCCCTGCCGGCGGTTCTCCCCGGGCCCGCCCCGAACCCCGCCCTGCAGCTCCTCTATCTCCCCTGGCAGCCGGGCGATCCCCTGGCGCCCGATGCCTGCGGCATCCCCGCCCCGCACGGGAGCCTGCCGCCGCTGCCGGCGGCGGCGTTCGCCCTGCTGCTGGTGCCCGCCCTGGCGATCGATGGCGCCGGCATCCGCCTCGGCTCCGGCGGCGGCTGGTACGACCGCCTGCGCTGCCGGGCCGGCTGGCGCGATGTGCCGGCGCTGGCGGTGCTGCCCGCGGCCTGCGTGCACCCGCAACCCCTGCCCCGCGATCCCTGGGATGTCCCCTTCGACGGTTGGATCGACGAACGGGGCCTCCACTTCATTGCAAGCTCGTAACGGCTGGCGTCACCGCGCTCGCTGAGGGCCGCGATTTGCCAGGATCGCTGCGAGCGATTTCCGTTTTCTTGGACCTCAGCCCCCTGCAGCAGCGGATCGCCTCCCACGCCGCCAGCGCCCGTCGGGCCGACCCCCCCCGCCATCCGGCGCTCGCGCCCCGCGACACCCCACGGCTCACCGCCTGTGAGCGCGTGCTGGCGGCCGAACTCCAGGCCCGCGGCGACAGCCACGACGCCCTGGCGATGATGGTGAGTTCGATGGCTCGGATGGTGCAGGCGGGCCGCACGAGCGATAGTCGCTGGAAAGCCTCCTGAGCCCCCCCATGCCCCGCCTCCGCCTGCCAGCCCTCACCGGGGCCCTCGCCTTGCTGCTCGCCCCGGCCCTGGGGCCAGCCCCGGCCGAGGCCCATGCGATCCAGACCAACCTGGAACGCCTCGACGCCCTCAGCGCCTCCCTTCCTCGCACCCCCGCCAGCGAGGGCTTCATCCGGCTGGAAACCAGCTTCTCCAGCGGTCAGCCGGTGGCCTCCGCCCAAGTGCGCTTGGTGCCGCCCGATGGCGGTGCCGCCATCGAGGTGGGCCGCACCGACGGCCAGGGTCGCCTCACCTTCGCGCTGCCCAAGCAGGCCCGCGCCGATTGGGAGCTTCAGGTGGATGGCGGCCCCGGCCATCGCGATTACCTGGAGTTGCCCGGCACTGCCGCGCCCAACCTCCACTCCGCCCAACCTGCCGGCGAGCTGTTCTCCACCGCCCGCCAGCTGGGCCTGCTGGCCGTGCTCGGCAGCCTCGGCCTGGGCGGACTGGCCTGGCGCCGCCGCGACGGCTGAACGGATGAGCACGGGCAGTGCCGCCCTCGATCGCATCGTCGAGCGGCTCAGCGCCAGCGCCGATCCCAGGCGCCGCTATGAGTATGTGCTCTGGCTCGCCAAGAAGCTCGCGCCCCTGCCGGAGGAGCTCCGCCAGGACGCCTTCAAGGTGCGGGGCTGCGTCTCCCAGGTGTACGTGGTGGGCAGCCTGGCGGACGGTCAGTTGCATTGGCAGGGGGATTCCGATGCCCAGATCACCAAGGGCCTGCTCGCCCTGCTGATCGAGGGCCTGGAGGGCCTCACCCCCACCCAGGTGGCCGCGATCGATCCCGCCTTCCTCAGCGCCACCGGCCTCCAGGCCAGCCTCACCCCCTCCCGGGCCAACGGCTTCCTCAACATCTTCCGCATGATGCAGGCCCAGGCCCGCAGGTTCGCCGAGGCGGGCTGAACACAAGGGCCAGGGCCGGCTCATTTCTAGGATCAGCCGATTGCGCCGCAGGGCTCCATGACGATCGGTGTCGGCTTGCTCGGGCTGGGCACGGTGGGAGCCGGCGTCGCGGCGATCCTCGCCAGTCCGCAGGGGCGCCACCCCCTGGTGGGATCGCTGGAGCTGCGGCGGGTGGCGGTGCGCGACCGGCAGCGCCCGCGCGGGGTGACGGTGCCGCCGGAGCGCCTCACCACCGACCCCGAAGCCGTGATCGATGATCCCGCCGTGGAGATTGTGGTGGAGGTGATGGGCGGCCTGGAGCCCGCCCGCTCCCTGATCCTGCGGGCGATCGCCGCCGGCAAACCCGTGGTCACCGCCAACAAGGCCGTGATCGCCCGCCATGGGGAGGAGATCGCCGCCGCCGCCACGGCGCGGGGGGTCTACGTGTTGATCGAGGCGGCGGTGGGCGGCGGCATCCCGATCATCGAGCCGCTCAAGCAATCCCTGGGCGGCAACCGCATCCAGCGGGTGAGCGGCATCATCAACGGCACCACCAACTACATCCTCAGCCGCATGGCCGATGAGGGGGCGGCCTATGCCGATGTGCTGGCCGACGCCCAGCGGCTGGGCTACGCCGAGGCCGATCCCGCCGCTGATGTGCAGGGCGGCGACGCCGCCGACAAGATCGCCATCCTCGCCGGCCTGGCCTTTGGAGGTCCCGTGCCGCGCGAGCGCATCCCCACCGAGGGCATCGACCGGCTCGACAGCCGCGATGTGGCCTACGCCGCCCAACTGGGCTTCGTCGTCAAGCTGCTGGCGGTGGCCGAGCGCCTGGTCGTCGAAGGCGAGGCCGCGACCGGTGAGGACGGGACCGGTGAAGATCCCCTGCCCCTCGACGTGCGCGTCCATCCCACCCTGCTGCCGCGCCAGCATCCCCTCGCCGGGGTGCACGGGGTGAACAACGCCATCCTGGTGGAGGGCGATCCGGTGGGCCGCGTGATGTTCTACGGCCCCGGCGCCGGCGCCGGTCCCACCGCTTCAGCGGTGGTGGCCGACATCCTCAACATCGCCGGCATCCGCCAGGTGGGCGGCGGCGATCCCGGCGCCGGCCTCGACCCGCTGCTCGCCGCCAGCAGCTGGCGACGCTGCGCCCTGGTGGATGGCGCCCGCACCCGCCACCGCAATTACGTGCGGCTGCGCACCCGCGACGAGCCCGGGGTGATCGGCCGGATCGGCAGCTGCTTCGGCAATGCCGGCGTTTCGATCCAATCGATCGTGCAGTTCGAGGCCCGGGCGGGGGGCGCGGAGATCGTCGTGATCAGCCACGAAGTGCTGGAAGCCCGCTTCCGGGAAGCCCTCGCAGCGATCGAGGCCCTGGCGGACGTGGAGAGCGTGGCCGCCTGTCTGCGCACCCTCTGAGCGCCGCCCCCGCTTCCCCCCTCTCCCATGGGCATTCCCCCCCCACCGCGCCGCCCTTCCCGCAGGGCCGTTCCGCTGCTGCTGGTGCTCCTGGCTCCTCTCAGCGGCTGTCAACCCCCCCGTGGCGAGGGGACCCTGATCATCGCCAGCCGCAGCCGCATCGACAGCCTCGATCCGGCCAAGGCCTCGCGGGTGGGCCAGTTGCAGGTGCTCAGCGCCCTCGGTGACCCCCTCTACGCAATCCTCAGCGACGGCCGCCTCGAGCCGCGCCTGGCCACGGCGCTCCCCCGCCTCAGCGCCGACGGCCTGCGGGCCCGCATCCCCCTGCGCCGCGGCGTGCTGTTCCATGACGGCACCCGCTTCGACGCCGAGGCGATGGCCTTCTCGCTGCGGCGGTTCCTGGCGATCGGCACCCTCGGGTACCAGCTGAGCGACCGGGTGGCGGCGGTGCGCGTCAGCGGTCCGCACGAGATCGAGCTGGTGCTCAAGCGCCCCTTCAGCCCGCTGGCCCGCCTGCTCAGCTCCATCTTCCTCACCCCCGTCTCCCCCACCGCCTACGCCCGGCACCGCAACGAACCCCTCAACGATCGCTTCGTCGGCACCGGCCCGTACCGGCTGGCGTTCTTCAGCGGGCCCAAGCAGCGCCTCACCCCCTGGCCCCGCTACTGGGGCCCGCGCCCGCGCAACGGCGGCCTCGAGCTGGTCACCCTGAGCAACTCCACCGCCCTCTTCGGCGCCCTGCGCAGCGGCGAGGTGGATGTGCTGCTCTCCAGCAGCCTGGAGATCGACCACCAGCAGGCCCTGCATCGCGATGCCCTGGCCGGCCGTTTGAGGGAGGCGGTGGGCCCGGCCCTTGAGATCGGCTTCCTCTCCCTGCTCTCCGACCAGCCGCCGCTGCAGGATCCCCGCCTGCGCCAGGCGGTGGCCCGCAGCCTCGATCGCGGTTTGATCAGCCGGCGGGTGAGCCTGGGCCTGCGCCCCCCCCTGCGCGAGCTGCTGCCCCCCACCCTGCCGGGCTCCTCCCCCCGCGCCTGGCCCGACTACGATCCCGCTGCCGCCCGGCGCCTCTACCGCCAGGCGGGCTACTGCAACGGCCGCCGCCTCAGCCTGCCGCTCACCTTCCGCTCGGACATCCCCAGCGATCGCCTGTTCGCCCTCACCTGGCAGGCCCAGCTGCGCCGCGACCTCGGCGACTGCGTGCGCCTGGAGGTGAACGGCATGGAATCCACCACCGCCTACGCCCAGCTCGACAAAGGCATCTTCCCCATGATCCAGCTGGAATGGGTGGGCGACTATCCCGACGCCGACAATTACCTGGTGCCCCTGCTGGGCTGCGAGAAGGCGGAGGGGAACCGCTGTCGCGTCGGCGGCAGCGCCCTCAGCGGCAGCTTCTGGAGCGAACCGGGGCTGGAGGAGGCTTTGCAGCGCAGCAGCCGCATCGGCGGCAAGCCGCGGTTGCGGCTGCTGCAGGACATCCAGCGGCGCACCGCGGCAGCCAGTCCTTATGTGCCGATCTGGCTGGTGGCGCCGGTGGCCTGGAGTCGCCCCCCCGTCAGCCAGCCGCGGTTCGACGGCTCCGGACGCGTGGTGCTCAGCGAGCTGGGTGGCCGGCCATGAGCCGCCGTTCCGAACTGCTGCGCTACGTCGGGGCCCGGCTCGCCCTGGCGCCGCTGATGCTCTGGCTGATCGCCACCTTGGTGTTCCTGCTGCTGCGCGTCGCCCCCGGCGATCCGATCGATGCCCTGCTCGGCCCCCGCGCCCCGGCGGCCGCCCGCCTTGCCCTGCGCGCCCAGCTGGGTCTGGACAAACCCCTGGTCGATCAGTACGCCACCTTCCTGAGCCATCTGCTGCACGGCGATCTCGGGGTCACCCAGAACAGTCAGCAGCCCGTGCTGGCGGTGATCCGCGAAAGCCTGCCGGCCTCCCTCGAACTGGGGGTGGTGGCCCTGCTGCTGGCGGCGCTGGTGGGCCTGGCGGTCGGCTTCAGCGGCATCGCCCGGCCCGAGGGGAAGGTGGATCTGGCCGGACGGCTCTACGGGATCGGCACCTACGCCCTGCCCCCCTTCTGGGCGGCAATGGTGGTGCAGCTGGTCTTCGCCGTCTGGCTGGGTTGGCTGCCGGTGGGGGGACGCTTCCCGGCCACCTTGCTGCCGCCCCGGGGCAGCGGCTTTTACCTGCTCGACAGCCTGCGCGCGGGAAATCTCCAACAGTTCAGCGGCGCCCTGCGCCATCTCTGCCTGCCGGCCGCCACCCTGGGGCTGCTGCTCAGCGGCGTCTTCACCAACGCCCTGCGCCTCAACCTGCGCCGCGCCCTCGGCTCGGACTACGTGGAGGCGGCCCGCAGCCGGGGCCTGAGCGAGCGGCGGGTGGTGCTCCGCCACGCCCTGCCCAATGCCCTGCTGCCGGTGCTCACCATCACAGGCATCACCGTGGCGTCCCTGATCGGCGGCGCCCTGCTGATCGAGGTCACCTTCTCCTGGCCCGGAATCGCCTTCCGGCTGCAGGAGGCGATCGCCCAGCGCGACTATCCCCTGGTGCAGGGCATCGTGGTGGTGGTGGCGGCCCTGGTGGTGCTCGTCACCGTGGTGGTGGATCTGTTGGTGGCCCTGCTCGATCCGCGCATCCGCTTCTGATCCGGGCTTCAACGGGCGCGGCGCCGCAGCCGCCGGCTCCAGCGCCAGGCCGCCCCGGCCCCGAGCCACGCCAGCGGCGACGGCACCGCCGGCACGTTGGGTCCGAAGGTCAGGTCGAGAAACACACTGGGATTCTGCGGGGTGTTGGCCGTATCTCCATACACATAGATCGGGCTTTCGGTCACCCCTCCCTCCTCCTTGTCGTGCCGCGTGCTCAGGGCCAACTGAGCCATCAGGGCGCTGTTCACCGCCACCAATCCGTTGGCATTGAGGCTGTAAGAACTCTCGCTGTTCGGGGCGAGAATGGCGGGGAAAGTGGTGAAACCGTATGAGGGGCCCTGGCCGAGATCGTTGAAGGCCAGGCTGCCATTGATCAGATCAGGGATGGTTCCCTGCACCCGATGCAGATTGATCACCTGCTCCGGTGAGCAGATCGTCGTCGAGGTCCCGCATTTGATGCTGCCGTTGCGAGCCCGCACGCTGGCCGCAACCACCTGCTCTCCTGCCGTGACGGCGGCCTGAATCTGTGGAGTGTTCAGGTTAAAGACAAAAAAGCCACGGTAGGTGATATCAATCTCGCCGGATCCAGTGGTGTAATCAATATAGCCAACTCGATACTCCGTATCGGCTGGTACGTGGGGCGGATTGCAGGGATCGGGGTTTAAAGTTACGCTGTATTGGCAGTAATTACCAGTGGCGTCGGCGCCTAGCGTTACCGTGGTCGGCGGCGTCGCCGAAGCCGGGTCTGCCGCAAGCAAGCCGAGGCTGGCAAGGCCTAAGGCTGGCCAAGTTGCATACCAGGCTTCAGGCAACTTGGTTATTTGGGGGCTCATACCAGGCAGGCTTTCGCGGTGCTTCCGCTACACCCTATGCAGGGCGACGCAAGAAAGCAGTGCTTGATTTGTGCCGACTATTGCCACTTTCGCGCAGAGACAGGGGGGCTGGTTTTGATTTTGTTAATTTGGATTAAATTTCCGAGACAATCTTTTGGGTAGCGCTACCTTTTCGCTCCATTTTTGGCGTTGTTGCTGTGGCCCTTGCTTGCCCTTCGGACTGCGGCCCTGCCGGCGGGCGATGGTGGCCTCCGGCCGCCCAGCGGGCGCTCAGGGCCGCACCATCGCCCGCCACCGACCCGCCGCGGCCGGGTCGAGCACGTAAGCCTTCACCCCCTCCTGCACCCGAAGCTGGGGTGGCATCAGCAGCGGCTGCTCCAGGGTCTGCAGGAATTCGCTCGTCAGACGCAGCAACAGGCGCTGCACGGTGCGGGGATCCTGCCCCACCAGGTCGCTCCCGAGGCGAAACAAGACTTCCTCCCTCGCCGCCACATGCACCGGCGAAAAGTGGCTGCCCCCCTCCACCAGCACCAGCCGGCTGCGGGGATCCCCCGGCGGCAGGAACAGCCCCAGCTGCTCGTCCACCGGTGGGGTCACCAGATCGAGGCTCCCGCCAACCATCAACACCGGCACCGGCAGGGGGGCCAGGCCACGGTCGGGCCAGAGCAGGCTGCCGAACCCGTTGAGCACCACCACGCCCCGCAGATTCTCCGGCCGCCTCGGCGTCGCCGGCACGCCGATGCTCACCAATTGACACTGCAGCAGGCGCGAAGGATTGCTGATCGGCAGCCGGGCCAGCGCCTGCCGACAACGGGAGTCCAGGCCAGGCACCGGCGGCAGGCCCGCCGCCAGCAGGGCCGTCAGCCCCCCCAGCGAGTGGCCCACCAGCACCACCCCGTCCCCGCCGATCCCCAGCCGCCCCTGCTGCTGGGCCGCCAGCACCGCCTCCACGTCGGCCAGGCGGGTGGGCAGGGTCTCGGCACCGGGGGGCAGGCTCTGGCCCTCCAGGGCCGCTTTCATCGCGGCCGCGTCACTGCCGGGGTGT
Organism: Cyanobium sp.; assembly: GCA_044351065.1. Classification (GTDB taxonomy): domain Bacteria; phylum Cyanobacteriota; class Cyanobacteriia; order PCC-6307; family Cyanobiaceae; genus Cyanobium. The sequence continues at coordinate 89,718 of JBILGK010000003.1, forward strand.
TGGATCACCACCACCGGCCAGCCCCGGTCGGCCAGGGAGCCGGCGAGCCAGCGCAGCTGCTCCGCCGTGCCCCCCAGCCCCGGCATCATCAGCAGCCAAGGGCGTCGCTGGACCGGGTCGTAGGGGGAGAGGCGGGCCGGCCACAACTCCAGCGGCAGCGATTCGGCGCGATGGGGCACCGCCAGGGCCAGGCGCCGGGCGGGAATCCGCTCTCCCCCGTCGAAGGCCAGCGGCCGGGACTGGCGGCGCGCAAGGGACAGCCGCCGCAGTCCCTCCAAGGCCACCCTCTGCTGCCGCAGCTGCTGGCGCCAGCGCTCCGCCAGGGCCAGCAGGCCATCGAGCTGCAGCGTCAGGCGCGGCGGGGGCAGGCGGCGCAGCAGGTCGATCGCCGTCACCTCCCGCCCCTCCTCCAGCAGGCGCCGCAGGGTGCTCTGGAGCAGCGGCGTGGTGCTGCGGCCATCCGGGGTGGTGAGCAGCCCACCCACCTCCGCCATCATCTGGCTGCCCGCCCAGCTGTCGAGCAACTGGCGGCCGAAGCTGCGGTCCCGCAGCAGGGGAACCCGCAGCAGACGCAGCAGATCCCGCTGGCTCTCCGGTCGCAGGAGGCTCCACCAGATCCGCAGCTCCTCCCCGCCGGCCCCCCCCCGCAGTCGATCGCCTCGGCTGAGGGCCTCCAGCTGATCCAGCGGGATCGGCACCGCCAGGGCCTCCAGGCGCAGCTCCAGCAGATCGGCGGCCCCCGCCGCTGCCACGCCGCCGGGGAGGACCACCGGGGCGAGAGCCACCAGCAGACTGGCCAGCATCGAACCCGGGCGGCCCAGGCGACGTGACGGAAACGAAAACGGGCGGGGGGTCTGGCGCAAGAGGGGTCGCAGCCAGGGGGAGTTCCTGGTGGTCCCAGTTTCCCGTGCCGCTGCAGCATCTCGCACGAATCCGCCTGATCGCGATGGCAGGGGCGGGGGGCGTGCTGTACCTCACGCCGATCGTCTTCCACCAGGAAGCCTTCAGCGCGGGCCGCGTCACCGGCGGCGTGGCGCTCTCCGCCTTGGCGGGCACCTTGGGACGCTTTCTGAGCGGCGCCCTGATCGATCGGGGTCTGCCCTGCTCCCTGCCGGTGCTGCTCACCGTGGTCTGCGGCCTTGGCGGCGACGCCCTGCTGCTCGGCGCGCGGGGCCTGGGCGGCTACCTCAGCGGGCAGGTTCTGCTCGGGATCGCCGCCGGCCTCTTCTGGCCGGCGGTGGAGCTGGCGGTGCCGCTCAGCTGCGCGCCGCTCCCCTCCGCCCGCTCCTTTGCCCTGGTGCGCAGCGCCGATGCCCTCGGGGTCGCCCTCGGCGCACTGCTGGGAGCCGTGCTCGCCGGGATCGACCGCCTGCGCGGCATCTATCTGGTGGACATGGCCTGCCTGCTGACCCTGGCGGTGCTGCTCCTGCGCCGCCCGCTGCCCGCCGCCCAAGCCCGGCGGGCCTTCGCAACCTCGGCCCGTTCCGACCTGTGGTGGAGGCCGCTGCTGCCGCTGCTGGCGGTGGTGATCGTGGCCACCGCTCTGCCGGCCCTGATGCAGAGCGCACTGCCCCTGGATCTGGTGCGGGGCGGCCTGCGTCGCCCGCCGCTCCCGGACTCTTCGGGGGCGCTGCTGATGGGCCTGCAGCTAGGGCTGATGGTGGTGCTCCAGTGGCCGGTGGGCCAAGCGATGGCGCGCCGGCCGGTGTGGATCGGACTGGGCCTCAGCCTGGTGTGCTTTGTGGCCGGCACCCTGCTGCTTGCCCTCTCGGCCTTGCTCGATCACGGCTTGCTGCTGTTGCTTGCGGCCCAGCTGCCGCTGGCGCTGGGAGCGGCTGCCTTCCTGCCCACGGCCACCGAAGCGGTGATCGAGCTCACCCCCCCGCCCCATCAGGGGGTGGCGATGGCGCTCTTCTCGCAATGCTTTGCCGTGAGCGCCTTCGGGGCCCCCCTGCTGGCGGGCTGGCTGCTCGATGCCCAGGGCCACGGGGTGGGGCTGTGGCTGCTGATGGCCTTCTTCTGCCTGCTCGCGCTGCCGCTGTTGGGGCGGATCGAAGCCAACCAACGCAGGGCTCTCCTGCGCGTGCTGCAGGGCAGGGAGCGCGGGGATGAGGCGGAGATCCTCTACCGGATCGACAGCCCTCCCCCCCCGCCGCAGGAACGCGAACCGGGGGCTTGAGGGGGTTGCCGAAAGGGTCTCAGCCGGCGGGCTGCGGCTTTTCCTGCCCTGGCACCCAGGCTTCGTGGGGCAGGGGTTCGGTGCCGTACTCCCAGTCGTCGTAGTCCGGGTCGTTGCGGATCTTGCGGTGGACCTCCTTCTGCACCTCGAAGTCGTGGGGAGCCGGGGCGGGGGCTGCGCTGGGCTTGGACTCGGGGCTCATCACACAAAAAAAACGCTCCTTCATTCTCTCTGACGCGCCCCGTTTCGAGCGACGTCGACGTGGCCGGGTTCACGTCGACGGGTCGCCGCTGGCACCGGTGCCGGGCGGCACAAACCAGATCTCGCTCCCCTGGCCCCCCCGCCCCGGCTCCATCTCGATGAAGTCCGGGGGGGACTCGGGGGCGAGGGCCTGGCGCTCGGGCCCGGTGCGGAAGGCGGTCCGCAGCCGCAACCCCGTCGAGAGCACAACCGAGGCGCTGCCCGCGAGCAGCAGCATCGGGGCGACCGGCGTCAGCAGGGTGCCCACCCCGAGGACGCCCAGCCCGTAGGCCAGCCCCGCTCCCAGGCCCCCTCCGACGGCGGCCATGCCCACCTTGGCTCCGGCAGCCAGAGCAGCCTCCTCCGGCGTCTTCCGTCCCTGGCGCACCGCCAGCACCTCCTCGATCACGGCCACCGGGGCTTCCACCAGCGCCGCTGCCATGACTCCGCGGCTCACCGCCCGGAGACCGCCGCGCGTCACAGCCCCTTCCAAGCCCCTCCCCAAGGCCATCCCCCTGCCGCTCCGAGCAGCGGCGGAGCCCGGCGCGGGCGCGGAGGGAGGGGCCATGGGCCGCTGAAAGGAGGAGGTGGCTTCCACTCTGCTGGAGAGATCCCGTCAGACGTTGAACAGGAACTCCATCACATCCCCCTCGGCAACCACGTAGTCCTTGCCCTCGCTGCGCAGCCAGCCGCGGTTGCGTGCCTCCGCCAGGGAACCGGCGTCCAGCAGCTGCTGCCAGCCGATCGTCTGGGCCCGGATGAAGCCGCGCTCGAAGTCGCTGTGGATCACGCCAGCAGCCTGGGGGGCGGTCATGCCGGAGCGGATCGTCCAGGCCCGTGTCTCTTTCTCGCCGCTGGTGAAATAGGTGCGCAGGCCCAGCAGGGCGTAGGTGGCCCGGATCAGGCTGCGCAGGCCCCCCTCGCTGACCCCCAGGCCCTCAAGAAACTCGACGCGCTCCGTCTCGGGCAGCTCGATCAGCTCAGCCTCCACCTGCGCCGAGATGGTCACCGTGGCCGCCCCCTCCCGCTCCGCCAGGCCGCGCACCTGCTCCACAAAGGCGTTGCCCCCGGCGAGGTCGTCCTCGCAAACGTTGGCGGCGTAGATCACCGGCTTGGCGGTGAGCAGCCCCAAGGGCTTCACAAGCACCCCTTCCTCGTCGCTGAGGGCCACGCTGCGGGCCGCCCCCCCCTGCTCCAGGGCCACCTGGATGCGCGCCAGGGCGGCGTCCTCGAGCTGGGCCTCCTTGCTCGTCCGCACTTGCTTCTTCAACCGCTCGCGCCGCTTCTCCAGCTGGGAGAGATCGGCCAGAGCCAGCTCGAGATTGATCACCTCGACGTCCCGCAGCGGATCCACCGAACCGGAGACATGGATGACGTCGTCGTTCTCAAAGCAGCGCACCACATGCACGATCGCATCCACCTCGCGGATGTTGGCGAGGAACTTGTTGCCCAGGCCCTCCCCCTGGCTGGCCCCTTTCACCAGACCGGCAATGTCGACGAATTCCACCCGCGTGGGGATGATCTCCCGAGAGGAGGAGAGCTCCGCCAGCTTTTGCAGGCGTTCATCCGGTACGGCCACCACGCCGCTGTTGGGCTCGATCGTGCAGAAGGGAAAGTTGGCGGCCTGGGCCTGGGCGTTGGCCACCAGCGCGTTGAAGAGAGTCGACTTGCCCACGTTGGGCAGGCCGACGATTCCGGCTTTGAGCATGGGGCGGAATCTAAGGGCTGATCCCGGGGGCCTCGCCAGCAACGGGCCCGCCAGGAAGGAATCCCCCACCCGGATCCGCCGACCCGGGCCCTGAGGCGCGAGACTTGCGCCAGAGATGTAACAGACCATTTCAGCCCCGAGTCCCCTCCGACCGGTTCCGTCACCCCCCCCCACGGCAGCCGGCACCCCCCACCCCTTCACCCCGCTGGAGCCAGTGGAGCCCCTCTCCAGGCCGAACCTCTGGCGCCGCAAGCGCTTGTGGGGCGGCGTGGCCCTCTGCGCCGCCCTGCTGTCGGGCGCGGCCCACTGGCAGCGGCAGCAGACCGCCAAGGACCGGGCCGACCTCAGCCCTTACACCGTCGTGGCGCGCAACGAGAGCCTGCCCGGGGTGGTCAGCGCCAGCGGTGAACTCGACGCCGTTGAGCGGGTCAACGTCAGCCCCCGGCGCCAGGGGCAGTTGATGGAGATCTTCGTTCAGGAGGGCGACCTGGTGCGCCGCGGCCAACCCCTGGCCCGCATGGATGCCGGCGACCTGGCCGCACGCCTCGATGAACTGCGGGCCGAGATCTTCGCCGCCGAGGCAAGGCTCACCCGCAGCCGCAATGAATGGCAGCGCCGCCGCCAGCTCTTCGCCAACGGCGCCATCAGCGCCGATGAATACAGCGCCGTTTTTTCCACCTATAAAGTGGATGCGGCGGCTCTGGCGGCCGCCCGCGAACGTTTGCAGCAGCGGGGGGTCGAGCTGGGGGACCTGATCGTGCGGGCCCCGTTCGAAGGGGTGATCAGCCAGCGCTTCGCCGATGCGGGCGCTTACGTCACCCCCACCACCACCGCCTCGACGACGGCGGGGGCCACCAGTTCATCGATCGTGGAGCTGGCCCGCGGCTTGGAGGTGGTGGCCAAGGTGCCGGAGAGCGACCTGGGACGCCTGCGGCCCGGCATGCCGGCCACCGTGCGGGTGGATGCCTTCCCGGACCGCCGCTTTGCCGCCATGGTTCGCCAGATCGCCCCCCGCGCTGTGAAGGTGAACAACGTCACCTCCTTTGAGGTGAAGCTGGCGCTGGTCAACCCGCCGCCGGTCCTGCGCATCGGCATGACCGCCGACGTCGACTTCCAAACCGGGCGCATGGCCCCTCAGACCGTGGTGCCAACGGTGGCGATCGTCACCGAAGAGGGCAAGCCCGGCGTGTTGCTGGTGGGCAAGGATCGCCAGCCCCGCTTCCAGCCGGTGGAGCTCGGCTCCAGCAGTGGCCGCGACACCCAGGTGTTGCAGGGGCTGGAGTCCGGCACCCGCGTGTTCATCGACCTGCCGCCCTGGGCGAAGAAGCGCCGCTGATCCCCCGCCCCCGCTCAGGCCGGGGGGCGGGAGGCCAGAAAGCGGCGCGCCGCCGCCACGATTCGCTCGCTGGCGTAGCCATCCCCGAAAGGATTGTGGGCGCGGGCCATCGCCTCGTAGGCCCCTTCATGCTCCAGCAGATTGCTCGTCTCCGCGAGGATTGCCTCGCTGTGGGTGCCGATCAGCCGGGCCGTTCCGGCATCCACAGCCTCAGGGCGCTCGGTGGTGCGGCGCAACACGAGCACGGGCTTGCCCAGCGCCGGGGCCTCCTCCTGCAGGCCTCCGGAATCGGTGAGCAGCAGGGTGCAGCCGCGCATCGCCGCCACCAACTGGTCGTAGTCGAGGGGTTCGGTGAGGAAGGCGCGCGGATGGTTGCCGAGCAGGGCCTGCAGCGGTTCCCGCACCGTGGGATTGCGGTGCAGCGGCAGCAGAAGGGCGGTGTCGGGGAAACGCTCCAGCACATCCAGGAAGCCGCGGCCGATGTCCAGCAGCCGCTCCCCCCAGTTCTCGCGACGATGGACCGTGGCCAGCAGCACCCGCTGTTGGTGCCAGTCGAGACCGTCGATCTGCAGCTGGGGCGTCCTCTCCGCCATCAAGAGCAGGGCATCGATCACCGTGTTGCCGGTGGTGATCGTCTCGCCCACCACACCAGAGGCCCGCAGATTGGCGGCCGACCGCTCCGTGGGGGCGAAGTGCAGAAGGGCCAGCTGGGAGATCAAGCGGCGGTTTGCCTCCTCGGGAAAGGGGTCGAAGAGGTTGTCGGTGCGGAGCCCGGCCTCCACATGCCCCACCGGGATCTGCTCGTAGAAGGCCGCCAGGGCGCTGGCGAACGCGGTGGTGGTGTCCCCCTGCACGAGCACCAGATCGGGCCGATGCCGCTGAAACTCCTGCTGCAGGCCCTGCAGGGCAGCGCAGGTGACATGGGTGAGGGTCTGGTTCGGGGTCATCAGGGCCAGGTCGAGATCGGCCTGGAGCCCGAACAGTCGCATCACCTGGGCGACCATCTCCCGGTGCTGGCCGGTGAGCACCACCCGGGTGCGGAATTCCGGGTGCTGCTGGAAGGCCCGGATCACCGGCGCCAGCTTGATCGCCTCCGGGCGGGTGCCGAGCACGAGGCTGATCAGCGGCTTCTCCCCCCCGGAGGCCAGGCCCGCGCCGGGGGCTCCGGCAGCTTCGGGGTCTGCGGCGGAGAGGCCGGCAGGGGAGGGGACGGAATCCGTCAAGGGGGATGGGCGGACGCCTGGATCCTAGGGATCTTCGGGCTTGGCCACCCCGCACTGGAGAGCCCCGCAGGCCCCCGGGACAGTCCACTCGGGTTGCGAGCTCTGACGCCACCACCACAGACAGCGACGTCAATGTAAGGATCAACCTCGCAAAGCTGAAGTAGGTGGCATGGCTGAATTGCCCTTCGCGATGGCTCCCGCCTCCATCCCGCCGGCGCCACCACCGCCACCACCCTCCGACCCCTTCCCACCTGACCCAACCGAGGCCCCCCCGGCCACACTCCTGGATCTGAGCACGATGCCCGCCAAATTGGAGGGCATCGTTCGCATCGCACACGAACGCGATTACTCCGACGTGCATCTGGGTGTGGGGGAGATGCCCCGCTATCGCGAACGCGGCGACATCGTGAGCACAGGCTGGCCGGCAACCGACACCACCACCTTCCGCGATTGGCTGCGGGAGATGCTTTCTCCCACCGAGATCGACCTCTTTCTGCGCGAAAAAGAGTACGACGGCAGTCATTCTTTCGGCTTCGCGCGCGTGCGCATCAACCTGCTGGACACCCTGCGGGGTCCGGCGATGGTGCTGCGCCTGATCCCGCAAGTGGTCTTGACCATCGAGGATCTCAACCTGCCCGAAGTGCTCAAGGAGATTGCGGAGCGGCCCAAAGGACTGGTGCTGGTGACCGGCCCGACAGGCTCCGGCAAGACCACCACATTGGCAGCCATTGTAGACTACATCAATCGCACGATGAAGAGACACATCCTCACCATCGAGGACCCGATTGAATTCGTGCATGAAAGTCGTCAGTCCCTGATCCGTCAACGGGAGGTGCGGCACCACACCAAAGTGTTCAAAAACGCCTTGCGGGCCGCCCTGCGCGAAGACCCCGATGTGATCCTGATCGGCGAAATACGAGATCAGGAAACCCTCTCCATCGCCATCGAGGCCTCCCAGACCGGTCAGCTGGTTCTGGGTACCCTCCACACCAACTCCGCCGTCCGCACCGTGGAACGGGTGCTGGGCATGTACCCGCCAGAGCAGCAGGAACAGGTGCGCAGAGCGATTGCCGAATCCCTGCTGGCGGTGCTCGCCCAGGGACTGGTCAAGACCACCTCATACAAACGCTGCGCCTATTGCGAACTCTTCATCAACACTGACGCCTGTCGCGATTACATCGAGCGTGGCAAACTCGATGAGATTGAAGCGATCATGGCCCGCAGCGGCTTCGATGGCATGCAAACCAGCAACCAAGCCCTGGTACGGCTGGTGGAAGAGGGCCAGATCACCGATGAGGAGGCGATGCAACATACCCTCAAACCATCGGAGCTGTCCCAGTGGCTGCGGGGTCGCACCTGAACGGGCAGACTCAGGGATGGGTGGAGACCCAACGGGCGATCAGCAACACGGTCATTCCCACCGAGAGCCCCAGCATCGCCAGGCGGCCGTTCCAGATCTCCGCCTGGGGAGTGAAGCCGCGGCGCCAGGCGTTGAGCTCTTGAGGCGATACGGGCACCGGGCCCTCCACCGGGTTTGTGGGGGTGACCCCAAACCCATCGGCCGGCAGGCTCGGATCTGCGTCGTGGGGGGCAGCCGGGGCCATGGACAGTGGACCGGAATTGATGGACCGGAAAGGGTGGCCCGGGAGTGGAACCGTGCCCGCGCAAAACTCTAACGGCATCAGAAGCAGGCACGGGATTCGTAGAGGCGGCTTGCCTCCTCCAGGGGAAAGCGGGGCGCAACCGCCAGGTCGATCGGGCTGCTGCAGCCCTCCTCCAGCCGCTGCACCGCCGCCCGGCCGATCATCGCCGCGTTGTCCGTGCACCAGGCCAGGGGCGCCAGGCGCCAGGCCAGTCCCGCCGCCGCGGCCCGTTCGGCCAGCAGCGTCCGCAGCCGGGTGTTCGCCGCCACACCGCCGACCAGCACCAGGGTGGACAGCTCCTCCGCCACGGCGCAGCGGCAGCAACGTTCCACCAGCACCTCGGCCACCACCTGCTCGAAGCTCGCCGCCAGATCCGCCAGGGGGAGGGGATCCGCCGCGGCCTCCAACGCCCGCACCTGTCGCAACACGGCGGTCTTGAGGCCGCTGAAGCTGAAGTCGTAGGGATGGAAGCCGCCCCCCGGCAGCGAGACCCGTCCCCGGGGCAGGGAGAAGCGGTGGGGATCCCCCCCCACTGCGGCCTGCTGGATCGCGGGCCCGCCGGGATAGCCCAGACCCAGCAACCGGGCCACCTTGTCGAAGCACTCCCCGGCGGCGTCATCGCGGCTGCAGGCCAGTCGCCGGTAGCGCCCCGGCCCGTCGACCCGCACCAGCTCGGTATGCCCGCCGCTGACCAGCAGCACCAGAAACGGCCCCTCGGGCAGGGGGTCTCCCAGCTGCACCGAGCAGAGGTGGCCCTCGAGGTGATGAACCCCCAGAAATGGCAAATCGTGCAGCCGGGCCAGGGTGCGGGCCGTCACGGAACCCACCAGCAGCGCCCCCACCAGCCCCGGCGCCACGGTGGCGGCCACGGCATCCAACCGGTCGGGGCGCAGGCCGCTCTCCAGCAGCACCCGTTCGATCAGCGGGGGAAGGGCCTCCAGGTGCCGACGGGACGCGATCTCTGGCACCACCCCGCCCCAGCGGGCGTGCTCCTCCACCTGGGAGGCGATGGCGCTGGCGAGAACCGTCCGGCCTGAGACGATCGCCGCGGCGGACTCGTCACAACTTGTTTCGAGGGCCAGGACGGTGGGCATGGGCCTGAGGCAGCTCCCTTACTGTCCGCTGGTGACATCCTGCCCTCCGGCAGGGCCCATTCCGGCTCCCTCCTCCATGCGCCGTCTCCTCACCGGCCGTCTGATGGCGGTCCTTCTCTCCGCTTTCCTGCTGTTCGGCCTGGCCCCCATGGCCCACGCGGAAATCGGCGGGCTCACCCCCTGCGCCGAGAACGCCCGCTTCCAGTCCCGCGCCGCCGCCGCCAAAACCGATCAGGCCAAGGCCCGCTTCGCGCGCTACAGCCAAGCCCTCTGCGGCGTGGATGGCCTCCCCCACCTGGTTGTCGACGGCCGCTGGAGCCACGCCGGCGACTTCACCATCCCCGGCATCGCCTTCCTCTACATCGCCGGAACGATCGGCTGGGCCGGACGCAGCTACTTGATTGCCGTACGGCAGCGCAAGGACGCCCAGACCCACGAGATCCAGATCGATCTTCCCCTCGCCTTCAAGAGCACCCTCGCCGCTGCCCGCTGGCCCCTGGCCGCCTTCGCAGAACTCACTTCCGGCAAGCTCACCGAGGCGGACAACAAGATCACCGTCTCACCTCGCTGACCCCCGACCGCTGCCGCCAATCCCTCTCCCCCACCGATGAAGAAGTTCCTCACCACCGCCCCCGTTTTTGCGGCGATCTGGTTCACCATCACCGCCGGAATCATGATCGAGTTCAACCGTTTCTTCCCCGATCTCCTCTTCCACCCCCTTTGAAGCCAGGCAGATTCGAGCACCCCAAGGGGCCCCATGCAGGGCCCCTTTTTTCTGCGTACTTCTTTTTCAAAAACCCTGCGTTTTCAACAACCCTGCTTCTTCCAACACTCTGCTTCTTCACACGCCCTGTTGGCTCTGATTCGTCAAGCCGCACAGCCGCTCCACTTCGCCCAGGGCCCGCTCCAGATCATCGTTGACCACGACGGCGTCAAATTCCGCCTCCGCCTTCAGCTCCTCCCGCGCCCGCACCAGTCGGCGCTGGATCGCCTCCTCGCTGTCACTGCCCCGACCGCGGATGCGCCGTTCCAGCTCCGCGAAGGAAGGGGGCCGGAGCAGAAGCTGAAAGGCCGCGGGAAAACTGCGGCGCACCTGGCGCGCTCCCTCCAGCTCGATTTCCAGCAGCACGGAGCGTCCGGCATCCAGGCGCTCCCGTACAGCGGCGCGGGGGGTGCCATAGAGGTTGCCGGCGAATGAAGCCCATTCCAGAAAACCACCGGCGGCCGCCTGACGCTCGAAAGCCGCCCGGTCCATGAAGAAATAGTGGCGGCCCTCGACCTCCCCGGCCCGGGGCTGGCGGGTGGTGGCGGAGACCGACAGCCAGATCTGCGGATGCCGCTCCAGCAGCCGGGCCACCAACGTGCCCTTGCCCACCCCGCTCGGGCCGGTGAGCAGCAGCAGCCGTCCCGCGGGTACTGGGCTGGACATCAACGCGACCGGAGGGTGGGGATCTCCACGAGAGTATGGGGGCACAGGATCGGGGGGACGGCGGGTGACGACGGGACTCCAGCCCCTGGACGCCACCGCCCTGCGCGCGGTGCTGGCGGAACTGCGGCCCGCCCTGCTGCCCAGCCGCTTCGAGAGGGCCCAGCAGAGCGATGCCCGCACCGTCCAGTTGGGATTGCGATGCCTTTCGGGCCATGCCTGGCTGGAGCTCAGCTGGCGGGCCGAGGCCCCGCGGCTGCTGGCGATCCCGGCGCCGCCGCGTGCTGGCGAGGGCAGCACCCTGGCCCGCCAGCTGCAGCATGGCCTGCGCGGCCTGAACCTGGTGGGGCTGGAGCAGCAGGGCTGGGAGAGGGTTGTGGAGCTCGCCTTCGCGCCCCGCCCCGGGGACGCGGTGCGGCGCTCGCTGGTGCTTGAGCTGATGGGACGCCGCAGCAACCTGTTCCTGCTCGATGAGGAGCGACGGGTGATCGCCCTGGGCCACCAGGTGCGCGAGAGCCAGTCGCGGCTTCGGCCGATCGGCACGGGCGATCCGTACCAGCCCCCGCCGCCCCTCAGCGGCGACCTTCCCCGCCTCGGCGAGGCGGAGGCGAGCTGGCGGCGGCGGCTCTGCCTGCAGCCCCTGCCCCTGGAGAAGGCCCTGCCAGCGGCCTATCAGGGCCTGGGTCCAGCCCTGGTGCGCCAGCTCTGCGAGGGCCTCACGCCCCAAGCGGACCCGCATGGCCCCCCCCTGGCTCAGCGCGAAGGGCGCACGCTCGGCGAGGCCGACTGGCAGGCTCTGCATCGGCGCTGGACCCGCTGGCTGGAGGCCGTGGAGGGGGAGCGATTCGCACTGCGCTGGGGCGCCACCGGTGAATGGCGCTGCTGGGATGGGGGGGAAGGGAACGAATCCGGGAGCCCCCTCGGGTTGCCGATCAACGCCGCCCTGGCTGCGTACTACGCCCAGCGTCTGGCGGCGCAGGACCGCGGCCAGCGTCGCGAAACCCTGGCCCGCCAGTTGCAGCAGGCGCTCGAGCGGGAACAGCAGGAGGCGGAACGGCAGCAGGCCCTGCTGGAAGCCGTGCCGGCCGAGGGGGAGATGCGCCAGCGGGCCGACAGCCTGCTCAGCCTCCCCTCCCCCTGCCGCGAGCAGATCGACGAAGCCCAGAAGCTCTACCGCCGCGCCCGCAAACTCAAACGCTCCTCCGAGCAGATCCTCCCTCGGCTGGAAGCACACCGCCAACGCCTGGAGGCTCTGGCGGCCAGCCTCACCTATCTGGAGCAGGCCGAGGCGGAGGCCGATCTCGTCGCCCTGGAGGAGGAATGGCTGGAGCTGCTCCCCGGCTCCAGCGCGAGGCAAGGGGGAGGCACGAGCCCCGGGCGCGCGGACCCCAGAAGGGCGGACCCCAGAAGGGCGGACCCCAGAAGGGCGGACACGAGACGGGCTGATTCGCGGCGGACCCGCCGGACGGAGGAACCGCGACCCCTGGAGCTGCTCAGCCCCGGCGGGGTGCGGCTGCAGGTGGGCCGCAACCACCGCCAGAACGAATGGATCAGCTTCCGCCAGGCCCGCCGCGGCGATCTCTGGTTCCACGCCCAGGAATTGCCGGGCAGCCATGTGGTGCTGAAAGGATCGGAAAGGCTGGCGGGGGAGGCCGACCAGCAGGCGGCGGCCGACCTCGCTGCCCACTTCAGCCGCGGCCGGGGCAATCGACGGGTGCCTGTGGTGATGGTGGCGGTCGAGGAACTGCAGCGGATCCCGGGGACGGCCCCGGGAACGGTGCGCCACCGGGGCGGCACGGTGCTGTGGGCCGAACCGGAGCGGGCCACAGCCCTGCTGGGCGCCCCTAACGTCGCGAAGGAAGGCACCCCATGAACGACCTCGAACCCCGTCGCCTCGACGACAGCCCGGAGAACAGCTTCCCCGGCGAGGTGGAGATGAGCCTCCTCGATCACCTCGAGGAGCTGCGTCGCCGCACCCTGCGCGCCCTGCTGGCGGTTCTCCTCGGAGCCTCCCTCTGCCTGGCCTTCGTGCGTCCCCTGGTTCGGCTGCTGGAGGAACCTGCCCACGGCATCCGCTTCCTGCAACTGGCCCCCGGCGAGTTCCTTTTCGTCTCCCTGAAGGTGGCGGGGTATGCCGGCCTGGTGCTCGCCCTGCCCTGGGTGCTGTTCGAGGCACTGGCCTTCGTGCTGCCCGGCCTCACCCGCCGTGAGCGACGGCTGGTTGCCCCGGCGGTGGCGGGGTCCACCGTGCTCTTCGCCGCGGGCCTCGCCTTCGCCTGGTGGGCGCTGGTGCCGGCCGCCCTGCGTTTCCTGGTCAGCTACGGCGCGGAAGTGGTGGAGCCGATCTGGTCGATCGAGCGCTACCTCGATTTCGTGCTGCTGTTGATGGTGGCCACAGCCCTCGCCTTCCAGCTGCCGGTCCTGCAACTTCTGCTTGGCGCCCTCGGCCTTCTCGACGCGACCACCATGCTGGGCGCCTGGCGCTGGGTGGTGCTGGTGAGCGCCCTGGCGGGGGCGGTGCTGACCCCCTCCACCGATCCGGTGACGATGCTGCTGCTCAGCGGAGCCATCACGGCCCTGTACCTGATCGGTGTGGGGTTGGTCGCCCTGGTGCAGGGGGTGCGGCCTGGAGGATCGGTGGCCAGCGCGCGGCTTCCCTAGAGCAGGAATTCGCTGCTGCGACCCGCGGGAAGTTCAAGGGGCAAGGAAAGCGCTCGACCCAGCCGGGGCCTCTCCCGGGTGGTGCGCAGCCACTCCCGCACCTGCTCCGCCACCCCCAGGCCGTTGAGCGTCGCCACCAACCCGTCCACATGGGTGGCGTACTCCTCGGCCGTCATCGGAAAGGACTGCTGCTCCAGATAGCCCCACATCACCTGCAGATACAAGCGCCCGCGTCGCGCGATCAGCTGCAGGTCGTAGCTGGCCTGCCAGCGGCCCCGCAGCACGGCCAGCACCTCCTCGGCGCTGAGGGGGTCGCGGGCTCCGGCATCGGCAGGAGGGGGATCGAGGGGGGGGCCGGAGGGCGACACGGGAGGGTCTGGAGGGAGCCGGGGAAGGGGGGATCGCGACAGCATGTTGCAGCCGGAGGGAGCAGGGCGCGAGGCCGGCGCGGCGCGGGATCCGCACGGTTCATAATGGGCGCCACGTTGGTCCGGAATCGCGGAACGCTGCCCATGACCCAAATCCCTGCAGGCTCCGCAAGCGGTGATGTGCCCGGAATGGGTCGACGGCAGTTCATGAACCTGCTCACCTTCGGCTCCGTCACCGGCGTCGCCCTGGGTGCGCTCTACCCCGTCGTCAACTACTTCATCCCCCCCAAGGCTGCCGGCAGCGGCGGCGGCACCAGCGCCAAGGACGAACTCGGCAACGCCGTGACCGCCAGCGGCTGGCTCGCCAAGCACAAGGAGGGCGACTACGCCCTGGTACAGGGTCTCAAAGGGGATCCCACCTACCTCCTCGTCGACGGTCCGGAATCGATCGGCAGCTACGGCATCAATGCCATCTGCACCCACCTGGGCTGCGTGGTGCCCTGGAACGCAGCCTCCAACAAGTTCATGTGCCCCTGCCACGGCAGCCAGTACGACGCCACCGGCAAGGTGGTGCGGGGTCCGGCCCCCCTCTCCCTGGCCCTGGCCCACGTCTCCGTCGAGAACGACAACGTGTTCCTCAGCCCCTGGACCGAAACCGACTTCCGCACGGGTGAGAAGGCCTGGTGGGCCTGATCCCGCCCCCCATTCTCCCAGCTTCCGCCGCCTGCCCACCCGCCGCCTGCCCTCCGCCCATGCGTCGCCCTCTCCCTGCCCTGACCGGCCTCTCCCTCAGCGCCGTTCTTTCCGTCTGCATCCTTCTTGCCGGAGCCGCCCCCAGTTGGGCCTACCCCTTCTGGGCGCAGCAGAACTACGCCAGCCCGCGCGAGGCCACCGGCAAAATCGTCTGCGCCAACTGCCATCTGGCGAAAAAGCCCACCCGCGTCGAGGTGCCCCAGGCCGTCTTCCCGGACACGGTGTTCAAGGCTGTGGTGGAAGTTCCTTATGACACCTCCGCCCAGCAGCCCGCGGGCGACGGCAGCCCCACCGGACTGAATGTGGGCGCCGTGGTGATGCTGCCCGAGGGATTCCGCCTCGCTCCCCCCGAACGGCTCAGCGAGGAACTCAAGGAAGAGACCCAAGGCATCTACTACACCCAGTACAGCGAGAGTCAGCCAAACATTCTCCTGGTGGGACCCCTGCCTGGCGATCAACATCAAGAGATCGTCTTCCCGATTCTCTCCCCCGATCCCGGCCAGGACAGCAGCGTCCACTTCGGCAAGTACCAGCTCCACATCGGCGGCAATCGCGGCCGCGGTCAGGTGACACCCGAGGGCGTCAAAACCAACAACAACCTCTTCACCGCCCCGCTCGCCGGGCGCGTCAGCGCCATCAGCAGCGGCGAGAATGGCGCCTCCGTGGTGGAAATCCAAGCTGCTGACGGCAGCAGCAGCAGCGAAACCATCCCGGCGGGCCCGAGCGTCATCGTCGCCGTTGGCGATGCGGTGGAGGCGGGCAGCCCCCTCACCAACGATCCCAACGTCGGCGGCTTCGGCCAGCTCGACGCCGAGGTGGTTCTGCAAAACCCAGTGCGGATCTACGGCCTGCTCGCTTTCTTTGCCGCCGTGGCCCTGGCGCAGATCATGCTGGTGCTCAAGAAGCGCCAGATCGAGAAAGTACAGGCGGCGGAGGGCTTCTGACCCTCTCGTCCCTGATCCGATCCCCCATGGCCTCCCTGGCCGTATTCACCTCCCCGGGGCCCCTTGTTTTCCAACTGGGGCCTTTTTCCCTCCGCTGGTACGGCCTCCTCATCGCCTTGGCGGTTCTGCTCGGCCTGGGACTCGCCACCCGTCTGGGTCAGCAGCGGGGCATTGAACCGGCCCTGATCGCCGATCTTCTGCCGGTTTTGGTACTCGGTGCCGTGATCGGCGCCCGCCTCTATTACGTGATCCTGGAATGGCGCCAGTACAGCACCCACTGGCTCGACGTGTTGGCCATCTGGCGGGGAGGCATCGCCATTCATGGCGCCCTGCTCGGGGGAACACTCACCCTGGTGTTGTTCTGCCGCTGGCGCCGCCAGGCCTTCTGGCCCTTGCTCGATGTGTTGGTGCCAGCGGTGGCCCTCGGCCAGGCGATCGGGCGCTGGGGGAACTTTTTCAATTCCGAGGCCTTCGGCCTGCCCACCGACCTGCCCTGGAAGCTCACGATCCCTCCCCTCCAGCGTCCTCCCGCCTTCCTCGAGCAGAGCACCTTCCATCCCACCTTCCTCTACGAATCGCTCTGGAAT
Source organism: Cyanobium sp. (assembly GCA_044351065.1). Classification (GTDB taxonomy): domain Bacteria; phylum Cyanobacteriota; class Cyanobacteriia; order PCC-6307; family Cyanobiaceae; genus Cyanobium. Next base: position 105,880 of record JBILGK010000003.1, read on the forward strand.
CTGGGGGTCTGCGCCCTGCTGCTGGTGCTCTTCCAGCAGGGCAGCCGGGGCCGCCTGTCCCTGCCGCCGGGGGCCCTGAGCTGCGTCTATTTGATGGCCTACAGCAGCGGGCGGGTGTGGATTGAAAGCCTGCGGCTCGATCCGCTCTGCCTGTTCGCCGAACCACCCTTCTGCCAGGGAGGCCTTCGCATGGCCCAATTGATGAGCCTGGTCCTGATCTGCCTGGGCGCATTCGGCCTCTGGTGGCTGTACAGCCGCCAGAGGCCTCTGCCCGACCCGGCGGGGCTGGGCACATGAACACTCCCGTGCGAATCGTCGGCGCGGGTCCCGGCGCCCCCGACCTGCTCACCCTCAGGGCGGCACGGGCGATTGAGGAGGCCGAGGTGCTCGTCTGGACCGACTCGCTGATCAACCCGCGCATCGCCGCCCTGGCGCCGCAGGGTTGCGAGAGCTTGCGCACCAGCACCCTCACCCTGGAGCAGGTGATGGCGGTGTTGATCGACCGGGCACGGGCTGGCCGCCGGGTGGTGCGCCTCCACGATGGGGATCCCTGTCTGTACGGGGCCCTGCAGGAACAGGTCTGCCGCCTCGCCGATGCAGGACTGGAGGTGGAGGTGATCCCGGGCCTGAGCGCCTACCAGGCCACGGCGGCGGCCCTCGGCGCGGAACTCACGATCCCCGGGCTGGTGCAGACGATCGTGCTCAGCCGAGCGGGGGGGCGAACCGGCACCCCGGAGCGGGAGTCCCTGGCCCATCTGGCCGCCCTGCGCGCCTCCCTCTGCCTGTACCTCAGCGCCCGCCATGTTGAGGAGGTGCAGGAGGAACTGCTCCGTCACTACCCGGCGGACACCCCCGTGGCGATCGGCTACCGGGTGAGCTGGCCCGACCAGTGGCTCCGCGTGGTGCCGCTCCGCGAGATGGCCCGGGTCAGCCGGGAGCAGGAGCTGATCCGCACCACCCTCTACGTGGTGAGTCCGGCACTGCAGCCCCCCAGCGAAGCCCGCTCGCGCCTCTATTCCGCCAGCCATCACCACCTCTTCCGCGGCGGGGCCGATGCCGGGGTTCCCGGCGCCGCTCCCTAGGCAGCCGGGGCGGAGCGCTGGCTGCGGCGGGTCTGCGCCGTGCTCCTCGCCTGTGGCTGTGCCTCATGCAGCTCCCGCTCCAGCCGCTCCCGGTCAAAGCCGCAGCCGAGGCGGGCGGCGATTTCCCGGGCATCCCGTTCGGCGATGCCCAGGCAGCAGGTGCCGCCAGGGGAGGGAGTGACGTGGAAGGTGAGGCCGGGTGCGGCGGGGAGGCTCACCTCTCCAAGCATCAGGCGACGGTTGCGCTTGTCGATCAGCTGGGGACGGACCCCGCCGAACCCCTCGGCAAAGCGCAGATCCTCCAGCCGCAGCCCCGGCACGATCTTGCGCACGTCGGCCAGGAACAGACGCCGCCGCAACCAGGGAACTTCGTAGAGCAGGTTGCGCAGGATGTAGTTGCGAATGTCACCCACCCCGAACAGCTGCCAGAGCACCGCCAGGACAGCGCCATCCAGCCGCAACACCCGCAGAAATTCCCAGAAGGAAGAGCGCACGTAGCGCTCCAGCCGCGGCAGCAGCAGGGCGGTGGGTCCAAAGCGCGTCTGACCGGGCACGCGCACATCGGGATCGCCGTGGAGGGCGGCAAAGGGCAGGCGGTCGTTCTGAACGGTGTAAACCTTGCCCCTCAGGCAGGCGGGGGTGAAGTAGAAGCTGCCAGCGACCGGCAGACAGGAGTACTCCAGGCCGAAGCCCATCCGCTGGGCCAGCAACAGGCTGTGGGCCCCCGCGTTCACCACCACCTGGCGGGCCCGCACCCTCTCCGGCCCCGAGGGGCTGCGCAGCTCCACCAGAAACGACGACGGGGCCGCCGGGTCAGGCCCCTCCGGCAGGATCGCGCCAACCGTGGTGCCCATCCTCAGATCCAGGGCCCGACCCGTATCCCTCAGCGCTGCGGAGGCCTGCAGGACAAAGGATTCGGAGAGCTCCTCGTAGTCCACTGCCGTGGCGGTACCCCGGATTCCGATCGCCACGATCTCCTCGGGCCGGGGCTGGCCGTCCACGAGCGCCACCGCGGGCTCCCACTGCGCGATCGCGGCCGCATCCAGCAGCTCCATCGCCGGAAAATGGGGGGAGAAGCGTGCGAAACGCTCACGCAGAAAGGCGCATTCCTTTTCGCCAACCCCCAGCACCATCTTCGGTGTCTGGAAGACGCAGCGGGACGCCGAATCCGGATCCAGCAGCTCCGCGAATCGCCCGATCATCTCGGCCGTGCGCTTCACCGCCAGGGCCTTCTCCAGGGTGTAGTTGGTCTCGATGTCCCCGCAGTGGATGGTCTGGCTGTTGCTGGTGGCCTTCGAGTTCACCTGAGCCAGCTGCTCGTAGCGCTCCACCAGCATCAGCCGGCCCAGATCGGTGTAGCGGGCCAGAACAAACAGCAGAGCGGTGCCGCAGACGCCGCCGCCGACCACCAGCACGTCGGTCTCGGAGACCCTCCCCCCGGCGGGGGGGGTTGGATCGGCGGGCCCTGGCTGCAGCACCGGCGGCAGGTACATCAGGCCCCATCGTGACCGATCGCCGCTCCGCTGGCGGGCAGAACCAGCGTGCCCTATGCTCAAACCAACGCAGCCACCTTCTCGCGAGTGGGGCGCGCGGGCGATTAGCACAGCGGTAGCGCACTTCCTTCACACGGAAGGGGTCACTGGTTCGAATCCAGTATCGCCCATCTATTTTTTCGGCCTTGTCTGCGCTGAGCCCCTCAAAGGTGAGGTTCCCTTCATGCTCCCGCAAGCGGTTGTGCCATCCGGGGAGTGGCCGGGAGCGGGTGGACGTCCTTTTGCCGCCCCGCCATACTTCGAAGATGGGGCCGCCGGTTCCGGCCCGTTCCGGTTGCTGAATTCCCGGCTCCACCTGCTCCGTGGCCGCAAGCGAGCCCTCCATCCCCTCCAGCGGCACCGGCAGCTCCGAGAGCCCGGAACCGATCGCCGAACTCGTCGACCTTGGCCATCGACTGCGGCGGGCCAGGGAGGGACGCGGCATCGGCATGGCAGAACTGGCCGATCGCCTGCACCTGGCCCCGGAGCAGCTCCTGGCACTGGAGAACGGCGACCGCAGCCACCTGCAGGAACCCGTGTTCGTCATCGCCCAGGCCAAGCGGGTCGCCCAGGCCCTGGGGGTTGATGTCAGCCAGCAGGTGGAGAGCCTTCGCCACAGCCGCCTGCTGCAGCCCCTGCCTCACCCGACGGCCGCGGGGGGGCATGCCACGCCGATCGCCCGCGGCGGTGCCCGCTCAAGCCCCGGCGCAATGTCTGCCCCAGGGGCCTCCCGCTGGCTTCTGGGGGCCGCCCTGGCGGTCCTGACGCTGCTGCTGGGGCTGGTGGCGGCCCGGGCCATCCGCCTCTGGGGGCAGCCTCGCCCGCCCCGCGCTCCCGCCACAGCGGGTGCTCCCGCCGGGGCAAGCAGGGCAATGCCGGGGGTTCTGCTGCTGCGCAGCGACGAGCCCAGCTGGCTGGAGGTGCGCAACGGCAGCGGCCAGGTGCTCTTCAGCGGCATGCTCGAGAAGGAAGCCCGTTTCCGCCTGGGGGAGGGCCTGCGGGTCTTGGCCGGCCGGCCCGATCTGGTCACCGCCGCCGTCGGCGGGGAGGCGCCACGCCGCCTCGGCAGGATCAGCGAGGTGGGCTGGCAGGACTTCGCTCCATCCCCCCCGGTTCCCGCCCCAGCCCCGCCACCCTGAGGGTCAACCCGGTCTGCTCCAGCACCACCTCGGCACAGGCCCCCAGGCTCCAGCGCTCCAGCGTGAGATCCACCGCAGGCTCGCCCGGGAGTGGCGCCGCCGGCTCCAGTTCGATCACCACGCCGGTGGGGCGACTGCGGGGCCCCTCAAAACGCACCTTCAGAGCGGCGATCAGAGCGGCCGGCCGCCGATCCAGGGCGGCGGCGAGCCGCAGCAATAGGGCCATGGATTGCACGGTGCGGCGCTGCTCGCGGCCCTCGATCAACTGCCAGGATTCATGCCGCTTTTTCGGCAGGCTGCGCCGGTGATAGCGGGCGATGGCCGCGACCATCAGATGTTCGATCTGGGAATGGCCGAGCAGATCGCCGTGGCGGATCAGATACCAGGTGTGCTTGTGGTAGGCGGCGATGTTGATGTGCTTGCCGCAGGCATGCAGCCGGGCAGCAGCCCAAAGCAGGCGCCTCCCCTCGCCGCTGTCGTTGTGGAGGAGACCCTGGCTCTGGTCATAGAGGCTCAGGGCATGAGTGGCGACCCGTTCGGAGCGGACGGGATCGACGCCGTAGTTCTGTGCCAGGTGCAGCACCGCCCGCTCGCGGATCGTGCTCTGGAAGGCAAAGCGATCGCCGAGGAGATCGTTGCGGAGCATCCAGTCGACGATCAACCCCTCCCGCAGGGCCCGGTCGCAGACCACCAGTTCGTCGGCCTTTAGCATGGCCATGGCGGTCTGGAGGATCAGGGCTCCCGGCACGATGATCTCGGCGCGGCGGTCGTTGATCGCCGCGAGGGAACGACGCTGTTCCAAGGTCATCGTCTGGAGACGTCCCACCAGGGTTTCGAGCCGCTCGCGACGGATCCGATAGCCCTGCAGCTTGAGGGGCGGCCTGGGGTCCTCGGAGGCCGCCAGGGCCGCCAGGGTGAGCGCCGTACCGCTGGTGGCCACCATCAACGGCCGCTCGCCGGGCCTCAGGGCCCGCCGCACCTCCGCCACGGCTGGATCCAAAGCGCCGCGGATGTAGGCCTCCAGAAAGCTGCGCGTGGCCGGCGAGAGCGGATCCTCGTGGCAGAACTCCCGCTGCAACCGCACGGCGCCGATGCGGGTGCTGGTGAAGGCCCTGCCATCGCCCCCGTCGGCCAGGATCAGCTCGGTGGAGCCGCCGCCGATGTCAAGGATGGTGTGGGCCGTCTCCCCCAGGGGCATGGCCGAGAGCACCCCCAGGTAAATCAGGCGGGCCTCCTCCGGACCGCTGATCAGATCCACCTCCAGGCCGAGACGCTCCTGAAGGGTGAGCAGGAACTCACGACCGTTGGGAGCCTCGCGGGCAGCGCTGGTGGCCCCGGTGACGATCTGCTCCACCCCATGACTGTCAGCCAGGTCGCGGAAGTGGCGCAGGGCCTGGAAACCGCGCTCCAAGGCCTCGGGCGTGATCGCTCCGGTCTCCGGATCCCGATCGCCCAGCCGGGTGGTGGACTTCTCGGCCAACACCACGCGGAAGCTGTGCAGTGCCGGGTCGATCGCCGCGATCAGAAGGTGGGTGGAGTTGGTGCCGATATCGATCGCCGCCACCCGTCGCTCTGCCGCGGAGCCAGCGGCCTGGAGATCGCGGTCGGAGCTCTGGACCATCGGATCCGCTCCCAGCGGCGCGCCACACTCTGCCATCGCCCGCGGCGGCGCAGACGTAGGGTGCCGTCCCCGTGGCGCGAATCCCGGCTGTGAGCACGATCGCCGATCTGCTGCGCCTGATCCGCTGGCACAAGCCAAGCGGCCGCCTGATCCTGTTGATTCCCGCAGGCTGGGCCCTCTGGCTCAATCCGAGCGCCCCCCCCCCACCGGCCCTGGTGGCATTGATGTTGGTGGGAGGCCTGGCCGTGAGCGCTGCGGGCTGCGTCGCCAACGACCTCTGGGATCGCCGCATCGACCCGCTCGTGGAGCGCACCCGCGACCGGCCGCTGGCGGCGGGTCGGGTCAACGTGCCCGCGGCGGTGGCGCTTCTGGTGGGTTGTCTGCTGGTGGCCCTGGCCACGGTGCTGCTGATTCCCCACCCGCGCCGCGATCTGGTCCTGGCGCTGGCGCTGGCGGCCCTGCCCCCGGTTCTGCTCTACGCCTCCGCCAAGCGTTGGTTTGCTCTGCCCCAGCTGGTGCTCGCCCTCTGTTGGGGGTTCGCGGTTCTGATCCCCTGGGCCGCCGGCAGCGGATCCCTCTCCGGGGGCTGGCCGCTGCGGCTCACCTGGCTGGCGACCGTGGTCTGGACCTTCGGTTTCGACACGGTGTACGCGATGAGTGACCGGGAGGACGACCGCGCCCTCGGCGTGCGCAGCAGCGCCCTCACCCTCGGGCCGCGGGCCCCCGAGGTGGTGGCTGCCTGCTACGGGATCACCTGCCTCGCACTGGCCGGCGCAGCCCAGCTGCGGGGCATCGCCGTCGCGGCCTTCTGGGTTCCCTGGCTGGTGGCCACGGCTGGCATGCTGCGGGAGGCGGCCCTGCTGCGGCGCCCCGATCTGCCGCGCTCCTTCTACGGCCGTCATTTCGCCCGTCAGGTCTGGCTGGGGGGCCTGCTCCTGTGGGCCACGATCCTTCCGCCGCGGCCCTGAGCGCCATGTCCCGCTGCCTGCCCCTGCCGCCGCCCCTGCGCCCGGGCGATCACCTGCGGCTCGTGGCCGCCAGCTCGGCCCTTGAGGGGGGCGACAGCCTGGGGGCTGGTCTGGCGGTGCTGGCCGACTGGGGCCTGGCGCTGGAGCCGCCGCCGGAGGCCTGGCGGGAGCGACGCTGGGGCTACCTGGCAGGGCGGGATGGCGAGCGGGCCGCCGACCTCCTGGCCTGCCGCGATTCCACCACCGCCACCCCCCCGGCCCTGTGGGCCTGCGTGCGGGGCGGCTGGGGATCAGCCCGACTTCTGGAGAAGCCGATGGCCCAGCCACCGGGCTGGCTGCTGGGCTTCTCCGACGTCACCTCCCTGCTCTTCGACCGGGTGCGCCGGGGCCTGGGGGGGGGGATCCACGGGCCGATGGTCACCACCCTGGCGGCTGAGCCGGAATGGAGCCGGGAGCGCCTCCGGGCCCTGCTGTTTGGCGAAACCCTGCAGGATTTGCAGGGAACCGGTTGGCAGAGCGGTGTTGCGGAGGGATGGCTGCTGGTGGCCAATCTCACGGTGGCCACACACCTGCTCGGCACCCCTCACCTGCCGGATCTGCGGGGGGCAATCCTGATCCTGGAAGACGTGGGGGAGGCTCCCTACCGCATCGATCGGATGCTCACCCACTGGCGACTGAGCGGTGCCCTCCGGCAGCTGGCCGGAATCGGCTTCGGCAGCTTTGCGGCCTGCGACGAGGCGGACAGCCGCGCCGAGGAACCCGCGGCACACCGCTTCTGCGTCGAGCAGGTGCTGCAGGAGCGCACCCGCGACCTGGGACTGCCGGTGGTGGCCCAGCTACCCGTCGGCCACGCCCCCGGCAACGCCGCCCTGCCCCTGGGGCGGCCGGCCCGGCTGGATGGGGGCAGCGGCCGGCTGAGCCTGCTCTGAGCGCCGCCGAGAGAACAGAAAACCCACGCCGGCTGAAGCGAGGACGGTTCTTCCCCCCTGGGGCGAGGCGGCCGGGCAGTGCTAGACCGAAGACAAGAAAGAGTTCTCGACCCAGCAGCAGGATTGCCCTGCTCGTTACGCCCGCTGAGCCGAAAGCGACACCTCTCCCCCTGACGACACCGCGTCGTCCCCAGACCATGACTCCCTCCAAAGTGCTGCTCCTGCTGCTTCGCTTCAGGAAGCACAGCCAGCGCGGCTTTGGTCTGCTGTTGGCCCTCCTCGCCGCTCTGGTCACCATGATCAGCGCGGCCAGCCTGCTGATCCGCGGCCAGGCGGGCCTGCTCGGGGAAGCGCAGCAGAGCGAGGCGCGCATGGCGCGCGAAGTGGCCGAGGCGGGTCTGAACGCGGTGATCTCGGAACTGAACCGTCCAGGCAATCGCCGCCTGCTGGTGAGCACGGTTCCGTTCACATCCTGGCAAGCCAATGCCAACTCCATGCAGAGCGTGGATCAAAACAACGTCACCAACCCTTGTCTCTACCGCATACATCCCAATCAGGCTTCCTCCACCCAAACGCGCTTGACGCCAAGCGGCACTCTGCTTGCGATGGCCAGGCAAGAGCCAGCCACCGTGGCGCTCGCCGCCCCGCAAAATTCACGCTTCCGGCACCGCTTCATCCTGCAGAGCATTCGCCTCAGCAACGGCAATCGCAGCCGCTGGTACCAAAGCACACGCTCCGGGAATAGCACAACGGTCACACAGTCTGCGGATCCTTTTGACAGCTCTCAGATAGACTTCGATACGGCCAATACGGGGCATATCGAGCTGGTGGTTCAAGGGCAATTGCTGTTGGCTGTCGAGAATAATGACCGGGTGATCGCCTCGGCAACCGTGAGTCGTGAATATGAGATTGTGCCGAAATGCTGCCAACGATCCCTGGGGGGGCCTGGCCAGATCTTCGGCAATGATTTTCGCTGGTGCTCCACCAACCCTCCCTTCGCGGTGGGCCTGGCCAATGACAATCCCACAGCGAACGGAGGGGTTGAGGTCGTCCTGAACGGCGCGTCTCCTGAGCTGCTTCTGCGGGGCAGCTCGAATGAACCGCCAGCCGAGATTCTCTGCTACATGCCCGCGAGCCGGGGAACAGCTTGCCAAGGGGACAAACAGATTACCGATAGCAGCACGAATAAAACCGTTCCCGTCCGCACCGATGCCATCCCACTCCCCACCCTGCCGGGACTCAACAGCAGCGGCCTACCCTGCACCCGAGGCACGAGCGGCTGCACCAATTCATTCGACGCCTCCAAGGCATATTCGATTGAATTGTTTGACTACAACAACGGCGCTTCTGCCAACAAATCAGACGAGAAATACGCCAAAGACTATCTGCGGGTTCAACCCGGGGGTGACCACGTTGAAATCTGCAACAAAACATACACCGCCGACCCCAGCGACAGCAATTACGCCAAACCGGCACAGGGGAACAATCCGGCGACTATCGACACAACTCCCACAATTGTCGCAGGTAGCTGCGTGGACTTGAGCGACTATTGCGTAAAACTTGATCGGGACAATCTGGCGACTTACCACTGCCGCATACGCAATATATTCGTCAATGATTTTGGCGCTACCGACGACCTGACCGTGCGGCAGAACAACACCCTGTTTATTGACACATCGAACGGCCCCATCTATCTCTACATTTTCAATCAATGGGCAAAAACCCGCAACAATCTAAGCGAGACCGATCCGGTGCGGCAGAGGATGAAGGACTTTGGCTATTTATTTGACAACCCCAGCTCTGAATACGCTCCAATCTATACTGTTGGCGGCTACAATGATGGCCAGATCCAGCATGTGCACTGCCCGATTTACTCGGATGTTGCCAAGGCCTGCACCGACACAACAGCCGCCGCCAATGAGATGACGCGGGCGGAGATCATCTCGGATATTGCCAATGCGGGAATTTCCACTGATGGAAGCAGCAATCAGGACTACGCAGCCTTGATCGGTGACGATGGCTTTGTCCGGGATCTGTTCTTCTGGATGCCCTACGCCAGCTTCCATCTGGCTGGGGATCCAACCACCATCGATGTCGGCGGCAACCTGGCCCAGGGAAAACCACAACTCTCAGCGGGCCTGTGGGTAAACACATTCCGCTTCACACGTCGCCCGAGCCAATTGTATTTACCCTCCCGAGCCAGCCAATTCTTCCCCTATCTCCTCTCCCCCAGGGATCGTCTTGCTTCGGCAGTTCACGACTGGGTGGCCCGCACTTCTTCCCTTACCTCCCTGTTTCGCTGACGGGTGAAATTCGTGATGCGCTGCTTTCTGCCACCGCACAAGCCCGGCCCCAGCCTCAACAACAAGGTGCGCGGCAAGCGCTCCGGTCCTGACGGTTTCACACTGTTGGAATTGGTGGTGGCGGTGGTGGTGTTGAGCACCGGCTTTGTCATGGCTGCGCTGACCAACACGACGACGATGAGGACGATGATGCGCGATCTGACAATGTCGGACCAAGAAAGCCTGATCGATGAGGACCTGGCTGGTGTACGCGCGATGGCGGATCGCTACACCTGGTGCAGCGGCTCGGGAACCCTGGCAGGAAATGCTTCCACTTGTGCCACAACTTCTCCCCTGAAGAGCAGTTACTATTTCCCCAATCACCCCCCCGATGCAGGAGACGAATTTATCCCACCATCTGACACACAGCAGATAACAAATTTCACCGCAGCGTGCAACAATGACAGCCTCGCCCAGGGCCTCGTTGACTTGATCGGTGCAAGAACGGATTTAACCCCCATGCCAAACCTCAGCAGCAATGACAGCATCGTCATTCGGCGTACCGTGACGCTGGCGAATCCTGATCCAAATCCAGCCAGTGAGTTTGGGGTGGGCCGCCAAACCCATGCCATCCGCATCACCTATCGAAAGATGCGAACCCAAAACAAAATCGATCTTGGCTCAACGGAGCCCGTCGAACGGGATGTGCAAATTGTTCCCACCGTTGCCGCCTGGTGCCCATGAGCAATCAGCCCTGTCAGCTGCGGCGACACGCCGCTCCCCTCCCCACTTCCACCAACCTGCGGGGCTTCATTCTGCTCGACTGGCTGTTGGCAGCCAGCCTGCTGGGTTTGCTCACCATTGGAGTGCTGCGCTTCTCCGCGCGTGAATTGGAGCGTGAGGAAATCAATGCTGTTGCCATTCAGCTCAGCGCCTGGCTGCAGACGACCCAGACGGCCGCGATGCAGTTGCCCACCGCTGGCACGCAGAACAGTTCCGGTTGCCAGGTGACGATCAACGACGGAGCGGAGGGTATCGCGGCCGGGGAGGAGGTCGCCAGCGTCCAAACCATGCAAGATGCGAACCGTCCAACACTCTGTAATCCAGAGCCGATCTTCCGCTTGCCCGGGGGACGGAGCCCAGGCCCCGGTCAAGCCCCTCAGCCCCAGGTGAGTCTCACGCGGCAGGGTGGCAATGCCCAGCCCATCCTCTTCACTCCGCGGGGCACGGTGGTGAACACCGAAACCGTGGACCTTGTCATTCGCCACCTGGGCCAGAGCGGCGCGGCCCGCTGTGTGCGCATCAACGCCATCAGCGGGCGCATCGAGATCGGAAGCGAGAACAGCAGCACGGCGGATACCTGTCCAGAGGAAAGCTTCAACGATCTGATCTGAACTCAGCCGCCCATACCCCAACGATGCGCCCTCGCCCCCACCCTCGCTCCTCGCACCGCCTCTTGCCTGGCGGTCCAGAGCGTGGCGTGACCCTGCTGGAGCTGTTGCTGTACATGTTGCTCTCAGCCGGCCTGACCGCGGCGGTGAGCCAGACGCTGATCAACAGCATTCGCAGCGACAGCCGCTTGCTGCTCCATCAGAGAGCACTCGCCCTGTGGGGTCGCATCAGTTTCCTGATCGAATCGGAGGTGGCCGAAGGCAATGAAATTCGCTTGAATCAATCCCTCCCTAACCAATGCGGTGGCGGCAACGCTGCGTTCACCATCATGGTGCCGGCACAAGAGGTGAGAGTCACGGGCGGAATAACGACCATCTCGATGGGTCGGGTGCCGATTCATTACTACAACGACAACCAGTTAAATTTGATGCGTTGCGGGCCTCCCTTCCATGCCGATGGGAGCCTTGATCTGAGTGCAGTGCCGGCGACTACCCCCCTGCTCCCTGCCCTGGTCGGGCGCCGCGTCAACCTGCAGGTGCAGAACAGCCCCGATGCCCTGCAGCAACGCCGCGCCGTGCACTACCACCTCACCATCACAACACCGGATGGGGAACAGGTCCTGCCAGGGGTGCGCAGCGCCATCGCCCGAACCCGCCTGGCGGACATCGCACCCTGAGGCCCCCCCCCCTGCAGCGGCGGCAGGTCTCAGGGCCGCTTGGGCACCGTGCTGGCTCCTCCATCGCGGATGGCGTGGTAACCGGGTGAGAGAATTTCAACATCGGCCGCGGCAAACTGATCCTGGATCGCCGCCAGCAGGTCGGAGAGGGTTTCGCGATAGCGGTCGACGTTGCGAACGCACGCATCGAGTTCGTAGCTGATGTGGAAATCATTGAGGGAGATCTGCAGCACGCGCGGTGGTGGGGCGTCGCTGATCTCGGGCACGCTTTCGGCCGCCGCCAACAGCAGGGCATGCACCTGGCGCCAGGGCACGTCGTAGCCGAGGGTCACCGTGGTGGCCAAGGCGACAGGGCGCTGGATCTCCCGCTCGGCCAGGCAGTAGTTGGTGATCGAGGCGCCGATCACGGTGGCATTGGGGATGCTGACCAGCTCGTTGCGGGGCGTGAGGATGCGGGTCACCAGCAGGGCGCTGTCCTGCACCACCCCCACGACCCCGTTGATCTCCACGCGATCGCCCTCGCGGAAGGCGCGGGTGTAGATCAGCATCAGTCCGCTGATCACGTTGGAGGCCACGGCGCTGGAACCCAGGGCGGCCAGCACCCCGACGAAGATGCCGGCCCCCTGGAAGGTGCGGCTGCCGGACCCCGGGATGTAGGGGTAAGCGATCACCAGGCCGGCCAGCAACAGGCCGCCCGCCACCAGACGACCGGTGGGCTGGGCCCATTCCGGAAAGAAACCGGGGATGTTCAGGCGCCCGCGGGCGATCTCCCCGAACCAGGCATTGCTGGCCCGGATCACCAGCCCGGTGATCGCCAGGATCAACGCGATGCTCAGCAGATTGGGGATTGAGCTCACCAGAGCGCCCAGCAGCCGTTCCACCAGCTGCAGCAGTTGGGTGCGCAGGCCCTCGGCCATCGCCTGGGTGGGGGGAAACAGCCCCAGCAACAGCGGAATCAGTAGATAACTGATCAGGAGCAGCAACAGCCAGTGGCCGCTGCGGCGGCACCACTGCAAAAGCTCCCGCAGCTGCGGCTCATCCAGCAGGTGGATCGCGCCGATGCGGAGGGCCGGCAGGCGGGCGTGCTCCGAGATCGACAGCCAGAGCCCCAGGCGGGCGTTGAGGACGATCTGGACCCGCAGCCAGAGCACGTAGAGCAGCAACACCCCGGTGGCCAGGGCCGTACCGCGCAGCCACGCCGCGAGGTTGTTGTTGGAGCGGTACTGGCGAATCGCGCCCCGCAGCTGATCCCGGTAGCGCTCAGCCAGGGCAAGGCGGTCGATCTGGAAGGCTGCAGCCGCCCGATCGTCGACGGCCAGAAGGGGCTGGAAACCACCGCCGGGCTTCTCCAGGCCCAACATCGAATAGGGAGGGTCTTCACGCACCGCGACCATTTCGGGCTGGATGCGGGGGTCCCGGGCGAGGCGTTGCAGGCTGACCGAGGCGCGTTCCGCCACCTCCAGGGGGTGCTGGGCACCGGCCACCCGGCGCAGTTCGAGCACGGGACGACCCTCGAGCCGCACCCAGGCGGGGGAGGGGTTTGGCGTCAGCGGCGGCGGGGCTGGCGGCGCAGCCCAGGCCCCCGGGAGCGCCACGGCCAGCAGCAGGCCGAGCAGGGCCAGCAGCGGGAGAGGCCAGGGCCCGAGGCGCGGCGGCCTGAGGTGCTCAGTCATGGGGGTGCGCGGCGGCATCCCAGGCACGCCAATCGTCACTGGTCTTCTCCTCCTCGATGAAGGTGCGGCAGATCGCAGCCGGGATGGCGCACGAACGCTACCGGCGGCAGGGCGGCCACCTGTCTGCCGTTGTCGAAGCGGCCCAGCCAGCGCGAAAGGATGGCGTCGATCAGCTCCTGGCTCCCCATCCGGTCAAACGGCGACGAAGCCTCGCCATGGCGCACTCAGTTCTCCAGCATCGCCCGCTGCTGGTCCTGGCGATCCCTGGCCGCTGGTCCACGGGCCGTTGGTCCACGGGCCGCCAGGACCGCTTCTGCCACGACGAGATCGAAGCGTGTGGTGAGCTTGATGTTCGAGGGGGGGGCCTCCAGCACGCGCACCGGCAGTCCGAGCCGCTCGTAGAGCGCGGCGTCATCGGTGACGCTCCAGCCCTCCGCTTCGGCCCGCTGATGGGCCCGGCGCAGCTGTGCGACCGCGAAGGCCTGGGGTGTCTGGGCTGCCCAGAGCCTGTGGCGATCCGGCGTGGCGGTGATCGTGCCGGACTCATCCACCTGTTTGATCGTGTCGGTGACCGGCGTGGCGGCGATCACCCCGGCGCCCGCCGCCGCGGCCACCCGCAGAGCCTCACCGCAGGCTTCCAGCAGCCCCGGCTCCACCAGGGCCCGAGCTCCATCGTGGATCAGCACCAGCTCGGCGTCGAGCGGGAGCGCCGCCAGGCCCCGGCACACCGATTCCTGGCGGGTGTCCCCGCCGAGGATCCACTGCACGGGGGCGGCACCGGGCTGGGCGGCACGGGCTTCGGCCACCAGGGTGGCGATCGCCGCATCGTCGACCGGCTGGCCGATCACGCCGATCCAGCGGATCGCCGGGCAGGCGAGAGCCGCCTCCAGCGTCCAGGCGAGCACGGGTTTTCCTGCCACGGGAAGCAGCAACTTGTTTCCCGGAGCGCCCATGCGGCGGCCGCTGCCGGCGGCGGCGATCAGCAAATGCACAAGCCTGTACTCCGGATGAGCGGAACGGGAAGGATTGGATCCATACAATCAGCCCGCCGCCCCCGCCCCGCCCGATGCGAGCCCTTTTCCTCATTCCGGGCGACGAGACCCGCCAGCTGCAAGCCCTGCCGGCCGTCGCTGCGGTGGCCGACCAGCTCGGCTTCGCGATCCAGGTGGCTTGCCCCCCCGCCGCGGCCCCGGTGTGGAAGCTGCTGGCGGCGGTGGAGAAGGTGATTCCGTTCAGCTACGACGACGCCACCCTGGCGGACTGGGCCAACCTGCTGGGTTGTGTGCGCGAGCCCGACTTCCAGGCCTGCATCAACCTTGCCGGCGGCCGGCAGGTGGACCTGATGCTGTCGATGAGCCACATCCCTGCCCGCATGGCTCGCGAGGGCTTCTCCGCCACCGCGCGGGTGAACGTGCCGGAGGGAATCTGGCCCGCCCAGGCGCTGGCCGCCTACCTGAAGCCGATCGGCGTCAGCCTCGACGCCTCCGCCTACCGGCTGAGTCTGCCGAAGGCGGCGTTGGCGGAGGCGGCCGCCTCGCTCCCCCCCGGCGAGGGTCCGATGCTGCTGATGGCCCCCGCGGGGCTGCCGGGGGACTGGCCGGAGAACCGCTGGCAGGAGCTGCCGCAGACCATCCGCAGCCGTCTTCCCGCCCTGCGCAGCCTGCGCCTGGCGCCCGGACAAGGCTCGCTGCCGGAGCGTGCGGCCCGCATCGCCGCCAGCGACGTGGTGCTCGCCAGCGATCCGGTGAGTGAGGAGCTGGCCCTGCTCTGCGGCGTTCCCCTGGTGGCCCTCGGTCGGGGGGAGGACAGCCTGCCCACCCGATCGGGAGTAAAGGGGCTGAGCGCGGCCGACGGTCTGGGTGCTCTCTCCCCCGAAACGGTGCTGGCGGCCCTGGGGCTGGGGTGAGGGCGATGAGGTTGCGGCTCCGCTCCCGGCGCCGGCCGCCCTCCAGCCGCGTCCGCCATCCGTGGCTGCTGCCCCTGCTGCTGCTGACACTGGTGGTGAATGCCTCCGCCGTCGGCTACCGCCTCACCGAAGGGTGGGACTGGGGAGATTGTTACTGGATGGTGGCGATCACCATCTCCACCATCGGCTACGGCGAGGTGGAACCCCTCAGCCACGCTGGCCGGGTGGTGACTGTGATTTCGATCATCGGTGGATTGGTGGTCGTGCAGCAGTCGCTGCAAACCCTGGTCGGCCTCACCGGATCCGGCTATTTCCGGCGCCTGCAGGAGCGCCGTTTCCTTCTCTGGCTCCAAGACATGAACGACCATGTGATTGTGTGTGGCTATGGCCGCATCGGCCGCGAGATCGCGGCCCAGCTGAGCCTGGAGGCCACGCCGATGGTGATCCTGGAGATGGACCAGGAGCGCCGGGAGGCGGCGGAGGAGAAGGGCTTTCCCGTGCTGATGGCCGATGCCACCCTCGATGAGACTCTGATCGAGGCGGGCATCCACCGCTGCCGCGCCCTGGTGGCCGCCCTGCCGAACGATGCCGCCAATGTCTACGTGGTGCTCAGCGCCCGGGCGATCGCCCCCAAGATCCGCCTGATCGCCCGGTCCGACAGCGAGGAGGCGGAGCGCAAGCTGCGCCAGGCCGGCGCCGACCAGGTGGTCAGCCCGTATGTGGCTGGCGGCCGCACCATGGCCGCCACGGCCCTGCGGCCTCTGGCGGTGAACTTCATGGATCTGCTGGCGGGATCCGATTGTGAGGTGGAGGAGTTTCAGCTCAGCGAAGATCCCGCCCTCCTGGCGGAACTCAACGGGCGCACCCTGGCGGAACTCGACCTGCGCAGCCGCACCGGCGCCCTGGTGCTGGCGATCCGCACGCCGGAACCCGCCCTGATCAACCCCTACACCTACCGGGGCTCCTCCTACGGCGCCGGCCCCACCCTGGTGGCCAATCCCGGCGGGGAGATGAAGATCGCCCCGGGGCAGCTGATGGTGGTCATGGGCAGCAAGAAGCAGCTTGCGCTGTTCCAGGAGCTGCTGGGCAAGGCGGTGGTGGGGGTGGGCCAGATGCCTTCCTGAGCGGAGTCCACCGCGGACATACGATCGCCGCCGCCACCGCCCCAGCGCCATGACCACCGCCTCGCCTTCCGCCGCCGGCCATGGTGCGGCCCCGATGGCGGGCCAGGTGGCCCTGGTCACCGGCGCCAGTCGGGGGATCGGCAGCGCCATCGCCCGGGAACTGGCCCGCGCCGGGGCCACGGTGGTGGTGAACTACGCCAGCTCTGCGGAGGCCGCCGCCGCTGTGGTGGCTGCGATCGAGGCGGAGGGGGGCCAGGCCTGGAGCCATCGCGCCAACGTCGCCGAGGAGACGGAAGTGGAGGCGATGGTGCAGGAGGTCCTGGCGCGGGAGGCCCGGCTCGATGTGCTCGTGAACAACGCTGGCATCACGCGCGACGGGCTGCTGCTGCGCATGAAGACCGCCGACTGGCAGAGCGTGCTCGATCTCAATCTCACCGGCTGCTTCCTCACCACCCGCGCCGTGGCCCGGGGAATGCTGAAGGCCCGCCGCGGCCGCATCATCAACATCACCTCCGTGGTGGGTCTGATCGGCAACCCCGGCCAGGCGAACTACAGCGCCGCCAAGGCCGGGCTGATCGGCCTGACCCGCAGCAACGCCGCCGAGTTCGCCGGCCGCGGTGTCACCGTGAACGCGGTAGCGCCGGGCTTCATCGAGAGCGACATGACCGCCGCCTTGGACAGCGAACCGATCCTCAAGGCCATTCCCCTGGGCCGGATGGGGCGCGCGGAGGAGGTGGCCGGCGCCGTGCGTTTTCTGGCCGCCGATCCCGCCGCCGCTTACATCACCGGGCAGGTGCTGCAGGTGGATGGCGGCATGGTGATGCGCTGAGGCACCGCAGCGGGGGCGGCTATTCGAGCGAACTCTCCCCTTCCGCCGGCGAGAGGGGCTGGGCCAGGTCGTCTCGCATGCGACGGATGCGCTGCAGCAGGCGCAGGCGGCGGCTGCGGGCGGTGATGGTCAGGAACAGCCGGACCGGCACGTAGACGAGGGCCATGGCCAGCCCCAAAACGGTGATGGTGATGAACACCATCCCGTTGGCCGAAGTGGCGGGGCCGAGACCGCTGTCGGCGGCTCCGGCCACCGCTCCCTCGATCGCGCTCTGCAGCAGGTCGTCCATGGGGCGAAGCTACCGGCCCGGCGCCATTCCTGCCGCGCAAGCGAGGCAGGGAGCGGTTACGGCAATCCCCACCGGCCCTGCCCGAAGGGCCCCCCAGCGGCGTGGGAGGCTTGAATTCCCGACTTTCTTCCGTCCAAGCGATGGCCAAGCTGATCCGGTTCGCCGACGATTCCCGCAACGCCCTCGAGCGGGGCGTCAATGCGCTGGCGGAAGCGGTGCGGGTGACGATCGGACCGCGGGGCCGCAACGTGGTGCTGGAGAAGAAGTACGGGGCGCCCGATGTGGTCAACGACGGGGTGACGATCGCCAAGGAGATCGAACTGGCGGATCCATTCGAAAACCTCGGGGCCAAGCTGATGCAGCAGGTGGCTTCCAAAACCAAGGACAGCGCCGGGGATGGAACCACCACCGCCACCGTGCTGGCGCAGGCCATGGTGCGCGAGGGAATGCGCAACGTCACCGCTGGCGCGAATCCCGTGGAGCTGCGCCGCGGCATGGAGAAGGCGGTGGCTCAGGTGGTGGCGGGCATCCGCGAGAAGGCGAGCGCTGTCGCCGGCGAGGCGATCCGCCAGGTGGCCAGCGTCAGCGCCGGAAACGATGAGGAGATCGGCCGCATGATCGCCGAGGCGATGGATCGGGTCAGCGCCGATGGGGTGATCACGGTGGAGGAATCGAAATCCCTGGCCACCGAACTGGAGGTCACGGAGGGGATGGCGTTTGACCGCGGCTACTCCTCCCCCTATTTCGTGACCGATCCGGAGCGGCTCGAGGTGGTCTACGACAACCCCCTGCTGCTGATCACCGACCGCAAGATCGGCGCGGTGGCGGATCTGGTGCCCGTGCTTGAGGCGGTCAGCCGCAGCGGTCGCCCGCTGGTGATTCTGGCCGAGGAGGTGGAGGGCGAAGCGCTGGCCACCCTGGTGGTGAACAAAACCCGCGGCATCCTGCAGGTGGCCGCCGTGCGCGCGCCGGGCTTTGGCGATCGCCGCAAAGCGATGCTGGAAGACATCGCCATCCTCACCGGCGCCCAGCTGATCTCCGAAGACCGGGCGATGGCACTGGATAAGGTGGGTCTGGAGGATCTGGGGAGCGCCCACCGGATCACGATCCGCAAGGACGAAACCACGATCGTTGCGGATGAGTCTCGCAAGACGGCCGTGAGCGACAGGGTGGCGGCGATCAAGCGCGAGCTGGCGAATACCGATTCCGACTACGACCGCGAAAAACTCAACGAGCGCATCGCCAAGCTTGCCGGCGGCGTGGCCGTGGTCAAGGTGGGCGCCCCCACCGAGACCGAGCTGCGCAACCGCAAGCTGCGCATTGAAGACGCCCTCAATGCCACCCGGGCGGCGGTGGAGGAGGGGATTGTTCCGGGCGGGGGATTCACCCTGCTGATCCTCGCCGATGCGCTCGCTCCCCTGGTGGAGGAATGCCAGGGCGACGTGCGCACCGGTGTGGAGATCGTGCGACGAGCCCTCACGGCCCCGGTGCGCCAGATCGCCACGAACGCCGGTCGCGACGGGGAGGTGGTTGTGGAACAGATCCGCGAGCAGGGCAAGGGCTACAACGCCCTCACCGGCGAGTATGAAGATCTGTTGGCCTCCGGCATCGTGGATGCCGCCAAGGTGCTGCGCCTGGCCCTGCAGGACGCGGTCTCGATCGCCTCGCTGTTGATCACCACCGAGGCCGTGATCGCAGACAAACCCGAACCCGCCTCCGCTGCGCCCGCCGGAGATGGCGGAATGGGAGGCATGGGCGGAATGGGAGGCATGGGAGGGATGGGCGGCATGGGCGGCATGGGCGGCCTGATGTGATCCGTCCGCCGGCCCTCCCTGGCCGGCGCCGAAGTCAGAGGGCGTCCACCAACCGCGCATGGATCCGGCAGACGTTCAGGGCCTGCCGGGGCGGGCTGTTGCACAGCTTGCCGAGCTCCCGATTCAGCGCCTGCATCTGTCCCATGGTTTGGGGGTTGAGCGGCAGTCCGAGCAACAGACCACCAAACAGGGCCACCCCGCTCAGTCTGGGACCGATGGGGAAGAGGGGACGTCGCCGTAGCGGCAGCCGCTGTGGGGAAAGGGGCAGGGAATGCATGTCGACCTCCCTCGGATTGGAAGGGGGCACGGAGTGGATCCGGGACCACCTCGCACTTTGTCCCATGGTGGGCCCCGCTGGGGCGCACGTGTCGAGGGCTACAGGAAAGTTTTGGCTCCCGGGCCGTTCCCCTCAGCCCCCCGCCATCGCCCGCACGTAGGCCTCCACCTGGAGATCCACGCCCGTGATGGCGGTGCCCACCACCACGGCATCGGCCCCGAGGGCCAGGGCCAGGGCTGCCTGCTCGCCGCTGGCGATGCCCCCTTCGCAGACCAGCAGCCGCTCCGGCGACAGCCCCTGACGCAGCGGGCCGAGCAGATCCCAGGCAGGCGGGCGGCAACCGGCCGTTTCCTCGGTGTAGCCGAACAGGGTGGTGCCGATCCAGTCGCAACCCAGCACATCCGCCCGCAGCCCGTTGGCGGCCGTGTCGATGTCAGCCATCAGCCGGGCCCCCAATTCGTCGCGGGCGCGGCCCACCAGTTCGGCAAGATCCGCGCCGCCGGGGCGTGGCCTTGCGGTGGCATCGAGGGCCACCACGTCAGCGCCAGCCGCCCATACCGCCTCGATTTCCAACCAGCTGGGGGTGATGTAGACGGGACTGTCGGGGTAGGTGCGCTTCCAGAGCCCCACGATCAGCGCTTCCGGGCAGCGACGTCGCACCGCGCCGATGTGCTCAGGGCTCTCCAGGCGCACCCCCACCGCCCCACGGGCCAGGGCGGCCTCGGCCATGGCCGCGATGACGGGGGGATCGCGCAGGGGGGAACCCTCGGGAGCCTGCACCGAAACGATCAGTCCGCCCCGAAGACGATCCTGCGCGGGAAGCTGCATCAGCAGGCCCGCGGCAGGTCGTCGTCATCCGGCAGCCAGGCGCGCAGATCCGCCAGGTCCGACGGGGCGGGGGCGGGGCGGCGGGAGGGGGCACCGGTTCCGAGGCGGGGCAACCAACCGGGCAGACCCGGATCTGAGACTTCCCGAGTGGCGGGTTCACGCAAGGACGCCAGGAGCGGAGCGGTTGGGTGGAAGGTCGGCGGCGGCGCCAGCGGTTCCTGGGGGGAATTGTCCACGGGCAGCGGCGCATCGGGGGCCGCGCCGACCCGCAGGCTGCCCATCGCCTCCTCAAGGCAGTCGCGCATCAGGCTGCGGACGCGGCTGAAGGAGAAGCGACGCCGGGGCGGGCAAACGCCGGCAGCTTCGTCCGTCCATGTCTCTGCCTCCGGGGGATCCGGCTCCGACACGACTGCCTGCGGGACCTGTGCCACGGGCGTCTCCTGCCAGATGGGGTGCGCTTCTGGGAAGGCCGGGGGCGCGGGGGAGGGCGTCAGGGCTGCTTCCGGGGCGGAGAACTCGGCGGCGAGGGCGGCAAAAGCCTCGTCCACCGATGGCAGGGGGTCGAGCGGGGGAGGAACGAATGGCAGGCCGGCACCATCGAGGCAGATGCAGTCATGCAGGCGGATCTCTGGACCGAGCGCCGCCGCCAATCCTTCCGTGATCGCTGGCGGTGCCTCCAGATTCAATTGCTCCTGCAACCAGCGGCATCCCTCCGGCCCCTCCACGTTCGGCAGGGTGATGCGCTGAAAGGCTTCGAGGGAAACCAACCCGCGGCGGTGCACCCAGCGCTCCACCAATCGCTTGGCTTGCACAGCATCGCGAAGGTGAATGGCTTCGAGCAGGCTGAGGCGGAGATCGGGACGGGACTCGACGCTGTGGCGAGGACGCCCTGCAGGGCGGCTCGCGGCGGCGGCGGAGGGGGGAACGTCGGTCACTGGGGCGGGGAGGAGGGAGCGGCTCAGGTGAGTTTCCGATCCAGCAGGGGGCGGATCGCCAGGAACAGACCCACGGCCAGGGCCGCCAGGATGCCGAGGCAGGTGGCGGCGGTCAGGGATCCGTAAGGGGCGTTCAGCACCACGTCGGAGAGGCGGAAGGGGCCGGCGTAGGCGGCACGGATCGGTTCAATCGCGAAGGTAAGGGGATTCAGGGCCGCAAGCCAGCCCAGCCAAGGGGGCATGAAGGAAATCGGAGCCAGCGCGGTGCTGGCGAAGAGGAGCGGCAGGTTGGCCACGAAGATCACCGCGATCAACTCGATGTGGCCTGGCAGGGCGAAGGCCAGCCCCAGGCTCAGGGCGGTGACGGCAAAGGTGAGGAGCAACAGGGTCACCAGCACGAGCAGCAGGCCCGCCGCGCCCGGCCAGCCGTAGCCCAGCAGGGCGGCGGTGAGAAGGATGGCCAGGCTCTGGATCAGGCTGAGGGTGGTGATGTAAAGCACCGAGGCCAGCACGATCGAACTGCGCGCCCGCAGCGGCGCGACCAGCAGGCGGTTGAGAAAGCCGAATTCCCGATCGAACATCACCGGCAAGCCGGCGTTGAGGGCGGCGCTGAAGGCGGTGAAGACGATCACGCCAGCCCCGAGGAAGCGGCCGTAGCTCATGCCGCTGGGGAGCAAGCCCGCCGGGGCGTTGGCGAACAGGGCGCCGAACAGCACAAGCCAGATCAATGGCTGAAGGACCCCGGCCACCAGGGTGGAAGGGCGCCGTGCCAGCTGCACGAACAGCCTTCGGGTGAGGGCCAGGGTCTCCTGACGGATCTCCGCCAGGGCTGTGACGCCGGACCCCGCAGGTGTCGGGGCTACGAGGGAGGGGCTGGCGGAAGTCATCGAGGAAAGGAGCGAACGGGGATGCGGGGAAAAGGTGGGGGCTTCGCAGCTGGTGCTCAGCGCATCGCCTGCTTGCGTTCCGCTTTGGGATCCCTCTGGCCGGCCACAGCGAGTTCGGCATCCATCAACGTGCGGCCCGTGGCCTGAAGGTAGACATCGTCGAGGCTGGGTCGGCTCTGGGCAAGGGCGAACACCGGCATCTGGGCTTCCGCCAGCTGCCGCCGCAGGCGCTCCACCACGCTTTCGTCCTCCACCACCAGGTTGAGGGAAAAGCCCTGGGCCCGATTCACCACCACCTGGCGCACGCCGTCGCAGGCCATCACCAGCTCCCGCACCCGGACGGCCTCCTCCTCATCGCTGAACTCGCGCACCCGCAGGGTCACCCGGTCACCGCCCAGGGCAGCTTTGAGCTCCTGCGGGGTGCCCTCGGCAATCACCCGGCCATCCTCGAGGATCGCCAACCGGTCCGCCAGGGCATCCACCTCCTCGAGGTAGTGGCTGCTGAGCAGCACGGTGGTGCCCTGATCCCGCAGCTGCCGCAGAACCATCCAGATCGCGGCGCGGCTTTCGAGGTCAAGACCGACGGTGGGCTCGTCGAGAACCAGCAGCCGGGGCCGGTGCAGCAGACCGGAGGCCAGATCGAGGCGGCGGCGCATGCCACCGGAGTAGGTGCCGCAGCGGCGATCGATCCAATCGTCCATCGCCAGCAACTCGATCAGCTCGCGGATGCGGACGTCCCGATCGGCGGGCCGCAGGTGATACAGGTCACCCTGCAGTTGCAGCAGCTCCCGGCCGGTGAGGATCTTGTCGATCGCCACCTCCTGGGCCACGTAGCCGAGCAGACGCCGGGCGGCGCGGGGATCGGCCAAGGCATCGATCCCCGAGAGGCGGACCGTGCCGGCATCGGGCGCCAGGAGGGTGCAGAGAATGCGCAGGGCCGTGGTCTTGCCGGCGCCATTGGGACCCAGAAGACCGTAGAGACAGCCGGAAGGCACGCTCAGGCAGAGGTCGTCGAGGGCCTGAACCGGCGACGCCTTGCGTCCGCCCCCGTAGCGCTTGCTGACGTGTTGCAGCTCGATCAAGCCGGCACGGCTCCCTTGCGCTCAACGAGCGGGCAATCTAGGCAGAGCCCACGGGCAGACGAAGGGGGAAAGCCGCCAGGAGGGCTGGCACGTCCAGGGCCGCGGCCTGGGGGGTGCGGGCCAGCAGGAGCAGCAGGCAGATGCCGAAGAGATAGAGGATCGACCAGCGGAACAGGCTGCGGGCGCCGTCGGGGTCTTCCGGCTGGGCGAGCAGCCGATGGCTGAGCTGCAGCAGACGCCCGTTGAAGGGCAGCACCAGCAGTCCGTAAAACCAGCCCCCCGTGGGTAGCACCAGGCAGCCGAGGCCGCTGAGAAGCACGGTCAACCAGCTGTAGGAGCGGATGGCCCGCACCGTCACGGCAGGACCGCGCACGGCTGGCAGCATCGGGATGCCGACCGAGCGGTAATCGTCGCGGAGCAGCAGGGCCAGGGCCCAGAAATGGGCAGGGGTCCAGACCATCACGAGACTGAACAGCCACCAGCCCCCCCAGCCGAGCTGACCGCTGGCCGCAGCCGCTCCCACCAGGGGCGGGATGGCTCCGGCCACGCCACCCACCACAATGTTCTGGGTGGTGCGGGGTTTGAGCAGGGCTGTGTAGAGCAACACGTAGCTGCACAACCCGAGCAGGGAGAGGGCAGCCGCCAGGCAGTTGACCCCCAGCACCAGAACCGCCACCGAGCCGACGGTCAGGGCGATCGCGAGCTGGAAGGCCTGGCGCCGGGCCAGGCGTCCGGACGGGAGGGCCCGACGGCTGGTGCGCTGCATCCGGCCGTCGAGTTCCTCCTCCCAAAGGCAGTTGAGAACTCCGGCGGCGGCCGACGCCATCGCCCCCCCGAGGAGGGTGCAAAGCAGGCGGAGCGGCGTGGGAGGCGATCCGGCCGAGAGGGCCATGCCCCCCAGCGTGGTGGCGAGCAACAGGGGGATGAGCCGGGGCTTGGCCACCTCCAGCCAGGCTGGAAGCCGCACGGATGGGCGGAGGGAAGGGCTGCGGGGGCTGGGGACGGAGACGGCGGGGGCGACCGCGGGGGTGGCACTAACCATGAAGCACCTCCTCGGGGAGGGAAGGGGAGGTGGAGGGGGCCACCGGCAGGCTGCGGCCCCAGAGGGCAGCGAGGACGGCGACCAGCAGCGCGGCGGTGAGTTGATGGCCCACGGTGAGGGCGGGCTGGGCGAGCTGGTGACGGAGGGTGGCGACGCCCAAGGCCAGCTGCAAGGCCACCAGGAGGGCTGGCAGAGCTGTGAGCAGCGTCAAACCCGGCCGGGAGACGCGGCGGTGCACCAGGAAGGCGGCGGGAAGGAGAGCCAGCACGGCGAGGGCCGCAGGCCCGGCGGCGAGGCGATGGCGCAGCAACCACTGGCAGCTCTGGCCCTGCTGGAGGCAGAGATCGGCGGCCCATTGGCTCGCCATCAGGCCGCCCAGCACGCATTGCAGGAACACCAAGGAACCCGCAACGGCCACCAAAACCAGCCAGAACCGGGGCAACGGGGCTGCCGCTGCAGGCTGGGTCGCGACGATCCGGGCGGTGCGCAGGCGTTGATCGGTGACGCTGATCAACGCCACCAGCAGCAGGGCAGTGGCCAGGTGCGCGGTGACCACCGGCGGGGAGAGAAGGCGTGTGACGGTGAAGGCGCCGAGGGCACCCTGGCCGGCCACCAGAAGGAGGGCAGCGGCGGCGTTGCGGAGCAACCAGGCGGGCAGATCACGCCGACGAACCAGACTCACCCCGGCCAACGCGAGCAGGGCCAGTCCCACCAGGAAAGCGTCGAGCCGGTGGAACCACTCCAGGAAGACCTGCAGGTTCATCTGGCGGCCGGGCAGGAGCAGGCCGTAGCAGAGCGGCCAATCCGGACAAGCCAGGCCGGCCTCCATCACCCGCGTGGCTCCACCGACGGCGACCAGGGCGATCAGGGCGACCACCAGATGGGCCGTGAGCAGCTCGATCCAGACCAGGGAGGGCGATCCCGGCGGAGATCCGGATCCGCCCGGAGGTGGCCGGTCCGTGCTGGCGGCAGACAGAATCGGTGAACGAGCCACCAGGCGTGCTGCCAACTGCATAAGCCGCTGTTCTGGGGTTTTCAAAGGTAGCGACTTTTAAAAGATGAGCGATCCCGCACATCCAGCCGTGAAAAGGGACGAAGTGTGAAATTTCGCGGCGATGGCTGCCTCTGCTACAAACGGTTTCGCGTCTTGCGCGGGGAGTAAATACGCTGAACAGACCTTTAGCGGAATCCGTCGACGGCCCAAGCGGCCCCGTCTCCCCACCCCTCTCCCGCTCCCCCGCTCCTCTCTCTGTCGTCTCTCCGTGCAGATTCCCTCCGCGCTGATCACCCTGCTGGCGGGCATGCTCCTCGTGCTCTCCGGCCTTTGGGTTGGCAACAACGTCTCCTTGCTGCCCGTTGATGCCAGCAGCAACGCCCCCATCTACGACGACCTGTTCAAGGTTCTCTTCATCATCGGCACGATCCTGTTCCTCGGCATCGTGGGCCTGCTCGTGTTCAGCCTGATCCGCTTCCGGCGGCGACCCGGCCAGCGGGGCGACGGCGTGGCGATCGAGGGCAATCTCCCCCTCGAGATCCTCTGGACCGCCATCCCCGCGATCGTGGTCTTGTTTGTGGGCATCTACAGCTACGACATCTACGAGCGCATGGGGGGAATGGTTCCCCTCAATGATCATTCCGCCATGCATGCTGCCCATCCGGGAGGCGGCGGGATGGGAGGAATGAGCGATGGCGCCGTGATGGCGGCCTCTCTGCAAAGCGGCGGCCCAGATGCCCAGACCGTCGCAGGCCAGTCTCCCCGAGTGTGGGGCGGAATCGGCCCCACTGGTGCGGCTGGCAATGCCTTGCCCGTTGATCTAACTGCGATGCAGTTTGCTTTCATTTTCCATTACCCGGACGGCGACATCACCAGCGGTGAGCTGCACATTCCCGCCGGCCGCCCGGTTGAGTTGCGCATGAAGGCCAATGACGTCATTCACGCCTTCTGGGTGCCCCAGTTTCGGCTCAAGCAGGACGTGATCCCCGGCCAACCCACCCTGTTGACCTTCACCGCGACTCGCCCCGGCAGCTACCCGATCGTTTGCGCCGAGCTGTGCGGGCCTTACCACGGAGGTATGCGGTCAACGGTCGTCGTCCACGAAAGCGAAGACTTCGAAGCCTGGGTGAGCAAGAACCGCCCGGCCACCGTCGCCACCGCTTCCTCCGGACCCACCACAGGCTGATTCCGCCTCCATCACTCCCCCGCATCGCCCCCACCCCACCTTCCGACCATGACCCTCGCCTCAGCGAGCGATTTTCAGCCCCAGCCCGAAGGTCTGCAGCCGCAGGGTTGGCTCCGCTAC
Source organism: Cyanobium sp. (assembly GCA_044351065.1). GTDB lineage: Bacteria > Cyanobacteriota > Cyanobacteriia > PCC-6307 > Cyanobiaceae > Cyanobium. The sequence continues at coordinate 132,487 of JBILGK010000003.1, forward strand.
CTCAGCTTCAGCCTGGATCACAAAGTGATCGGCCTGCAGTATCTGATCACCGGATTCATCTTCTACTTCATTGGTGGCGCACTGGCGGGTGTCATCCGTACAGAGCTGGCCAGCCCGATCAGCGACTTTGTGAGTCGTGAGACCTACAACCAGGTTCTCACCCTGCACGGAACGGTGATGATCTTTCTCTGGATCGTGCCCGTGGTCAATGGCGCTTTTGGCAATTACCTGGTGCCGTTCTATGTCGGTGCCCGTGACATGGCCTTCCCCCGCCTCAATGCGGTGGCCTTCTGGCTGATCCCGCCGGCTGGCATCCTGCTGATCAGCAGCTACTTCATCACCGGGGCTGCCCAGTCTGGCTGGACTGCCTATCCGCCCCTGAGCCTCACCACGCCGGCCGCAGGCCAAATCGTCTGGATTCTGAGTGTTCTGCTGCTGGGGGGAAGCTCGATATTCGGAGGCATCAATTTCATCGCCACCATCCTCAAGCTGCGTCGGCCAGGCTTGAAGATGATGATGTTGCCGATGTATTGCTGGGCCATGCTCGGCACCAGCCTGCTCGTGGTGCTATCAACGCCCGTATTAGCCGGTACTTTGATCCTGCTCAGCTTTGATATCATCGCTCACACCGGCTTCTTCAATCCAAGCCTGGGCGGCAATGTGGTTGTGTATCAACACCTGTTCTGGTTCTATTCACACCCGGCTGTTTACATCATGGTGCTGCCAGCCTTCGGCCTGGTAAGCGAGATTCTGCCGGTCCATGCGCGCAAGCCATTGTTCGGATATCAGACCATGGTGTACTCAATTCTGGGGATCGTTTTCCTGGGTCTGATCGTGTGGGCGCATCACATGTTCACCAGTGGTACGCCGCCTTGGATGCGTCTTTTCTTTACCATTGCCACTTCATTTATTGCCGTACCAACCGGCATCAAATTCTTCAACTGGCTGGCAACCCTTTGGGGTGGCAGGATCTCCCTGAACAGCGCCATGTTGTTCTCCTGTGGCTTTATTTTCAATTTTGTCTTCGGCGGCATCACGGGTGTAGCCCTCGCCCAGGTTCCCTTTGACATCCACGTCCACGATACTTATTTCGTTGTCGGTCATTTCCATTATATTGTTTATGGTGGCACGGTATTCGTCATCTTCAGTGCCATCTACCACTGGTACCCCAAATTCACGGGCCGCATGCTCAACGAGGATCTGGGCCGCCTGCATTTCCTCCTCACCTTCCTCGGCTTCAATCTCTGCTTCGCACCCCAGCACTGGCTGGGCCTGAACGGCATGCCGAGGCGTGTGGCGGAATACGACCCCAGCTTCACCACCTGGAACCAGGTGAGCAGCGTGGGAGCTCTGCTGATGGGAATCAGCACGCTTCCGTTCCTGATCAATGTGATTTGGAGCGCCATGCGCGGTCCCCTGGCTGGTGACAACCCCTGGCGCGCTCTCACACCGGAATGGCTGACCAGCTCGCCGCCCCCGGTGGAGAACTGGCATGGAGAAGCTCCTCTGGTGCATGAGCCCTATGGCTACGGCACCCCTCCCGGCGCCCTGCCCGTAGCGGATGCCACCGGTGAGGAGCTCTGGACCTCCAATCGTCGTTGACCCCCTCCGCGATCCCTCCGATGACCAGCCTCGCCCCCGGCTCCGCCACCGCCCCTGCGGAGACTCCACCCGCCACCAGCCACGACCCTGCACATGGCGATTTCCGCCTGTTCGGTCTCGCCACCTTTCTGGTGGCTGACGGCATGACCTTCGCGGGTTTCTTCGCGGCCTATCTCACCTTCCGCGCTGTCAACCCCCTGCCCCCCGGATCGAACTACGAGCTCGAGCTGCTGCTTCCCACGATCAACACCGTGTTGCTGCTGGTGAGCAGTTACACATTCCATCGGGCCGGCGCTCAGCTGAGGGCAAACAACGGTCCGGGCTGCCGCACCTGGTTGCTGGTGACGGGACTGCTGGGCGCAGCGTTCCTGGCGGGCCAGATGTTTGAGTACTTCCACCTTCCGTTTGGGCTCACTGACAATCTTTTCGCCAGCACTTTCTATGCCCTCACCGGCTTCCATGGCCTGCACGTCAGCCTGGGGGTCATCTGCATCCTGATCGTCTGGCTGCAGGCCCGGCCTGGAGGTCGAATCCTGGCCGGAGATCCCTTCGGCTTTGAGGCCGCCGAGCTGTACTGGCACTTTGTCGACGGCATCTGGGTGGTGCTGTACGGAATTCTTTATCTCCTCTGAATCGTTGGAACCTTGCCGGAACTGCAAGAGCTTCGCCAAAATTCAAAAAGATTCCCGTTTGCATCCATGGCGCCTTACCAAACAGCGGACTCCGGCAGGCTCGCCGGTCGCGCGCATGGCGAAGCGGCATCCGCTGCGGCCGATCTCAGCACCGCCAGCGAAGGGATGCTCCAGGGCAAGGCGCTGCTCGACAAAGCCCGTTCCCTGAGCAACCGTCCCGAGGAGCAGATCGCCCGGGCCTGCGGTTATGTCGGCCCGAGTGGCCGGGTGCTCAAGAAGAGTTTCTACCGGGCTCTGGTGGCCGCCAAGGGCTACGCCGTTCCTTCCGCCAGTGCCAGCCCCTCCCTGAGCAAGGGCAGGCAGGCGGAGTTCCGCACCCGGGTGCATGGCAACGGCAACCTGTTGATCGGCCAGGCCTACACCCGCCGGATGGGCCTGGAGCCGGGCCAGGAGTTCCGGATCGAACTGCACCGAGAAACGGGCTCGATCTGGCTGCTTCCCCTCGACAGTCCGAACGACTGATCCCCAAGGTCTCGGCAGCGGGCCCTTTCAGCTCCAGCCATGCTCCGCCAGCCAGCTGGCATCCAGGTCCGGAGGGTTCTGCCGGGGGTCTTGCCTGCCGGGGAGGCTGCCGCGGGCCTGCAGGAGTCTTTCGGTGTACTTGGCCAGCAGGTCGGCCTCCAGGTTCACTGGATCGCCCACGCGCCGCTCCCGCAGGGTGGTGGCGTTCCAGGTGTGGGGGATCACCGCGATCCAGAAGCGAGCGCCCCCCTCCCCGCAGCCCGCCACGGTGAGGCTGATGCCGTCGACGGTGATGCTGGCCTTGTCGCAGACGTAGCGGCCCCAGGCGGGATCACGCCAGGCCAGCTCCAGCCGCCAGGAGCCCTCCAATCGCTTGATGTCGGTGACGGTCCCCTGGCCGTCGACATGGCCGCTGACCAGGTGGCCGCCGAGGCGGTCGGCAAGCCGCAGGGCAGGTTCGAGATTGACGCCCGCGCCGAGCCGGGCCCGCTCCGCCAGAGTGGAACGCTCCAGGGTCTCTTCGCTGACGGCGGCGCGAAAACCATCCTCCTGCAGGGAGTCCACCGTGAGGCAGACGCCATCGACGGAGATGCTGTCCCCCGGGGCCGGCGGCCCGAGGGCCGAGGGATCCGCCTGGATCCGCACCCCGCCAGGGCAGCGCCGCAACACCCCGATCGTCCGCACCAGGCCGGTGAACATCCCTCGCCGCACTCCCCGGGGCTAGCTCTGGCCATAATCGAACCACGGGCGCTCGCCTGGAGGATTGCGAACGATGGTGGAAATGCGCGTCGCCGGCATTGCCCTGGATGCAGCCAGTCGCAGCCCGATCGTCCTTCTGCGCGATCCCTCCGGCCGCCGCCAGGTGCCGATCTGGATCGACCAGGCCCAGGCCCAGAACATCCTGGTGGGCCTCAATGGCGACAAACCACCCCGGCCGCTCAGCCACGACCTGATGGTGAGCCTGATGCAGGCCGGCGGCCTCACCCTGGAGCGGGTGGTCGTGCACGCGATCGAGGACAACACCTTCCGGGCGGTGCTCAAGGTGATGCATGGCGATGGCAGCAGCAGCGAACTCGACGCACGCCCCAGCGATGCGATCGCCCTGGCCCTGCGCACCGACAGCAGCATCTGGATGCTGGAGGAGGTGGTGGCCGACGCCTCGATCCCCGTCGATGCCGAGGCGGACGCAGAGGAGAAGGAGGATTTCCGCCGCTTTCTCGACCGCACCAGCCCAGCGGAACTGATCCGCCATCTGCAGCGGGCCCGGCCGGAGCCGCCGACCGCTGGCGAGGAGGTTGATTCAGAGGCGGATTCAGCGCCGGAGTCAGAGCCCGAGGAGGGGGATGGGGAGGGTGAGGGAGGTCCCGGCTGAGGGGCTGCCCGAGCCGGGCCGCTCGCGGCGAAGGCCGTTCGGTGACGGTCGGCCGGTTTCCCTGTTCAGCCTCGGCACGATGCGGGCCCTGGCGAGCCCGGAGGCGATGGCAGCGGTGCTGGATGCCGCGCGGGCAGCGGGCATCAACCACATTGAGACGGCTCCGGCCTATGGCCCTGCGGAGCGTTTCCTCGGCGCAGCCCTGCTGGCTTTGGAGCAGCGCGATCCGGCCGCACGCGCCGCGCTGGTGCTCACCTCCAAGATCCTGCCGGGGGTCGACGGGGCCCGCGGACGGGAACAGTTGCTCGCCTGCCTGGAGCGCCTCGGGACGACGCGGCTCGACAACCTGGCGGTGCATGGGCTGAACACCGAGGCCCATCGCGCCTGGGCACTGAAGGGGGAAGGGGCCGAACTCCTGGCCTGGGCGCTGGGGGAGGGGCTGGTGGGCCAGGTGGGCTTCACCAGCCACGGACCCACCCCGTTGATCGAAGCGGCGCTGGCCAGCGGGCGATTCCGCTTCTGTGCCCTGCATCTCCATCTGCTGGATCCGGAGCGGTTGCCGTTGGCTCGAGCGGCTCTGGCGCAGGGGATCGGCGTGATGGCGATCTCCCCGGCCGACAAGGGCGGTCGGCTCTACGACCCGCCCGTGGAGCTGGTGGCCGACTGCACCCCGTTTGCGCCGCTGGAGCTGGCGTACCGCTGGCTGCTGGCCCAGGGGATCAGCACCCTCAGCCTGGGGGCGGCACGACCGGAGGATCTGGGCTGGGCGGTGCGGCTGGCGGCCGCCGATGGGCCCCTGAGCCTTGCCGAGCGGCAGGCGCTGTCGCGCCTGGAGGCGGCGGGGCGCCAACGACTCGGGGAGAGCCGCTGCGGCCAGTGCCGCGCCTGCCTGCCCTGCCCGGTCGAGGTGCCGATCCCGGCGCTGCTGCGGCTGCGCAACCTGGCTGTGGGCCACGGCATGCAGGCGTTTGCCAGCGAGCGCTATTCCCTGATCGGTCGGGCCGGCCATTGGTGGGAGGAGCGGGACGCCAGCGCCTGCGAGAGATGCGGTGCCTGCTTGCCCCGCTGCCCCCACGCACTGCCGATCCCCGATCTTCTGGCCGACACCCACAGGCGACTGGCGGCCCCGCCGCGGCGGAGGTTGTGGGGCTGAGTCAGGCGGATGGCCCTGGCGACCAACAACACATCGATCGGCCCGAATTCCGCCGCACAGTGGATGGCCAGTCAGCCAGCGGCGACTGCCTGGGACCGAGCCAACCGCTCCGGCCCCGAGCCAACCGCTCCGGCCTCGAGCACGGCATGACGACGGGCGCTGACGGGAGCGGGGGATCCGCTGGACTCGGCTGAAGAGGGGTTTCGGCGCCGGTGCCTGAACTGCGGGGCCAATTCTTTCGTGGCCAGCGGGGTTTGCAGGGTGGCGTGGAGCTCAGGGATGGGGACAGGAGGTAGTCAAGGAATGGGTCGGGTTGTCAGGCGCAAGCTCAGCAAGGAGAGATGGGAGGCCGCCCTGAGCACGGACAAAACCGCCAGGCCGATACAGAGGGGACAGTGCATGAGACTCATGCACACAGCTTCGCGTATCCGCTGCTGTTGTGGGCAGATGCGTGCCTTTCTTCATGGCCGTCTCTGCCCATGGCGAGATCGCACCCGGGACTTGTTCCGCCCCACCCGGTGCTGCCACGCGGGGCAACGCCTGTTTGCGAGGGGGACTTCAGGTGCACCCACACGACCATGCTGTTTCGCCTCGCGGGAGCACGGCTGGAAGTCTTGAATCTGTGGCTTGGCAATCCCAACGATGAAGCGATAGCCTGTGAACAGTTCCCCATTCCATTCCATGCTCACTGGATCCGATCTCCTCGCCAAAGTCAAGGAGTACGGCGATGCCTCCAAGTCCGATCTCGTACGGGCCTGTGGCTACGTCAGCACCAAGAAGGATGGTGGCGAGCGCCTGAACTTCACCGCCTTCTACGAGGCGCTGCTCGAAGCCAAAGGCCTCAGCCTTGGCGAAGGGGGTAGCAAGGGTGGCGGTACGCCCGGCCGCAAGCTCAGTTACGTGGCCACCGTGCAGGGCAACGGCAACCTGCTGGTCGGCAAGGCCTACACCGCCATGCTGGGCCTCAAGCCTGGCGATGAGTTCGAGATCAAGCTGGGAAGAAAGCAGGTGCGCCTGGTGCCGGTGGGGGCTGAGGAAGAGCACGAATAAGCGCTTTCCGAAACAGAAAGATCCGCCCCCAAACCCTGTGGGGGCGGTACGTTCACCCCCTCTGCCCGGGCTTCCCCCCGGGCAGAGTCTTTTTTTCTTAGAGCGTGAGGAAGGCGGTTCCTGGCCTCTGCCCGTGTATCTCGGGCGGAGCTCTTGCGGATCCATCCCCGGGGTTGAGCCGACTGGCTGCCCGCCAAACCGATGAGCTTCACCCGCAGGTGCGGCGTGGCCTGCGGCAATCGACACGGGGGGTGGGGAGGTCCACTTCTCAGAGCTCCCGCAGGCCAAAATCCTGCTTGCCCGCCTACGTTGCGAGAGCCTCTCGCCACCCGGGTCATGGCCTCCGTCAACCGCTGCGCGATCGGTGTGGGTCCGAAGGCGCCGCTGATCGAATGGTCGCGCCAGGTGAGCGGCGAGTCCGGCATGGCCTGGCGAGAGGAGGATCACAGCCTCTACCTCATCCCTGCCTATGAAACGCCTGCCCAGGGGGAGGAGAGCCTGCGGCAGGGCTACGAGCAGATTTTCCTCAGCGAGCTGAAATCGTGGTGCCTCGATCCGGATGCCTGGCCCAGCCCACGCAGCTACGGGATGTTTCGTGAATGGTTCTCGATCCGCTTCTACGACCTTGTCGAAGACCTCAGCGAGGTCGAGTTGCGGCATGAGGAGGAAGAGTGAAGCCTGCTTGCGGGCTGGCTCTTGCCGCGTCGAGGGGGATCTCTTGGCCTGCCGAGCCGATGTTCGGCGCAATCACGCCGGGATGGCGATGGCAATCCGGCAGGGGAATGGATTGTGCGGAGGGCGGTTGTTCTCCCCCTTGCTGCAGTCATGCCGCCCAAGGCTGGCGCACCAGCACCGGCGTGAACCAGGGCAGGCTGGCGACATCTGGAGGGCCTCGACCGTGCTCTCCCCGATGGGATGGGTGAGCGTCCGCAGCGGGGAACCGCCGACGCACCTACCCCCGCCGCCGCGCCAGCAGCGCCGAGGGTGTCATGCCAAAGCGGTTTTGAAAATCCCGTCGGAAGCTCGCCAGGCTCAGATAGCCGCTCGCCAGGGCGATGCCACTCACCGTGCTGGAGGGACCTGCCTGCTCGATCCGCCGCCGGGCCTGCCACAGGCGCTGGCGGCGCAGGTATTGCATCGGGCCGCAGCCAAAGCGGGCCTTGAAGGCGTACTGGAGGTGGCGGCGGGAATAGCGGGCGCGCTGCTCGAGTTCCGTCAGGCTGATCGGTTCGTGGCAGTGGGCGTGCATCCAGTCGAGCAAGGTGTGGAGGGCGGCGTCTGACTCCGGGGGATCGGGAGGGGTGGACTCGGACAGCAGGCCGGCGGCGAGCAGGTCGACGATCTGGCGCAGCAGCAGATCATCGAGGCGGAGCGGTTCCGGCACGCCGCCATGGTGTCGCACCACGCCATGGAGGAACGTCAGGGTGGCGTAGAGGCGCTCGCACAGCGCCCGGCGGCTGGGCTCGTCCACCGCCAGCACGAGCGGCGCGCGGGCCACGATCGCCAGTGGCCCGAGCTGCAGGCCTCCCATGTGCCAGCGGAACGGCTCCGACGGCGTGGCGGCACGGACGGGATCGCAGCTGCGCACCGGCAGCAGCCTGGCCAGCTGCTCCGCCACAGCCACCGAATCCCGAAATTCCAGCGAGCGTCCCGGCAACCGGAGGAAGGGCAGGCGAGGTTCGCGGACGCAGTTGGGGGTCCAGCGCTCCGGGAGGGTGAGCATGCCGCCCAGGCTGAATTGAGCAGGCCAGCTTATGGATCTCCGCGCATGCCGCACGACGCAGACTTGCGGCCCAAGGGCGAGGACCATGGCGCTGCTGGAGCCCACCAACCTGTTGCTGCTCGGCTGCGCTCTCCTCTACGGGCTGATCGGCGAGCCCGGCGAGGCCGCCATTCTGCTGCTGTTCGTGCTGGCCATCAGCCTGCTCGACGCCCTCCAGCAGCGGCGCAGCCGCCGCGCCCTGGCGGAGCTGGCCCGCCTCTCCGCGCCCCTGGCGCGGGTGGAGCGCGACGGGGAAGAACTGCGGCTGCCCCCCGACGAAGTGCGGGTGGGAGATCGGCTGCGGCTGGAGGAGGGCGACCGGGTGGCGACCGACGCCCGCCTGGAGGAGGCCAGCGGGCTCTGGCTCGATGAATCCCTGCTCACCGGCGAATCCCTGCCGGTGCTGCGCCAGGAGATCGGCGCACCGATCCTCGCCGGTTCGCTGGTGTCCGCCGGCCGGGGCTGGGCTCGGGTGAGCGGCGTGGGGGAGGCCACGGAGCTGGGCCGCCTCGGCCGCAGCCTGGCCACCGTCACCGCCCCGCCGACGCGGCTGCAGCGCCGCACCCGGCGCCTCACCGGTCGCCTCACCGCCGTGGCCCTGGCGCTCTGCGGGTTTCTCGGCGTGCTGCAGGGAGTTCTGGGAGGCGACTGGGTCGCCGCGCTGCTGGCCTCCCTGGCCCTGGCCCTGGCGGTGCTGCCCAACGAGATCCCCGTGGTGCTGGCCCTGTTCCTCGCCCTCGGGGCGTTGCGGTTGGGGCGGATCGGCGTGCTGGCCCGCTGGCCCGCGGCGGTGGAAAGCCTGGGCAGCGCCACGGTGCTGGCGGTCGACAAGACCGGCACCCTCACCGAGAACCGGATGGCGGTGGCCCGGCTGCAGACCTGGCCGGACGGGGCGCTCTGGCGGGCCGGCGAACCGCTGGCGGAACCCTGGCATCCGTTGTTGGAGCTGGCGCTGCTCGCCAGCCGCCACGATCCGGTGGACGCGATGGAGCTGGCGATCCAGCGCCTGGCCACAGAGGCGCTCGAACCCGGCGACCACCGCCATCCCGATTGGCCCCTGGCACGGGAGTACCCCCTCAGCCCCGATTTGCTGGTGTTCTCCAGGCTGTGGACCGATCCGGCGGGCAGGAGGCACGCGGCGGCAAAGGGAGCGCCGGAGGCGATCGCCGATCTCTGCCATCTCGACCCGCCCGCCAGCGAGCGGCTGCTGGGTGCCGCCGCCGCCCTCGCCGCCGGGGGGTTGCGGGTGCTGGCGGTGGCCAGCAGCCCCGAGGGAGCGCCGCTCCACAGTGAGCTGACGGGCGCCGTCCCGGAGCCGCCCGACGGCGTGCACGACTTCCAGTTCGAGCCGGTGGGGTTGGTGGGGTTGGCGGATCCGCTGCGACCCGAGGTGCCCGCCGCCATTGCCCGCGCCCGCGCCGCCGGGGTGCGGGTGCTGATGATCACCGGCGATGGGCCGGTCACCGCCGGATCGATCGCCGCGCAAGCGGGTCTGCCCGCCGGGCCAGTGCTCACCGGCGCGGAGCTGGAGAGCCTTTCGGAGGCGGAGCTGGCCAAACGGCTGGAGGGGGCGTCGGTGTTCGCCCGGGTGCGGCCGGAGCAGAAGCTGCAGTTGGTGCGGGCGCTGCAGCATGCCGGCGAGGTGGTGGCGATGAGCGGCGATGGCGTCAACGACGCCCCGGCCCTGCGGGCCGCCGACATCGGCGTGGCGATGGGGAAGCGGGGCACCGCCGTGGCGCGGGAGTCGTCCGACCTGGTGCTGCTGCAGGATTCCTTCGCCGGCCTGGTGGAGGCCCTCGCCCTGGGCCGGCGGATCGAGGCCAACCTGCAGCGAGCCCTGGGCTACACCCTGGCGATCCACCTGCCGATCGTCGTCCTCAGCCTGGTGCCGCTGCTCTCCCCCCATCAGAACCTGATCCTGCTGCCGGTGCACATCGCCCTGCTGCACCTGGTGATCGACCCTGCCTGCACGGTGGTGTTCGAGGCGCTGCCGGCCCCCCCCGGGTTGATGGAGCGCCCGCCCCGCTCCCCGCAGGCGCCCCTGCTCAATCCGGCCACCTGGCGCCGCGCCCTGCTGCAGGGCGGGCTGGTCAGCGTCGCCGCCCTTGCCCTCGCCCTCTGGCCCGGCGTGGCGCTGGAGGTGCGGCGCAGCCTGGCCTTCGCCCTGCTGCTCCTCGCCGGCGGTGCGCTGGTGGCGCTCAACGGCGATCGGCGCTCCAAGCTCAGCCGCTGGTCGCTGGCTCTCGCTGTGGGACTCTGGCTGCTGCTGATGGGCAGCCCGCCTCTGCGTCAGCTGCTGCGCCTCGCGCCGCTTAGCCTCCCGCCGCTGCCCCCCGTGCCCGGCATGCCGCGATGACCATTCCCCTGCCCAACGATCCGGGGCTGGCCGCTTTCGGCTCCAGCCTCACCGCCATCAGCCTGGCGGAGCTGGGCGACAAAACCTTTTTCATGGCGTTGATCCTCGCCGCCCGCCACCGGCGCCGCGACGTGTTCCTCGGCGCTTTCGCGGCCCTGACCGCCGTCACCCTGATCTCCCTGGCCCTGGGCTACGGGTTGCGGGAACTGCTGCCCGCCGCCGTGGTGCCCTGGCTGGCGGCGGCGCTGTTCCTCGGCTTCGGCGTGAAGCTGCTGGTCGATGCCCGGGGAATGGCTGACGACGAGGCCCAGGACGAGGCGAAGGAGGCGGAGGCGACAATCAACCAGGCGGAAGGTCGCCAAGGGTTGCGCGAGGGCGCGGCGGTGATCCGCGAATCGTTCGTGCTGGTGTTCGTGGCGGAGCTGGGGGATCGCACCCAGTTCGCCACCATCTTTCTGGCCACGGCGCCGGCCTTCACCCTGGCAGGCCTGCTGGCCGGAACCTTGCTGGGCCACGCCCTGGTCACCTGGCTGGCGGTGGGGGCGGGCAAGTGGATCGGCGGGCGGATCCGCGAGCGGCTGCTCTACCGCCTCAGCGGGGGGTTGTTCCTGGTCTTCGGCCTGCTTTCGCTGCGCCAGGCCCTGGCCTGAGCCCTGAGCCAAGCCGGGCGGGTGGCGGCAGATCAGGCCAGCGGCGCGAAGGCGAGCGGGCCGCGGGGCTCCATCGCCACCGACCAGAGGCCACCCCCCAGGTCGCGCAGGCCCTTAACCAGCGCCTCGCTGTCGCCGCTTTGGATCCAGCGGGCCTTGAGCTGGGGGATGGTCTCCTGCAACGCTTCGATCGGTACCTCCACCAGCAGCAGGCTGCGGTGTCCCGCCGCCCGCTGCAGGGGGGCCGCATCGCTGCGCTGCCACACCCGCACCAGCAGCTCCAGCACCTGGCGACGCCCCTCTTCGCCCGGGTCCTCACCGGCGGGAACGGCGGTGCGCAGGGAGCGGCCCTGCAGCGGCAGGGCGCGCCGGCCGTCCTGCTCCAGGAGAGCCAGGGCCAAAAGGTAGGGGGCATCCATCGGGCAGAGAGGCGGAGTCGCCCCAGCCTGCCCCGCCATGGCCCCCCACCCGCCGTGGACGCGGCTGCGTTCCATGGCCAGGTTGGGAACCTCTCCCCTGCGCCCGGGTGCGGCCCATGCCCCCCCTTCCCCTCGCGCGCCATCGGGCCCTGATCCCAGCCGCCATGGCCCTGCTCGCCGCGGCCGGCCTGGCCCTGGCCCCGCCCGCCGCCGGCGCCAACACCCTCGCCGACATCCATCGCCTCGAGCAGCTGATCAACGCCGCCGGCACCGAAACCCAGGTGCGGGGCGACTGCAGAGCCAACCACGCCGGTTATTACGAACGCAACGATCAAGGGATCGATCGCCTCGTGGTCTGCCGCAACACTGTGGACCTGAGCGATGTGGAGGCGGTCTGGGAGGTGATGGCCCACGAGGGAACCCACGTGATGCAGGCCTGCACCGGCGCCGCGGCGCTGCAGGACGAGCAGATGCCGCGCACCCTGCGGGAGCTGCGCAGCCTGGCGCCCCATTACGCCAAGTTGATCAGCGAGGGGTACCACCCCCGCGACCAGCGGCTGGAGGCGGAGGCCTTCTGGATGGAACTTCAGCCGGCGGAGGCGGTGATCGCCCTGTTCGAGCGCAATTGCGCGGCCCGGCTGCGGCAGGAGCGCTGAGGATGGCCTCTCCACTCCGCCCAGCCCGGATTTTGCGTCCCTCCATCGCCGCGCTCTGGCTGGCGGCGCCCCTGCTGCTGCTGGCTCCCGCCGCCCTCGGCCAGGGCCCTCCGGCTCCGGCTCCGGCTCCCGCCGCACCACCAACGGCGGCCCCGGCGAAGGGGGCCCTCGACCTCACCAGCCGCGAGAGGGAGCTGTTGGAGCGGATCCGGGCGCTGAAAACACCGCGCCTGCGCAGCTTCGGCGCCTGCCGATACGACTGGGGGGCCTGGCGCCTGAATGAGAAGGGCGTGCGCTTCACCAGCAGCGAATGCGGCGATCCGCCGATTCGCGGCACCGTGGCTGTCTATTGCGACACGCTGCAGATCAACCGCCGCGCCGGGGAGGCCAATTGGGAGGGCTGGCGCCTGCCGTTCACGGCCGAGGAATCGCCGCTGCTGGGGGGAGAAGACCGGCTGGTGGCGGCCCTGTGCGCGAATGTGCGCAGCGCCGGCAGCCGGGGCAAGCCCCAGAGCGCACCGCCGATGGCCGGCCCTTAGCGCCAGTGCAGGGTGATCGGCACCGACCCTTCGATGCTGCGCTTCACCGGGCAGCCCTCGCCGGCGCGGATCAACAGCTGGCGCTGCGCCTCGTCGAGGCCCGCCGGCAGCTGAATCCATACCTCCAGCAAGGCGATCCGCCGCTCCCCGCTGGTGGTCATGCTCTTCTCCACCCGCGCCTCGGCCCCCTCCAGGGCGAGGCCGTGGCGGGCGGCCACGATCCCCAGGATGGTGAGGAGGCAGGTGCTCAGGGCGGTGGCCACGAGGTCGGTGGGGGAGAAGGATTCCCCGCGGCCCTGGTTGTCGAGGGGGGCATCGGTGAGGAGTTCGCGGCCGGAGCCCTCGTGCACGGAGCGGCAGCGCAGGCCCCCCTCATAGCGGCTGATCATCACGGTCATCGCGTCGCATCGCGGCTGGCCCCATGCTGCCCGCACCCCGGCCAGGCGCGGAGGGGCCCTCAGCTCGCAAGGCCGATTGAAGCGAGCAGCTCCCTTTGCTGGCGGGCGCTCACGAAGCGATGCGCTGCCATCGCGCCGCTGACGGCCACCGGCGGGACGCCGATGCCGGGAAAGACACCGGCGCCGCAAAGCACCAGGCCGTCGATGGGGGTGCCGCCGCCGGGGAAGGGGCCGCGATCGGCGGGCCAGGCGGGGCCATAGCTGCCGCGGGCCACCCGCAGGTAGCGGCGGTGGGTGAGGGGCGTGCCCTGCAGCTCCAGCACGACCCGCTCGCGCCAGTCCGGCAGGATCCGCGCGAACACCTCGCCGAAGAGGGCGCAGCGCTCGCGCTTGCGCGCCTCGTACGCCGCGCTGCCGGCCTCCAGACCCTCCCATTCCTGCCAGGGTTCGTTGGCGGGGCTGTAGGCATGCAGCACCTGATGACCCTCGGGCGCGAGGGTCGGATCGAGCACCGACGGCATCGAGAACACCAGCACATTGCGCTCGGCGGTGATGCCCCGCTGCCAGTCGCCCACCCACACGTGATGCACCGGCAGGGCGCAGGGTTCGGGATGGCGCAGGGCCAGGTGCCAGTGCAGGAAGCTGGCGCAGGCGGGGGTGGCGGCCTGGCGTTCGCGCCAGCGGGTGGGGGTGGCGTCGGGGGGGAGCAGGGCGAGGGTGTCCCAGGGACTGGCGTTGCTGATCACGCCGCGGCCGGCGCGGAGCTCCTCGCCGCTCTCCAGCCGCACCCCCACCGCCCGTCCGCCCTCCACCAGGATCCGGGCCACCGGCGCCCGCAGGCGCAGCACGCCGCCGTGGCGCTCCAGGCCCCGCACCAGGGCGTCGGCCACCGCGGGGCTGCCGCCGAGGGGGTAGTCGAGGGCGGCGCCGGGCTCGAACCACTCGCCGAACAGGGTGGCCATCGCCGCGGCGCTGGTGTGCTCCATCCCCAGGCCGGAGATCAGGAAGCAGAGCAGCTCGCACCAATGGAGCAGGAAGGGATCGCGCAGATGGCGGCGGGCGATCGGCCCGAAGGCACCGCCGAGGGCCGCCAGCTGGCTCGCCTGACCGAGCAGGCCGAGGGCACCGCCGGCCCCGAGGCTGAGGGCAACGCCGGGGCCGGGGCGCAGGGCCAGCAGGGGCAGGGCGCGGGCGGCGCGGCAGCGGGGCTCCAGGGCGGCCATGAAGCGGGCCCATTCGTCGGCCACCGCCGGGCCGCGCAGCTCGCGCACCACCGCCAGAAAGGGCTCCAGCCCCACGCCCACCGTCAGGTTGCCCTCCGGCAGCAGCAGCCCCCAGTCGCGGTACGACAGCACCGGCACGCTTTCCCCCACCGCCCGCAACACCTGGGCGAGGGGGTTGGCGCTGGGCCAGCTGCCCAGGCCGCTCCAGAGGGACGGGCCGCTCTCGAAGTGAAAGCCGCGGCGCGTGAAGCCGTGGGTGGCGCCACCGGGGCGGTCGTGGGCTTCCAGCACCAGCACCGCCAAGCCATGGCGGGCCGCCATCGCGCCGGCGCACAGACCCCCCAGGCCGCTGCCGACGACGATCAAATCAGGCGCGGCGTCGCCCTTCAGATCCGGCACCGGCCCTCCCGCTCGGCGCAGAGCTGCTCCAGGGAGGGCCGGCCGGTGAGGCGCAGGCGGGCGGCGGCCCAGAGGCGATAAAGAGAGTTGGCCAAGGGGCCGAGCAGGGGCCACCGGGTGGGGGCGTAGAGCCAACCCAAGCCGATCAGTTGATAGGCGCGGTGGAACACCGCCACATCCCGCAGCACCGTGCCATCGGCCGCGACGGCATGGATGCGGCCCATCGCCTCGGGGTAGGTGATGCCGGCATGGGCGGCGGGGAGATAGTCGGGGGCATCGATGTCGACGAAGGCCAGCTGGGGTTGGGCGGCGTTGCACTGGCCGTCGCGGCCTTCGAGGAAGCGCACCTCCCGCAGGCAGAGGGGACAGGCCCCGTCGTAGAGGATCGTGAGCGCAGCGGGGCGGGACTGGGGCAAAGGGGCGGGCCGGGATCCCGGCAAGGCTGCGACCGGGTGATGCTAAGGAGGCTCCTGACCGTCCGCCGATGCTGCAGCAGCACCTGCGCCAGCTCACCCTCACCCCCCGCGGCGAGGGCTTCACCGACATCACCGCCGCCCTGGATCAGGAGATCGCCGCCAGCGGCCTTGACACCGGCATCGCCGTGATCAGCTGCCTGCACACCAGCTGCAGCCTTACGGTGAATGAGAACGCCGACCCGCGGGTGCTGGTGGATCTGGCGGCCTTCCTGAGGGCGCTGGTGCCCGAGGAGGGGGTGAAAGCCCTGAGCGGCCGGGGCGAGCTGCGCCGCTGGGTGCACGACGACGAAGGCCCTGACGACATGCCGGCCCACATCCGCACGGCCCTCACCTGCACGAGCCTGAGCCAGTCGTTCCAGGGGGGGCGGCTGCTGCTGGGCACCTGGCAGGCGATTTATCTGTGGGAGCACCGCGCCGGCCGCCAGCAGCGACGGCTTACGCTTCACTTAATCGGGCAATGAAAACAGGTTTTGAAGAATCTCGGCGAAGACAGTGAAAGCAGGCTGAATATCCTTGGAGATGGCCTGTCGCCCAACCGCCGCCAGCAACGCTTCATCGACCCATGATGATCTTTGACAGACAACGACGCCTGGTGCGCGGCAGCGCCAGATACTGGAAGGAGCGGCGACGCCTGGTCATCCGCAAACTCCAGAAGGAGGGCTACATCGCCGAGGTGGGTCCTGCCGGCCAGGTGCTCTGGCGCCAGCATGTGGGACCGAAGGAGGCCTGGTACTGGTGGCGGCGCGCTGAACGCCCGCCCCGGCTGTGGCTGTTGACGCTGCTGATCTCCGTCCTGCTCTGGCTGCTGGTCTGGCAACTGCAGCCCACCGAGCGCAAGTTGTATTTCCTCGCCCTCGTCGCGCCGCCGCTGCTCCATGCCGTGGTGGGGTTCCTGCGCTACATACGACGCTGACCCGCCGCCCCCCGTCCGCCGCCATGGCCGCCCAGCCCCTCACCCCCGCGCAGATCGACGACCTGGCCAGCGCCCTGCCCGCCTGGGGGCTGGTGGAGGGCAAGCTGCAGCGGCAGTTTCGCTTCGCCGATTTCTCCGAGGCCTTCGGCTTCATGAGCCGTGTGGCCTTGGCCGCCGAAGCGCTGGGCCATCACCCGGAGTGGAGCAACGTCTGGAATCGGGTGACGATCGCCCTCACCACCCACGACACCGGCGGACTCTCGGATCTGGATGTGGCCCTGGCCCGGCGCATAGACAGCATCACCGGCACCGCGGCCTAACCCTCGCTTCTGGGGCGAAGAGGGGCTCAACGCTTAATGGTGTTGCTGTTCGATTTAATCGATGCACTGCCGCCGCGAATGCCCCGCAGCTCATGCTCGGAAAGCTCGAGGGGCAGATCCTGCTGATCAAGACCAGCCAGCTGGGAAGAAACTGCTCCAGAAAGGGTTGGAGACCCAAGGTTTGCGGAGTGACGCGCACGCTGCTCTTGAGACATGGACTGACCCGATCACAACCATCCCAAATTAGGGCGGCTGCGGAGGGCGGAAGCCGATCGATTGACAAAGCGAGACCCTCGCCGGCGACCTGACTGCCTGCCTGCAGCCTGGTGAACGGCGTGCGGCGGTGCAAGCTGCGCGTCGCCGATTGCTGATTAGCCTTCGGATTCCTCTACCGGGGGACCCTGGCGGCCGGGATTGATGCGATCAGGGGAAGCTCGGCTTAGGTTTGGGCTGCTTTGCCCCGCTGGAATGGACCGCAAACCATCCGGGGGCCGCCTGAGATGGCGGCCGGTCTCGCCGCCCCAAGCCCGGCGCCTGGATCGGCACGGCAGCTCCGTGGCGGCCTGTCAGGCGCCAGGATTCCTGAAGGATCTGCCGGCAGTGGGCGATGGCTACGAACCCCAACAGCCGATCAATCAGAGACTGCAAACCTTAATCCAGAACAATGGCTATGGGGGCGCCTTTGAAGCGGCGATTGCCAGGGTGTGCGAGCAGCATATTCCAGAGCTCGAATGCATCCGCACGCTGGCTCAGTTCTACTGGTATCTCGATACCCTGGTCACCTGGATTCCAGAGCTGCGGGTGTGGGAATGGCAAGATCAGATCTATCACGAGCGCACGGACTATCTACGGGTGACGCAATTTTATTACTATTTCAACCAACCCGAGCTCATCGCCCTGCAGAGCCCGATTGAACCCGTAGCTGGCCAGGTCCTAACGCCGCTTTCGTTGTGGTTACGGGAGTTTGCGGTGGAGTGGGGAGAGTTTCTCGACACGCCCGAATCAGCCCAGTATCTTGAGAGCTACAAATTCGGACCGGAATATGCCTATCAAGACTATGACGGCGGCGAGGGTGGAATCAGTGGCTACAAAAGCTTCAATCAATGGTTCTCGCGAACCTTCAAGGATATCGATCAGCTCCGGCCCGTCGCCCAGCCCAATGAGCCGCGCCTGATCGTTTTCCCAGCCGAATCAACATTTGTGGGCCAGTGGACGATCAGCACCGCCGTAGGCGAACCGATGCCAGCGGCAGCCTCGATTGTGGTGAAGCACGTGGCCTGGCCGATTCCAGAATTGCTGCAGGGCTCGGCCTATGCCGATGCGTTTGATGGTGGTCTTTTGGTGCACAGCTTTCTCAATATTTTTGACTACCACCGTCAACACGCGCCCGCCGCCGGCACGATCCTTGAGGCTCGCTTCATCCCCGGTCAGGTCTATCTGGAGGTGGATCTTGATATCCTTGAGCCCGAGCAACAAGCCAGCGAAGCTTCCAGCCTGGCGAACGCGGTGATTCCAAGCCGCTATCTCGATGCCCAAGATCCCACCGGCTATCAATTCGTGCAATGCAGGGGCTTGTTCGTGTTGCAAACAGCGATCGGGAAAATCGCGGTGTTGCCGTTGGGGATGGCGCACGTCTCCTCGGTTGCCTTCGTGAAACCTGGCAGCCAGGAGCTGATTCGCCTGAATCAGGCGGAACGGGAGGGTCGCGGCTACGAGGAGCAGGTGGCCCTGATCAATGCCAAGCTGCAAGCGGAAGTGGTTGGCAAGATCGTTGGCAAAGGTGAGATGATTTCATCCTTTCTTTTCGGCGGCTCCGACATCGTGATGGTGTTTGAGCGGCGTTCCAACGTCAACATCACGGCCCAGGTTGGGGTTCATTACCCGGTGCGCAGCCAGATTGCGATCGCCAATATCGATCAGCTTCTCAACGCCATGGTGTGATCAAGATCACAGACGATCAAGATTCTGATCAAGGGCCCTTCACTCCCTGCTCGCCAGGCTGAAGCAGTTCTGAGTCTTTCCGCCATGTCTTCACTTCGCCCATCCACTCTCCATCGGGTGCTGCATGCCTGCCTGGCGAGCGGTTGCAGCGGCGCGCTGCTGCTGACCAACGCCCCGCAGGCAAGCGCCGCCTCGGCCTGCGTGAACTTTGAGCCGACCCCGGCCGCGGGCACCACCTACGGCACGCCGCTGGGTCAAACACCAGGCAGCGTGGTGCTGTTTGCCAGCGGCTTGATCGGCTCGGTGGAACGGTTCGCCACGCCGGCAGGCGGCAGCTTCTTCAACCTGGCACGGGTGGAGAATCCACCGACTGCGTTCGCCACACCGCCGCGAGCGCTGCGCTTGAATAATATTGCCATGCGCTTCCATTTCTTCGCCCTTCCCTTCCGCCCCACTCGCCTGACCTTCCGTTACCTGGATCTCGGTGGACTCGAGAACCTGGCGATCAATGGCCAGGCCCCCTTCATGGGCAACCTCAGCACTCCTCCGGCCGCGATCGCTGGCTTTGGGATCAGTGCCAGCTCTGCGGCCGTACCGGGTGGTCGCCGTGGCCTTGTCACGATTCAAGGTCCGAACCTGCGCGATGTGAGCATCGGTGGTCAGGAGTTGTGGATCGATCAGGTCTGCGCCAGCAATTGATCGTTGCACTGGCGAAAAGTGGTCCCCTTGGCCAGGCAAGCTGGCGAAGGGGACCAACCGCGATCTCTCGCCGTGTCCAGGCTCGAAGGCGGCCTCAGACCAGCACCGGCAGGCGAGCCGGCTCGGCCGGCTGCAACCGCAGTCTGGCGGTTTCACCCTCGCCCTCCACCGCCACATCGATGGTGGCGCCGGGCGGGAAGCTGCCGGCGAGGATCGCCTTGGCGATCGGCGTTTCCAGCTCGCGCTGGATGGCGCGCTTGAGCGGCCGGGCGCCATAGACCGGGTCGTAGCCCACATTCGCCAGCCAGTCGAGGGCGGCGGCGTCGAGCTGCAGGCCCAGCTTCTTCTCCTCCAGCCGCTTGCGCAGGCGTTGCACCTGCAGCTCCACGATCTGCCGCAGCTCTTCCGCCTTGAGGCTGTGGAAGATGATCGTTTCGTCGAGGCGGTTGAGGAATTCGGGCCGGAAGTGGCCGCGCAGGGCGTCATTCACCCGCCGCTCCATCTCGGCGTGGCGGCCCGGATCACCGGCGAGATCGAGGATCGACTGGCTGCCGATGTTGCTGGTGAGGATCAGCACGGTGTTGGTGAAATCCACGGTGCGGCCCTGGCCATCGGTGACGCGACCGTCATCGAGGATCTGCAGCATCACGTTGAACACATCGGGGTGGGCCTTCTCCACCTCGTCGAACAGGATCACCGCATAGGGCCGGCGGCGCACCGCTTCGGTGAGCTGGCCGCCCTCCTCATAGCCCACATAGCCCGGAGGGGCTCCGATCAGACGGCTGACGGCGTGCTTCTCCATGTATTCGCTCATGTCGATCCGCACCATCGCCTCCTCGGAGTCGAACAGCTGGGAGGCGAGGGCTTTGGAGAGCTCCGTTTTGCCCACACCGGTGGGGCCGAGGAAAAGGAAGCTGGCGATCGGCCGGTTCGGGTCGCTCAGGCCGGCGCGGGATCGCTGGATCGCATCCGCGACGGCGGAGACCGCCTCCTGCTGGCCGATGACGCGCGTGTGCAGTTCGTCCTCCAGGTGCAGGAGTTTGTCCATCTCGCTCTGCACCAGCCTCGCCACCGGGATGCCGGTCCACTTGGCGATCACCTCAGCGATGTCGTCCTCGGTGACCTCCTCGCGCAGCAGGCTCTTGCCGTCGTGGCTGGTGTTCAGTTCCGCCTCCTTGCTGGCCAGGCGGCGGTTGAGGTCGCCCAGGGTGCCGTACTCCAGCTCGGCTGCCTTGTTGAGGTCATAGCTGCGCTTGGCCTGTTCCACCTGCAGCTGCACCTGCTCGATCTCCTCCTTGAGGGCGCTGAGTTCATCGATCGCCCCCTTCTCCTGCTGCCACTGGGCGTTGAGGGCGCTCTGCTGTTCGGCCAGCTCGGCGAGCTCCTTCTCCAGCCGCTCCAGCCGGTCGCGGCTGGCGACATCCGATTCGCGACCGAGGGAGAGCTTCTCCATCTCCAGCTGCAGGATGCGGCGATCGAGTTCATCGATCTCCTCCGGTTTGGAGGTGATCTCCATCTTCAGGCGGGCGGCGGCCTCATCCATCAGGTCGATCGCCTTGTCCGGCAGGAAGCGATCGGCGATGTAGCGGCTGGAGAGCACGGCGGCGGCCACGAGGGAGTTGTCGGCGATGCGCACGCCATGGTGCACCTCGTAGCGCTCCTTGAGGCCGCGCAGGATCGAGATGGTGTCCTCCACCGTGGGTTGATCCACGAACACCTGCTGGAAGCGGCGCTCCAGGGCCGGGTCTTTTTCGATGTGCTGGCGGTGCTCATCGAGGGTGGTGGCCCCGATGCAGCGCAGCTCACCGCGGGCGAGCATCGGCTTGAGCAGGTTGCTGGCATCCATGGCGCCGCCGGTGGCACCCGCGCCCACCACGGTGTGGATCTCATCGATGAAGAGCACGATCTGCCCTTCGGAGGCGGTGACCTCCTTGAGCACGGCCTTGAGGCGCTCCTCGAACTCACCGCGGTACTTGGCACCGGCGATCAGGGCGCCCATGTCGAGGGCGATCAGCTGGCGGTTCTGCAGCGCGGCCGGCACATCGCCGTTCACAATCCGCTGGGCCAGGCCCTCCACGATCGCTGTCTTGCCCACGCCGGGCTCGCCGATCAGCACCGGGTTGTTCTTGGTGCGCCGCGAAAGAATCTGGATCGTGCGGCGGATCTCCTCATCGCGGCCGATCACGGGATCGAGCTTGCCGTCGCGGGCGGCGGCGGTGAGATCGCGGCCGTATTTCTCCAGGGATTCGTAGGTGCCCTCCGGGTTCTGATCAGTGACGCGCTGGTTGCCGCGCACCGCCTGCACCGCCTCCCTGAGCTTCTCGGCGTTGGTGCCGGCCTGGCTGAAGAGCTGCTTGCCGCAGCGCTCATCACTCGCCAGGGCGAGCAGCAGGTGCTCGATGGCGATGTAGCTGTCGCCGAAGCTTTTTTTGAGGGCATCGGCCTGATCCAGCACCGTGTTGAGGCCCTTGCCCAGGTAGATGTTGGTGGGCGCGGTGTTGAGGCTGGGCTGGGCGGCGAGGAAGGCGTCCAGCTTCTGGCTGAGGGTGCCCACATCCACACCGGCTTTGGCCAGGATCCGGGTGGCCAGATCCTGCTGGCCGATCAGGGCCGCCAGCAGATGCTCGCTCTCCATCTGTTGCTGCTTCGCCTGCTGGGCGCGCTGCTGGGCGTCGACGACGGCAGCCCAGGCCTTTTCGGTGAACAGTTCGGCGGTGGGATTCATGGGGTCTCCGGTCGGGGGAGGTGCGTGGCGCTCTACAGGCACCGTATGGACGGCAGAGCACCGGGGCCGAGGGGGAGGACCGGACTGACATGGGAAGACAACCGCCCGAGGGGGGCATGGCTCCGGGGGGGATTGCTAGAGAGGGCAAAGCTCGTCGGGCGGTTTCGCCCGGTTCCCCGTGCGCCCGTCTCTTCCTTCCCCCCGCCCCGCCGTGGCGGCCCTGCTGCTGAGCCTCACGGCCCTTTCCCCCCTCCTCCCGGCGACGCGGCCCGCCGCAGCCCGCGGCTTTGCGGTGGCGGGGCCCCGCGGCGGCGGCTTCTACCACTTCGGCGGCGGCTCCTGGGGGGGCGCCCGACCGACGAGCGACACCTGGCGCAACGGCTACGAGGGCTGGCATCCCGCCTACGGCCCCGGCGTGCGGCCCGCCTGGACGAACACCGACGGCAACCGCTCGCTCGACATCAACCGCAACGTCGACATCAACAACAATTTCTACAACCGCGACTACCACGGCTGGAACGGCGCCTGGTCGAACGGCGGCTACTGGGGCAGCCGCCCCTGGCACACCGGCTGGTACGCCTGGAGCCCGGCCAGCTGGGGATGGTGGGGGGGCAGTGCCGCCGCCTGGGGGTTGGCGGGCCTGGCCACCGGCGTGGCGATCACGGAGCTGGTGAATCAGGCGGCCAACCAGCAGCGCACGGTGTTTGTGGTGCCCGGCACCACCTGGCTGCTCAACTACGGCACGGTGGAATCGGTGGGCACCTATGGGGTGAGCTTCAGCTACGGCAGCGGCGGTGAGGTGAATGTGATGGCCGCCGCCAACTGCCAGCTGGGGCTGCTCAACGGCCAGCCGCCCCAGAGCGCCGCCCAGGCCCAGCTGCTCAATGCCGCCTGCCAGGTGGCCTACGGCGGCGGTTGAGCGGCGGGCGGCTGGGCCGCCGGCTGGCCGGGCAGGGCCAGGCGGGGAGTTTGAGTGCCGCAAAAGCGGATCGGGCAGCCGTCCGGGCCGTAGACGGCGTCTTCCGCCGACAGGCAGCCCATCCGGTTCTTGGCCGCCACCTGGCGCGGCTGGATGCGCAGGGGCTGGATCGTGGTGCGCGTGCCGATCCGCGGGCAGGGGGATGGGGGCAGGCCGAGCGGGGAGGGGATGGCCTGCGGCTGGTTCGGCGACGGGCTCTGGGCGCCGGCAGGCGCGGAAGCCGCCAGCAGCAGCACCGCAGCGGCGAGCATCGCCCGCGTGAGCCCTTTTCCGTTCCCCATCCCGTCGCCTCTGCTTGGCTGGCATGATTCTCGCCATGAAGTCGTCACCCCCTCCCGATCCGCAGCTGGTGCGCGAGCTGGCCGAAGCCTCCCGCGACTTCGACGGCAGCGGCGCCGACCCGGAGCGCAACTGCTGGATGGTGGTGCACCGCCACATACATGGCTTTCTGCCGGCGGAGTACGACATCAGGGAGATTCCAGAGGATTTGTATCTGGCAGTGCTGGCGGCACGGCTGGGGGAAGGTTGACCCCCGGGGCGAGGCGTTTCGCCATCGCTCCCCAGTTCAAAGAAGCTCTCTGGCCCACTCCTGCGATGGGTGTTTGCTCCCGCGGGGTGGACCTCATCGCGGTGCGAGCCCGCAACAAGTTAGTTCACGGGCAGATTTTCGCGAACTGCCAACGCGGCCGTCAGGCTTGGTGTGGCTGGGCTCCACAAGCAACATTTGCGGACCCATGCCTGATCTCCAAGACTCAAGTCACCTCCGCCTCGCTTCTCACACTCCCACTCAACTTCAGACCCGGGGCCGTGACCACCTTCAGGATCGTGGCGAAGCTCGGGCGGCGCTCTCCAGACAAAACCATGTAAAGGCGCTCACTGGCCAGTCTGGAATCTCTGGCCACCTGGGTCATTCGCTGGGCATAAGCAATGTCGCCCAGGGCCTTGGCAATGAAGGCCGCATCCTCATCCGCCTCTTCGATCCAGGCATCCAGGTAGGCCTCCATCTGCTCAAGTGTGCGTAGATGCTCCGCAACGTCGTAGGGGGTGGTCGTGGTTTTCATCAGGTCTCCTCCGTCAGGCTGTCTGCCAACAGAAGGGCATCATCAATGACTTGGCTTGTGATCTCTAATCTTCGCCAGCCAAAAGAATGATCAATTCAGTTCCCTTCTGCAGGTAGTAGACCCTGTTCCCAGGGCCATAGTTGATCCGCAACTCCGAGGCGCCTGCCCCAACGGGCTTGATGTCGCCAGGATTGCCGCCGATGAGGCGGTCAGATCTAACCATCACCTACGCCCGGCCCCTAAGATCACGCAGACCTGCAAGCCATCGGACGAACCGCTCTGTCTGACGGACTTGAACCATCAACCAACTACAGCCTCCTGGCAACGACAGCGCAATGCTGCCTTGCTGGCATGAAACACGGTACAGCAGCCAAGCGTGGCCCCCGACTTCTGCAGCCGGATCCTGGAAGTTGTCATTAGTCAGGCCACAAGCAAGAATTTCAATAGGATGATAGACAACTTCTGTTAACTTAGAATGCGTCAGACCTGATAAGAATAAGCGATCTTGCTTCATCCTTCAACATCGCAGCTTACGTTCCGTCACAGAGGGTGGGGTGGCTCCACCAGCATCATGCCGTCGGTAACAATTGCTTGCGCATCCGAACTGCCTGCCCCTGCCTTGCACCACAATGCCAGTACTGGCCGTCAGCATTTCAAACAGTCCTTGCCGACGGTAGCCCTACCAGGAATCACCAGGTTTCATAGCCATGACAACCCAAATCAAAATTCTGTCCTGTGATGGCGGTGGAATTCGTGGACTGCTCACTGCAATCATTCTTGAAACCCTAGAAAAAGAAATCCAACGGATTAATCCGACCTCTTCTCTCCACAAATGTTTTGACGTATTCGCGGGTACATCGACTGGGAGCATCATCGCCTGTGGCCTCGCACGCGGAATGAGTGCCACGCAGATCCGAAGATTCTATGAAACCAAGGGAGACATTATCTTTCCCAAAATGAATTTAGCCTTCTGGGCGGGGGAGTTGCTAGAGCGCATGAAAAAAGGGCATTTCTCGCAGCCATTGTATGAAGCCAAAGGTTTAGAGTCCGTGTTACGTCTTCCAGAGGTTTTCCCTGACGACCTGTTGTTCGGCGCCCTGCCGAAAGAAGTGCTTGTGGTTAGTTATGACACGTACAATCGCAAAGCTATTGTCTTTAAGAGCGCAGGTCGCAAAAGCGCAAAAGTCCCTGTCTGGCAAGTCTGTCGGGCATCGGCGGCAGCTCCCGCCGCCTATCCAGGCTTCTTACTTAAGGAACCGCAATTCTTGGCAGCTCATAAATCTGGTGGCAACGTGGAGGGAGACTTGGAAAGATTGATTCCTGACGATGGCCTTCCTTTGATCGATGGAGGAGTGTTGGCAAATAATCCAACACTCTGTGCTGTTGCCGAACAATTCAGCAGATATTCACAAGAATCTGGGCCGGAGCAAGAAAACGCCACTTACCCGAATCTGCTTGTCGCTTCCTTCGGCACCGGACAGTCAGGGCGCAGGATCACTCCTAAGGATGTCAAGAACTGGGGTGTTTTGGCCTGGGCAGATCTTGTCAAAAGCATTCCTTTATATCAGGTCTGCGCGGATGGCTCAGCCGATTCGATTGACTTCATAGCATCGAGCCTGCTCGGAGATAGATATCAACGCTACCAGCCTGTCTACACCGAGCCGGTATCGGCCTTCCAGGCTGATCCGGAAACATTGGATAAGCTGTACAAAACTGCTCAGACGTACCTGAACAATCCATCCTCTCAGCAGCGGTTGCTTAACTTGGCTCAAGCCATCACAGCGCCTGGATGATCATCACGGCCAGCGAGGGCTTCAGTGCAATCTTTGAGATGTGGATGGGAGGCGGCGGCCGCGGCCGGATGGTCAGGATCACGAAGGATGAGGGTCTCATTCGCAGTGAAACGCTTGGCGGCACGGATTAAGCTGTTTGCATCGATTCTACCGGAACCTAAGCAGGGAGCTTTTTGAGGCAAGGCAACTAAGAAATCACATCTCCTGCAGGTTATATGATAGTCAAGTAAATCTCCTCTGCCCACATCAGCCTCTAGCCTGAGCCCTGGCCGATTTGGACATCCCTTGCGACGGGGCGATATCGCCTAGGAGCCTGTTGCGCATAGCGCCGTCCCGGACGCCATTTCTCCCCGCCGTGCACATTTCTTGTGTAACAGCCTGGGATGACGATGGGTCGTCCAGAATCGACGCAGCGCTTGTAACGTCAGCTCGGGCAAGACCACGTAGCGATCTTTGCCACCTTTGCTATTGCGAATATGAACCCTGTGTTGGCTGCCATCGACATCACCTACCTCGAGCATCAGGCCTTCTGTGGTTCTTAAGCCCAAGCTATAAACCACAAGCAGAAAGATGCGGAAGCGCACTTTCCTGACGGAATTGATTAAGAAGTGAACCTCTTCCCTCGTGGGGATATCAGGCAGCGACTT